>JBEKBH010000011.1:0-121381 GCA_050015495.1 Verrucomicrobiia bacterium
CCCCCCCTCAACCGCACCCTCCCGACGAGGCCCGCCCGAGTGGAGGCTTTCGCGCTTCCACATGACGAGAATCGCCAACAATTGCCGGACAATCCCCCAGCCGGCGCGCAGTGTGTCATACGAAGATAATTCCTACCAATTTAGCTGTTGACTTACCAAACCACTTGTTGTAGGATTATTCCTGATGAAGGCTACCAACAGAACCGATACCATCCGCTTCACCGTGAAGGGCCAGGTGGTCATTCCCCGCTGGCTCCGAAAGGAATTCGACATCGAAGCCGGCACCCGCGCCGTCGTCCAGGCCACGCCAGAAGGCATCCTCCTCAAACCCGTCACCGCCGCTAGCATCCGACGCCTCCGCGGCATCCTCAAACGCAAACCCGGTGAACCATCATTTGCCGAAGAATGGGCGAAGCACAAGGCCGACGAAAAAACGTTGGAGGACGCCAAGTATGCCCGCATCACCGGTTCTCGATAGCTTCGCCCTGCTCACCTTTCTTCGCGACGAACCCGGCACCGACAAAGTCGCCGCCATCCTCGAAAAAGCGCGCGCCCGCGAACAGCCCGTCCACATGACCGAAGTCAACTACGCCGAAGTCCAGTACATCGTCCGCCGCAAGGACGGCGAAGCCGCGTGGCGCGTCGTCGCCGGCGAACTCATCGCTATGCCCATCGAATTTCATCCCGCCGATCGCACCCTTGCCGACATCGCGGCGGACCTCAAAACCCGCTTCAAACTCAGTCTCGCCGACGCCTTCGCCGCCGCTCTCGCCAAGACCCGCAACGCCGAGCTTGTGACCGGCGACCTCGAGTTCAAGGAAGTCGAAAGCGAAATCAAAATTAGCTGGCTGAAATGAAAACGCTGTAGCGGCGACTACGTCCGCCCTCTTCAAATTGTAGGGCGCGATGCCCCACGTCGTGCCGGGGTATCGCGCCGCGTTGTGCCCAGGTCGCAATCCCCAATCTCAAATCTCAAATCCCCTTCGCCCGACCCGCCTACCGCGGGCCTTGTCCAACTCAGGCGGATTGCCCCCAAGCATTCGGGCTTGTCGCGGAATCCCCCGGTATCTACACTGCCTGCTTAATGAAGGAGGACTTTTTCGCCAAACTGGACGCGCTCGTCGCCGCAGCCAAGCAGTACCGCACCGCGCGCTTTGGCGAGGTCGACCCTGAAGAAGCCACGAAGCAACACCTGATCGAGCCGCTCCTCGAGTCCCTCGGATACACCCGCGACTGCTACGACAAGGAATTCCACATCCTCGGCGATCAGGTCGATTATCTCCTGAAGCACCGCCGGCCGCTGATGTTTCTCGAAGCCAAGAGCCTCCTCGACCGCTCCACCAACCTCTTTGAAGCGCACCAACAACAGGTCACCAGCTACATCCGCAATTACCGCATCAGCCCTGAGCAGGCGCAGATGGAGCACCCGGTCAATTGGATCGTCCTCACCAACTTCGCCCAGTTCCATTTCATCCGCGTCAACGAGAAGACCCCCTCATTCGTGTTCCGTCTGGACGAACTGATCGCCCGCCGTGAAAAACTTTGGGAATTACTGGCCCTCGAGAATCTCGAAGCCAACCGTATCGACGAGCTCTACGACCAGGAACAAAAAGCCGACCTCGACAAACGCTTTCTCGCCGACCTCAAACGCTGGCGGCTCATCATCGCCAACGGCTTTGCTCTCCGCAACCCCAATATCTCGCTCCCGGACCTCACCAAGGCCAGCCAGCAGTTGCTCGACCGGTTCATCTTCTGCCGCATGCTCGAAACCAACCGCCTCATCGAATACAATAGACTCGCCCGCGCTTTCGCCCATTACGAGGAACTCTATCCGCCGCCAGCCACCAAGCCGTTCGCCGAAGTGCTCAAAGAGTCGCTCTTTGCCGAGATCAAGCGCGACTTCAACACGGAACTGTTCATCCGTCCGCAACTCTGCGATCAACTCGCCATCGACAACATCGCGCTCGCGGTTGTCATCGGCCACGAGCCCCTCACGCCCGACGTGGCCGGCCAATGCGGCATCGACCAGGGACAGGGGGAGCTGCTCGCCTCCTACAAGGATTTGTACGGCTACGATTTCTCCCGCATGTCCACCGATATCATGGGCGCGGTGTACGAACGCTTCCTCGCTCACAAGCTCGACCGCGCGGGCGGCCGCATCACCATTGAAGATACCGACGAACTCCGCAAAAAAGAGGGCATTTACTACACGCCCCGCTACATCGTCGATTACATCGTCGACCACACCGTCGGCGAGAAGGTCAGGCCCATTCTGACCGAGGCGCTCGCCCTTGTCGCTTACAAGAACTACAAGCCGGCTCTGACCAAAATCCGCGAACTCCAGCACATCAAGGTCCTCGACGCCGCCATGGGTTCCGGCTCCTTCCTGCTCCGCGCTTTCGACACCATCGCCCAAGCCTACGCCGACTACAACGCCGAGTGCCGCAAACAGAAGCAGGAACGCGGTCGCGCCACCCTCATGTTGTTCGACGCCCCGCAGGAGATCGCCGAAACCGTCGATCACATCGGCATCCACGTCGCCAGCGAAAATATCTTCGGCGTCGACCTCGACGAGCAGGCCGTCGAAGTCGCCAAGCTCAACCTCTGGATACGCCTGATGATTGCCGAGCGTGATGTGATCCGCGAAATCCTGCGCGTCCGCAGAAACGGCGAGAAACCGCTGAATCTGCTGCCCACGCTCTCCAATAATCTGAAACGCGGTAATTCGCTCATCGACGACCCGGCCGTCGCCGGCGACGCCGCGTTCAATTGGAAAACCGAATTTCCAGACATCATGCAGCGCGGCGGCTTCGATTGCGTCATCGGCAACCCGCCGTTCGAGCGTCTCCAGATGATGCAAGGCAGCAAGCCGGAAACGGTCGAATTTCTAAAAAGCAACTACAAGTCTGCCACCGCTGGCAATTTTGATATATATGTTTGCTTCGTTGAACGAGGTTTATATCTACTGGCGCCTGCCGGTGAGTTTGGGTTTATCGTCCCGCACAAATTCTGTCAGTCCGAATATGGCAAGCCTCTTCGCAAACTTCTTGTGGATGGCCAACATGTCCATCAAATAGTTCATTTCGGTGACGAACAAGTCTTCACACAGGTTACGATCTACACATGTCTGCTGTTTTTGAGCAAGGCTCGTAACGAGAAGTGCCTGTTCATTGCGGCGCATGACCTTGCGGCATGGCGTGAGACCGGAAAGAGTGCAGAACGCGAGATCACGATCAGCGGTGCATCTCCGTGGAATTTCATCGGCGCTGCCGGGGCAACACTCTTTGAGAAGCTCGGCAAAGAGCCACAGAAGCTTGGCGACGTGGCCGACATATTCGTGGGCTTGCAGACAAGTGCTGATGATGTGTTCATCCTGAACGTGATCGAGGAAAAGCGTGATACGTTACGGTTGTACTCACGAGCCTCCGGCAAGGACGTGACGCTTGAGCGAGCGCTGTGTCACCCGTTGGTCAGCGGAGAGGACGTCACAGCTTATGGGACACTGACCGAGCGGCAGATCGTCATTTTTCCCTATGTGGTAGCGGGCGGGAAGGTCCGGTTGCTCGACTTCGACGTGATATTGAAGCGTTTCCCGAAGACCGCCGCCTACTTTCTCGACCACAAGAAGCGACTTGAAGACAGGGAGAATGGCAAAGCAAAGGGTTCAAAGTGGTACGGCTACCTTTACTTGAAAAACATGGCACGCCAGTCCCTCCCGAAGCTCTGCGTGCCGCGCCTAGTGGATAAGCTGCATGCCGCCTACGATAAAGACGGGGAGCACTTCCTCGACAACGTAGACGTCGGTGGGGTGACCTTGAAGCCGGACCTCGAGAAGATTGGGCTACGATACTTGCTCGCCCTATTGAACTCGAAACTAATCCGCTGGTACTTCCCGTCAGTCAGTGCGCCATTCCACAGTGGTTTCTTCTCCGCCAACCGTCAGTTCCTTAGCCAGATCCCGATAAAATTGGCGACGACGAAGGCCGAGAAGTCGGCGGCGGCGCAGGTCGTAAAGATGGCGGACACACTCCAGTCGGCGCATCGCCGGCGGCTGCAACTTCCACGGAAATTGATTGCGGAGGTGGCGCACAGCCACCGCACGGACTGTGCTCTCGCCCACTATCTGCAAAAGGATTACAAGGCAGCGGTAACGGCGGAAGTCCTGATTGACGACCTGCGGCGCAAGGGGTTCGTGCGTGAGATTTTGGTCCAGTCCGGAAAGAAGCACATCATCATTACCGCCGAAGCATCCGATACCAAGGACGCTTCGCCGGTAATTCAGCCGATTGTGCGGCTGACCTTTACCAACCCGGCGTTGCAGCAGTTTGTCTATGCCTCGTGGCGAAGTTTCTTGGAAACCAACGCCCGCAAGAAGACTTGGACGACCGGCAAGGCGCCGCAGCCGATTTATGATTTGATCGTCAACGCTCTCCAACCGCTGGCGTTCTTCCACATGAGCGCCGCCGACAACCTTCGTGCCATCCGTGACCTGATGAAGTCTGTCGCGAAAGAAGTTGGCACGTCCGACCTCGCCGCCCTCGAACAAGAAATCGCCGACACCGACCAAGCCATCGACCGCCTCGTCTATGATCTCTACGGCCTGACCGAAGAAGAGATTGCGATTGTGGCGAGCGTAACTAGGTGACTTGCCCCGGCGAAGTAGGCCCGCTCGCCATTTTGGTGGATGACCTCTACGCAGCAAGGGCGCTTTCAGCGCCTCCCACCGCCCCCCAAGGAGAAACCGGTTGACAGCCCCGTAACCGGGCGCGTATGTTTACCCACGTTGTCGGAGGACTTAATCCCATGGCTGACGAGCATCCTGAGCAAAAACGACCCGAAGAAGAGTCGAAAAAAGACACCGTTCGCATCAATTTGCCCCCCGGCTTGACCGGTCGCGGCGGCCCGAGCACCGGTGCCCCGCCGCCCATCGCCAAGCCCAAAGCCCCGGGTGCTCCCGCCAATCCCGAGGAGGAAGCCAAGAAGGAAACCGCCGTCATGAGCCGTCCGACCGAGGCGCCCAAGCCGAAGAAGGACACCTCGCGCGTCCAGGTCGTTGCCGCCAAACCGATCACGGCGGATTCCCCTCGTCCGACGATCAAATTGCAGCGCGAAGACGGCGCTCCTCCGGCTCCCGAAGCCGCCGCCGCTACACCCGGTGCTGGTCCGGCCGGTAAAGCTGTCAAGCCTGTCAGGCCTGTCTCCGTCGGCGCCGGTGCGCCCAGTGGCGTCGAAGCGGCTCTGTCCATCGTGGCCATTGTCCTGTCGCTCGCGGTGGCCGGGTACCTGGCCTATATCGCTTTCGGTTGATTCGGCCGAATCGGACACCCCCGGTTCTGCATCCTAGGTTCGGAAAGATATTGGAGAAATTCCATGGCAAATCCGCATGTTGTGACGCTTTCGGCAGGCAATTTCGAGCAGGAGGTCGATAAATCGGCCACGCCCGTGCTCGTCGATTTCTGGGCGGAATGGTGCGGCCCGTGCAAAATGATCGCGCCGTTGCTCGACGAAATCGCCGAGGAAAAAATCGGCAAGGTCAAGATCGCCAAGGTCAATGTGGACGACAATCAGGAGTTGGCCACGCGGTTCGGTATCCGGGCGATCCCCACGCTGCTGCTGTTCAAGGGCGGCCAGGTCAAAGAGACCATCGTCGGCATGGCCGGCAAAAAAGACCTCGAGAAGAAACTCGCGTCGTACATCGGCTGAACCACGACTTCCAAACAAATCCGCCGAGGCGCACACTCGTGCGCCTCTCGTTTTTCACTGCAACGCTTTCTCCTGGATCGCCATCAGCAGTAAGCTTTTTCCTCTCCCCCCGGGGGGAGCCGAGTCCGCGAGACGCCGCTGTCGTTTGCGGCAAAGGATTAAGGTGAGGGGGCAAATGTTCGCTCCGCCTACCCCTGTAACGCTTTCTCCTGGATCGCCATCAATTCCGCCACGCCCTCCCGCGCCAGCTTCAGCATCGCCATCATCTGCCGTTGCGTAAACGGCGCGTCCTCGCCGGTTCCCTGGACCTCGACGAAATTGCCTTCGTCGGTCATCACCACGTTCATGTCCACCGCCGCCTTCGCGTCCTCTTCGTAGCACAAATCCAGTAACGGGACGCCATCGAGCAGCCCCACGCTGACCGCCGCCACGCCGGATTTGATGGGGCATTCCTTGAGAACGCCGTCGCTTTGAAGTTTGTTCATCGCCAGCATCACCGCCACATACGCGCCGGTGATGGACGCCGTCCGCGTCCCGCCATCCGCTTGCAGCACGTCGCAATCAATCCAGATCGTCCGCTCGCCCAGCTTTTCGATGTCGGTGACCGATCGCAACGCGCGTCCGACGAGCCGTTGGATCTCCTGCGTGCGTCCCTCGACGCGGCCACGCGTCACTTCCCGTGGTTTGCGCGGCGCGGTGGCATAGGGCAGCATCGAATACTCGGCGGTGATCCAGCCCCCGGTCACGCGCTGCTCGCGCATCCACCGCGGCACACCGTCCTCGATCGACGCGGCGCACACCACGCGCGTGTCCCCCATCTCGATCAACGCCGATCCCGCCGGCTGCTTGACATAGTGGGGATGGATTTTGACAGGACGAAGCTGGTTCGGGCGGCGACCGTCGACGCGTTTCATGCCCCGCTAGAATGGGCGGGGGCCAATGGGGAGGCAAGCAATTTCTCCGCCGCCGTCGAGCGATCGCTCACACAGGCGATGGTGACGCCGAGCCGGCCAGTACGGGGGCATGGATCACGTCCCGGACTTTCTGGGCAAGGTCCGGCAGGTCGAATGGTTTCTGCAGGTAGCCCCGCAGACCCTTCCGGCGCATCCGGTCGGCGACGGATTCTTCACAGCCGGTCAACAAAACCACCCGAACATCCGGATTGAGACGTTGCAGTTCCTCGAACACCGAGTCGCCGGACATTCCGGGCAGCAGGTAGTCCAGCAACACAATGCTGATGTCTCGGCCGCGTTCCTGATAGAATTTAATGGCCTCCTTCGGACGCGAGGCCGTATGCACCACGAAGCCGTAGCTTTCCAACGCCGACTTGAGCATGCTCAGAAAACCTTCCTCGTCGTCGATGGCAAGAATGCACTCTTTTTGAGGGCAATTGCTGGAAATCACGCTCCCAAAACAAGCATTCAGCCTGCCAATTTCGGAAGGATTTGCGCGCGCGGCTCGGGCAAAAATGAACGACGAGCTTGCAACACATCGCTCCTGCGGTACCATCCGCCCAGGTGACCACGATGGAAAACCACAAGATTGTTCAGGGCGCAACGGGTGGCAGCATGATCCATCCGTTTGGGGACGCGGAGTCCTGATGGCGATCTTCGCGGTCCGGAATCTTTTCGCGTCGCGCTCCGCCATCGGCGGCGGGCTGCGCGGCGTCGTGCTGGGCGCGCTGCTGTTTCTGCAAGTACCGCGGGCCGGGGCCGCAACCCGTAGCGAGACCCTGGCGTTGCTCAATGAAAAAGTCCAGGCCCGCAGCGCGTTGCTGGTGGAGGCCGCGAGCGGCAGGGTTTTGTTCAGCCGGAATACCACCGAACGCCTCCCGCCGGCGAGCACCGTCAAGTTGCTGACCGCGCTGCTGGTCTACGAGCGGACGCAACTCAGGGGCGAAGTCGTCGTCGCGGAGGCCGACACGCTGGTCGAACCGAGCCGCATTCCGTTGCAAACCGGCGAGACCGTCCCCGTCAGGACCCTCGTGCTATCCTTGCTCATCGGCTCGGACAACGATTCCGCGCTGGCGCTGGCGCGGCATACCGGCGGCTCGGTGGACAACTTTGTGGCGCTCATGAACGCTCGCGCCCGCGAACTGGGGTGCGCCGACAGCTTGTTCAAAAACCCGAACGGTCTGCCCGTACCCGGCCAGGTGACGACCGCCCGCGACCTGTTAAAAATATTCCAGGCCGCCATGGCCGTGCCGGAACTGCGCGAGATTTGTCGCACACCCAGCCTCACCCTCCAGACCGCCGCCGGACCGCAAACGCTGAAAAACCACAACAAACTCCTCGGCGTATATCCCGGCATGGGACCGGCCAAGACGGGCTGGACGCTCCGTTCCCGACACACCTTTGCCGCGTCGGCCACCCGCGATGGCCACGAATTGCATCTGATCCTGTTGCATAGCGCGAACAAATGGGCTGACGCCACCGCCCTGTTCGATTTCGGGTTCGAGCAACTCCGCCGCGAACAAATCAGCGCGGCCGCCGGCGCGGGAAAGTAGCGCGACCAATCGAGTCTTTAACCACAGAGATTCACCGTAATCGGGGCATGAGTTATGCTTTAACAACAGAACTCGCCATGGAAACGCTAATCGCCCAGCCTCCCACGGAGTTTGCGCCGGCAGCGCGTGCCGACAGCGAGGAACTCCAACGCCAGATCGCGACTGTTTCCCGCATTCCGCGGTTGAACGAGCTATATGACGCGGTTGCCGACATTGTGGTCATCCTGAACCAGCATCGGCAAATCATTTATGCCAACAAAGCCCTGGAAGATGCCTTCCACCTCGAAGACCGGACAGCCATCTACGGACTGCGGCCCGGCGAGGCTTTGAATTGCCAGCACTGCGCTGAGATGCCCGGAGGGTGCGGAACGACACGGTTCTGCGGTCAGTGCGGAGCCGTGAGGGCGATTCTCTCGGGGCTTCGGGGAAAGAAGGCATTTGAAGAGTGCCACATGCTGCGCAATCCCGGAGGGGATGCGCTGGATCTGCGCGTGGTTTCCACCCCATATATGATCGAGGACGAGCCGTGTGTCATTTTTGTCGTCACGGATATTAGCCATGAAAAAAGGTTGCAGGTGCTGGAGCGTACCTTCCTTCATGATATTTCGAACGCCCTCATGGTACTGCGCGGCGTGGCGGATCTGGCTACGGTGAGCGGCTCGCTCGAAGATGCCACCCTTATCAAGAAGCTCGATCTGGGCGTCCAGATCATGACCAACGAGGTCAATGGCCACAAAGAATTACTGTCGGCCGAGAGCGGCGATTTGCCAATCCATCCAACCTCGATGTTTTCCCTTTCTGTTTTGCACGATGTTGTTGCCCTGTATCGAGGCCTGGAGATTGCCCGCGACAGAACGATTCAGATCGTCCCGTCATCCCCGAATGTGCGGTTCAGCACGGACAAAACGCAACTGACGCGGATTGTGGGGAACATGCTAAAGAACGCTCTGGAGGCTTCTCCCTCGGGCGAGCGCGTCCTCGTAGGGTGTGACCGCGACCGCGACACGCAAGTCAGCTTCTGGGTGCAGAACTTTCAGGTCATGCCTCCCGAAGTGCAACTCCAGGTATTCAATCGCTCATTCTCGACCAAGGGCAATGGACGCGGCATTGGGACTTACAGCATCAAGTTGCTGTGCGAACGTTATCTAAAGGGGAAAGTTTCTTTCGTTAGCTCCGCCGAGCAAGGAACGATCTTCAAAGTGGCGCTGCCCCTCGCGCTCGCATAGACGCCGATGTGGGGCGCTTGGCTTGTCTATTCCTGGGCCGCTTCGGCGTGTCTAGCACCCAGGCGTCACTCAACAGTGTTGGTGGTACACGAGATGTCGGGTGCCGGACAGCGCGTGCAGGTTCTCCCGGGATTCCGCGTTTCGACCGAAGCTCCTTGTGTCCACATGTGATGGTCGCTAGTATTGTCGTTAATGACTGACGAAACCGGGTTCCTCGATCCGCGTTGTTCACCCTCGACACTCGATCGCTATTCCGTCCGACGGGCGATTTTGGGTGCATTGTGCGATCAACTGCCGAATTTCCATGGCACAGTCCTGGATGTCGGCTGCGGCAAAATGCCGTATAAGAGTCTCGTGCTGGCTCCGCCAAGCCACGCGATCAACTACATCGGCCTGGATTTGAAGGGCAACATTTATCAGAAGCCCGACGTCGAATGGGATGGCCGCAAAATACCTCTTGCGGATGCTTCCATCGACTGCGCCATGGCGACGGAAGTGTTTGAACACTGCCCGGAACCCAAAGAGGTGATGCGTGAGATTCTGCGAGTGCTCAAGCCGAATGGCCTTCTCTTTTTTACGGTCCCATTTCTGTGGCCGCTGCATGACGTGCCGCATGACGAATACCGTTACACGCCGTTCGCGCTTCAACGGCTGTTGTCATCTGCCGGTTTCGAGAAGATCACGCTGCGGGCCCTGGGTGGCTGGGATACCAGTCTCGCTCAGATGATTGGCTTGTGGGTGCGGCGCCGCCCGTTTTCTCCAACGAAACGTAAACTCCTTTCCGCTGTGGCCGCTCCTGTTGTCCGATTCTTGATTCGTCACGACCAGTTACCGAACAAATTTCACGAAAGCTGCATGATCACAGGCATCTCGGGGAAAGCGGTCAAGGCGGGCGGATGACGAGCTTCCCTGGAATACCGACCACACCAACATAATCCCTGCCGGCGGCAAGGACGGCGAAAACCCGGCGTTGGTTTCTTGGAAAAATCCGACCATCCTTCTCTCAGCGCCACCAAATTACGGGCTGAACCAGCGGTTGGTGGCGTCTTAATTTGAAATTTCCTGGCTACTTCTGGCTGTTGCGAATCTCATTCGCAATGGCGGCTTGCCACGCGGTTTCTCCGCTGGTATAGGTGAACTTGTGAATCGGCGTCTGCAGCAGCGCATCGCCGATTTACGCAGGTCATTGTGCGCCCGTAGCTCAATTGGATAGAGCGTTGGCCTCCGGAGCCAAAGGTTGTGGGTTCAACTCCCGCCGGGCGTACCAGCCTTCGCTCCGGGCGCCGCGAGAGCAACGACGGGCCATTCCGTCCACTTGTGCGGACGCCCATTTTCAGTACATTGTGAGTGATGCAGGAGGACAAATGAAGCCCATGTTCGTTGCTTTGACCGTTGCCGCGTGGATCGGGGCTGCCGCCACCGCCAACGCGTGGTTGGGTGACTCCCAGGATGCCCTGACCCAGCGCTATGGCAAGCCCACGCTCGTGCAGTTGACCACCGGCGACATCCCCGCGCAAAAGGGCTACTACACCGAGCTCAAGGAAAGCTATGGCACCAATACCAGCCTGATCGCGTGGACGGGAACGAACTACGACGAGATCGGCTTCGGTATGGACCTCGTGGAAACTCGCAGCCGCTACACGTTCGCGAAGGATGGCTTGCCCATCGTCGTTTACATCGGCGCCGCCGGCGAGAAATACAACGGTGTCGACTTCGCCGCCCGCTCGGCCCGCGAAATCATCAATTCCGGGGCCGTTTGGGAAACCGACAAGAGCGGCGATAAATTCCGTCATCCCCTGCCGCTGGCGCCGTCCGTCGTCGACGCCTTCTTGGAAAACAACAAGGGTGACTCGGCCTGGGCCGATGCCTGGCAACCGTCCGCCATCCCCGGTACCTGGCTCAGACGGACCACCGATAAAATGCGCATGGCCATCGCTCACGGCACTTCCGAGCACGAGCTCTACCAGGTGGAAGTTCGGATGGTGGACGATACAACCCGTGCCTTGGATTGACCACCGCGTGGGCGGTCTTTGCTCCGATTCCGACATCGGGGTCAGCCTGCCGTCGGCACCGGCGTTTCCACCCCGGCCGGCGCTTGCTCCGATGCCGGACCCGCGGGTGACGGCCACGGTTGCGCCAGCAGCTCGTCCGTCAACGAACGGTAGCACTGCGCCGCATACGAGCCCGAATCATACGTGGTGATCGGCTTGCCGAAACTGGGCGCTTCCGCCAGCCGCACGGTGCGCGGAATCACCGTCTTGTACACCTTGCCCGCAAAATGTTTGCGCACTTCCGCCGCCACCTGTTGCGCCAGGTTCGTGCGTCCGTCGTACATCGTCAACACGATCCCCTGCACTTCCAACGACGGGTTGGCGCCGCTGTCGCGAATTTGCTGCAGCACCCGCATGATCACCGCCAGGCCTTCCAGCGCAAAATACTCGGCCTGCATCGGCACGACCACGCTGTCCACCGCCGCCAGCGCGTTCATGGTCAAAATCCCCAGCGAGGGCGGACAATCCACAATAATGAAATCGTAACGGTCCGCGCCCTGGATCGGCGTCAGGGCAAACTGCAACCGCTGCAAATAATTCTCCGCCCGCGCCACGTCCACCTCCGCCACGGCCAGATCGACTTCACTGGGGATGATGTCCAGGTTCTCGTGACCGCCCGGGCGAATCGACTCGGTCAGTGAGGCGCCGCCGAGCAGGGCCTTGTACACGCTCCCACCGGAAAGTTTCTCCAACCCCAGTGCGCTCGTCGCGTTCGCTTGCGGATCGAGATCGAGCAACAACGTCCGTTTCCCCCGTTCCGCAAGACACGCCGCGAGGCTGACGGCTGTGGTGGTCTTGCCAACGCCCCCCTTTTGATTGGCCAGCGCGATACTGCGCGTACTCATTCACCGCCTTATAGCCGAAATTCGC
This sequence comes from Verrucomicrobiia bacterium, assembly GCA_050015495.1. GTDB lineage: Bacteria > Verrucomicrobiota > Verrucomicrobiia > Palsa-1439 > Palsa-1439 > Palsa-1439. The sequence continues at coordinate 12,357 of JBEKBH010000011.1, forward strand.
GCCCCTCGGCAAGGCTGTTATGGGCCTCGCCATTCCTCCTCCGCCTGACTCCCCGGCCAAAAAAGAACCCCGCCAACTGTCCCGGCAGCGGTTTGCTCTTCACGCCTTGGCGGGAGACAGACGATCGAGGAAAGCGCCCTATCGGCGTTTTTCCGCTCCGCGCAGCGACCGGATGCGGTCGCGAAGTTCCGCGGCGCGTTCGTAGCGCTCGGTGGTGACGGCCTCCAGAAGCTGGTTTTCCAGTTGCTCCAACTCGGACAGGGGTTTGCTCTTCTGGATTTCCTCGGCGAGCTCGTGCAGCGCTTCCATCGACCGGCGCCGCTCGAACCGGAACGTGTCTTCCTCGATGTCCGGCAACGCCTCGATGGCCTCCGCGGCAGCGTGGACGATCGCCAGCGCCCGATGATGGTTGTTCTCCTCCATCGCCACCATCGCTGCGGCGACAGCATTGATGCGCAGGACATAGGGCCGCCATTGTTCGAGATACTGACGGTCTTCGCTCCGCTTGGCGTAACGGCGGACGAAATCAAAGAGCTTCAAGTTGCGCACTGTGTCACGGACCGTGCGAGGCCAGTCCTTGAGTTGGAACAGATGCAGGTACCGGTAATAGTACAGCACGCCTTCGTTGAACAACTCGACGCACTCGTCGGGATCCAAGCGGAACCCGGCCTCCGCGCCGGCCTCCTTCGCCTCCCCGAGCCGGGCCAGGTAGTGGTCCAGCACCGACTCGGCGTTGTGGGGACGGGAACCGTCCGGGCGTCCGTCGAGGTCATACTGCTCGATGCCCAGCGGCAGGCGCACCTGCAAGACTTCCCGGCCGTTGGCCAAAGTGGCCACGCGGACGCAATCGTCCGGATCATACGGCCACGAATCGAGAAACGGTTTGAGGTCTGAATCCATTGCCACGCCATTTCTAAGATGCCAGCGAATGCGCGACTTGGCAACTGCGGAAGGCGAAAAAGACCGGCCCCGAGCTTCGCCATCTAATCGACACGAAATCCCGCTACCGCTTCAATGCCTTCTCCACGTCCTTGAGCGGCAGGCAATTGATGACATCCTTCTTTTCGAGCCAGCCTTTGCGGGCAATGCCGACGCCGACCGCCAGATACTGCAGGTCGGGGATGTTGTGGGCATCGGGATTGATGGAGCACTTGACGCCGAGTTCCTTGGCGTGTTTCCACAGCCGCCAATCCATGTCGAGCCGGTACGGGTGGGCGTTGATCTCGATGATCTTGTTGTATTTGGCGGCGGCGGCGATGACCTCGGGCATGTTGACCGCATAACCCTCGCGTTCGAGCAGCAACCGGCCCGTCGGATGCCCGAGCATCGTGACTTTCGGATGAGCCAGCGCCTTGCAAATGCGCCGGGTCATTTTCTCGGCATCCATGTTGAACCCCTGATGCACGCTGGCGACGACGTAATCGAACAGCGCCAGCGTCTTGTCGTCGAAATCGAGCGAGCCATCGGGGAGAATGTCGCACTCGGTGCCGAAGAAAATACGGAAACCCTCCTTGGCGAACTTTGCATTCAGCTTCTTTACTTCCTCGGCCTGCTGGCGAACCCGCTTTTCGTCGAGACCGTTCGCCTGGCGCTCGGATTTGCTGTGATCGGCGATGCCGAAATACTCCAGACCCAGATCAAATGCCGCCTGCGCCATGGCCTCGACGGTCTCGATGCCGTCGCTCCACGTCGAGTGACAGTGAAACGTGCCGCGGAGGTTCTCCAGTTTGACCAGCCTTGGCAGCGTGTGATTCTCCGCCGCCTCGATCTCGCCCATGTCCTCGCGCATCTCGGGCTCGACATAATCCAGCCCGAGCGCCTCGTACAAATCCTCTTCGGTCTTGCACTTGATCGAACTGCCGAGTTCTTTCGCACTCTTTTCCTTCTCGGAAACGGGCGAGAAACCGTATTCGTTGAGTGACAGCTTCTTCAGTTTCAACGCGCGGGCGCGGAGCGCGACATTGTGCTCTTTGCTGCCCGTAAAATAATTGAGCGCGAACGCATATTGATCGTCGGTGACGACACGCAGATCGGCCTGGATGCCGCCCTTCAACACCACGCTGGCTTTCGTCTCGCCTTTGGCGGTGACCGTGAGGATGCCGGGAATCGTCACGAAATCATCAATGATTTGCTGCGCATCCTTCGGTTTGGCGCTGACAAGAAAATCGATGTCGCCAATCGTCTCGCGGCACCGGCGCAGGCTGCCCGCGATGCTGCACCGAATCACGCCATCGTGCGACCGGAGCGCCCCGATGATCGGCGTCGCCGCTGCATACGCCGTGTCGTAGTGATGGCGACCGCTGAACTGCCGCACGAGCGCGATGCCTTCGAGGATTTTCTGCTGCGATTTCTCACCGAACCCGTCCAGCGCAGCGATCTTGCCCGCCCGGCACGCCGCTTCGAGCTTCTCGATGGAATCAACCTTGAGTTTGTCGTAGACGATCTTCGCACGTTTCGGGCCGAACCCGGGGATCTTCAGCATTTCCAGCAGCCCCTGCGGCATCGTGGACTTCAATTCATCGTAAAACGCCAGTTTCCCCGTCGTGTACAACTCGGTGATCTTGGCCGCGAGATCTTTGCCGATCCCCTTGATATCGGTGAGGCGTTCCTCCTTGATCAGCGTGCCGAGGTCTTCCTGCAGGCCGTCCACCATGCGCGCCGCGTTGTAGTAGGCGCGGACGCGGAACGGGTTATCGCCCCGCAGTTCCAGCAGCGCGCCGATCTCCTCAAAAATCCCCGCGATTTCCTTCTTATCCATGACCGGCCTTTTTCACCTGTAACGTCGAATTCACCTCGCGCACGCCATCCGTCTCGAGCGCGACGAGCATGGCTCTCCCGATTTGCTGGTGCGACGAGACGTCACCCGCCAACGTGACGCGGCCATCGGTGGTGTTGACCGAAATGCTGAAGACGGAAAGATCGCGGTCGAGCGCGTACTTGGCCTTGATCTTCGCCGTGATCGCTGCGTCCGACGACGCGCTCGCCATGGCCGCGCCAAAGTCGGTTGCCTGACGACGCAGCACCCGGCCGGTGCGGCTGAGTTCGGCACTGATTTCGTCGCTGCCCAGGTGCCAGGCGGTGAGCTTGGCGTTGACGGCGTCCCAGGCGTGCGTCACGCGCGGGTCTTTCCGGGCGACGACGAAATACCAGCCCGTGCCCGCCGTCAGGAACGCCCCCACGATCAGCCCGATGAAAAAATCTTTCATGCTGTCCTCCAGCCGGCATCTTATCGCTGAATCCGTTTCGAGGCAATCCAACGAAAAAAGCGTTGCGCCCCACGGCGCGGCCCGCGATAACAAGCCTCATGCCGCGATATATCAGTCAGCACACGATTGCGTGCCTGACGCGTCAGGCGTTGCAGGCGCTCATCGCCGAATTGAAACGCGACGAGACTGTCAAGACCATCCGCTGCGCTTCCGATTCGCTCGAGGGAAAACTGCTGTGCGAGTTCGAGGCGCCCGACAAGGATACCGTCGTCGCGTTCCTGGCCGTCCACAACATGCGCCCGCAATGGGTCATGCGGGTCGAGCAGGAGTGGTAAGTGTCGCGCCGGTTAGAGCCCGGCGGACTCCGTTACCCTGTAGGGTTCACCGGCGATGGTCATCATACCAGTGTGGACGACGGCGGTTGTGTTGGTGGTGATGGTGTAGACCACAACACCATTACCAACGCCGTTGGATCCCGACGTGATCGTGATCAACGGATCGTTGCTGACCGCAGTCCAGGCGCAGTCGGGGAACCGCGCCTTCACTTTGACGGTCTTGGAGCCACCGGCGGCTTTGAATTTAGCGGTCGCCGGGCTCAACGCGTAGGTGCACCCACCGGTGGCCTGGTTGACCGTGAATGTCTGCCCCGCAATGGTCATCGTGCCGGTTAAGGGGATCGTGTTGGTATTGCCGGGGACGGTGTAACGGACCGTGCCGGTGCCGACGCCGTTGGTACCCGAGATGATCGTGATGAACGGATCGTTGCTGACCGCGGTCCAGGAGCAGGCCGCGTTGCAGGGCTTTACGCTCAGGCTCCTGGATTTGGCGCCTTGGGCGCTGAGAGTGACGTTGGTTGAGCTCAGTGTGAAGGTGCACTCGTTGGGCTGATTGGTGATGGACTGGGCGTTGTAGACGACCAGGGCGAAATCCTGATCCACTGTATCCCCGTTGCCCAGGGCGTCGGAGTTAATGTTGTCGGCGGTGACGGTAACGATGAAATCACCGGTCGTGCCAGCGGGCAGGAAGACGCTTTCGACGTTGTTCAGGTGGTCGGCGGACCCACCGACAATGGAGTGGTCGCCCTTGAACACGTTGCCTAGATAGGTATTGCAGCCAACCGTTACGGTCAAATCGAGATCGTTGTCGAGGGCCGCACCCGTCGTGCTGCCGGGGGGATCGGTCCAGGCCAGGGTGACCCGGAACGGCTTGGTCGGGTCGGTGATGGTCCCCAAGTACGTCCTCGTTTGCCCGGTCTCGGTGAACAGGTTGGTAGCCAGTTCGTCTTGCAAGATGCGCGGCACGCCGTCGAACGCCATCCCGAGATCCAACTCGCCCATGCCCTGGCTGTTCGACCACAATGTGTCGTTGGCACCCGAGCCGGTAAGGTACCGGGCCGAGTTCATCAGATACGCCTTGGTCATGGCGGGGCTGGGTGGCGACAGCGATTGATTTATGAAGTATTGCCGCAACAGGGCGCAGGCGCCCGAGACCACAGGCGTGGAGTGGCTCGTCCCGGTGGATTCCGTAAAAAACTCCTGGCCAACGGGGAAAAAATTGCTGGCGCCGACCGTACCGCTGCCCGGCACGCCGCAAATGCCGATCTCATCCGGACTGATCGTCAGGAAGCAGGGCAGGGCTGATCCCGTGCCACTGGGAGACGGCGGCGGAAAATTCTGGGGCGCTCCTCCGGTGATGTGGACGGCCGGGGCCACGAGATCCGGCTTGATACGACCGTCAGAACACGGGCCGCGGCTGGAGAAGGAGAGGACGTCGTTCGCATTGTCGGCTTGGGAATCGGGGGAGTCGCAACCGTCAAACCCCAACGAGTTATTGCCTCTGTTTTCGGTGGACATGGAGCGCACATTTTCTGTGCCCCCGACGTCGATGACATTCTTGGCCGTGCCCGGCGGGCTGACGGTTGACGAATCGGGGCCATCGTTGCCGGACGCAAACACGATCACCATCTCCTGGTTGCCGTCGGCAGCGAACGTCGAACCGGCCGGCTGTGCGTCGCGGACCAGGGCATCGTACGTTTGCGAATCGGAATTGTACGCGCCATCCGTATCAGTGTCTCCCCAACTGTTGTTGCTGATTCGGGCGCCGTCGTTGTAGGCCTGAGACATCAGATCCGCGGAATTTGGGTTGGTGGGATCAGCCGGATCGAAAATTACCGAGCCACCGACCCTGACAAACGGGCATACCCCCAGGTCGTAATAGTACCCCGCACTGTCCGTTTGCGGGAAACCGGCGGGTTGGTCGTTGTAGGCGCAGACGATGTGGGCGTTGAGGGTGCCGTGGCCGTCGCAGCCCTGGATCGTACTGTGCCGGTTCGGCTTTCCCTCCAACCGATTGTAGACAACCCGGCTCGGTTTGTTGGTATCGCCAAGCTCGTAGAGCGTAAAATGGCCGGGGGTCGTGGTGCCGTAGTCGATACCGCTGTCGCTGATGTCGACGACAAATCCGGATTGATCGAATTGGGCCTGCGTAAATCCGACGACGTTGGTCAGCCACGCGAGGTACCCGGGTCCGGACGGAGCGGGCCCGGTGAGATTGCCGGCGACGATCTGGTCCTGCCGCTCGTCCAGCTTCCTCGGTTCCCCGTAAGGCTGAATCGAAACGACGTCCGGTTGAGCGGCGAGGGTTGGCAAATCCTGCGGACGAAGGCGGACGAACACATTCACATAATGCAGCATGTGATACTGGCGGCGGACCGGTTCCAACTTGAGGCGGTCAATCAGGGCCAGCGTGGCGGGGTTGGCATCGGCGTCTTCCACGAGCTGGATCGCAAACAAATCCGTGGCGAGCTGTCGGGGGTGGCCCTGGGCATCGACGAGCCGGGCCGCCGGATGAATCTTGTAATCGTCGAGATAATCGCCATGCCATTGCACGAAGCTCGCGGAACCGGCCAGGCTCTGTACGTTGGCCAGGGCCGGGCCGTCCCCGTAGATGAGGTAGGTGTTCTGGGGGATGTAACTGACAATCCGGGCACCGGTCCGCCGGAGCGCGTCACGCCACTCGGGTTTGATCGGGCCAACAAACTGGATGAGATGCATCCGGTTGCCACGAAGCGACGAGATCGTCTGGCCCATGCCCGGAACGGTTGCCGTGGACGTGTCGATGGTCGCGGCATTGAGCCGGATCAGATTACAGTCGTCGCGAACTTCCACGACGCCCGATTGCACAAGCCCGGTGCGCACCTGATCGACTTGATAGAGTTGGTAACTTCCATAATCCGCAAGGAGCTGGCCGCCGTCGTCCACAATCAGCTTCGCCGTCGCGGAATCCCGGACCTGAACCTTGTGGGCCGAAGTTGTGCGGGGAACAGCGAGTAAACCGACCAACGCCAACATGATCGGGAGAAGAGATGTAATTCCTACGCTCCCGCGTCGTGGCGGATACGATAACTCGCCTGGCAATACCTTTGGCACCGAGCGTTATTCCCCTTGCTTTCGGATTGCGCGCAACCCGTCGTATGTAGCACACGGCTGGGGTGTTGTCCACGACCCGCCGTTGCCGACGCCGGGAATCGGTTCAGTAGTCCGGGAACTCGCAATCGAGAAGCTGGAGACGGAAACGTTTGTACGCGGCAATGGATTCGCGGATGATGGTGTGGGCGTCAATTCGACCGCGGAAATCCTCGACCACGGGCAGTTTGGCGTTCTCCAATTCCTTGTAGATCTCGAAAAAGTGGCGCACCTCGCGCAGCACGTGGGGCGGCAGTTGCGAAATGTCCGTATAGCTTTCGAACATCGGGTCATTGACGTGGATGGCGATGACTTTGATGTCCTCCAGGTCCTGGTCGATCATGCGCAACATGCCGATCGGCCGCGCCTTCATGACGCAACCGGGAACCACGGGCTCCTGGGAGAGCACGAGGACATCGAGCGGGTCGTGATCGCGGCAATACGTCTGCGGGATGAACCCGTAATTGCTCGGGTAGTGAACGGAGCTGTGCAGCGTGCGGCTGATGTGGAGAATCCCGTTGCGCTTGTCCAACTCGTACTTGATTTTGCTGCGCATCGGGCATTCGATGAACGCATTGCAATCCTCGGGCGCCCGTTCGCCCGGCGACAGCACGTGGAACGGATTGATCCAGGCCAGATTCCACGCCGGGTCGCCCGGAACCGGGGACTTCAACGCTGTCGATTTGCGCTTTGCGGATGTGCCAGCCATGGCCGCGGGAATGTAGCGGACAGTCCTTCCGTGCGCAACGTCAAAGCATGGCGCAGCCCGTTATAATTTCGTCCGCGGCCGGTCGCCGCCGTCGCCGGCGGGTGTTTGCCACCCGCCACCAAGCGCCTTGTACAATGCCACAAGGTTCACCGTGACGGTGCGCTCGCTTTGGACGAGTTCGTCCTCCGCCCGATACAACGAACGTTCGGCATCGACGACGTTCAGGTAGCCGGTCAAACCGTTCTTGTAGAGTTCATTGGAAATCTCGACCGCGCCACGGCTCGCGTCCACCGCCTCTTGCAGCGACTGGTGGCGAACCTGTTCCTGGGAGTAGGCTACCAGGGCGTTCTCGACGTCCTCCAACGACGCAAGCACGCTCTTTTCGTACATGGCGAGGGATTGCTGCGCTTGGGCGTTGGCCGTCTGGATCTGGCTGCGCACGTGGCCATAATCCAGGATGCGCCACGTCACCGTCGGCCCGGCCGACCAGTATTTGCTGCTGCCACTAAACCAGTCGCCGGCGGAGAAACTCTGGAAACCGGCCACGCCGGTCAGCGAGAATTTCGGGAACAATTCGGCGGTTTGGACCCCGATGTTGGCGGTGGCCGCCGCCAGTTGGCGCTCGGCGCGGCGAACGTCCGGCCGCCGCCGCAACAAGTCCGAGGGCAGACCGACCGGGACTTCGGGAGGGGGCGCGGGGATCGGTGCGGTGGCGCCGAGTTCCTCGAGCAACGCGCCCGGTTCCTGGCCGATGAGCACTCCCAGCCGATGCACCGCCTGCTTGAGCGATTCTTCGAACGCGGGGACTTGCGATTGCGTGGTGGCCAGCAATACCTCCGCTTCCTTGGCGTCCAGTTCGCTGGCCAGGCCGGCCTGGAAACGGTCGCGGGCGATGTCAACGGCGTCTTGCTGGGCTGCGATGTTCCGGTGGGCAATGGCTAGGCGCTGTTGGAAATTGCGGACATCGACGTAATTGCGCGCGACCTCGGCGAGAACGCTCACCAACACGTCGCGCCGGTCTTCCTCGACGGAGGCGAGCAGGGCGTTTGCCTCCTGGAGTTCCCGCCGTTTCGCGCCGAACACGTCGATCTCCCAGCTCGCGTCGAAATGCGCGTCGTAGAGGTCGGTTTGAAAGAGGTAATTACTGCTGATCTGGCCGCCAACGGGTCCCGATGTGTTGAACGGAAGCGAGTTTCTGGATTGTCGCGCATCGGTATAGCCCGCGCCTCCGTCGATCTTCGGGCCGAGGTCGAAAAACGCGCCGGTCCGAAGCGCGCGCGCCTCATGCAGGCGCCCGTCCGCAACGCGCAGATCGTAATTGGCCGCGACCGCACGCTGGATGAGCGAGTTCAATTCGGGATCGTTGAATGTCTTCCACCATTCGAGCACCGTCATCGCGCTATTGGTCGTGCCACCGAGTTGGGCTTCGCTCCAGTTGGCAGGCGCTTGTGTCTTCGGTGGATGATAACCCGGTCCGACAGCGCAACCCGCGAGCGCCACGGTTGCCAGGGCGAACTGGAAAGCGATCCGGGTTTTCATGACGGCGTTTCCTTCTTGTTGAGAGCGTCCATCAAATCGAGGATGGTCGCGAGGACCAGATCGTCGCCCAGCGCGGCATTGATCATGGCGTGATAGGTGGAACGGACCGGCCACTCCACGCCAAAATAGTGTTTCACAAACATCTTGCGGTTGTGGTCGACCGTATCGAGCAATTCGTTCGCCTTGGTTTCGTCCTGGGTGTGTCCCAGTAGGAAGCGAAACTTGAATTCGCGCGGCGCAAACAGGAACACCCGGAGCGTGTCGGTCCGCTGGCGCAAAAAATAGGCCGAACCCCGCCCGACGATCACGCAGTTCCCTGCGACCGCGGCTTGTTCAACGACCTGCTGGACCAGCGCCAGCGCGCGGTCCGCGTCGAAGGTTTCCTGTCCGCTGACGGGGATGCCTTTCTCGTAGCAGCCGTGCCAGAAGACCTTGGCGAGCCGGTAGAACAGCGGATCCAAACGCCCTTCCCGCTGTTCCACAACCGTGTGGGCGACCTGGGCAATGCGCGCGACCTCTTCGGTCAACGACTGGTCCAGCAACTTCCAGCCGAGTCGCGTGGCGAGGGTTTCGGCAAGTGCGCTTCCGGCGCAGCCAAATTCCCGTTCGATGGCAATAACGCGAATCATGTTAGTGCACCGCGATGGCGCCTCCCGGCCTGGATTTTTTCATCAGAAACGTGAGCGGGACCAGCGCCAGCGCCGACAACCCCAACAACCAGAAGTTGTCCAGGTACGCCAACAGCGTCGATTGCTGCGCCACCATTCCCCCGACCGCGGCATACGCTTGTTTGGTGGCCATCACCGTGCCGGCCCCCGAAGCGGCGAAACCACGCGTCAATACCCGCACGGCGTTCATAAAATGGGCGTCGTAGGGCGACAGATGCGCGACGAGCACCGATTGGTGATATTGGGCCCGGCGCGCGAGCATGGTCGTCACCATCGAGATGCCCACGCTGCCGCCGATGTTGCGGGCGAGGTTGATCAAACCCGAGCCTGCATTGCTTTTTTCGCGCGGCAGATAGGCAAACGCGACGGTGTTGATCGGCACGAACAGGAACGCGACACCGCCCGCTTGGAACACGCGCGCCCACATCATTGTCCGAAAATCGACGCCCAGGTTGAATCGCATCATATGGAGCGTGGCCAGCCCGACCATCAGAAAGCCGAACGCGATGATCTTGCGTGCATCGTAGTGCGTGACCAGATACCCGACCAGCGGCATGAACAACATGATGGTGACCCCGCCTGGCGAAATCAGCATCCCGGATTCCTCGGCGGTGTAGCCCATGAGATCCTGGGCATACTGCGGAAGCAGCACGGTGGTGGAGTACAACACAAATCCCACCATGAAGAGCATGAAACAGCCCATGAAAAACGTGCGGTCCTTGAGCAACCGCAGTTCCACAACCGGATCCTTGACGCGTAATTCCCAAATCACCGCCAGAATCAACGCCGTCACAAAAATAAAGGTAAACACCCGGATGTAGGGGGTCTCGAACCAGTCTTCACGCTGGCCCTTGTCCAACACCACCTGCAGGAAGCCAAGCCCAACGGCGATCAGCCCGAATCCGATGTAGTCGATCTTCGCGCCGATTCGTTTCTTGTTCTTCAGGTACGGCGGGTCGGAGATCAACCGCGACGTCAGGATCAATGACAGGATGCCGACGGGCACGTTGATCAAGAAAATCCAGCGCCACGTAAAGTTGTCCGTGATCCAACCACCCAGCGTCGGTCCCAACGCGGGGGCCGCCACCACGGCCATGCCATAGACCGCGAACGCCATTCCGCGCTTGGCCGGTGGAAACGTGTCCGCGAGAATCGCCTGTTCACTGGGCTGGAGGCCGCCACCACCCGCACCCTGCAACACGCGGAAAAACACCAGCCAACCAAGGCTGGGCGCCAGCCCGCACAGCAGCGAGCTGATCGAGAACAGCGCCACGCAGCTCATGTAGAATCGCTTGCGGCCAACCCGTTCTGATATCCATCCGCTCAGCGGCAAGACGACGGCGTTGGAGACGAGGTACGATGTCAGCACCCATGTGCTCTCATCCTGGCCCGCCGACAAGTTGCCCGCGATGTGTGGCAACGACACGTTGGCGACGCTGGTGTCCAGCACCTCCATGAACGTCGCCATCGTCACCACCAGCGCAATGATCCACGGATTGTGCGGCTGCTGCCAAAGCGCTTCGTCGTGACGGGCTGTGGCGCCGTCGCTCATCGCACTTTCACCTTGGGCACCACGGACGCGCCCAGCGGCAACATCTGCTCCGGGACGTCGCCATCGTCGAACACGATCTTCACCGGCACGCGTTGCACGACCTTGACGTAGTTTCCCGCCGCGTTCTCGGGCGGCAACAGGCTGAATTGCGCGCCCGTGCCGGCCTGGATACTGTCCACGTGTCCCCGGAACTTTCTCTGCGGATACGCGTCGATTCTGATCCACACTGGTTGGCCGGGTTTCATGTAGGTCAGTTGCGTTTCCTTGTAATTGGCGGTGATCCACACGTTGCGCGGCACGATCGCCAGTAATGCCTGCCCAACCTGCAGGTACTGACCCTGTTCGACCACACGGTGCGTCACCCAGCCGTCGTCGGGCGCGGTGATGTCGGCGTACGAGCGGTTCAATTCCGCCTGGCGCAACGCGGCTTCGGCCTGTTGCACGCCTGCGTCCGCGGTCGGGATTTGCGTCTCGTCTTGGCCGACCTGCGCCTCGGAAGCATCCGCTTTCCTGCGCGCCTCCTCCAGCGCCGCGGCGCTCGAATGCGCGGCGGCGACAGCCGTATCCACCTGCTCGCGCGAAACCGCCCGGCTTTCCACGTTTTGATAGCGCGCAAGATCCGCTTCGGCCCGCGTGGCTTCCGCCTCGGCGACACCGACGGCCGCCCGGTCCTGTTCCGCTTTGGCGCGCGAGACGATGACCTGATGTTTGGCCTGCGCCAACCGACTTTGGGCCGCCGTGAGGTTGGCGCGCGCCAGGGCCAGGGCCACATCGTAGTCACGAGGATCGATCTGCACGAGCGGGTCGCCTTTTTTGACGAACTGATTGTCGTTGATGAACAATGTCAGCACGTGCCCCGGTACCTTGGGGCTGATCTGGATCGCGTGCCCATCGATGAACGCGTCGTCGGTCGCCTCGTACGGGCGGATGGCAAGGAAGTAATAAGCCGCGACCACCCCGAGGATCAACACGCCGAGGGCGACGACGAGGGGAATAAACCGCTTGCGTGATGCTCGATTGGTCGCGGCGGATGGTGGTTCCGCAGGTACAGGTACGGGGGCAGTAGAGGGTCCGTTATCTGGGTTCATGGCAATCTATTCGTGTGTCCAGCGAGTTGTTCCTTCCATTCCTGGCGCGTCAACCACCCACTCTAAGCAGATGGTGCAACCTTACAAGCGGTTTCAGAAAGGCTTCTGCCGTAATCCACCGCCGATGAACACGTCTCGATGACGAACTACGCCTTGCTTTCAGCGATACAACGTAACTGCTTCTGACGCAATAGCCAGCGAAGTTGGCCTCGACCCGGGCGCAATTCATCCAGCCCAACGCAAGCGATACACGCCTTGCCTAGGGCCAACCCTTGCGGACTCTTCGACCCAATCAAAGCCGCCAAATGTTCGGCGAGCGATGGCATGTGGCCAACCAGCAGGATTTCATCTTCCGAGGAGTACGGATTCAGCGCCCGCAGCAGCGCTTGTGTCGGCGTACCATTCGCGAGTTCGTCCAGCGATTCCACCGCGCCGCGGACCTTGAGAGCCTGCGCCGCAATCTCGGCAGTCTGACGGGCGCGCACCAACGGGCTGCTCAGAATATGCGAAGGTTTGACGCCCAGTTCGGCCAGCGCCGAACCCACGATCTGCGCTTCCTCTTCACCTTCCCGGGTCAATTCCCGCTCCGCATCACTCGACGCCATATCCGCGGCGGAGCCATGACGGAGAAGATATAATTTCATCAGCCCAAAACTTCTCGTGGATCGGTGATGTGGCCCGTGATCGCGCTGGCGGCCACGGTGTAGGGCGAGCCGAGAAACACCTGCGATTCGAGATGTCCCATGCGTCCCGGGAAATTCCGGTTCGTCGCGCTGATGCACTTCATCGGTTTGTTCAACCGCCCGAACGTATCGGTCGGGCCACCCAGACAAGCGGCGCAACTGGCGTTCTCGGTCATTTGCACGCCGGCTTCCTCGAGCACCTGCCACACGGTCTTGCCGTTCATCTTCGCCGCCTGCAACTCATGCACCACATCGGGTGTTGCGGGAACGCCGAACGTGTCAATCTTGACCTTGTGGCCCTTGATGACTTCCGCGAACGCGAGGAAATCGCTGGTCTTGCCGCCCGTGCATGAGCCGATGTAGGCGCGGTCGAGCTGAACGCTCCCAAGTTCCCGGGCGAGTTTGCGGTTGCCGGGATTGGGATGGCACGCCACGGTGGGTTCGAGCTTTGAGAGATCGAATTTCTTGTCGTACACGAACTTCTGCTTATCGTCAGAATCGCAGAACAACGCGTCGTATTTCACCTTCGTGCCGTTCGCTTTCGTGCGCTCATCGACGTACGCGAATGTCGTCTTATCGGGCTCGAAAATCCCGTTCTTGCCGCCCGCTTCGATGGCCATGTTGGTGATGGTCATGCGGTCATCCATGCTAAGGGACTTGGCGCCCGGCCCTTGGAACTGCATCGCGCGATAGGTCGCGCCGTCAAACCCGATGTCGCCAATGCAATGGAGAATGACATCCTTGGCCATCACGCCTTTTTGGAGCGAACCTTCCAGCCAGAACCGCATCGTCTCCGGCACCTTGAGCAACAACTTGCCCGTGCCGAACACGAAGCCCGCGTCCGTGTTGCCGATGCCGGTTGCGAATTCGCCGAACGCGCCCGCCATGCACGTGTGCGAGTCCGTGCCGAGGAGGACCTCGCCGGGTCGCGTGTGGCCCTTGGCTGGCAATGCCGTGTGACACACGCCCGCAAAGCTGCCGCCGTACTGGCGCTTGAGTTGGCCCTTGGACGGGTCGAAATGCCAGGAGCCGTGCGGATCGTCGATCACATCATAGAAATATTTGATGTTCTGGTCGTGAACGAACGCCCGCAGGATGTCCACGTTGCGGTTCGACTTCGAGTCCGCCGTGAAAATGTAATGGTCGGGGATGATGACGATCTTCTCGCGGTCCCAGACTTTGGCGTGCTTGCCAAACTCGCGCTGGAATACGCCGATGGTGCCCGGGCCGCACACGTCGTGCGTCATGAGGACGTCCACGTTCACCCAGACGTTGTCGCCGGGCTGCACGGATTTCTTGCCCGCCGCGCGGGCCATGATTTTCTCTGTCAGTGTCATGTGATCGGTACTCCGAGATGCGACAGGATACACGAGCAATTGTGCCCATGCAACATCCGCGCTACACTCGCCGCATGACCGAAACTTGGGATTTTCTACTCTCCCCCGCCGCTGGCGCGGCGTGGAACATGGCGTTGGATGAGGCGTTGCTGCACACCGCGGCAAAACGGGGACGCCCGTTGCTGCGCGTCTACGCGTGGGAGAAGCCGTCCGTCTCGTTTGGCTATTTCCTGAAGTTCCCCGCACCGTTGGCCGAGCGCCATGACGTGGTCCGTCGTCTCACAGGTGGCGGCGTGGTGTATCACGTCGAGGACACCACGTACACGGTGGTCGTCCCGCCCGCGCACGCGTTGTACGCCATGAAAACCGCCGACGCGTACTGCGCGCTACACAAGGCCGTGGCGGCCGCATTTGAATCGAGGCCAATGCTGCACGAGGCGATGATTCAATCGCCCCAGGGTCAATACGAATGCTTTCAGAAGCCCGTTCACGGTGACGTGGTGGCCGACGGTCGGAAACTGGCCGGAGGCGCACAACGCCGCACGAAATCCGGTCTGTTGCATCAGGGATCCATCGCTAAGAAGCTTTCCGCGTCCCAGATCAAACATGGCTTTCAGGAAGCGCTCGGCATCGAGTTCGAGACGTATGTGGTCACGGGCTCCGAGCGGGCCCTTGCCGAAAAACTCGTTCGCGAGAAATATGGCACTACTTCGTGGAACCGACCCGTCTCAGCCGGTTCGTCAGGGTGATTAGCGCGAATGATGGACCACAGCCAGCGCGAGCATGTCCCGGGCCTCCTGATCATCGCGATTATTGCGGTGGTGATGGGCGTCGTCGTGACCGCCTGGCTGGGTGCCGCCCGGCGCGGCCTCGAATATGACGAACTCTGGACGCTGCAGGAATACGCCCACGGGCCGTCCGTCGCGCACATCTTTTCCGACATGGCGACCCCCAACAACCATCCCCTTAGCAGCCTGCTGATTCGGATCGCGACCGCGTGCTTTGGCGACTCGGAAATTGTCGTTCGTCTCCCATCCCTGATCGCGGGAACATTGTTATGGGTTTGCCTGCCGTTCCTGACGCATCGATTGACGCAACGTTGGGACGCGGCGTTACTGGCCACGGGCTGGGTGGCGGCCAACGCCGCCGTTTTTCATTATGGAGAAACAGCCCGCGGCTATTCGCTGCAGACGCTCCTGCTCTTCACGCACGCCACGTTGGTCTCGAATGCGTATCGTCGGCCGGAACGAGAGGGACGGATGCTGGCGGCAGCCGTCGTTGCGGGCGCGGCGGCAATGACCGCGTTGCCGACCACGGTGATTTTTATCCTGCCGATCGCCCTCGTGGACATCGTCGCTCGTGCCATCCGCGGAAAGAAGCGAGCGACGTCACCACGCGCACCATTTCTCGCGGGCGAATGGCGCGCCGTCACGGCCTACACCGCGCTGGCCATGTTCTGCGCCATGTGGATCTCCCACGGCGCCGCGGAATTCACGGACGCGCAGGCGAAGTTTGGGAACGGCATCTCATCACTATCGCAATGGCTGCGGTTCGATGGGGAAACAATCGGAGCGCTCGGCCTGTGGCCGATGACGATCCTGGCGGTTACTGGACTGTTCTTGTGTGTCGGGGACCGGACCCTGTGGACAGGCAATGCCACGACGGCCTGTGCGTTGGCGACCGCGTGGTTGTTTCGCGCGTTTCCGCCGCGCGCCTACGTGCCCTTGGTGCCGCTGGTTTGCGCGGCGGGGGCGATGGGGTTGTGCCGTGCGCTCGACCGGGCGGCGGGAAGAATCGGGGCGAAATGGAGAAACGCCCTCGTGACGCTCGCGGCGGCGGTGCCCGTTGTCGGATTGCACTCGGCCCTGCTCAGCTGGACGCCGCCTGACTGGAAACACCTGGTCGAGCCCGTGCGGGATGCCGCTGGCCCCAGAGCGTATATTGCTTATCCGGCCTACGACGGGTACATCCTCGTCCATTACTACGCGCCGGATATCCTGGTCGACACACTTTCCCGATCGCCAGCGGGTGACGGCACCGAGCTGGTGCTCACCGAGCCCGGGGGACGAATCACGGGGGTGGATATTGCCTCGGGACACACGATCAACATTTTTTGCCCGGAACGGTTTCGCGTTTCGACGAAACGCGTTCCCGGAACATCTCTCGATCTAACGGCCTATGCCTTCGCGCAATTGCCGCCACGGTTTTCTCCACGGCTGGTCGGGCCGGAATCGGTCTACTTTGTCCAGTTGGGACCCGTGAACAAGGCTCGGGCTCTTCAATCACTGGAGAAGCTGTACACAGACAGCGGGCCCGATCGATGGCAGTTGATCAACCCGCACCTGGAAATGGTCGTCAACGAGTCCGGCGGAATCCTCCAGGCGTTCCTCCTCGCGACCACCAACCGAAATGAATTCGTGAGGGTGGGAACGAACGAAGTTTCTTCCGGGAGCGTTCCCGTGAGTTTCTACCAGCTTGCGTTACCGAAGGCCGGCCCGTGACCGCTTGTTTCAGGTGAGTTTGGGTTGGTCGCCCGGCGAAATAACGGGTTGCTCGATCTGGCCGAGCTTGGCGTCGAATTTCGCCAGGGCCTTCTCGCCGTCGGAATAACTGCCCTGCGCGTTGGTAAGATGTTTGCCGAGCACGCGGAAACTTTCCTGGACGCGCTCGAAATCGCCGCGCAGGCGCGCGAGCGTGTTGAGGATTTCCTGGGCGCGTTCCTCGACCTGCATTCCGCGCAGGCCGAGCAGGATGGTTTGCAGGTAGGCGTAGAAGCTGTTTGGCGAAACCGGTACAACGCGTTTCTCCAGCGCGTAGCTGAATAACGGGCGTTCTTCTCCCGAAGCGCTGGCTTCTTCCTTGATGATCGTCTCGTAATACACGTTCTCGGCGGGAACGTACATCAAGGCGAAATTGTAGGTGCCTTCGTCGGGCAAAATATATTTCGTGGAAATCGCATCGACGTGTTTCTTCACGTCGCGCAGGAATTGTTTGCGGGCCGCCACCCGCTCGGAGTCGCTCTGGGCGTCCATGATACGGCGGAAATTCTCCAGCGGGAATTTCGAGTCCACCGGCACCAACTTGTTTCCAATGTGGATCACCGCGTCGACCGCCTCACCGCTGCGGAACCGGTGTTGCAACTGGAAATGCTCGGGCGGCAGGATTTGTCCCAACAGGTCACCGAGAAACAGTTCGCCCATTCCGCCGCGCAACTTCGGCGCACGGAGAATGTTCACCAGATCGGCGGCCGCTTTGCCGACCTCGTGGATTTGGCCGACCTTTTCGCGGAGATCGCCGACGACCTTGGCGGCATTGTCGAGGCGGCTGTTCATCTGTGAGGCGGATTGCTGCAGGTTCTCGGCGACGGTCTGGCCGAACTTGTCGAGCCGCTCCTGCAGGCCGTTCATCTGCTGCTGAATCAGCAGTAGCGACTGATCGGGCGGCGGGGGCGGTTTGTTACGCTCGCGCGCGACCACGACGATCAACGCGCCGACTGCGACAAGCGTCAGCAACCCGATGATAATGACGACGGATTCCACGGCCCGAAGCTAACATTTGCCAGACGGAACGGCAATTGTTTGGTTTTAACCCAGCCAGCCGTTAACGCTTTTTTTACTACTTTGGTGCGCGTATTAATTATCACCTTGGCGCACTTCCCGTTGATAGTAACGCTGGGATAAGAACCGTTGGAGCTTTCCGACAGGAGCCATGCTGATGAAGGCGAATGAAGTCTTTCAACTATTGCTGTATTTCGGTCTGTTACTTGGCCTGACGCCACCGATTGGCGGATTCATGGCGCGGGTGTTCGAGGGGAAACGAACGCGGTTATCCGGCATTCTCGGGCCGGTCGAGAAATGGATTTACCGGCTCAGCGGCGTGAATCCCGACGAGGAGATGTCCTGGAAGCGCTATTTCGGGGCGGTGCTGACCTTCAATGTCGTGGGGATCCTCACGCTGATGGCCTTGGAAATGACGCAGGGCTGGTTGCCGCTGAACCCGCAGAAGTTTCCCAATGTTCCGTGGGCGCTGGCGCTGAACACGGCGATCAGTTTCATTACCAATACCAACTGGCAGGCGTACTCGGGCGAAAACACGATGAGTTACCTGACCCAAATGGCCGGGCTGGCCGTGCACAACTTCCTCAGCGCGGCGACCGGCATCGCGATCCTCGTGTGCTTCGCACGCGGACTGAAGCGCGCCTCGTCGAAATCGCTCGGCAGTTTCTGGGTGGATGTCACGCGGACGACGCTCTACGTATTGCTACCGTTTTCGGCGATTGTCGCGATCGTATTGGTCAGCCAGGGAGTGGTGCAGAATTTCAAGCCGTACACGGACGCGAGGCTGGTCGAACCGTACACCACGCAGGTGCCGAAGACCGATGACAAAGGGAACCCGGTCAAGGACGACAAGGGTAATCCGGTCATGGTCGACCAACGAGTGGAGACGCAGAGCATTCCGTTGGGACCGGCGGCCTCGCAGATCGCCATCAAACAACTCGGCACCAACGGCGGCGGGTTCTACGGCCAGAACAGCGCGCATCCGTTTGAGAACCCGACCCCGTTCAGCAATTTCGTGGAGATGTTCGGGCTGATCATCCTCGCGGCGGCGCTGGTTTATGCATTTGGCGTGCTGGTCGGGGACCGCCGGCACGCGTGGGTATTGTTTGGTGTGATGCTGGCATTGCTCATTGGCGCCTTCACGCTGGCATGGTGGGCGGAGACGCGGCCCAATCCGGTCGTCGGCAACGTCCAACCGTTGCTCGAAGGGAAAGAACTGCGGTTCGGCGTGATGAACAGCGTGTTGTTCGGCGTGGCCACAACGGGAACGTCCTGCGGCGCGGTCAATTCGATGCATGACAGTTTCACGCCGCTGGCGGGTCTGGCGCCGTTGTGGAACCTGATGCTGGGTTGCATCGTGTTCGGCGGCGTCGGGGCGGGGTTATACGGCATCATGATGCACGTCCTGCTGGCCGTGTTCATTGCCGGGCTGATGGTCGGGCGCACACCGGAGTATTTGGGCAAGAAAGTCCAGGCATGGGAGGCCACGTGGGCCGTGGTGGCGATTCTGATCCCGAATTTTCTGATCCTGATCGGTTCGGCAGTTGCATCCAGTGTACCCGCCGGGCTATCGGGCCTGGGCAATCAAGGCCCGCATGGGCTGAGTGAAATCTTTTACGCATACGCTTCGGCTTCCAATAACAACGGCAGCGCGTTCGCCGGGCTCAACGCCAACACAAACTTCTACAATCTGACCCTTGGCGCGGCGATGTTTCTCGGTCGGTTCGGCGTGGCCTTCGCGGTGCTGGCCATTGCCGGCGGCTTCGCCGCGAAGAAAACGATTGCGGCCTCGCAGGGGACACTGCCAACCAATGGGCTGACGTTCGCCTGCGTGTTGTTCGGCATCATCTTGATCGTCGCCGCATTAACGTTCTTTCCCGCGTTGTGCCTCGGACCGATTGTCGAGCACGGGTTGATGCTCGGGGGACGAGTCTTTTAGGGAGGTCACAACGCGCCATTTAACGGTTTTTTAACGGGTTTTGGGCCTGTTTTGATTATCGTATTTTTTATGTCGATGTCATAGTGCCTGCGGTTGTAGGCGAACAAACTATGAATGCACTCGAAATTATTCAGATCGTGATTTTCTTCGGAATCGGGATCGCGCTGACCCCGCCGCTGGGGAAGTTCATGGCCAGCGTGTTCAAGGGCGAACGGACCTTCCTCCATCCGGTGGTTCAGCCGATCGAGAACCTGGTGTACCGGCTGACCGGCGTCGACCCCACGGAGGAGATGTCGTGGCTGCGGTATTTGTGGGCCGTGGTCATCATGACCTGCGTCGGGTTCGCCTCGCTGATGGCGATTTTGATGCTCCAGCAGTGGTTGCCGCTGAATCCGCAGAAGATCACCAACAATTCCTGGCACCTGGCATTCAACACGGCGTGGAGCTTCACCTGCAACGCGGACTGGCAGTCGTACACAGGCGAGTCCGCGATGAGTTATTTCTCGCAGACGATCGGCCTCTCGGTGCACCAATTCCTGAGCGGCGCGGCGGGCCTGGCGGTCCTCGTCGCCGTGGGCCGGGCCTTGAAACGTCACACGACGAAAACCATCGGCAATTTCTGGGTGGACCTGACACGCGCCCTTCTTTACATCGTGATTCCGTTGTCGGTGCTCTTCGCGATTCCACTGGTTTGGCAGGGCGTCCCGCAGACATGGAAACCGTATCCCGACGCCAAGCTACTGGAGCCGTACACGACGCAGGTGCCGAAGACCGATGACAAGGGAAACCCGGTCAAGGACGACAAGGGCAACCCGGTGATGGTGGATCAGCGGGTCGAGACGCAAAGCGTTCCGATCGGCCCGGTGGCATCGTTTGAATCCTGCAAACAACTGTTCACGAACGGCGGCGGTTGGTACGGCGTGAACAGCGCACACCCATTTGAGAACCCGACCCCGGTCAGCAATTTCGTCGAAATGTTGGCGATCATCGTCGTACCGATGGCGCAAGTCTACATGTTCGGCCTGCTGATCGGCAATTTGAAGCATGCCTGGTGTTTGTTCTGGGTGATGCTGGCCCTGTATCTGTTCTCGTTCGGGATCGCGTGGTGGGCCGAGACGCGGCCCAATCCCGTGGTCAGTAACGTCCAGCCGTTGCTCGAGGGCAAGGAGCAGCGGTTTGGCGTGATGAATAGCGTGCTCTGGGGCATCTCGTGCACCGCCATCGACAACGGCTCCGTGAATTCGATGCATGACAGTTGGATGCCGCTGGCCGGCATGATGCCGATGTGGAACATCCTGATCGGCGAAATCATGTTTGGCGGAATCGGCTGCGGCGTGTACTGCATGTTGTTCCACGTGCTGATTGCCGTGTTCATTGCCGGGTTGATGATCGGGCGCACGCCGGAGTATCTGGGCAAGAAACTGGGGGCGTGGGTCGCCACGTGGGCGGTGATCGGCGTGCTGTTGCCGAACGCTGCCTGTCTCATCCCAACGGCTATCTCCGTGGTCTTGCCGGCAGGTGTGTCCAGTATGAATAACGCCGGCCCGCACGGGTTGAGCGAGGTATTGTACGCCTTTGGCGAAGCCGCCAACAACAACGGTAGCGCGTTCGCCGGGCTTAACGCCAACGTCCCTTGGTACGATGTGACACTCGGACTGGCGATCATCATCGGCCGGTTCGCCCCCATCGCCGCCGCGCTGGCAATTGTCGGACGACTGGCCTCCGAAAAGACCGTCGAGGCCTCGGCGGGCACGCTGCCGACGCATGGCTGGACGTTTGGCCTCACGTTGACGGGCGTCATCATCATCGTCGCTGCGCTGACGTTCTTCCCGGTGCTTTGTTTGGGGCCGATAGTGGAGCACGGCCTGATGCTGGCCGGGCGCGTTTTCTAGAGAGAAACTTATGAGCACAAAAGTCGAAATCAAATACTCCGAGTTGGTGAGCCAGGCGGTCATCGACTCGTTCAAAAAACTGAATCCGCGGGACGAGATCAAGAACCTCGTGATGTTCGTGGTCTGGGTCGGATCGATCTGGACGACGGCCATCCTGTTCACGCCGGGCGGGTGCAACCTGTTCAACATCCAGATTTGCCTCTGGCTGTGGTTCACATGCCTGTTCGCGAATTTCGCCGAGGCAATGGCCGAGGGACGCGGCAAAGCCCACGCCGACGCGCTGCGCAAGATGCGCACGAAGACCATGGCCCGCAAACTTGTCAAAGGCCGCGAAGAATCAGTGCCCAGCGCCGAGTTGAAGATCGGCGAATTGTTCGTGTGCGAAGCCGGCGACACGATTCCCGCGGACGGTGAAATCGTGGAAGGCATCGCCACCGTGGATGAATCCGCCATCACGGGCGAATCGGCCCCTGTCATCCGCGAAAGCGGCGGTGACCGGAGCGCCGTCACCGGCGGCACGAAGGTCATCAGCGACCGGATTGTTGTCCGCGTGACTGCGGAACAGGGCAACTCGTTCCTCGATCGGATGATTTCGATGATCGAAGGCGCGCGCCGTCAAAAGACACCGAACGAAATCGCGTTGAACATCGTGTTGGTCAGTTTGACCGCGCTGTTCATCGTGGTCGTGTTTACCCTGCCGCCGTACGCGCATTACAACGAAACCGCCGCCGGCCAGAAGGGCGTGGTGTTGACATCGATTCCCGTGTTGTTGGCGCTGATCGTGTGTCTGATCCCGACGACCATCGGCGGCCTGCTCAGCGCCATCGGCATCGCCGGTATCGACCGGTTGATGCGGCGCAACGTGCTCGCCACCAGCGGACGCGCCGTCGAAGCCGCCGGCGACGTGGACGTGTTGCTGTTGGACAAGACAGGCACGATCACGCTCGGCAATCGCATGGCCACGGATTTCATTCCCGCGCCGGGCATCCCGGTGGAAGAACTGGCCGATTCCGCGCAACTGGCGTCGTTGGCCGACGAAACACCCGAAGGCCGGTCCATCGTGGTGTTGGCGAAAGAGAAATACAACCTGCGCGGGCGCGAAGTCGCGGAGCCGCAGGCGAAGTTCGTGCCGTTCACCGCGCAGACGCGGATGAGCGGTTTGGATTTGATCGATCCCGACGGCAAAGGCGTGCGCGTGATCCGCAAGGGCGCGGCGGAATCCATTCGCCGTCACGTCGAACAACGCGGCGGCCTGTATCCCAAGGCGGTCGAGCAGGTCGTGTTCGATATCTCGACACAGGGCGGCACGCCGCTGGTGGTGACGGACGGCGCCCGCGTCATGGGCGTGATTCGCCTCAAGGACATCGTCAAGGGTGGCATCCGCGAGCGGTTCGCGCAACTGCGCAAGATGGGCGTGCGCACCGTGATGATCACCGGCGATAATCCGCAAACCGCGGCGGCGATTGCGGCCGAGGCCGGTGTGGACGATTTCATTGCCCAAGCCAAGCCGGAAGACAAGCTGGCCCGCATCCGCAAGGAGCAGGAGGGCGGCAAACTCATCGCGATGATCGGCGATGGCACGAATGACGCGCCGGCGCTGGCCCAGGCCGATGTCGGCGTGGCGATGAACACGGGCACACAGGCCGCGCGCGAGGCCGGCAACATGGTGGACCTCGACAGCAACCCGACGAAGCTGATCGAAGTCGTCGAGATTGGCAAACAACTGCTGATGACACGCGGCGCGTTGACGACGTTCAGCATTGCCAACGACGTGTCGAAGTATTTCGCGATCCTGCCGGCGATGTTCGGCCTGTTGTACGCCGCGACCGCCGGCGGCAAAGGACCGCTGGACAAATTGAACATCATGGCGCTGCATTCGCCCGAGAGCGCGATCCTGAGCGCGGTGATCTTCAACGCCCTGATCATCGTCGCGTTGATCCCGCTGGCATTGAAGGGCGTGAAATACCAGCCGCTGGGCGCCGCCGTGATTCTGCGCAAGAACATGCTGATCTACGGAGTCGGCGGGATCATCATCCCGTTTATCTTCATTAAACTGATCGACGTGTTCCTGGTGGCCGTGCACCTCGCGCCCTGACATTGAAGAAAGGAACAATCAAATGAAACTTTTCCTGCAATCCATTCGACAAACAATCCTGTGGACCGCCATCGCGGGCGTGGCCTACCCGCTGGTCATGACCGGCGTGGCCCAGTTGTTGTTCCGCCAGCAGGCGAACGGCAGCCTGATCGAGCGCAACGGGCAGGTTGTTGGTTCCGCGTTGATCGCGCAACAGTTCACGGGCGACAAATATTTCTGGCCGCGGCCATCGGCCGGCAGTTATGCCACCGTTCCCTCCGGGGCGAGCAACCTCGGCCCGACCAGCCAGGCCCTGCAATCCAACGTGACCGCCAACGCTGCGGCCTTCCGCACCGGCAACAAGCTGGCGGCGGACGCGCCGGTGCCGGCGGACATGGTATTCACGTCGGCCAGCGGGCTTGATCCGCACATCAGCCCCGAGTCGGCGCGATTGCAGGTGGCCCGCGTCGCCGCCGCGCGCGGCATGGCGGAGGACCAGGTCAAGACGTTGGTCGAGAAATTTATCGAGCCTCCGCAATGGGGCATCTTCGGGGAATCCCGGGTAAACGTGCTGGAGTTGAACGTGGCCCTGGACGACCTGCAACCGAAGAAGGCGGAAGAGAGCGGTTCGGTGAAGGGGTAGGTGACGGGACATGAACGAGCCTCCCTCACGACGACCAAACCGGTTCGAAACGCGCCTTGTCCCGTACAGGTGGTGCGACCGTTCGAGCGCGAATTCGCCATGGATGGGGCCACCGAGAGGTATGTAGATCGTCGAGCCACAGCCGTGGCCGTCCCGCGCGTCCCCTAATTCCTTCCCATGCGTCTCGGATACAAAATAGAGCCGGGCGACGCGGCCCTGGTAGAGCGGGCGGCGCGGTTTCGCAACCGCCCCGAGGACGACGCCATTCGTCAGGCGAAGATCCAGGTTGGACTCGGCCCCGGAGACGTGCTCGACGGCCGGTTTCTGATCATCGACGTTCTCAACCAGGGCGGGATGGCGACGATCTTCAAGGCGCTGGATTTGCCGAACGGGGACCGGGAGGTTGCGGTGAAAGTGCCGTACCGCGGCATGGAGAGCAACCCGGCGTCCTACGCCCGATTCGCGCGCGAGGAGGAGATCGGCCTGAAGATGGACCACCCGTTTGTGATGAAATTTATCGGCGTCAACGGGAACCGATCGCGGCCCTACATTGTGGCGGAGTATCTGCGCGGGAACACCCTGGCCGACATTCTCGACAAGGTCCGTCCGTTGCCGGAAAAGGACGCGCTCAAATTTGCCAGCCTGATTTGCGAGGCGTTGCAGTACCTCCACGCGCACGCCGTCCTGCACCGCGACCTGAAACCGAGCAACGTCATGGTTTGCTCGGACGGCAGCATTCGCGTGATGGATTTCGGCATCTCGTATGCGGAGGCGGCGCGACGGGTGACCTTCGTCGGCTTCTCGACGGCCTTGGGTACGGCCGATTACGTCGCGCCCGAGCAGATCAAAGGCCGGCGCGGCGACGAGCGCACGGACATCTACAGCCTGGGATCGATGCTGTACGAAATGCTGACGGGAAAGGCGCCGTTCGACGGCGATGACCCGTTCATTATCATGAACCGGCGGATGTCGGGCGACCCGGCGGCGCCACGGAAGCTCAATCCGGCCCTTTCGCCGCAGGCCGAGGAGATCGTCCTGCGCGCGCTGCAACGCGATCCGAGCCAGCGGTATCAATCGGCCGCCGCCATGAAAGCGGACCTGGACGCGCCGGACAAGATGACGGTCACCGGATTGTGCGACACGCTGAGAGAATCGACAAAGTGGAAACGGTTCTTGCTGTTGGCCCGGTGGATCACACTCACCTGCATCATTCCGCTGATCATCCAGGTCGTCCTGTTCTTCATCCTCTGGCACCACTTTGCGAGGAAGCGATGACGGGCATGAACGTCATTGCCTGGCTGATGTTTGTCGCCGCGGCCATTCTCGAGGTCGGTGGCGACGCGGCGGTGCGTCGCGGGCTGCGAGGCCGGCGGCTGGCATTCGTCGTGGCGGGGTTCGCGGCGTTGAGTTGTTACGGCCTGGTGGTGAACTCCGTCAAATGGGATTTCTCGCGGCTGATCGGCGTGTACGTGGGATTCTTTGTGCTCGTCAGCGTATTGGCGGGCCGCTTCCTGTTCCGGGAAGAGGTCCCCGTCTCGACGTGGTGCGGGCTGGTGTTGATCATCGCGGGCGGCCTGGTCATCCAATTTGGCCAGCGGTGACGGCGCTCACTTTTGAATGGTGAAACCGCGCCCGCCAGCTAGAATAGCCGCATGACCGAGCCACAGCGTCCCAACCCGGATGCGTTGCTTGCGGAAATCCAGCGCGAGGAGCGTGCGGCCAAGCGCGGGCAACTCAAGATTTTCTTCGGGATGTGCCCCGGCGTGGGCAAGACCTACGCGATGCTGGAGGCGGGCCAAGCGCGGGCACGAGAGGGAGTCGACGTGGTCGTGGGTATTGTCGAGACGCACGGGCGCAAGGAGACCTATGCGTTGCTGGCCGGCCTGCCGATCATTAACCGCAAGAAGATCGAGTACCGCGGCGTTACGCTGGAGGAAATGGATATTGACGCCATCCTCGAGCGGCATCCCGCGCTCGTGCTCGTGGACGAACTGGCCCACACCAACGCGCCGGGCAGCCGCCATCCCAAGCGCTACCAAGACGTCCTCGAATTACTCGACTCGGGGATCGACGTCTACAGCACCCTCAACGTCCAACACCTCGAAAGCCGCGTGGACGTGGTCCAGCAGATTTCCGGTGTGGCGGTGCGCGAGGCCGTGCCGGATTCGGTGCTCGACCAGGCCGACGAGATCGAGCTGGTCGATCTGACGCCCGACCAACTCCGCAAACGGCTGGCCGAGGGCAAGGTGTACATGGGCGAACGCGCGGCCACGGCGTCGGAGAATTTTTTCCGTGAAGAAACCCTCACGGCGCTGCGCGAGATGGCGCTGCGCGCGACCACCGAACACGTGGACCAGGAGTTGCGCGACGTCATGCGCACCAAACGCATCCAGGCGCCGTGGAAATCGGGCCAGCGCCTCGGCGTCGGCGTCGGACCCAGTCCGTTTTCCAGCCAGTTGATTCGCTGGACGCGGCGGATCGCGGCGGCGATGGATGCGCCGTGGGTGGCGGTGTACGTGGAAACCTCGGCGACGCTGAGTGAAGACGAGAAACGTCGGCTGACAAAGAACCTGTCGCTGGCGCGGCAACTCGGCGCGGAGGTGGTGATGACGACCGGCGACGACGTGGCCGGCGCCTTGCTGGAGGCGGCCCGCGAGCAGGGGGTGACGCAAATGGTCGTGGGCAAACCCATGAACAATTGGCTGCTCGAATTGATCAAGGGCGGTTCGCTGGCCAATCGATTGATCCGTCGCGGCGGCGAGATCGACGTGCACATCGTGGGCGGGTCGCAGGGCGGCGGCAAACGCGCGCGGCGGCCTTGGTCGAACTGGGTGGGGACGAACCTGCTGAAGGATTGCGCGGTGGGCGTGGGCGGGGTCGTTGCCGCGACGGTCGTGTCGTGGTTGTTGCAGGGGGTGATGGGGTACGTGGCCGTGTCGTTGATCTACCTGTTGGGCGTCGTGGTGCTGGCCCTGCGGCTGAACCGGTGGGCGGTGCTGTTGGCGGCGGCGTTGAGCGCGGTGGCGTGGGATTACCTGTTCATTCCCCCGATCTATACCTTTACGATCCGGTCGCCGCATGACGTGATGATGTTCATCATGTTTTTCATCGTGGCGCTGGCGATGGGGCATACGACCCACCAATTGCGCGCCCGCGAAGCCGCGGAGCGCCGTCGCGAGCACCGGGCATCGGCGCTGAATCGCCTGCTGGAGAGCGTGACGGCGAGCGCATCGCTGGAAGACGGCCTGGCGCGGGCGGTGAAGGAAGTGGACGCGCTGTTTCGGACGCGCACAGCGGTGTTACTGGCGGCGGCGGACGGTCGGCTCGACGACAACCCGCACCCGACCAGCACATTTTCCCCGGACGCGAAAGCGCGCGCGGTGGCGGCGTGGGCGTTCGAGCGCGGGCAGGCGGCCGGTCGGTTCACCGACACGCTGCCCGACGCGCACGCGTTGTACCTGCCGCTGCAGACGTCGAACCACCGGCTCGGGGTGCTGGGCGTGCTGTTCGACGAACGGGACACGTGGACGCTGGACGACAACGATTTGCTGGAGACGTTCGCGGCGCAGATCGCGGTGATGATCGAGAGCTACCGCACGATCGAGACGGTGCAACAGGCGCGGATGGTCGAGGAATCGGAACGGCTGTATCACACGCTGCTGGATTCCGTGTCGCACGAATTGAAGACGCCGTTGGCGGTGATCGGCGCGGCGACGGAAGGGCTCGACACGCAGTTGAAAGATTCCGGGCTGCCCCTGACCGAGACGTTCCTCGACGAGATCAAGGCGGCGAACCGGCGGCTGGAACGCATCGTGACCAACCTGCTCGACATGACGCGGATCGAGTCGGGACGGATGCCGTTGAACATCGAGTGGGGCGAAGTGCGCGAGCTGCTCGAATCATCCGTCAGCCAGGTCGAGAACGAATTGTCGCGGGAGCGCGTCCGCATTACGATGGCGGACAACCTGCCGCTGGTGCGGCTGGATTTTGGGTTGATGGAGCAGGCGATTTGCAATTTACTCGTGAACGCCTCGCAACACAGTCCGGCGGGCTCGCCGATCGATGTGTCGGCGGAACTCGAGGCCGGCAAACTGGAGTTGCGGATCCGCGACCACGGCGCGGGCCTGGCGCCCGGCGAAGACAAGAAGGTGTTCGGCAAATTTTATCGCGGCTCGGGCGCGCGGCCCGGCGGCACGGGGTTGGGGTTGTCCATCGTGCAGGGGATCACGCGGGCGCATCGGGGTGAGATCGAGGCCGGGAACGATCCCGGCGGCGGAGCGGTGTTTACGATTCGAATTCCTGTGGAAACGGGGGAGAAACCAGCATGAGCGCGGAACGAACCATTCTCGTGATCGACGATGAGCCGCCGATTCGGCGGCTGCTGCGGCTGACGTTGGAACCGCAGGGGTACCAAATCCACGAGGCCGGCAACGGCCAGCTTGGGTTGCAGGAGGCGGCGGCGCGTCGGCCCGACGTGATTATTTTGGACCTGGGATTGCCCGACATGGACGGCGTGGCGGTATTGAAACGGTTGCGGGAGTGGAGCCAGACCCCCGTGCTGGTGTTGTCCGTGCGCGACCGCGAGGCGGACAAGGTGGCGGCGCTGGACAACGGCGCGGACGATTATCTGACGAAGCCGTTCGGCACGGAGGAACTGCTGGCGCGGTTGCGAGCGGTGCAACGGCGCGCGCCCGAGGCGCACGAGCAGCCGGTGTTCGTGAGCGGCGATTTGACAGTGGACCTGGCGACGCGGGTGGTCACGTTGAAGGGCAAGGAAGTGCGGCTGACGGCGACGGAATACGCGTTGCTGCACGAGCTGGTGCGTCACGCGGGGAAGGTGGTCATGCACGCGCAGTTGTTGCGGTCGGTGTGGGGGCCGAACTCGGAGAGCCAGTCGCAGTATCTGCGGGTGTACATCACGCATTTGCGGAAGAAACTGGAGTCGCCCGGTGGCGGCAAGTTGATCCAGACCGAGCCCGGCATCGGGTACCGGCTGCTGGCGAGGGAGTGACCCGCCTTCGCCAAGGCTACGGCGGGCAAGGGGCGAGTATCCTGAACCCGTAGACGATTGATCTAGCTTGCAGGTCAGAGTCACGAGTTCTACACTACCAACTGGTCAGAATCTTTGACCGTACCTTGTTGCAAGACCAGACTGGTGTATAGACCACAATGAGTCCAGTAAGCCCTTTGAAGTTTGACGAAATCGGCGTTTGGTCTGAGATCAAACTAGACATCATCAGAGATTACGCAACCGCCTACTCGACGATTCTTTCAGCGCAAACAGACCCCAAGCTGCATCACGTGTACATAGATGCTTTTGCTGGTGCAGGCGTGCATGTGTCAAGAAGAACAGGGGAATTCGTCGCTGGAAGCCCGGTCAACGCACTTTCGGTGACCCCACCATTCCGCGAATACTTTTTGATTGATATCAACCGACAGAAAACCGAGCTCCTGAAAGAACTGACGAAGGGACGCGCAGATGTGCACGTCGACGAAGGTGACTCCAACGCCATACTTTTGCAGAAGGTTTTCACGAATGTTCGCTATGAGCGGTATCGCCGAGGGCTCTGCTTGCTCGATCCGTATGGTCTGCATCTGCAATGGGAGGTGATTCAAACGGCGGGAAAGATGCGGAGCATCGACATGTTCTTGAATTTTCCGGTCGCGGATATGAATCGCAATGTGTTGTGGCGTCACCCCAAAGGAGTCGCCCCTGCGGACATAAAGCGTATGAATGCATTCTGGGGCGACGAGTCGTGGCTGGATATCGCCTACACCACAAAGAAAGATTTATTCGGCCACTTGGAGAAGGAAGACAATGAAGTTGTGGCGGAGGGGTTTCGGCAACGTCTAATTTCGGTCGCCGGCTTTAAGCATGTGCCACGGCCGCTGCCGATGAGGAACTCTACAGGCGCGATCGTCTATTACCTGTTCTTTGCTTCACAGAAACCGACTGCCGCGCACATTATCACGGACATCTTTGACAGGTACCGGCGACGGGGCGAAAAAGAGAACTGACGAATTCGACTTTAGTGGCTAAATGCGTAATCTTGGAACCACAGGGGCAATGAGCGTAACTATTAATTTGCCGGTCGAAACCCAAGCGAGTGACAGACGCTCGCAGCCCACTCACTACCGTTCCGGGAGTTCACTCGTCGGCTTCTGGGATTTGCCAGCGGTGATTTCGCCGAACAATTTCGTCTACAAGAGCTTGTCGAACTGGGCGTTCAACGTGGCGGTCGGGTGTTCACATGCATGCCGCTTTTGTTACGTGCCCAGCGCTTCAACAATCAAACAAGCACCGAGGTTGAAGAAGTACGGTGTCGATGATCCCGACGAAGAATGGGGCAATTACGTGCTGTTGCGTCCGTGGGACGAAGGGAAATTCCTCGCGTCGCTACGCGCAGCCGAAGCAACGCCCAAGAAAAGCTTGAAACGCGACGGGAATCGCGCGGTGATCTACTGCAGCACGACGGACCCCTATCAGAATTTCATCCATCCAGATATTGCACGGCAGCGTGAATTGGCGACGGCGGCTCGTCATTTGGTGCGTCGCTCGTTGGAATTGATTCGTGACCAGTCAACTTTGAACGTTCGAATACTGACACGCAGCCCGCTTGCCCGAAAGGATTTCGATCTATTTCAAAGTTTCGGCAAGCGGTTGGTGTTCGGAATGAGCCTGCCGACGCTGCGAAATGATCTGGCGAAACTCTATGAGCCCAAAGCGCCACCGCCGTCGATGCGACTGGCAACGTTGCGGGCTGCCAAGGAAGCCGGGCTCCATGTGTACGTAGCCATGGCGCCGACGTATCCGGAATGCGACGAGGTTGATCTGACGGCCACGCTCAAGGCGATTGCGGAGCTGAAACCGCTCACGGTTTTTCACGAGCCAATTAACATCAGGGCCGAAAATGTTGCGAGAATCGCCGAAGAGGCGCGGATGCGTGGCGTTCGCTTGAATACAGATGTGTTTGCCACGAGGGAGTCGTGGCAGACGTACGCGTTGGGGTCGTTGAAAAGCGTGCAGTTAATTGCGAGGGAAGTGGGGCTTCAGGATCACATGCATCTTTGGCCGGACAAATCTCTTGGGTCTGCTGATCTGGTTCAACGCATGCCGAAACCGGCGGCGTACCGGCAATGGCTCTTCCGTTGGTGGAACCGAATCAGCGAGTGGCCAAGATAGCTTCTCGGCAGGAGATCAGGAGGATTGATTGTGGTGAGGACCTGCCGGATCGCGTTGGGTCAAGGACGGCGACGGCGATTTAAGCGGGGGGCATCCCACCAACGACCGGCGGTCGCCTGGGAAGCCTTTGGGGCAAGAACGCACCCCGACATCGGTTGTCGGAGCTACAATTCAGTGGCAGTATCAAGATGAACCCCGGGCTATCTTTAATCGATAATTCTTCTGGACTCGGTCTGGCGTTCGTGGTAGGGTCGGGGCGGTTCAATGTTGTTTGACATAAGGGGGAGAGGGAAAAGATCAAAGTCCGGGGGGGGACGGCGCGCTGGGCCAGCCTGCCCTACCGGGGCATCAGGAGAAGGCGGGTAAAGCTCAGGGTGAACCCTTCGACGTTGCTCAGGGTGAAGAGGACTTCGAAAAAGGTGTTTTTGCGAAACAAACCCAAGTTTAATCAAGCCGGCGTGTAAAACTGTGGAAAACAAAGCCAAAAACAAACCCAAGTTCAGGGGGGTAATTAGGCTGCGCAGCCTACAACGGCGGGACATCCGCGTTCGCCGAGCGCGGCTATAGCGGCAACGGCTCGCCGGGAGGCTCGCCCTCCACAAGATCACTCCTTCTGTTTGGTGACGTAGGCGATGAATTTGGTTTCGAAGGCGTCGAGACCGGAGTATTTGCTGCTGTAGACCTCCTGCCAGGCGGAATCGAATCGGGCGCCGTCGCCGGAGAGCTTGAGGAATTTCAATAACGGGTTCATGCCGCCGTGCTGGTAATAGAGGAAGGTGACCAGCAGCCGGGATTCGTTGTAGAAATCGACGACCTGATTGCGTTCGCGCGGGTAATCGACGGCGCTGGTGAGTTCGCTGAGCGGGATGTACTCGTCGTGGGAGAGATGGTCGGTGACGTTGCCGAGGCCGTAGCCGCGGGCTTTGAGGTAGTTGCGGTAGAGCCGGACGCCCTCGAATTCGGCAAAGCCTTCGCTGAGCCAGAGCGGGATGTCGCCGGCGATGAAGCGATGGACGACGAGATGGGTCATTTCGTGGGGGAGGGTCGGTCCCTGGAACTTGAAATGCGGGCGCGAGGCGAAGAAGAGTTCGCGTCCCGTGCACCAGCCGCCGGTCCATTCCTCCATTTTGCCGATGCCGACGAAGTCGTGCCAGGCCGACTGGTTGAGGAAGACGTAGATGTGGCATTTGCGTTCGTAGGAATCCTGGGTGACGCCGATGTCCTGCTTGATCAGGGCGTAGCACCATTCGGCCCAGGCGGAGAGTTGGGGGACGGAGAAGCCGGTCTCGGTGTGGAAGATGAAATGGTCGGACTCGCTGTGCTGCCATTGGACGGTTTTGAGGTGGAGTGCGGTGTCGCCCTGGCGGGAGACGGTTTGCTCGGAGAGTTCGTCGAACGGCAGAATCTTGAGGTGATACTGGCCCGGCGGAATCGCATCGTCGTCGTTGGTTTGCGCGACGGCGGGAAGACCGAGGATGACGCACGGGATGAAACCGACGAGGACGGCGAGAAAACGTTTCATGAGCGCTTGTATAGAGGCCGCGCGGGGCCGATTCCAGAGAAATCGGCGGGGGACGGATTCCCGCTTGTGCGCGGCTCGGGGAAGCGCTTAGACTGGTGGGTCATGGGAGCCCAATGGAAACAGAAAGGCCGCGAGATCAGCGCGTTGAAGCGCGGCCAGCTTTTCGGGAAGCTGATGAAGGAAATTGTCGTGGCGGTCAAGCAGGGCGGGCCCGATCCCGACCTGAACGCGCGGTTGCACGCGGCGTTGGAGACCGCGCGGAAACATTCGGTGCCGCGGGACACGATCGAGCGGGCGGTCAAGAAGGGGGCCGGGCAGACGGGCGAGGCCGTCGCGTATGAGGTCGTCACGTATGAAGGGTTCGCGCCCGGGAAAGTGCCGATCATTGTCGAGTGCCTGACGGACAATCGGAACCGCACGGCGCCGGAGATTCGGGCGTTGTTCAAGGCGGGGCAGTTCGGGGCGCCCGGCAGCGTGGCGTGGATGTTCACGCATGTCGGGCTCGTGGAGGCGCATCATCCGACGGCGGGCCAGGACCTGGAAGCGGTGGCGATCGAGGCGGGCGCGCAGAACGTCGAGCCGCTGGCGGGCGACGAGGTGCCGGCGGGCCACGCGGGGGCGCGGTTTTATTGCGACCGGGCGGACGTGAATGGCGTGAGCCAGGCGCTGAAGAAGGCCGGGTGGACGGTGACGACGGCGGAGATGAGTTACGTGGCCAAGAATGCCGTCGAAGCGCCCGCGGCGCAGCGCGCGGAGATCGAGGCCTTTCTCACGGCCATCGACGAGCACGACGACGTGCATCGTGTGTACACCGCGATGAAATGAGCGGCCGGGCTGGCGAGGCTTGTCTGCCGATTACGACGCGGGTTCCAGTCCGCGCAAATACTGGAACGAATAAATCCCCGAGGCATGACCGTCGGCCCAAAAAGGCTGGATGGCGTAGCCGCCGACGTATTGCCAGCCTTGCAACTCGAAGCTGGACGGCGTGAGGGTTTGGGGCGGCGGCTTGTACTCGACCATCACGTTGGTTTCGCCCTTGCACATCGCGCACGGACAGGCGCGACGGAGGGCTTCGAGCTCGAAATAGCTCTCGTGTCCATCGTCCCACACGATGGCGAGGATGTTGTTCACGACTTCGACGGTTTTGGGTTTCATGTTTGTCGTGGCGAACCTTGTTTGCGTCATCCGCCAATCCGTTGCGTCACGCCTTCGTCTTCTCCGGCCATGGGCAGAGCCGGTTGATCGAGCAATTCGGGCAGTGTGGGTTTCTCGCCGTGCACACACGCCGCCCGTGAAACTGCAGAAGGTGGCAGAACCTCGTCCAGTCCTTCCGCGGAACGATTTTGACGAGGTCGGCTTCGATCTTGTCGGGGTCGTCGCGGGCCGTTAGCCCGAGGCGTTGCGACAGCCGCCACGTATGCGTGTCGACGACAATGGCCGGCTGGCCAAACGCGTTGGCGAGGATGGCATTGGCGGTCTTGCGACCGACGCCGGGCAGCTTGAGCAGATCGTCGATGTTGTCGGGCACGTTGCCGTCGAAGTCGTTGACGAGCATCGCGCACGCTTTTTGGATCGAGCGGGTTTTTTGGCGGAAGAAATTGATGCGGCTGACCCGCTGTTGGAGCGCGGCCTCGGATTCGCCGGCGTAGTCGGCGGCGCGGCGGTATTTTCGGAACAGGTCCGGCGTCACGAGATTGACGAGGTCATCGCGGGCCTGCGCGGCGAGGATCAGCGCGACGAGGAGTTCGAGCGGGCTGGTGAAATCCAGCGCGAGCTTCGCGTCCGCGTGGGTCCGTTTCAGGACCGCGACAATTTTCCTGACGCGAGCCTGTTTGGCGGCATGAGACTCCCGGGCCATGACGTGTCACGGGGGCGTCGGATTACCGGGCTGCGGGGTCGACGTGACGAGTTGTTGGAATTGCTGGATCCCGTGGAGCGGCGTGAATGCCTGCTCGGTGACGGCCTTGCCCCGAAGGTTCGGCGCCAACTGGATCGCCCGCGCCAGCATGGCCATCGCTTCGCCCGTGTTGTGCTGCAACGACCGGACCATGGCAATCGAATAGAACGAGCGCGCATCCTGCGGGAATCGCTGGGTCATGAATTGCAGCGCGGCGACGGCGGTATCGGGTTGACCGAGATTCATATAGGCTTGCGCGGCCTGCAGCATCTGGTCGGGACCAATGCCATCCTGCATCAGGAAATGTTGCAGCAGGGGCCCGATGCGGTCGCCCTGGCCGGCCTTCATATACGCGTTGCCCAGTTGGACCATCAAGTTGAAATCGCGCGGGTTGTTCGAATAAGCGGCTTCCAGTTGGGGAACCTCCATACGTGACTGTTTGAGGCTGCGGATCTGGTCAATCGCCGAGGTGATTTTTGAATTGAGCGGGTCGAGACGTTGCAAGCTTTCCAATGTGGCCAGCGCGTCGTCGGTGCGGCCCAGTTCCATGTAGAGTTGCGCGAGACGGAAGTTGCCCTCGGGACTCTCAGGGCAGAGGTCGAGGGATTGTTTGAACGCGTAGATGGCCTCGGCCGCCATGTGGCGATAGGCGTAAATGCCGCCGATCGCGGACCGGAGTTTGGAGAACGTCTTCTGCGCGTCTGGGTCGCCGTGGAACTGGGGGCGCGCGTTGAAATCCTTGACCAGCTTGTCCCAGTACGCGGTATCGCGTTTCACGATGTCCGCCCAGAGCTGCGGGTTCTTGTCTGGGCCGGGCAGCTCGTCGTGATTGATCTTCATGATGATGCCGAAGGGAGTGAGGTAGGGGTACATCCACGGAATGACGTAGCTCTCCTCGACGTAGAACGTGTGTTTGTCCTTGGCGTGGTCGAAAATCCATTTGGTGAGGATGCCGTTGATGTTCATCACGCCTTGCACGCCGCGGACCTGCACGGCGCCGCCCTCGACGCTGACCTGTTCGTCGGCGCTGAGGTGCTCGCCTCTCGACTCACGGGCCTGGACGTCATTGATGTACTCCTGGAACGCGCGTTGCGTGTCCGTCTCGCTGGGAATCCAGATTGGCTCCTTGGGGTACATCGAATCACGATGCAGGTGATGCCAGCCCCAGCGGAACAGGGCGCGCTGCCAGGGCAACCGGCGTTCGAGGGTCTGGGGGTTATTGGGATCGGGCCGGGAGTAATCGTAGTGATCGCGGATGTACGACATGTACGTGCTGTCGGCCAACGCGTTTTGCGTGATGATATACACGTCGCGCCGGTCGAAGTTCGCGCCGCCCTGCGGATCGAAATGCGGGTCGCGGTAGCGGTCCTGGGGACTGACCCGGCTTTCGCAGAAAATCATGTAAGTGGGCACGAACCGACCCGGATCGGTGCCACCATAGAGCACGGCATCCCGGTCCATGTCCGGGTAACCACCGCCCGGCACGAACATGCGGTAGCCGAACTGGTAGCCGAAATCCTTGTCGTACTGGTTGCAATTCTTCAGGTTGCGGTACAACGGGATCAGCGGCAGGGCCAATAACGCCACGCACAGCGCCCGCATGACGGCGCGCGGGAATTCCCGCCACCGAGACAGCACCCACGCCGCGGCCAGCGCCATTCCGTAACCGATCATCATCGCGAAGAACCCGTGGGCCGGCGCGAAGAACTTGATGTTGATTTCCTGGTTCTGTTTGTCGAGGCCGGGGTTGATGATGGTGAGCAACCCAAAGGAGGTCGTCAAGAACGCCGCCCAGACAAAGATGAGCCAGGCGCGGGCGCGTTGGTTCAAGTCCTTCCAGCATCGGAAGAGGATGAACAAGGTGGCAAACGCGAACACGACGATTGGCCAGCCGAGCAAGTAGTCGTTGTCAGACCCCAGCGGCGGACTGAACTGCTGCAATAATGCGCGGGCAAACAGTCGGGTTTGGATCCAAAAGTCCGTGGTCCATGGCCAGGACAGGTTGAGTTTTTCGTACTGGCCGCGGGTGATGTGATGCAGGAACCCCTGTTTCGTATACGCGTAACCCCAATTCATCGGGGGATTGGTCGATGAGGCCACCGGCATGTAGAAATAAAACGCCGCGCCCGCCAGAAACATCGCCGTGCAAATCAACGCCCGCCGTGAATTGAGCCAGCCCCGTTGCCCGAAAAAGAAGAGCATGGCCACGGCCGCGGCCACCGCGCCGATCGTCCGCCACGTGTACGCATGGTCGAGCAACGAGTGGCCCGGAGGCGTCTCCAGCCAGGCCCACAACAGGAACCCGGCACCGGCGCTAAACAGCCCCGCCACGCACACTTCCCAAAATGCTGACAACGCCGGCATCACCACCGCCATTCGCACGGGCCGCCGCTCCCACACGGACAATACGCCGACGGCCAACGTGCCGATCATGAATGGCCCCGCCATCACCAGAATCGTCTGATGATTCGAGATGCCCAGCGCGTACAGCAGGATTGTCGCGTAGAGGAACCCGGGCCGGTGGGGCCGCATCATCCAGGCAAAAAACGTGCATGCCGTGATGATAAACATGAACACATTCAGCACGCGCATCTCGGGCACACACGCCCAGAGCCACACCCCGCGGTTGAATCCAAACAGCAACGCCACGGTCGCCCCGATCGTGCGCGCCATCCAGTGCTTCATCGGGTCTTCGATTTCCTGCGCCCACGTCACGGAGCGAAGCAGCATCATGATCGAGCGCGTCATCAGCAACGTCAGCACACCGACCACCAGCGCTCCCGTCAGCACCGACATCAGGCAGATACGATAGGCGGGATTGCCGAACGGCACAAAATGCCTCCACACCCACCCGAGGAACGCCCACAGCGGATACCCCGGCGGATGTGGCACGCCGAAATTGAAGGCGCCTGTCACCAACTCGCCCGAGTCCTCGAGTGTGACCTCGGGGGACATGAAGTGAAAGAACGCAAACCCCGCGATCAGGAACGTGATCGCCGCCGCGATCCAGTCTTCCGGCGTGAAGAAATGGCGCAGGCTCTGCGGCGGTTCCGGCGGAGCCGCTGGTTGCGGCGCAACCGCCACCGCGACCGGAGCGGCTGTCGGGGTTGTTGGATTTGTCGGCTTACGGTTTTTCTTGGCCATAATGGTTGCTCGTCAGTCTCACCAATGAAGCGTTAGCGTTGGATTTGAAAATTCGTCAGTATGGACGGGGAGCGCAACACGGCGACCGTGTTTCTACCCACCGGGTACGTCGCCGCGAGTTTGGTTTCCCACGAAGCCAATGACGGCAGGAGCGCGGTGCTGTCAGCCAGGGCGACGGTATCTCTGCCCGGCGTCGCCCGTGACAACCGGGGAAGCCAGTTCCATCCCGCGACCAGCGCGAGGGACAACGCACCGGCGAGGGCGACCTGTACACCGGCGTGGCGGCCAAAGGACCACAACATTGATTTGGGTCCCCGTCCCGGTCGCTCCATCTCGTGCACAATGCGTCGCCGGGTCGAAGGCGGCAGCGGCGACGGACGGAGAGCGTTGAGTTGATTTTCCAACATATCGAATTGTGTCTTCATGATGTACCTGCTTTCGCGAGTCGTTGCCGCAATGCGGCGAGCGCGAGCCGATAGCGGGAGGCGACCGTGTTCGGCGATTCATCCGTCACGGTGGCAATCTGCTGGAATGTCAGTTCACCCCAGATCTTCAACGTGAGGACTTCCCGTTGCTCAACGGGCAGATGGCGGACGTCCGCCTCCAACCGGGCGCGTTCCTCAGCCTGCTCCAAAGGCGATTCAAACAACGGCGGCGGCTCGTACCAGAATTCCCCGGCGGCGACCTCACGCCGATGTCGCCGGGCCGCCTGTCGCTGGCGGTCGAGCACCGCATACCGCACGGCGGCATAGCACAGGGCCGGCAAATCCGGTTCGGTAACGCCATTATTGGCATGCTTGCGCCAGACGCGGAGGAACGCTTCCTGCACCACGTCCGCGGCATCGGCGTCATTGCGGCACAACTGCCGGGCGTACAGAAACAATCCGTCCCCGCACCGGTGGAGCATTCGGTGCCACATGGTTCGCCCTGGTGCGTTGTCGGTCACACTGCTGACGTTCTGCCACAGGCTAATCGTCGCCGAATGCGTCATTTGTCACCGCCAGCGCAATTCACGCAAACGCGTTTCAGGTGGTGGAACAGTTTCGTCGCCATGACGCCTTAACTCTCCGCCTGCTCCAGGCAGCGCATGGCTTGCAGGTTTCTCACGTAGGCTTCGAGCCGTTCTTCCTCGTCCGCGATGTTTCGCACGCGCAAAATCGACCGCACCCGCACCATCAACTCCAGCGCATGAATCGGCTTCGCGAGAAAATCGTCCGCGCCGGCAATGATGCTTTCTTCCAATGCCCGCTTGGCGTCCACCGCCGACACCACGATCACGCGGATGTCGCGGGTGCGCGGGTCCTCGCGCAACTGTCGGCACACCTCGATGCCGGAAAGCTCCGGCATCATGATGTCCAGCAGGATCAGATGCGGTTGCCGGGCGCGCGCCAGTTCCAGCGCTTCGGCGCCGTCGGCCGCCGCCAACACTTCGTGACCCAGTTCGCTCAGCAGGGCCATCTCGTATTCCCGAACCGCCGGTTCGTCATCGACAACCAAAATTCTCGCTCGCATCGGCGCGTCGTTCATATCGTTTCTCCTGTCCTCTAATGCCGGAAATGCCGGATACCCGTAAACACCATCGCCATGTCGCGTTCATCAGCTGCAGCAATCACCTCGGCGTCGCGCACGCTGCCGCCGGGCTGGATCACCGCCGTCGCCCCGGCATCAGCCGCCGCGATCACGCCATCGGCAAACGGGAAAAAGGCGTCGCTGGCCACGGCGCTCGCCTTGAGATCGAGCCCCGCTTCCTTGGCTTTCCATACGGCTATTTTCGATGAATCCACGCGGCTCATTTGACCCGCCCCGATGCCGAGTGTTCGACTGGTTCGACCGTCGGCTCGCGCAAACACGATGGCGTTGGATTTGACGTGCTTGACTACGCGCCAGGCAAATAAGATCGCGTGGCGCTCCTCCTGCGTCGGATGCCGCTTGGTAACAATCTTCATATCCTCCGCCGACACCAGCCGTGTATCACGCTCTTGGGCCAACAATCCGCCGGTGACCGAACGCAACGTCAACCCGGGGGCCGCGGGCTGCAAACGCTTGATGAGCCGCAGATTCTTCTTCTTCTGCAAAACAGCGAGCGCCGCCGCCTCGAATTCCGGAGCGACGATGACCTCGCTGAAAATTTCCGCAATCGACCGGGCCAGCGCCGCGTCCAGGGGACGGTTGACGGCGATGATTCCGCCGAACGGGGCTTGTTTGTCGGTTTCGTAGGCCAGATGCCAGGCATCGACCAGTGTCGCCGCGCTACCCACGCCGCACGGGTTCGTGTGCTTGATGATCGCGACGGTGGGCTCGTCAAATTCGGCGACCAACTCGGCGGCAGCGGTCAGGTCGAGGATGTTGTTGTAGGAAAGCTCCTTGCCGTGGAGCTGTTGAAAATGCTCGAAGAACCCGCCGTACAACGCGGCCTGCTGATGCGGGTTCTCGCCATAACGCAGGTCCTGCGCCTTCTTCAAGGAAATGCTCAGCGTCTCCGGCAGCGACGCCGCGGTCCCGCCCTTGGCTTTCGTGCGTTCGGCATGGAGATGGTGCGCAATGGCGCCGTCGTACCGTGACGTGGTTTCGAAAACCTTCACCGCGAGTTTCCAACGGAACATCTCGCAGGTGTTGCCGTCGTGCTCCCGGATATCGTGAAGCACCGCGCCGTAATCGGCCGGGTCAACGACCACCGTGACGCTCGCGTGGTTTTTTGCGGCGCTGCGCAACATGCTCGGGCCGCCGATATCGATGTTCTCGATGGCTTCGTGGAGGGTGACGTTCGGTTTGGCAACGGTCTTCTCGAATGGATACAGGTTCACGACCACCAAATCGATGGGCTGGATGCCGTGCCTAGCCGCCTGCGCTTCGTGGTCGGGATTTCCCCGAAGATACAGCAGGCCGCCGTGCACTTTCGGGTGCAGCGTCTTGACGCGTCCATCGAGCATTTCGGGAAAGCCGGTAAACTGGCTGATTTCGATGACGGGTATCCCCGCGTCCTTGAGGGAACGCGCGGTACCGCCCGTGGAGACGATCTCGATCCCCAGTGCGTGTAGTTCTTTTGCGAAATCGACCAGCCCCGTCTTGTCTGAAACGCTGATCAGGGCCCGTTGAATCTTGGCCATAACCCGCCAAGGGTAACGGATGAATGGCCGCGCTTCAATCGAATTTCAGTTCGGGGGATTCGGCCCGAACCAGCTCCCAAACGGACTCATTTTTGCGGAAATAGAGGCGAAACCGGTCTTCCCGGACCTCGCTGTCGGACAGGCTGCCCCTGGCGCGGGCGATGATCTTGGCAATGAACACGGCCTGCGCCTTCTGGTGGTCGGGGTCAACGGTCACGGTCAGGTCGCTGATATGGATGAATACCGGGTCGTACTGCGTTCGGTAGGAATGCACCGCCGCGAGCAACGTGGACTTGTCCAGCCCCCAACCGTCGCTGTAGTCACTGGCCAGCGCGTTGGACAACCGCAGCACGTCGCCCTTCTCGACCGCGCTGGTCATGATGGAAATCTGGCGTTGGACGCGCATTTCGTCCGTCACGAACAGCCATTGCCAGGCCCGCCAGAGCGCGAAGGCGACAAGCGCGGCGACCGCGATTCGCAGCATCCATTTCATCGTTTCCACCTCCAATGACCGATCATCCGCGCTTGCACGAGCCGCGTGGCGACGAGTCCCTGAACGTAATCTTCGCGCTCGAAGTCGCGATTGTCACCACAGACGAACACTTTCCCCGCAGGGACGGCCATCGGCTCCATCTGCCAGTCGGGATTGGGTTTGGTGTACGGTTCGGGGAGCGGTTTGCCGTCGATCAGAAACACCCCGCGCGCGATGGCGATGGTTTCGCCGGGCACGGCAATCACGCGTTTCACGAAATAGAGCGGCGGATCGTCCGCGGTGCGGAAGACCACGACATCGCCACGCGTTGGTTCGTAGTGGCGCACACGGCGCATCAGGCAGAAATCCCACGACTTGAGCGTGGGCGACATGCTATCGCCGACGACCACGTACGGCGCGGCGACAAATTTTGCCACGAGAAACACGCCCAACACGACG
Source organism: Verrucomicrobiia bacterium (assembly GCA_050015495.1). Taxonomy (GTDB): domain Bacteria; phylum Verrucomicrobiota; class Verrucomicrobiia; order Palsa-1439; family Palsa-1439; genus Palsa-1439. The sequence goes on from JBEKBH010000011.1 coordinate 54,492, forward strand.
ATCACGCCACAAACGATTGATTTGGCGCGGCGTTTCACGATTTCGTGGCATCTTACTACGCCAGCGAGAATATGGGAAACGACAAGTACCGGGGGTATGGTTAAAAGTGGTGGTCAGAAGCCAACGGCACCCCTCACCTTGATCCTCTCCCCCAAGGGGAGAGGAAATGACAGCGACGCATGCCTCGCCCCACCGAGGGAGAGGCCGGCCCGGGCGTAGTTCGCGGGGACGGGTGAGGGGGAAACTCGATACAGCGACCACCACTCGCGTCCGTCGCTTCTACAATGATCGGAAAGCGGCTTGCTATTCGATGACGACGGCGGGGTTCCCCTTGCGAATCTCGCCGATGCGATACGATTTCACCCCGGCGCGCCCGGCGATTTTCTGGATGGCGGGAACGGATTGGGGATCGACGATGAGAACCATGCCGATGCCCATGTTGAACACGCGGTGCATTTCCTCGTCGGTCACGCCGCCGCCTTCCTGCAGCAGTTTGAAAATCGGCAGGACATCCCATGACCCGTCGCGGATGAAGGCTGCGCAGTTTTTTGGCAACACGCGCGGGATATTGTCGTAGAACCCGCCGCCGGTGATGTGGGCGGCGCCGTGGAGCGCGGAGCGGGACGCGGGCGAGCGCAGGACCGCGCGGATCACCGGCCAGTAATTGCGGTGCACCTTGAGAAGTTCCTCGCCGAACGTGCAGCCGAGAGTGCCGTCGTGATCATCCAGCCGCACCCGCATCTGGGCGAACAGAATCTGGCGGGCCAGTGAATAACCGTTGGTGTGCAGGCCCGTGCTCGCGAGACCGATGATGGCGTCGCCGGGGCGGATGCGGGAGCCGTCGATGATCCGGTCGCGTTCGACGACGCCGACGATGGTGCTGACAAGGTCGTAATCGCCCGGAGCATACATGCCCGGCATCTGGGCGGTTTCGCCGCCGATGAGCGCGCAGCCCGCTTCGGCGCACGCTTTCACCAGTCCATTGATGAGCTGGCCAAACACGCGCGGCTCGAGTTTGCCCATGCCGATGTAATCGAGGAAGAACAACGGTTCGGCGCCGAGCACGGCGATGTCGTTCACGCAATGATTGACGAGGTCCTGGCCGACCGTGTTGTGCTGGTTGAGCGCGACGGCGATCTTCAATTTCGTGCCCACGCCGTCCATGCTGCTGACGAGCACGGGGCGCCGGTACTTCGACGTGTCGAGGGCGAACAGCCCGCCGAACCCGCCAATTGATCCGAGGACTTCCGGGCGACGCGTCTTTCGGACTTTCTGTTTCAGGCCGGCCTTGAGCGTGTCGGCGAGATGGATGTTGACGCCCGCGCCGGTGTAGGCGGTCTCGGTTGACTTCCGGGATTTCACGCGGCGCAGTGTGTGGGAATTGGGGCGAAAAGGCAAGAAACAGACGGGATTCACCACCCTTCGACTTCGCTCAGGGCAAGCTCCGGGCACCCGCCGTCGCTGAAGCTATGGCGGGCAGGCGAAGCGCACGAAGAACACTATTCGTTGGGGGGTGAATTGCCCCAAAAATGGGGGAAAAAAGGGGTGGAAACGGCGTTAAGATTGGCATTTCCAGTGCTCATTTAGGTCGATCATGAGTGCACCAATTCCAGCCAATGAAGCCGAAAGACTGAAAGCCCTGTACTGGTACGAGATCATGGACACGGAGGCGGAGGAGGTTTTCGATGATTTGGCGCTGGTGGCGTCCAAGATTTGCCAAACTCCCGTGGCCTTGATCAGTCTCGTGGGAGAGAAGCGCCAATGGTTCAAGGCGCGGGTGGGAATGGACGCGACGGAGACATCGCGAGACGTGTCGTTTTGCGCGCATACGATCCAGGAGGAGAATGTCTTTGAGGTGAGGGATGCGTTTGAGGACTATCGGTTTGCGACCAACCCGTTGGTTCTGTCGTCGCCGAATATTCGGTTCTATGCGGGCGCGCCATTGAAGACGGAAGACGGGTATGGCTTGGGGGCGTTGTGCGTGATTGACTATGTTCCGCGAGAACTGACCCGCGACCAAAAGGAAGCGTTGTGGGTGCTGAGCCGGGTCGTGATGAACCTCATCAAGCAGCGTCGGCTCCTGACGGAGATGGTGGCGGCGGCGGACTAAAGCCAACGAGCCTTTATTGCAGGAAGGGGAGCTCCCGCCGAACCTCGTCGGAGCAGTAGAGCCGGTTATTGCCGTCCCACACGAGCAGGATGTTGCGGTCGGTGCGCAGGTAGGTTTCGATCCACGCCAGCGGGCGTGGCAATGGGTTCTCAATCACCAAGACCAGCTTGGGCTGTTCAATCTGCTGCAAATACCGGTACTCGTACAGTTGGGATAGGCCACGGCGAATTTGGGAACGTGCGTTATCTTCTGTCGTCGATTTCATCTCGAAGAGGAAATTGGTGTCGCCAACCCTTGCCGCAAGATCAATGTAGTCGTTATCTTTTGGAATCGCGCGCAGTGTCTTCAATCGCTGCGCGACCAAGTTGACGAGCGCGGTATGGCTGGACAGCGCCCGCTCGCGTTTAGCCTGATCGATCAGCGTTGTTACTGTGCCAGAGGCCTCCCGCAGACGCTGGGCACGTTCCTGATACTCTCGCAATATATAGCGTCTTGGAAGAAGCGGCTCGTCGTTGGAGATGTAATGGACAATAGGTACGCCCTCGGGCAGTCCCTTCAACACCAGGTTTCCATTGCTGTCGTCCGCGAGTCCGAATTCGCGGAGCCAGTGGACATAAGAGGAAGCTCGGCGATGCGCCATGCTCTCCCCGCCGAATTCGGAAACGCTTGCTAGGAAGCGTTCAAGCTCCCCGCGTGTGGCACCGGTCCGTCCCTTTGACTCGAGAAAAGGGATAAGCCGCTGCACCAGGGGATTCGCCAGTAATGCGCGGGTCATCAAATCCCGTTTGCCCGCCGCTGAGGCGACGGCATATTCCCGGCCCAATGGTGTCAGTACGGACTCGTTTTGCGCATCCCGCCTTAGGAAGCCCAACGCTTCCCCCGCACGCCGGTAGTACCGGCCTTGGCGATCAGTCAACCCGCCGATCGCACCGGCAATATCGTCGTCCGTCTTTGCGCCCCGTGCGACGGCCTCAATCGTCTGCATCTCTCGCCGTGGTGAGTCGGCCTGAATGACATCTTCGCTTGGTATTTTCATTGGGCCACAAATAGGTACTCAACGACTTCGTTTTTGTTGTCGCCAACCTTGTTGTTCTGGTTCCCGTGGGAGTAACGGTGCGCAATTTCGTGTACCGTGACGTCACGCTTTACCTCTTTGAGCAACTTCACCATCTCGCTTTTGTTGGGGATTCCATTCGATGAGTAGGACACGACTAGCGTTGAACGTTTGAAATGGTCGAACAGTCGTTGAAACGCTTCCGTCGCCCCCGTCTTGGAGGAAAAAGCTGTTTCGTACGAACGAAACTTCTTTGTTGTGGTCCGCGGCATGATCTCGACACCGTTCCAATAGTTGCAAAATCCTTCGACGAAATGATAGCGGCGTGTGTAGTCGCTATCTGAGAACGGACTGATGTACGGGGTGTCGATGTACACGAGATCTGCGAGATTCCGTTCAAGATCGAAAACATCGCAATTGAACGCCTTGTTTGGCTGGCCGTTCGAGAAAACTGCATTGTTGAACGCGTCAACGGCTAACAGAAACTGGTCCCGCATACTCAGTTTCAGGTCCAGACGGCCGTCCCAGCCTTTGTGTCCCGTGAAAGTAAATAGACCGCGTGGCCTCTTCTTCATGCAGGCACGGCTTGCGGCCGCAAGTGCGAGAGATTTCTTCAACGGGGATTTCAATTGCTGAATATTCACCCACAGATTGTCCAAAAGCTCACAATCGGCGTGGTCAAAGAACAAGTTTTCGTATGTGTCGCGAATAAAGGTCGGGGCGTTCGGATTGACGCTAAGGAGCATCTGCCTATCTTCGCCCGAGAGCATCGCGTTGTCGTTTTCGACGGTGGCGCGGGCAATGTGGAAGCAAAACGTCAGGAAGTCATTCGAATATACACGAGCCCCCAGCCGTTTGAGGGCGTATCCAACGCAACCGCTACCGGAGAAAGCGTCGAGTGCCGATGAGAAGCGCAAACCGGAAACGTGCTTTATGATGAACGGCAGCAATCGTTGCTTGCTCCCCATATACTTCGTGTCCGGGAATTGCGGCTCGGGGGAAGCCGTCAGTGCAGGCCGAACGCCCGCTCTCGTGCCAGCGTTGGTAATGATCAATTCGGCAACCTTTCCTCGCCGATTGCCTTTGCAGTTGATCATCCTGGGCGCTTGCACGACGCGAATCGAGTAGCTGGCGTATAGCTCGCGCGTGCGGGGATGATCGGAGCTGCTGAGGACAACGAAGCAGCCTCGCTGGTCGAGTACACGGAACGCGCGAGCCAAATCCACGTGTTCCGCCTCGTGGAACTGTCCCGGTGTATATCGCTTGAAGTCCGAATACTCCGAAATGGGGAAGTACGGCGGATCGAGGTAGACAAGGTCGCCACGGCGAGCATCCTCAATTGCCTCGCGAAAATCCTTTGACTCCAGTTCGGCATCACGTAGCGCCCATGCGGCGGCGAGTAAGCCGTCGCGGTTGTAAGGCGAGGGACTCTTGGCCGAGCCGACCGGCGTGTTGAATTCTCCCTTCGCGTTGACCCGGTAAAGACCGTTAAAACAAGTCTTGTTTAGGAAGATCGTGCGGGCTGCTCGTTCAACTTCGTCCTTCAGTTGGTGTTCCTTGCGTATCTCGTAGTAGTAGTCTGCGCCACGCCTTCTAAAACTCGCGGCGTGTTCGTCCAGTCGCCGCATCAATTCCTCGGTGTGGTCACGGACAACGCGGTAGCAGTTGATCAGTTCCTCGTTGCTATCACGCAGGAAGGCGCGCATGTGCGGAAATCGACGCTTCAAGTGGAAGAAGGCTGCACCGCCGCCGAGGAACGGCTCAACGTAGCGCTCGACGTGTGCCGGGAATACTTCATCAAGACTGGCCAGCAGGCTAGTCTTGCCGCCCGCCCACTTCAGGAACGGCTGCGCTTCGATTCGGGCTATTTCCGGGGCGTCGGCGAAATCCATCGCCTTTTGCTCGTCGTATGCGTAAAGCGCCCTCTCAGGGGGAGCAGCAACGATTGATTTCCGACCGGCCGTGTCTTTCGGCGGTGTAAGGCGGGCGAGTTTGCGGGCGATTGTGGATTTCGGCTTCGGATCGGATCTCTGATCCTGCCGCACCTTGTACGCGGCTTTTGCCCGTGCACGACTTCGACGCCGCTTGTCTGCCATCCAGGTGGATCGATCCCTATTTCGGCAAAAGGATCAAGATCCATCTGAGATTGAAAATGCTAGGTCCGGGGTCTGGGGGAAGGCGGGAGGGGGAAACGACGGCAAGCGAGACGCTCGCCCTACAATTCAGAGAGGATCGGCGCGTTGGGCCAGCACGCCCTACCGGGACAAGCGGCAGGTTACGGCCGGTAGGTCTTGGTCGGTTTCTCGCGGACGAGGGCGGCGTTTCGGTGACGTTTGGGACTGGTCACAAATTGTGACCAGTTCGGGGTTTGGCCTTTCTCGGGGCAAGCGGGGGGCACAGCGACAGAGCGGCGCGGCTATCCGCCTTCGCGTAAAGCTGCGGCGGACAAGCACCGGACGGCGGGCGAGCCACGCCCTACCGACGACGGAAGGCGGCCACGACAGAGCGTGGCCCTCCAGAGGCGGGTAAACCCTCCAAACGACCGGCGGTCGCAGACCGCCGCCACAGCGGAAACGGCGACGGTCGTGGGGGCGAATTTCAGATTGGAGATTTCAAAGGAGGAGGCGGGCCACGTGATGGCCGGAAGAAAGGGTTCGGCCAAACCGCACCTGCGGCGGGCAAGCGTGGGCTTCCTCCTTCGCTGAAGCTATGGCGGACAAGTCGCCGGGCGGGATCGCGCCGACAGAGTGGCGCCTGAGGCGGGCAGGCCTCGACAATCCTGCTGGGCGCTGGGTATGATGCGGCTTGCCGGGATGAAACTGCCGAATGCGAATCGCGGGGTGGTGAGTCGGGAAAAGATTGTGGATTACCTGTTGAACGCGGCGCATCCTGACAACGGCGGCAAAGCGAAGTTCTTCGAAGGACTAGGGTTTCGGCGCGACGCGTGGGAGGAGTTGGCGTCGGCATTGGAGAGGGTGGCAAGGGAATCGGTCGTGCGGGAGACGGAGGAATCTTCACACGGTCGAAAATATGTTATAGTTGGGAAGGTCGCGTCGCGCATGGGCCGAACGGCGGCCGTGCAAACCGTCTGGATTGTGGATCGAGGTTTGGACGTGCCGCGCCTGGTGACGGTGTATCCGGTTGAGGAGTGAATGACGCCATGATCAAGGAACATGATCGCATCGTGCTGAAAGAGGCTGTGCCATCGGTGGGCCTTGAGGCCGGCGATGTCGGAACCGTGGTGCATCTGTACCGCGACGGCAAGGCCTACGAAGTCGAGTTCACAACGCTGGAGGGCAAGACGGCTGTGGTGGTGACCGTCGAGGCTTCGCAGGTGCGCGAGGTGAGCAAAGGCGAAATCACCCATGCGCGGGCGGCGGCCATCCGCGAGAAGCCGGCACAGTACGGGCGGTGAGAGTCGGTTTCTCGTACGGCGTGTTAATCCTTCGAGTTCCACATCGATTCCGTCAAAGGCGGGCGAGCCATCCTCTGACAGGGCGTTGAGATGGAGTCGAGGCAGGGCACGCACCCCATTATCCCCTCCTTGGAGGGGAGCGAGCCGGGTTTATCATTAAACGATTATTTTGCTGGACACGGGGCGGGGTTTGTGGCAGGGTCGGGGCGGTTCTTTGAAATGGGGAAATGGTCGATGGGAGATGGCTGATGGAGGCCACGCGCGAAAAAAGTTTTTTCGTAAAACAAACCCAAGTTTATTCAAGCCGGCGTGGAAATTTTACAAAAACAAAGCCAAAAACAAACCCAAGTTCAGGGTGGTTCAGGGCTTGGAATGACCCGATTTTGCCTGTTTTCGACCGAACGAAGCCAAGTGGTGGAGGGGAGGCGTTCGGTCGTGAGCGGTGCTGGGTCGGACCTTACAACAGGCGGCGCTGGGTATCGTCGTGGACGAGATCGGAGACGGGGCGATGGTAGCGGGCGCGGCGCTGTTCCATGACGAATTTATCCATCTCGGATTCGACGGGGGACGGATAATTGCCGGTGTAACAGGCGGTGCAGAATTCGTTGGCGCGGAGGCCGGTGGCGGCGATCATGCCGTCGAGCGTGAGGTAGCCGAGGGAATCGGCGCCGAGGAAATCGCGGATCTGGTCGAGGGAATTGTTGGCGGCCATGAGTTCTTTGCGCGTGGGGAAATCGATGCCGTAGGCGCAGGGCCATTTATGCGGCGGGCAACTGACGCGCATGTGGACTTCTTTGGCGCCCGCCTCGCGCAGGGTCGTGGCCCGGGCGCGGGCGGTGGTGCCGCGCACGATCGAGTCGTCGACGACGACGACGCGTTTGCCGGCGACCATTTCCCCGATGAGATTGAGTTTCACGCGCACGCCGAAATCGCGGATGAGCTGGGTCGGCTGGAGAAACGTGCGGCCGACGTAGTGATTGCGGACGAAGGCGTTGCCGAACGGGATGCCGCTTTCCTCGGCGTACCCCATCGCGGCCCAATTGCCGCTGTCGGGCACGGGAATCACGAGGTCGGCGGCGACGGGATGTTCGCGGGCGAGCTGGCGACCGAGGTTGATGCGGACCTGGGCGACGTTTTTGTTGTAGATGTCGCTATCGGGCCGGGCGAAATAGACGAACTCGAAAATGCAGAAGGCGTGCGGCTGCTGGGTGTCGGCCCAGGGATTGACGGAGCGGAGGCCGTCCTTGTTGATGACGATGATTTCGCCGGGCATGATGTCGCGGACGTAATCGGCGTGGATGAGGTCGAGCGCGCAGGTTTCGCTGGCGAGCACCCAGGCCGCGCCGGCGTCGCTGCCGTCTTCCTGCGGGACCGGCAATCGGCCCAGGACGAGGGGACGGAAGCCGAAGGGGTCGCGGACGCCGATGAGTTCGTCTTCGCCCATGATGACGAGGGAGTACGCGCCCTGGATTTTGCGCATGACGGTTTCGAGCGAGTGGGCGCGGTCGTTGCCGTTGGGCCGGGCGAGCAGGTGGAGGATGATCTCGCTATCGACGGTGGTCTGGAAGATGGAGCCCTGTTCTTCGAGTTCGGCGCGGAGGCGGGCGGCGTTGGTGAGGTTGCCGTTGTGGCCGATGGCGATCTGGCCGCAGGCGCAATCGACGACGAGCGGCTGGGCGTTTTTGATGTTGGAGCTGCCGGTGGTGGAGTAGCGGACGTGGCCGATGGCGAGCGAGCCGGGCAGGGAGCGGAGGATGTTTTTGTCGAAGACCTGGCCGACGAGGCCCATGCCCTTGAAGGTGCGGAGATCGACGCCGTCCGAGGCGGTGATGCCCGCGCTTTCCTGGCCGCGATGCTGGAGCGCGTAGAGACCGTAATACGTCAACTCCGCGGCATTCGGGTGCCCGTAAATGCCAAACAAGCCACAATAATGCCGTGGCCGCGTGCTCTGTTCCGGGTTCATTGCTCGGTCAACTTGCTTCGACGTGCTGCTCACGTCGAACGTACCGCCTCCGACAGAATCCATTAGCCCACCGGATGGGAAATAGCAAGGCGCAACGCCCCGAGAGGACGATTATCTTGGTTGACGGAATGACGGCTATTGCGAAACGGCGGTCCGTTTAGGCCGAGGCGGAGACGGACGCGTCTGCGGCCTGATCGCCGTCCAGAATTTCTTCCAGCGTCTTGAGCAGTTCGGCGTTGTTGAACGGCTTGGGAATGAAGCGTTCGACGCCTTCGCGGAAATCGGAGGGCAATTCGCTGGAGCTCACGCCCGAGACCGCGAGCACTTTGGCTTTCGGATTCAGTTTGCGGAGGAACTGGAGCGTCTCCGCGCCATTGAAACGCGGCATGTTGAAGTCGAGCACCACGGCGCCGATATCGTTCCTTGCGTAGCGCACCATATCGAGTCCCTTCGGGCCGGTGCTGGAAGCGAGCACATTGTACCCTTCGCTCTTGAGCACCGTGCGCATGGCGTCGAGGAAACTGGGGTCGTCATCAATGATTAGGATGGTGGCTTTCGGTTCGTCGGGGTTGATGGGGTGTTTTGCCCGCAGTTTTTGCCCGACTGTCTGCGACCCACCCTTTCCGAATAACGCAACGGCGGCGCCAAAGATTCCCATATGCTTTTCCTCTCGACTGTTGCTGCGCGACTTCCCGGTGCTCGATGCACCACCGGTCGGAATAGTGCAGGGTTTGTGCCAAAGAATCTGGGGTGACAAAAGAAAGAAAAATCCCTTGTCGGTGGACGGCATGGCCGGCAGTGGCTTGTGCAACAACTTGTCGCGCAAACGCTTCTATCTGTGGCTTTCGGGATAATGCTGACGGTGAAAGGTGAGAAAACGCAAACGGCACGACTGGCGGTTCGACTATTGCCCGACAAGAACAATCGGGCCCTCGGGAGAGGGGACGCCGCCCGCGCGCTCAACGGTGACCGCAAATTTATCAATGCACGCCATGTCCTTGGCCAGCTTGACGTGGAACTCTCCGTGGCCCGAATCGTCAGTCCAACCCATGCCCGCCGCGACGGGCGGTTCGCTCCCACAGATCGCCCAGAGTTCCAAACATTTACCCTGGCTCTGTTGGACGGGAGAGCAATTGGAAACGACCAGACACCCCGTTTTCCTGGTGCCATTCCAGTACACCTTGGCGACGACTTTGCCTTCGCCCTTGGGGTCGGCGAGTGGCGTCACGCGAGTGGAAGGATCCATGAAAAGATCGAGCGACGAAGTTTCCTCGTCCATCTTCTTTTGGAGCGCCGCGGTCTGCAGGTTCTGCTGTTCGAGTTGCTCGCGCACCCGATTCGCCGTTTGCAACAGTCCGTCCTTTTCATCCGACAACTGCTTGTTCGCGGCGCGCAACGCATCCAGATCATGCTGCTGCTCGATGTTCTTCGTGCGAAGCTGGTCGATCTTCCCGCTAAACTCCTTGCTCTGGGCCTCGAGGCGGCTGTTGAGATCGGCCAGCCCGCCCTGCTGTTCCTTGTTTTTGTCGACGAGATTGTTGTAGGCATCCGTCTTCGCCTGAAGCTGGCTCGTCACGGATTGAAGCTGGCCGCTCAAGTTCAGCAACACGACCGCGAGCGCCGCCGCCGCGGCCCACGGGACGAGCCGGACGAACATCGCGCCCAGTTGAACCCCCGATGGTTTCGCACGCGGGGCGGGAGCGGCCATCGGGGCGCTCGCCGCGGCGGGCTGGGGCCGTTTCCCTTCGTCGATCGCCGCGGCAATCCGATCGTACGCGTTCGGCGACGGCCGTGCCGATGGCGCCGTCAGGGCAATCTGATCGGCGACCGCCTGATACTCGGCCAACTCCGCGATGCATCGTTCGCGGTTCTCGGCGACGTACCGCTCAAAGCCGTTCAGCTCGTCGCCGTCGAGCGCGCCGACGACGTAGAGCGGGAGCATCTCGCGAAATATCTCGTGCGTCATGAGCTGTGCTCCCCTTTGCCAGCCGCTCCTCCGAGCATCTCGCGCAGCCGCATCATGCCGTTCCGTATCCGCGTCTTCACCGTGCCCAGCGGCTGGCTGAGTTGCTGGGCAATCTCAAATTGCGTCAACCCGCCGAAATACGCCATCTCAATGGGCGCGCGCTGGTCTGGCGGCAAGGATTTCAGCGCGTTGCGAACCGTCCGTTGCGCCTCGGATGCGAGCGCCTCGTCGGCTGGCGTCGTTGACCCGGCAGTCTGCGACGCGTCCTTCGCCATGGATTCGGTAGCGCGGGTGCGCGTCTTGCGTGACCGGAGCCGGTCGATGGCCCGGCTGCGGGTGAGCATGATCAACCATCCCAGCGGTTTGCCCCGTCCCTCGTCGAACGAGCCCGCCGTTTTCCAAACCTGGATGAAGGCTTCCTGCAGCACGTCCTCCGCCTCGGCGCGGTCGGAGAGAACTTTCAGCGCCAACGCAAACAGCACGGCGCTGTGGCGAGCGTACAATTGCCGCAACGCCTCCTTGTCGCGGGCGGCCACGGCGCGCAACAACGCGCGGTCGTCGGCACCCGCCGTCGATGACGTGTTCACGCGATCCTGACCATCGGCCATCGGCGCACTGTAGCAATCGCGCCAGAGGCTGGCTAGAGAAAAAGTTCCCCAGGCTTCCCAGGAATCAAATGACTCGATGAGATACATACAGGATGTTCGTGGGACGTTTGCGCCGCGCGCGCTCGACGGTGACCGGTATCATCCACGTCGGCTCGGCAGCGAACACGACCGGCACGGCACGCCAAACGACGGGGCCGCGTCGCCCGCGAAGCGCAGGCTCGAAACACCGCGCTCGCAACCTGGACGGTATTCTTGGTCCTCTCATTCCCAGAATACTACGGCGGCGGCACGGATGATGGATTGCCGACGGACAAAAGCTTCGAAAAAGCGCCCTGACCACTCAGGTTTCCATCAACCGCCCGATGGCGTTCCACCAAACATCTCGCAGGTCGGCCACGTCCCACGACAACTCGCCGCGCGGCGTATGAATTGTCAACTCGCTGCCTCCCGTCGAGCCTAGAACGGTCACGGGAAGCGCGGCTTGCGCGATTCGTTCGACGTCTTCAGGAGCGCAACTCACAATCACTCGCGACTGCGTTTCCCCGAACAGCGCCGCATCCAACCTCGTCCCGAGCGTCCCGAGATCGATGGTCGCGCCCACCAGCGCGTCGCCGTTCGTCATGCAACATTCGGCGAGCGCCACGGCCAGGCCGCCTTCGCTGCAGTCGTGGGCGCTCTTCACCCAACCCTGGCGAATGATCTCGAGCGTGAAATCCGACAGCCGCTTCGCGAACGCCAGGTCCATCCGCGGCGCCCGTCCCGTCTTGAGCCCGTGAATCCGTTTCAGGTACTCGCTGCCGCCAAGTTCGTCGCCAATCTCGCCGATCAGCAGCACCGCATCGCCCGCACCCTTGAACCATTGCGTGGTGATATGTTTCGGATCGTCGATCAATCCCAGCATCCCGATTGTCGGCGTCGGGTCGATCGCGCCCGCGGGGGATTCGTTGTAGAAACTCACGTTCCCGCCCGTCACCGGCGTGTGGAACGTGTTGCACGCTTCGCAGATCCCTTCGACGCACCGCCGGAATTGCCAGAACACTTCCGGTTTCATCGGGTTGCCGAAATTCAGGTTGTCGGTGACGGCCAACGGCCGCGCGCCGCTGCACACCAGGTTCCGCACCGCTTCTGCGACGGCAATCTTGCCGCCTTCGCGCGGATCGAGGTAGCAATAGGTCGCGTTGCAATCGGTCGTGAACGCAATGTATTTCTCGCCCGTCGCCCCCGCCGCGCCGAGGTCGGGCCGGCTCAAATTGATTCGTATCACCGCCGCGTCGCTGCCGGGCGCGACCACCGTCCCGTGCTGCACCATGTGATCGTATTGCCGATACACCCAGTTCTTCGACGCGATGCTCGGTGAGGCGAGCAGCCTGACCAACACGTCCCGCAGGTCGTCCGGTTCCGCAACGCTCCGCGGGTCAAATTGCGCGTGGTGAATTTCCCAGTCCGGCTGTTTTGCTTCGCGGTAGTACACCGGCGCGTCCTCGGCCAGTTGTTTGGCCGGTATCTCGGCGGCAACGTCGTTGCCGACCTTCACCCGCATCAGGCCGTCGCCCGTCACGCGGCCAATCGTCACGCCGTGCAGGTCCCACTTGTTGAAAATGGCCTCGACCTCTTTCTCGCGTCCCTTCTGCGCGATCAGCAACATGCGCTCCTGCGATTCGCTCAGCATGATCTCGTAGGGCGTCATCCCGGTCTCGCGTTTCGGGACGAGGTTGAGATCGATCTCATTGCCCGTGCCGCCGCGGCTGGCCGTCTCGCAGGTCGAACACGTCAACCCCGCCGCGCCCATGTCCTGAATGCCGACCACCAGTCCGTCCTTGCGCATGACTTCGAGGCACGCCTCCAACAGCAGCTTTTCCATGAACGGGTCGCCCACTTGCACCGCGGGCCGGTCCTGTTGCGATTCCTCGGTGAGTTCCCGCGACGCAAACGCCGCCCCGGCGAGTCCGTCCCGACCCGTCGCGCTGCCGACGTAAATGACCGGGTTGCCGACGCCCGCCGCCTTGCCGCGTTTGATCTGGTCGTGGCGCAGGATGCCGAGCGAGAGCGCGTTGACCAACGGGTTGCCGGTGTAGCACTCGTCGAAATACACCTCGCCGCCGACCGTGGGAATCCCGATGCAATTGCCGTAATGCGCGATCCCCGCCACCACGCCGGCGAACAACCCTTTGTTGGTGGCGCAAGCGTCCCTGCTTGCGTCATCGATCGGCCCGAACCGCAGCGAGTTCATGTTGAGAATCGGGCGCGCGCCCATCGTGAAAATGTCGCGGATGATCCCGCCGATGCCCGTCGCCGCGCCCTGGAACGGCTCGACCGCGCTCGGGTGATTATGCGACTCGATCTTGAACGCGATCGCCCAGCCGTCGCCGATATCCACGATGCCCGCGTTCTCCTCGCCCGCCTTGACGAGGATGAACGGCGCTTCACGCGGGAATTTTTTCAGCTCGGGCCGCGAATTCTTGTAACTGCAATGCTCGCTCCACATCACCGAGAAAATGCCCAGTTCGGTGATGTTCGGCTTGCGTCCGAGGATTTTCTTGATCCGGTCGAACTCGTCGTCCGTGATCCCGTGCCTGGCAATGATCTCCGGCGTTATGGACACATCGGTTTTCATCTCGCAGGAGAATTCTATATCACGAGCGTCATGCAGAATGAAGCGAATCCGGCAAAACGAACCCAAGCCTTTTTTCCATGGTCCGCCAGCCACAACCTCCTCTGGCTCAATTGTTTCATTGTATTCATATTGTCAAGAATAGTTTGGGTTCGTTTCGCAAAAAGTGCCTTTTTGCGCGGCTCCTGGTCCTTGGCGGTAGGGCGAGCGTCCCGCTTGCCATCGCATCCTGATGGAAGGTGACTTTTGTAGCTGCGGTAGGGCCGCGCTGCCGCGCGGCCGCATCTTGCGGCAACTTGTAGCCGCCCCGCTCTGTCTGGGCGTGTCGTCGTCGCCCAAGCTTGCATTTCGCGCCACGAACGATTACAACTCGCATTGTCATGCGAGACCATGCTATACGCAATAGCATATTATGTCAATAGGTATATTACAACAATTCAGGTGAACCATGAGCGACTTTGCCGATAATCTCCGCACCCTGATGGCCAAACGCGGCTGGAACCAACTGGAAGCCGCCGCCGCCCTCGGCGTCAGCCAGGCCAACATCAGCCGCTGGCTCAGCCAGGGCCACGAACCCTCCGCGGACATACTCATCCGCATCGCAAAAGCGTTTCGGGTCTCATTGGATGAACTTCTCCGCGCGCCCGGCCCGGCCATGCGCGGCGCCCGGGCCCAGTCTGAGTCCGTCATCTGGCCCACCCGCTGGTTTCGTCAGTTGCGCATCACCTGGCAGCGGTATCCGAAAGAGCGTCACCGCATCGAGACGGCGCTCGACCTCGGCTGGCCCAATCAGAAAAAAGAAATTATCGCCTGGCTGAAGAAGAAATAGGGGGGGTGCGGGCCATTTTGTGGCCGCGCCTGGTAAGTGCAAGCCAACCAACTGCGCCTCACGCCGCGAAAAACAACCGTGGCGAAGCGTGCCCAGACCAGCGGAGCATCAAAAACGGCTGCCCTGCGGGCGGAGACGGATCGGCAAGTGGTCATCTTAATTGCGCTTACAGCCGGGATACCCACTCATGGTGCGCGAGTCTGATGACATCACAGTAACTGGACTTGCGCGTTCAGTAGCGCGCCGTTGCGAAGTTGCTTAACGAACGACCAAACCAACGAATCGATCACCTTTTGATCTGTGAGGCCAGGTTGCGGGAACTGGGCGCGGAATACCCCGATGGCGACTGCCAATAAGCCCATTCTGATCACTCGATCATACTCAGCCACGAGGAACTGATAAAACCGCTCGTACTCGACGATCCGACCCTCAGGGTTCTGATCGTAATTCGGCCGCTCGAAAAAAAAGAAATCAGCGACCAAGTTATCGTAAATTGGAAGCCGGGGATCGCACATGTGGCAGAGCTTGCTGGCAAAAGAAGCGTGAACCCTCAGGGACCCATTTTGTGTGCAGGGTACTTGGTGGAGAATCTCAAGGGCATCCCGAAACGTAATGTGATTGTGCTGTGCCCCTGCCAACGTTTGGAAGTAGCTCTCGTAAAAGTGCGCGCTGAGCCCGCGCATAACCCAGAATTGGCGGTAGCGTCTCCTGTACGCCTCTTCGCCAAGTCTCCCGGGTAGATTGCAGGTCAAGTCGAGATAGGTAGACACATGGTCATGGTCGATGCTTGCCACGACCTCATTAGCATATTGGTTAATCACCGAATACATGAGGCACCACTCCGCCCTCCTGGACGGGTCCAATAGCGTACGGTAGAGGCGGACGGCGGACATAGTTCGTCATCGCGTCGGCTTCCGTCTTTACGCGGGTCTCTTTGAGAAAAGGGTCGTTCATGTTGTCCTCTCCACGCCGGACAAATTTACGAACGCCATTAAACCCCTGATGGAACCACGACGAAAGCCCAAACTCACAGCTACGAGGTGCATCCTGACACTGCCACTGAATTGTAGCCGCGAATCCTATTCGCGGTGTGTTCTCGCCGCGAAAGAGTTGCGACAGGGGCACGACGGTGTCGCGTCTACTCGGCTTCGCAGCTACAAAAGTCGCCTTCCATCGGCGGCCATGCTCAGATACGCCCGGCGGCAAGCGGGCGGTAGATCCAAAAAGAATTCCGCTGTGGACAGCGCACGCTACATGGGAGCGGGAGGGGGAGGGCGGGCGAGCCTCGGTGCTACCGGTAGATTTCTCGACGGTGGCCGATGGCGGCGCAGGCGGCGGGGCGAGCAGCGGTCGGAGTTGCCGCGAGAACCGCATCGCGGCGTCTCACTTCACTAGTGCTCCGTTCGGCTTGGCGAGTTCCTTCAGGGCGCGACGTTCGATGAGTACCTGATAGCTCAAGGTCTCACTTGGTCTTCAAGCTGGCTTTGGCAGTCTCCCACGCGACGAATTTCGCGCCGCGCTTACGCTTGCGGATTTCGAGGCGGTCTTCGAGGTCTTCGAGATAATCCAGGAGCCTTCGGTAATCTTTGCGGCTGAGGACGACGTCGGTGGGGCGTCCGGCGCGGTCGGTCATGTATTTCTCGTTGAGCTTGACCATCGACGTATTGTAACGGATGGAGACGCCGAATTCAACCTTGTTGGGAGGGCGGAAGGCGGAGGGCGGGAATGAGCACCCACCCCTTGGTCCCCCCAAGGAGGGGAACGTGGCAGGCGGCGGGATGCACGTTGAAGCTTGGCGGCTACAGCACAACAAGGCGGACGCGACGGAGCGCGTCCCTCCGACCGCGGGCATTTCGCCGCGTCGGGGGACGCGGCCTACAACTGCGTGGGGCTGGACCGCCGGACTTGGGGCTTGACGGGCGGTAGGGGTTTATTGACTATCGCGGGGTTATGGAACCCAATGTGAAGTTGCTGGCGGGCAAGCAGGGGATCGTGTTTGGGGTGGCGAACCACCGATCGATCGCGTGGGCGATTGCCAAGGCGTGGCATGACGCCGGGGCGCGTCTGGCGTTTACCTACCAGGGGGAACGGCTGAAAGAAAACGTGGCGGAGCTGGTCGGGGAGTTTGGGGCGGATGCGCCGATGTACCCGTGCGACGTGACGCGGGATGAGGACATAGCGAGGGTGTTCGAGCAGGTGGCCAAGGATTTTGGGAAGCTGCATGTGCTGCTGCATTCGGTGGCGTTCGCGCCGAAAGAGGCGCTGGAAGGTGAATTTATCAACACGTCGCGGGAGGCGTACCGAATCGCGCATGATGTGAGCGCGTATTCGCTCGTGGCGCTGGCGCGGGGTGCCGCGCCCTTGATGACCGACGGTGGATCGGTGATCGCGATGACGTATCATGGCTCGGTGAAGGTGGTTCCGCATTATAATGTGATGGGAGTGGCAAAGGCGTCTCTGGAAGCGAGCGTGCGGTATCTGGCTTATGACCTGGGGCCGAAGAAGATACGCGTGAACGCCATCAGCGCCGGGCCGGTGAACACGTTGGCGGCGAGAGGTATTTCCGGGTTTACGCAGATGCTGAAGCATTACGAAGAGCGGTCGCCGCTGAAACGAAACCTCGAACCGAAGGAATTGGGCAGCACGGGCTTGTTTCTGGCGAGCGATATGTCGACCGCGACGACTGGGCAGGTCGTGTACGTGGATTGCGGGTACGAGATAATGGGGTGGTAACGTCTAAGTCGTGTGGCAAATCTGTTGTGGGGCAATGTGATGTGCGAATCTTGTGGCGGATGATAGGGGTTGGTTGTGGTAGTGGGGCTACTTCAAGTTGAGTTGACGATTCCATCGGCGGACAGTTTGAAGGCGAAGCGGATGGTGCTGAGAAGTCTTAAAGACCGTATTCGCAAGAACTTCAATGTGTCGATTGCCGAGGTGGGAGATAACGACCAGTGGCAAAGCGCGGTAGTGGCGGTGGCATTGGTGAGCAACGACAAGCGGTTTGCCAATCGGGTTCTCTCCAAAGTGGTGGACTTCATCGAAAGCTCGCGGGATCTGGTGGTTGACGACTATCAGCTTGGCTTTTGCTGACATGTCCAGTCGGAAGACTTTGCCATGTTCAGTGCCCGGCGGTATCCTGTCTCCGAACCTTGACAAAACTGGGTTCCGGCGTCTATTTGACATGTTCACCTTGATATGGCCGACGAAAGCTGGCAACTTCTCGCTGGCTTGGGAGTTGCTTCTGATGGAGCAAAAGGATTTGGATATCATCCGCACAATCTGAGGTCATTTGCCCGACGTGTTTACATGTCGGGGGTAAGCGCTGGACATGCCAAGAGCCAAGATATTGGTGGTCGACCACGAGGTGCCGTGGACACTGAAGCTTTCCGAGCTGCTGATCCAGGACGATTGCGAGGTGTTTTCGGCGAATTCGGTCGAGGATGCGAAGCTGTTGTTGGATGCGCGAAATATCCATGTGGTGATCGCGGACATCAATAACATGCCCGGGGTGGATGGGACGGCGTTTTTGGAGGAGCTGCGGCAGGTGTACGCGGAGGCGGCGGTGATCGTGCTTACGGGGAAGGTGTCGGTCGAGCAGGCGGTGAGGGCGACGAAACTGGGGGCGGTTGATTACCTGCAGAAGGCCGATGATGCGGAGGTGCTGACGAAGTTGCGGGAGCGGGTGCGGCAGGCGGTGCTCGAGATGGGGACGCTGATCCGATCGGCGGTGGCTGATCCGCGGAGTCGGGGGATGTTGGCGACGCCGGTCCAGGGGTTTTACGGGATTATCAGCCAGAACAGCCAGATGCGGGAAATCTTTGAGTTAATCCAAACTATCGCCGATAGCTGGGCAAATGTGCTGGTTCACGGTGAAACGGGAACGGGCAAGGAACTGGTCGCCCGCGCCGTGCACGAAGCCAGTGGACGCCACGGCAAACCGTTCGTCACACTCGATTGTACCGCCCTGGCTCGCGAGTTGTTGGAGAGCGAATTATTCGGGCATGAACGGGGGTCGTTCACGGGCGCAGTCGATCGGCATGTCGGCCGGTTCGAGCGCGCGAACACCGGCACGCTGTTTCTGGATGAGGTCTCGAATATCAATCTCAACGTGCAGTCGAAATTGCTGCGCGTCCTGCAAACGCGGACGTTTGAACGGGTGGGCGGGTCCAAGCCGATTTCCGTGGACGTGCGCATCATCGCCGCCACGAATCGGCCGCTGGAAACGATCGTGGCCGAAGGGACGTTTCGCGAAGATCTGTATCATCGGCTCAACGTGGTCCAGATAGACCTGCCGCCGCTGCGCGACCGCGCGGAGGACATCCCGCTATTGGCGATGGAGTTTCTCCGACGGTTTGCGCGTCAGAACGGCAAGGACTTGCGCGGGTTTAGCGACAATGCAATCAATGTGTTGTGCGGCTACGCCTGGCCCGGAAACGTGCGCGAGCTGGAGAACGTGGTGTTGCAGGCCGTGGTGCTGGCCAAGTCATCGCTCATCGACGCTCCCGACCTGCCGCGACGGATCACGGAAGCCAAGCCCCTGCTGGCCGCTGCTTCGGCGGCGCTGTCGGACCAGCTCGGCGAACCGGAAAAGCAGATCCTCGTCAACGCGCTTCGCCAACATGCCGGCAATATCAAGCGCACCGCCGAGACGCTCCAGATCAGCCGCACGACGCTCTACGCCAAACTCAAGAAGTACGAGATCGACCCCGATTTCGTCCGCTGAGAATGCCTCACTCGGGCCGGCGCGCATAAATGGCGGCAACGTCATCGGCGTAGGCCAGGGTCCAATCCCTCCGTAACGACAATAACACGTTCAGCGGATGCGTGCGCGGAAGGATCGTCCAGCCGACCCCGTATTTGCGCAGGACCGTTTCCCAGTTGGTTTCCACCGTGTTCACGCGGCTGAACTCGCGGACGAGATCGGGACCATAGAAGTCGTTGCGACCATCCACAAAAACCCGGTGCGCGGGCATCGTCAAGATGAGGTACCCGCCCCAACCATAGTCGTTGAACATTTCGCCACGGACGGCCTGGGGATGGGCGGTCACGAACCGGACGGCGGCGACCGGGAAGCGGTTGGAAAGCACGTCGCTGGTGACAATGGGTTCACCGCCACCCAATTTTGGTTTGGCGAGGACGGCCACGAGCGTGAGGAGCGCCACCACGACCGTCGCCCGTCCATCCGCGGCGCGATTGAGCGCGGTCACGTTCTCCGAAAGACGGCGATAAAAATTGAGGAGGCGGCCGGGCCGGGCGTTGGCGAGGCCGGCCTGCCACTGCTCCGCGAGGATTGGGGTGACGACCAGGGCGAAGATCGGCACGTTGCGCGCGGCCAGGAGGGCCAGCAATCCCCACGCGCCCATGACGACCACGTCGGTGGCGCGTGGCGCCGGCCGCAGGAACACCAACGTCAGCACGATCACCGCGAACTCGATCAGCAGTCCGTTGGCGGCGCCGGAGTGGAAACTCGGGGAGCGAAACTCGTTCGTGTAGTGGGCGAGCACGGGATTGCGGAAGAATTCGACGACGTGGGCCGGAAGTTCCCAACCGTTCGGATTGAGAAGCGTGGCCAGCGCGCAACCGATCAGCAGCAACCCGAGACCCATGAGTTTGTCTCGCGCGGCCGCCCGCGCCCCGTCCCGGGCGATCATCAACGAGATGGCATTGCCGGTCAAGAACGTGGCAATGATGACGAACCCCGTGAAGAACGCGCCGTGCAGATTCACCCAGAGCACCATCAGCGGCACGAGCCGCCACAGCAACGGGCGCGTTCCCAGTTGTCCCCGGTCAAAACGCCGCAACTGGCCGGTGAAAATCACCGTGAGCAGGAACGTAAACAAATGTGGTCGGGCCAACCAGTGCACGGTGCCAGCCGCCGCCGCCAACAACGTCAGCGCCGTGGCCGGCAACAGGTCGATTCCTTCCGTCAATAGTTGGCGGTGCAAGAGCCACAGGCACGTGGCGATCAGCACCGCCGCCAGCAGCGCAATACCGTTCCACCCCAACGCGTCACCCGCGGCGGCAAACAGCACCTCGCTCAACCACTCTTTGGAAATCAGCGGCGCGTTGGCCCGCGTATGGGAAAACGGGTCGGCGCGAATCACGGCGTGGTGCTCGATCATCCAATTGCCGATGCGCCAGTGCAGGCACGCGTCGCCGTCGGCGTTGATCATCACCAATCGCCACTGTGACAGCATCAGCCCCAGCACGAAGATCAGCCACAGGGACAACCCGATCGTTGGCAGCCACCAACGGCGTGGCGGGGACGATGGCTCGTGGCGGGTGGCATCGGTCATGACACACGCGAGAACACAAGCGTCTGCTGGTTTGAAAACACCAGCGTCCACTGCGGGCTGAGTTCCAGGATGCGGTTGAGCGGATGTTGCGCCGGGAGAATCGTCCAGCCGACGTGATACTTCGTCAGGACGCTGTCCCAGGAGGGCTGCACATGGGAGACATCGGTAAACTCATGCAGGAAGGCCGCGCTGTAGAAGTCGTCACGACCATCGATGAACACCTTTCGTTCGGGCCAATCGAGCAGAAAATAACCGCCCCAGCCGTCTTCGTTAAACATTTCCCCGTGGACGGCCTGCGGATGCACCCGCAGATAACTCACGGTCGCGGACGGAAACCGGTTGGACGAAATCCGGGTTTCCAGCAGCGGCGGACCGCCGGCAAATCTCGGCTTGGCCAGGACCGCGACCATCGCAATCACGAGAGCGACCACAAGACCGCGGCCCCCCGCGGTGAGGTTCATCGCCTGCGCGTTCTTCGACATTCTCCAGAACCAGCGCCCCCAGACCGTATCGGGTGCCCGTTGACACGCGGCGGACAAATGCTCGGCGAAAATCGGCGTGGCGATCAGCGCGAAGATGGGCACGTTGCGCATGGCGTACAGCGCCGACCAAAGCCAGAAGGCGATGAGGAGAAGATCGGTGGCCGCCAGTGGCCGCCGCACCACAATCAGCAAGAACCCCAGAACCAGGAGTTGCCATTCGAAACCGCGCATCCCGCCGAAGTGAAAATTGGCGGAATTCCACTCACTGGTGAAATGCGCCTGGGTGGGTGTCCGCAGGAAACTCAACAGGTACTCGTCGAGTTTCCAGCCGTTCGGATTCAGGAGCGTCGCCAACGCGCACGCGACGCCGAGAGCGCCGAGCGTGATCATTTTGCGGCGTAGCGTCACGCGGGCGGAGGCCCCGTCCGTCATCATGCGCACCGCGTTGCCGAGGAAATAGAGACCGATGAGCGCGAACCCCGAGAGGAATCCCCCGTGAAGATTTACCCAGACTGCCGTCAGCGGCACCAGACGCGCGAAAAGCTGCCGCGCGCTGACGCGATCGCGGTCGAACCACCGGAGTTGCCAGGCAAAGATGACCACGCACAGCAGCGTGTAGAGATGCGGTCGCGCCACCCAATGGATCATGTACGCCAAGGCTGCCAGCAGAACGAGGAATGTGGACAAGAGGATTTCGTTTCCCTCCGCCAGCAATTGCCAGTGCAGCAGCGCCAGCGTGGTGGCAATCAACACGGCGGCGACGAACACGACGCCGTTCCAGCCCAGGGCGTTTCCCGCCGCGGCGAAGACGACCTCGCTCAGCCACTCCTTGGTTATCATCGGGGCGCCGGGTTGCGTATGGGAGAACAGATCGTGGCGGAGGATGGCATGATGTTCGATCATCCAGTCGCCCAGCCGCCAATGCCAGCACGGGTCGCCATCCGCGTTGATGAGCGACTGTCGCCAGTCCGTCAGCATGATGCCCAGAAAGAACACGACCCAGATGAACTGGCTGAGCGAGAGCAGCCACCATTTTCGGGTGGGGATCGCTTCTGGATGACCGATGTCCGTCGTCATGATTGTCGCGAAAAAACTAATGCCTGGCGATTCGAAAACGCCACGTGCCAATCCGGGCAAAGCCGCAAGACCTGGTTCAACGGATGTTGTGGGGGCAGGATCGTCCAATCGACATGGTATTTGGCGAACACGGTTTCCCATCCCGGCTTCGGGGTGTCGACGGTGCGAAATTCGTGGAACAGATCGAGGCCATAGGAATAGTTGCGGCTGTCGATGAAAGGTTTTCGTTGCGGAAGCGCGAACTCGATGTAGCCGCCCCAGAGGAAGTCGTTGAACATTTCTCCGTGGACCGCGTCGGGGTGCGCGCGCACGTATTCCACGGCGGCAACCGGGTAACGGTCGGACGGGAAATCGGTCGCGTACAAGGGCGAGCCACCGGCGATTGCAGGTTTGGCCACGATCAGCAGCACGCCAATCGCGGTAATCACAATGACGGCAACATCGGTCTTGTGGCCGATATTTGCTGTCGTTGCGGCCCGATCACGGTATCGCCGAACCCACGGCGAGTCCTGATTGGCCTGTGCAAACTCCGTAAACCATTGTGCGAGTATCGGGGTCACGACCAGTGCGAAAATGGGCACATTGCGTGCCGAGAATAGCGCGAAACAGCCCCAACCACCGATGAGCAGGACATCCGTCGCGTTCGGTTTCGGACGAATGACGATCAATCCGACCGCCAGCAACAATAGCAACAGCAGAAATCCGTGCATGCCCACGGTGTGGAAATTGGGCGAGCCGAATTCCGTGGTCACGGTTGAAAGCTCGCGCGATCCCAGGAAGCTCACAATCTGCGCGGGCAGCCGCCAACCGACCGGGTTTACCAGACAAGCGCCGCCGCAAATCGCCAACAGCGTGGCCAGTTGTTTGGGTTTTGCGTCCGGCGCGGATTGCCGCCACGCATCGAGGGCGCTGCCGACAGCGTACAGGGCGATCAATATCAGACCTGTGGGAAACGCCCCGTGCAAGTTCGCCCACAGCACCATCAGCAGCGGAAGAAGCAGGAACAATCGGCGCGCGGGAATGCGTCCCCGCTGGAACCATCGCAATTGCCAGGCAAAAATCACGGTCAGGAGATGCGTAAACAGGAGCGGGCGCGCCAGCCAGTGCATCGAACAAGCGAGCATCGCTGTCAGGACCAAAACGGTCGCCGTTGCGGCGTCGCAACCTTCCGCCAGCAGTTGGCGGTGGAGCAGCCAGAAGCAGGTGGCGATGAGCGATGCTGCCAGCAACACGACGCCGTTCCATCCGAACCATTGGCCGGCGGCGGCCATGAACACCTCGCTGAGCCATTCCTTGGCCATGGCCGGCCCCCGGTAGGTATGAAGCAAATGGTCTTCCCAGACAACGGCGCGGTGCTGGATCATCCAATCGCCGAGTCGCCGATGCAGCGCGGAGTCGCTGTCCCCGCTGATGAGCACGATGCGGGCGCTGGTAAAATTCAGTCCGAGGAACAGAACCACCCAGAGCACGGCGCTGAGCGAGGGAAGCCACCCATGGCCGGTTGCATCCGGATTAGGCGAAGTGTCGTTCACGGCTGCTTGTGAAACACGGCGGCGACTTCGTTGGAATAGACGCAGTGCCAGCCCGGCAACAGCGCCAGCGCGAGGTTCAGGCGATGATCGACGGGCATCAGCGTCCAATCCACGTGATACTGCTCGATGGCCTGCTGCCAGTTTGTGTGCAGGAGGGACGTGTCATCGTACTGGTGAATCAACGATTCGCCGTAGAAATCGGTGCGGCCATCCACAAATACGCGGTGCTCGGGCAATGCATACATCAGGTAGCCGCCCCACACGTAGTAGTTGAACATGTTCCCCGTGAACAGGTCGGGATGTTGGTGGATGTAGGCCACGGCGTCGACCGGCCATTTCTTCGCGGGCATTTCTGTCGGGTGAGGAAACGCCACAATCGCCACGATGGCGACCACGCCGACCAGCAGCCACGCCCGGGACATCTCATAGATGTCGCGCAACCGGTCCGATAATCGCCGGGCCCAGGCCGGCGCGGCGTCGGCGAGAGCGGTCGCGAGGATGGGGGCCACGAAGATGACGGCCAGCGGGATATTGCGCACGGCGTACAAAGCCCAATACGTCCACGCAATCACCAGCAACGCCGACGTCGGCGACAGGCGCGGTCGCGCCAGCGCCAGCGTGAGAAAGGTCAGCGCCAGCCAGGCGAGAAACCCGTGCGAGTCGAACGCGTGAAAATCGGACGAGGCGTACTCGGCCAGCCAGTTCGTCAGGTACTCGGAGCGAAGGAAGTGAAGATTGTGAACGTGGAGATAATAACCACTCGGATTGAGGAGCGAGACGACTCCGCACAGGACGATGGCGCCGGTGAACACCTTTAGCTTTTGTCGCGCGGCGCTTGATCGGGTTTGGTCGGCGCGGGCTAATATCAGTTCGATCGCGGTCCCGAGCCAGTAGATGCCCAGCGTGATGAACCCAGCCAGGTAGCCACCATGCAAATTGACCCACAAAACCGTCACGATCCCCAGGATGACGAGCAGACGGCGGGCGGACTCACCGCGGTCGAAGCGACGGAGCGCGTCCGACCATAACACCGCGAGGAGGAAGCTGAACGCGTGTGGGCGCGCCAGCCAATGCGTGCAGGCCGCCCACGCGGCGATGAAAGCGACCAGGATCGCGACCGCGTGATTGCCGGTTTCCCGCACCAACTGGCGGTGCAACAGGGCGAACGTCGTGGCGATCAACAGGGCGGTCACGACGCACAACCCATACAGTCCCCACACCCGACCGGCCAGGGCAAAGATAATTTCCGACAGCCATTCCTTGGAGATGACCGGCTCGCCAGGGCGCGTATGGGAAAACACGTCGGCGCGGATGATGTGGCCGGTCTGCAGCATGTATTCCCCGACGCGCCAATGCATGCAGGTGTCGCCATCGCTGGTGGCCATCATCGTGCGCCAGGGTTGCGCGAGCAGGATCAGCAGAATGACCAGCCACAACCATTGCGTGAGCGATGGCATCAGCCACGGCAGGACGCCGCCATACGACACCGGGCCGGAGTTTGGTTGGGGACGGGACTCCGTTTCGGGAACATTTGCGTTCGCCGCCATTTGCGGCAGCTTACGGAACCGCGCCGCCATGTTCAACGCCGAACTGCGTCGGGTCGGCGGAGGATGGCAAACAGGTAAAAGAGGCCGACGAGGATGACCAAGGCGCGGATACCGGTGACGAACGATACTGACTCGAGCAGGCCGCCCACCAGCGCCCCGATGAGGTTCGAGCCGAGCGCGCGGGCCTTGTCCGTGCAGGCGGCGAAGGACTGGATGAAGATCAATCCGCCGAAGAACACGGGCGCGGTCAGAAACCCACTGGCGGCGACCAGCTTGGCGGCGTAGGGCAGCGCGTTGAACCAGTCCAGCGGCACCACGGCCAGCGCCGCCACGGTGATGGCCAGGCCCGAGAAGATGGCCCACTGCGGGAAGCGGGGCCAGCGCCACGCGACAAGGTTCGACAGGAGGATCATCACGAGCACGGCGGAGATGACGATGGCATTCACGATCCAGGTCATGCCGAACAACAGCGTGGCGCGGCTGACGGTTTGCACTTCCAACAACAGGAACGCGGCACCCAGGGCAAAGAAATGCCAATCCGTGGGATGTTGTGCGCCGACGTGACGCCGTTGTGCCAGCAGGACTGCGCCGAGGATGGTAAAAGAAATTACGAGATGCAGTTTTGGGATCTTCGCGCGCTCGAGGTACAAATACGGCCAGTCGTCCGTCGTCGCGCGCGTCGTATCGGGCAAGAGTGTTTGATGAGCCCGAATGAACTCACGGAGCGACACGTCCGCCACATCGTCGATTCGAAGGGAACGGTTGCCGCAGACCAGCGTGAGGTTGCCCCCGCCGCCGCACTGCTGGGGAATCTCTGTGGCAGAATACGCGACGGGGGCGTGTCCAAACACCTCTCGCAGCGTCGCGGCCAGTCTGTCTGCAATCCACGCCCGTTCCGCGCCGAAACTGAGGATGATGATTCCGTCGTCGGCGAGCAGTCGGCGGGCTTCCTCGAAGCTTTCGCGTGTGTACACGTAATGATCGAGCCGCAGGTTGTTGTAGGATGAGCCCAGGGTATGTGAGTCGAGCCAGCCGAACCAGATAATGTCGTAACCGCCAGGGGCTCGTTTGAAGTAGGCGCGCGCGTCGTCGATCGCTACGTGCACGCGCGGTGAATCATACGGATGCTCCGGGTGTAGTTCCTTGCCCAGCGCGTAGATTTGCGGATCGATCTCGACGCAATCGACGGACACGACGTTGTGGCGCAAAGCTGCGGCCGCGTCATTCCCCGTCCCTGCGCCCACAATGAGCATCCGACGAACCGAAGGCTTGAAGCAGAAAGGAAGATTGTAGTGGCCACGCGCAACCAGATTGGTATCGAGAATGTCCGCATGGGCTCGCACAAAACCGTCGGAAAGATCAAGAAGGTGTTGGTAGAACACGCCGTTGACGTCCACGACATACCCCTGCGGTACCCGGTTGGTTCCCGGATCGGCGTAGGCTGGCTGCAAGGTCAGTCGGTGATAGGGGGACCAGACCGTCCGCAGGGCCGGTTCCTGACCGAGCCACGCGACAGGAGGGGCCAGCACAGCCAACGCCAAAGCCATCCACGTACCCGGTTGTCGCCGCACGATCCCCACTGCCGCGATCAAGCCCGCGGCCACGGCGAACCACACGGTTGGCGCCAGCGAAGCCAAACTCAGCGCGTTGAACAGCCAAACACCCATCAGGCTGCCAAAAACGTTTACCGAGTACGCCTGAACGGCGCGTGGATGCTCTTGGAACGCGTGGCCCAAGAGTTGACCGGCGGGTACAAAGGTGAACGCAATGAGATAGGTCAAGAGCGCGATGACGATCAGACCGCAAAGGATTTCCAATGACGACTGGTGGAACCCATCCAACCAGAGCGGTGAATCCTCGAATCCGCTCAGTGCGTACGTCGTGCCGCGGAGATCCAGTGCGTCCAGACGCAGGGGATTGGCGACGAGCACCACCAGTAGCAGCAGGTTCCCGCCCAGTCGCGCAAACGAGACCGGGCGTGATGCGAGATAGCACCCCAGCCCGACGCCAAAGAAACAGACGACCAGAACCAGGTTGCCAAGGTAGGCGAAGATACGAATCTCGGTGCCGATCCACCGGATCAGCACCAGTTCCAAATAGAGAATCAACGCGCTGACGATGAAGATTTCCGCATCACGCCGAACAAGGGAACCGTGGGGTGGATCGAAGTTTGGTTGTGGACGGGACTCCGACTCGGGAACATTTGCGTTCGCCGCCATTTGCGGCAGCTTACGAACCCGCGCCGCAATGTTCAACGGCGAACTGCGCGGGCCAATCCGATGCCGACGACAGCGGCGCCGGTCTGTTTGTGATTTGGACTTGGACTTGCGAGCGCGCCCTGTTATTAGACTTTTAATGGGACTTAGAAAATGATCGGCCGGTTTTGGCGAAGGCTGGCACAGAATCGCCTCCTCGACGTGGCCGCCGTTGCGCTCGCCGCTATTTCGCTGATCCAGTTGTCTCGGCTGGTGCCTGGCCGCGCGAATCAGGATGACTTCGCGCGGTATTATGTATCGGGCCGCCTGTTGCTGGAGGGACAGAACCCGTACACGATTGATTTGATTCCGTTGTACGCGTCACACGGATTCGTCTTGCCGCCCGGGGTACAAGTCATTCGAGCCACATACCCGCCATTGTCCATGTGGCTGTTCGCATTATTCGCCCGGCTCGCGCCCGGCCCCGGCTTCGTGTGTTGGGTGACGGTGGAAATCGGCAGTTTGGTGATTATCCTCTGGCAAACGCGCCGACTGTTGGGGGAACGCGTGACGAAACGCGGCTGGCTATTTGTGTGCGCCGCGGCGCTGGCGTCAGTGCCGGTATACTGGCATTTTGTTTACTCACAAATCGGACTGCTGCTGGCGGCTCTGGTGCTGACCGCCTACGTCTGGCATGTACAGGGCAAACAGACACTGGCCTGTGTCGCCGTGGCGACGGCCGGGTTGCTGAAGGTGTTCCCGCTCGTTCTGCTGCCCTGGTTTTTGTGGCGCAGCGAAGGCTCGGTTCGACGTCGGGCGACGCGCGCGGCGGTGACAGCGGCAGTTACAGGACTGCTGGTCTTCATTACCGGGATCCCGCTGTGGCTGGATTATGTCCGCCGCATCCTGCCATGGCTTCCGGGCGACTCGATGGGAACTTATAACGTCAGCTTGGCTGCCTACGTGGCCAAGCTCGGCGTGGCTGTCTCCGGCGTTTCTCCCGTAGGTGACGCGGCGCGGCCTTGGATTACAATTGGGTGCTACGTGGGCTTGATCTTCATCGCCCTGTGCTATGGGGCGTGCCTGTGGAGCGGACGCGATCCCGAAACCGAATTCTGTTTGCTGTGCGTGGCGATGCTCGCGGGCAGCATCATGACATGGGTGCATGGCCTTGTGTTCCTGATTTTTCCGGTCGCGGTAATGGGCGTGCGGATTGCGCGTCGTCCGTCCTGGGGTGGGGTCGCCCTGCTGACGGTCATCCTGGTTTTTCTTAATAATGTGGTGACGCGTGAGGGGCCGTTTCTCGATCGACATCCGTTGTTGAACGTTTCGCTCAACGATTTGCCAATGTATGGATTGCTGGGCGTGGCGGTTTTCTTTGCCAGGCAATTGCGGGGATCACCCCTGCCGAAGGGCGAATGACGGCGACAGACGGGACCGGTTCGAGCAAGCCGCCGACGGACGCGCTGTCAACGCGGAGTCGGCTTGCCGACCGGACAGTGAACTGGTTGAGGCGGCTGGCGACGAATCGAGTGCTGGATCTCGGGGCCGTCATGCTCACGGTATCGGTTCTCGTCTGGTGGTCCGTGGTCCTTCCACCGCGATGGAATGATTACGACTTCAATCACTATTACGTCAGCGGCCGGATGCTGTTGGAGGGGCAGAATCCATACACGACATCGATGGAAGCGACAAGCCAGGCGTTGGGGTTCCGATACAGCGCGGATCTGCCCATTGCCACGTATCCACCGCCGTTTCTCTGGATATTCACGGGGTTGGCCATGGCGCCGCCGCGGGCGGCGTTCGCCGTCTGGGTGGGAGTGGAATTTGCCTGTCTGGCCGCCATTTTGTGGCTGACGCGCCGGTTGCTGGGAGAAAGATTGTCGCTGCGGGGCTGGCTGTTCGTGGTGGCGCTGGCGACCATTTCACGAACGGTGAGCTACAGCCTGTACTACTCGCAGGCACAATTGCTATTGGCTGGTTTGATTCTGGCGGGGTATGCCGCGCAGCGTGCCGGCCGGCATGGTTGGGCTTGCGTGGCAATTTCGACAGCGGGGATGCTCAAGCTCTATCCATTCATCTTGTTGCCATGGTTCGTGTGGTCCGGCGACGGTGGCGCGCGCGGTCGATGGTATCGGTTGCTCGGAGTGATTGGGTTTGTCCTGGCCGTGTTCGCCGTGACAGGCCCCGGCCTCTGGCGGGACTTTTTTCGGTACGGGATGCCGGCGATTGCCGGGTGGGAAGAAGCCGGGCGGAGCTTTCAGTTTTCGCTGCCGGCCTTGGTCACCAATCTGGGATATCTGCATGACGGTTTCCATCCGTCTCTGGAAGCCAGACAATGGTGGTGGTTTGTCGGGATGCTGGCGGGTTTGGTGGTCTTCGCCACCGCGTACGGGGTGTGTCTGTCGTCGCACCGTGACCCGGAAGCCCAGTTCAGCCTGTTATGCACGGCGATGCTGATCGGGACAGTCACCGTACAGGGCCACTATTTCGTTTTCCTGGTGTTTCCGCTGACGGCGGCGGCGCTCCGCATTGCGGCGAGACCGACCGGGGGCCAGGTCATTTGCCTGGTCTTTGTGGTACTGGCTTTCAATTGTGTCGATCCACCGGACTCGCTCTTCCTCGGGGGGCATATCTTCTTGTACCTGCTGGTGAGCGATCTGCCGCTCTATGCACTTCTCGCGTTGGCTGTCTTTTTCTGGCGGGAATTGCGGAGCCATCGAGAATTTGACAGCGGGCATGCGGTGAGGAGCGAATCCTGAGCGGATGGAATCGAGTGTGGCACAGCCTCGTGCTCGACGTCGCGTCCGCGAGGAAGCGTAAGGGACGGCGCTGGATTTTCTGCGCAGTCGAGCTTCAAGGCAACTTGTAAACAAACAAGGTATACGCAATGCGGGCCACAGGCTGATGTTGCTGGCGCAGCCAGGCCCATTCCGGCCGCATCAGGTGCGTGGCGCTGACGACGAGGTAGCCCTCGTGGATTCCTTGCGCGCGATCCGCATCAACGAAAGTGTGCGGAATCTGGTAATACTCGACAGCAGCGAGGGAATGGAAGTAGTTGATGTAAATGTGCGCGATATGCTGGTTGTCGAGGTAACGCTTCAGTCGTTTCACATCCTGGCCCCAATCCAGATTTGAATCGAGAAGGCATTTATAGCCGCTCGTTGAGCCTCCGGCGAATTCATTGAAATACTGGATGTAGAACGGGTGTGCGAACGCAACGAGCGTGGCCAGCCACACAACCAGCAGTGAACCGACAATCCGGCCCGGGCGCCCCGCTTGCGCTGCTTCGACGCCGATTACGACACTCAACATTGGCAACATTGGCAACAGATGACGGACGCCGATATCGACCTTGTTCGCCATCGCCAGGGCCAGATACAGCAGCGCGCCAATGAGCGGCACGGCTTGAAGCAGCGGCCCGCGCGGGAAACGGCGCAGAGCCGCCGACAACGCCAGCACAGCGGCCAACAGAAGCGGAATGGGCAGCTTGAACCACAGCGCGGCCGGATAGTAGTACCACCATCCGTTTATCGACCATTGTCCGCACAGATACGCTTCGTGGCCGGAGGACGCATGCGCCAGAAAGATCGCCAGGCCTTTGAAAAACGGGGAAGGAATCAACAGCGGGCGCAATGCGCAAAGCCAAGCAGGGACATTCAGGAGTTCCGCCCGCTGCGGACTGATGGCGGGTGGCGGCGAGAAATTGGGGATATAGATGATCAATATCATTCCCCACGCAATGGCGGCGAATCCGAGCAGGTAACCGAAGAGGCGTGAGGGGCGCACGCGCCCGGTTAGCTGCCGCCTGAAAATGAGCGTGAGCGCGGCCAACACAGGAAGCAAAAGCATGGCGGTGAACTTGACCAATAAAGCGCCACCGAACGCGAGGCCGGCCATGGACATGGTGCGTCCATTTGGGGTCTGCAAAAACCGCGCATACATCCAGATTGCCAGCGGAAAGAACAGGGCGATGGCGGGATCGGTCAGGATCAAGTGGCCATAGGCCAGCGCAATTGGATTGAAAACCCAGGTGATCAGTGCCAGCAGGCCGCCGAGTTCGTTGCTGAGCGATCTTGCCCACGCGAAGATGACCAGGCCGGTCATGAGCGTGATGGCCACCTGCATCAGCCGCCCCCAGAACAGCAGATGTTCCGCATCATTCCCGCTTCCATACACCAGACTTTGGCCAAACAGTTCCGCTTCCAAGACCGGGCAATAGTAGAAATCGCGACCGTTGGGAAATGCCTCGCCGATGGGGATTCCGCTATAGTCCCACCGCGCGGCGTTGGGAAAATCGACTTGCTCACCGAGCAACTGGCTGGCCTTCGGAGAGAGTGTTGCGCCGCTGATTCGCAATGGCAAGGCGCTCCATAGTTGGGCGAGTGGCGGATGTTCGAGGTCGAATCGGAAGCCATGGCCCAGCCAGTAGGTGTAGCCGGCGCCAAGGATCACGGTCTCATCGACGGTTGCCGTCTCCTCTCGCATGGCCGTAACCATGAGCACGGCCATTACCGCCAGGAGCAACGCGGCGAGACTGTACACTAGCCGGCGAGAAATCATCACCGCACTCTTATGCTGCCGCAGTGGTCGAGTCCAGAGTTTTCAAGTCCTGGTTGCCGCACTGGCAACGTTTGGACTGCGGGCGCTTGCAAAAAGCCTGCTCGTGGACGGGAGCGCGTGACGCCCGCCCCATTCATCGGGTGAAACAGACCGGAAGGCGGTCCGCGCAACCACAATTCGTCATCGCGCCGCAGCTCGGACCGGAATCTTGCGGATTGAACTCGAACAGCCTCCGCAACTCTGTTAGTGCAGGGAGGCGCGTGACGAAAGCGATGAACTGGTTGAGACGGTTGGGACAGAACCGATTGTGGGATTTCGGGGCGGCGGTGATTGCGGTACTCGGCATCGTGCATATCGCGATGGCGCTGCCCCAGCGCATGAGGAAGGAGGACTTTGCGCATTACTACGTCGCCCGTCAACTGGTCTTCGACACAGACAATCCATACACTGTTCCCGTGGCGCCGCTGTACGCGCAACAGGGGTTGGACACCGAAGGGGTATTGCTGCATATCACAGACCCGCCAACCGTGTTGTGGCTGTTCGCGCCGCTGGGGTTGCTGCCTCGGCACGTGGCATTCGACTTGTGTGTCTGCGTTGAGATCGTGAGCCTGATCCTGGTTCTGTGGTTGACACGACGATTGCTGAACGGGCGGCTGTCGGCGCGAGGTTGGATGTTTGTGTGCGCCGCCACGGTGACTTCGGGGACCGTCTACTGGCACTTTTGTTATACGCAAATGCAGTTGTCATTGGCCGCAGTGTTTTTGGTGGCCCTGATGAGCCAGAGAGCGGGGAAACATACCACGGCGTGCTTGCTGGTAATGGCGGCGGGTCTGTTGAAATTGTTCCCGTTCGTTTTGTTGCCCTGGTTTCTCTGGCGCAGCTCCGGCGGGTGGGTGGCGCGGGGGAGACGGGCGGCATTGGTCGTTGGGCTGATCGCGGCCTGTGTTTGCCTCACAGGGATTGGACGATGGATGGAGTTTATCCGCGACGCGATGCCCGTCCTCCGGTGGTATGCAGAACGGGCCTCGGACAGTTTCAGTCTCGGATCGCTGGCGGCGAAATGCGGGCCGGACTTGAGAGTGATCGGCCCGCTGCTGGGGCCGGCATTGGTCGCGTTCTGCTACGCGAGTTGCTGCTGGTTTCGCGGTGACAGGGAGGCGGAGTTTTGTTTGCTGTCGGTCGCCATGCTGGCGGGCGGGCTGGTGGTGTGGCCGCACTATCTTGTATTTCTGATTTTTCCCATGGCTCTGGCAGCGACACGAATTGGCGCGAAACCGACGGTGGGACGTCTGATCCTGTTTGTGCTGCTGGGGCTGGCTATGAATCGTTTCCGCCTGCCTGGCTCGCCTTTTCTTGTGCGGCATGTGCATTTGTTCTTCCTTGTTTGCGCCATTCCGCTGTATGGACTTCTTGGGTTGGCTGCTTTCTTCTGGCAGGAAATGCGCGCTCGTCGGGAGCCGGCTTCCGCTTCCGCTGGCGAATGAAAAAGAGTTCAGCGTCACCCCAGACGAGGGAGGCGTCGCCCCGTTTTCGCTAGAACCTTGCGGCCAAGTCTGTTAGTGGAGCCGTGATGAGGCAGAGACCATGAGCGGGGAATGGATCGCAAAGCTTGTCCGCGCGGCGACATGGTTCTTGCTGGCCATCCTGCTGGCGGCGACGGTGCTGTGGCAGGTTCATCTCGTGGGTTTTCTGGACTTCGATGGCGAGTTGCTGTCCACGGACGCCGAGTCGCTCTACGGGCTTCGGTGCGCGCGCGATGGCGGGTCGCCGTATCACGATTTCTCTCATGCGCCGTATGCGGTAACGTTGTACGGCCCGCTGTTTTACGTGGTGCCGGGCACGATCGCGCGGGTACTCCACGCCTCGTGGATCGGCACGATTGTCTGTGGCCGGTTGTACACGTATCTGTCGTGGCTTGGCGTGGCCGTGGTGATTTATGCGCTGGGACGACGAATTGGCTGCCAGGGGCCGGCGGCGGTGGCGGGCGTGCTGCTGTGGTTGAGTGGGACACTGGCATCGGGTTGGGCCGTCGCCTATCGGCCGGATGCGACCGCGATCCTGTTGGCGCTCGGCGCGCTCTGGGTATATCAACGCGGCGAATCCGCGCGGGCTGTGGCCCTGACCGTGGCGTTGCTCGTGGCGGCCTTTTTGCACAAGCAGACTGCCGCCGTGTCCGTCTTGCTGGCGATTGCGATCACCGAGATCGAACGGAGACGGTTCGGTCGCGCCGTCGCAGTCGTTGGAGGCTGGACGATCTGCACGATCATTGCCGTCGCCGTCACCCAGTGGCTGAGTCGGGGGGCGTTTGTGAAGAATGCGTTTGAGGCGGTGGCGGTGTGGGCCGGGTCGGGCCAGGTGTGGGGTTTTTTGAGAGAAGCGATGATTCGTGGCATGGTGGTGTTCGCCGGTGCCGCGATGAGTTACGTTCTGTTTCGCCACGAGGAACGGTTGGCGTTGCTGCGGCGAAGTTTCATTGTCAGCGTTATGCTGACGCTGGTAACCTCAGCCAAGGCTGGCGCACAACTCAACTATTACCTCGAACCATTTGCCCTGGCCTGTGTACTGGCCGCCGGGTTGCTGCGGGACGAGGCTCCACCGGTCACCGGCCGGCTCGCCGGACCGTTGCGCATCGGGTGGTTGGGACTGGCCATCATGGCCTGTGCCGCCAACCTGTCGTGGACGGGGGCGCGTTTTCCGGCGTGGTGCCATGACATGCTCGATCATGGCGCGATCCGCGCCCAACAAGCGCGAAACTGGGAGCGGCTGGCGGGTTGTCTGGGAGAATTGAACGAACGGGTGCTCGTCGAGGATTTGTACCTCGCCGTTCGTCAATGTCCGACACCGTGCGTTGTGCATCCCCGCCATCTCGAGGCGCTTCGCGGCGCAGGTCTGTTCGACGATTCAGACCTGGTGCGGCGGATTGCGGACGGGCGGTTCGATGCCATCATCGCCAGTTTCCCATTGGAGCAGAAGGCGCCCACGCGACAATTTCCGGCGCGCTGGCTTGACGCGGCAAACCGGCGGTATGTACTGGAGCAACGCTGTGAGGGAGATGGGCCGGGTGACGCATTTTATGTCTATCGCGCAACGCACGGGGCAGATCCACGCTCGCCGACGAACTAGCGAGGAGCGATCAAGGATTCCATGACACCACAAGAAACGAAATCCACCAGTGGAGGTGATGTCGTGGGGCGGCAACGCCGCGATTATTGGACGGCGCTCGCCTTCTTTCTACTTGCCCTGGCGATGCGAATTCCGTTTCGCAGCCACTTCGCGTACCACTGGGACAGCGCGCAGCTCGCGCTGGCGATCCGGCAATTCGATATCCGGTTGAGCCAGCCGCACGCGCCGGGCTATTTCCTGTACGTGATGTTGGGACGGCTCGTGGACCGTTTCGTGGGCGACCCGCACGCGAGTCTGGTGTGGATCAGCGTCGTGTTTGGCAGCGCGTTACCATCGTTGCTCTATCTGCTGGGAACGATGATGTTCGGACGCGGGGCGGGCGTCGCGGCGGCCGGGATGGCGTTGACGAGTCCGCAAATCTGGTTTCATAGCTGCGTGGCATTGACGTACATCGTGGACAGTTCTTTGGTCTGCGCCGTCGTGCTGGTATTGTGGTTGGCCATCCAGCGGGGAGGCACGTGGTGGGACGCGGTTGCGGTCGGAGCACTGTTGGCGGTACTGGGGGGTGTTCGGCAACAAAGCGTGCCGGAACTGGTGCCGCTCGTTCTGTTCGGGTTTTGGCGGTTCCAACGGGCGCGGGCGGCCAAGCTGGCGGTGGCGGCAGCGGTGGCCATTGGATTGGGGCTTTTGTGGCTTGTGCCGATGCTGCGCACGTCAGGCGGGCTCGGGACTTACCTCGCGATTGCGCGGCTCCACGCCGCGTTCAACGCGCCAGCGACCGTTTGGGGGAATGGTTGGGAGGCGCTCCTGCAGAACGTGGCGAACATGACGGGATTCTGCCTGAACGGCTTGATGTTTGCCGCGGTGGTGTTGGTAGCGGCGCTTCTTCATCGCGCGATTCGAATGACCGACGAACAGAAACACGCGTGGGACAGCCACAACGCGCTGGCGCTGCAAGTGTTGGCGGCATGGGTTGTGCCGATGGTGATCTTTGGAACGGTGATCGGGTTTACGAAGCAGCCGGGCTACGTATTGAGCTATCTGCCGGCAATGTTTTTGTTGACAGCAGTCGTGATCGGCAGTCTGAAGAGCGCCAGACACAGGGCGGAAACGATCGTGGCCATTTGCGCGGTGAACGTGATTTCCTTTGTCGCCTGGCCAGGGCTGTGGGGCCGGGTTTTCTTCAAAATGGCGCGAACGGCCCGCGAGATTGCCACCCATGACGCCGACATCGCCCGCATGGATGCGGCGATCCGAAAATCGTACTCACCCAACGAAATTGTCATTGGCCATGCGGAAGAGTTCTATCTATACGGCATCAGAATATTCCAGCTTCACCTGCCCGAGTACGAGCAATACCAGATGGCGGCGGATTCCACGGTTTTGACCCCATCAGGAAAGCGAATGTGGCGCGTACAGGATGGTCGGCTCGATTTCGTGGAGAAGCCGGATCTGAAGGGTAAGAGGGGGATTCTCCTTTTGGTGCCACCGGCTGAGGGGGTCGAGATCTTCACCCCGTACCTTTCGGCGAAAAGCATGCAAGCCGCGATACGGGATGGGAGCGGCCTCTATTTTATTCCATCTACGGAATTCGAGATTCGACGCTAACTTGGTGCTGTCTGCGCAACAGGGATGTGGATTCGCATGAGTGAGAAGGAAGAGATACGGCTTTAAGAAAACTGTCCAGAAACTGAACACTCTATCGTGACATGTTCGGATCATTGGTCAGAGATGGGAATTTGGTGTAACACCTGTTCGGTATGCCCATAATGGACATCGGGTTGAGTGTGTAGCTTAATATATTCACGAACAAGGTGTTGCATAAATATTACAATGCATCTCTTCTATGTAGGCTCACGGAACCAACGCAGTGGCACGTATGCTGCTGACATAGGCGGCCATAAACGGAAGTCCGTCGGGTTGGCAGATGAAGAAGACAATCAGATGAAGGAGGTGAATGTGATGAAGAAAACTCTCCGAAAACTGTACGCCGGTTTGAAGTCGCGCAAAGGCCAGAGCTTGGTTGAATACGCGCTGATTCTGGCGCTCATTGCTGTCGTGGCCGTGTTGGTGCTGAAGGGTCTCGGCAACCACATCAATAACACGCTGTCGAGCGTGAATAACAACTTGCCGTAACTTGGCAACTAAAACATGCCCAAGATGGGGGTGAAGCAGGTAACAACCTCTTCACCCTCTTGGCTTTTCTATCCCGCTCTTGTTCCCTTCTGGCCTGACAGATCTATCAGCCTGAAGTGGTGATTCTGCCCGCGTATCGTGTTGACACCGGGCAGCTCTTTTTGTACTGACTGCCTTGGGCAGATTGATGGGGTCGTGAGAAGCGGGTACGGTCATGAGGCCGGATCGAAGCAGCAATTCGAGGAGACCGGGATGATGATGACCTCGGTGTGTTGATTGAACATTTTTGGCGATGTTCGGGTTGGCACTCACTACTTGCCGTCATTTCGGGCAAGAGGCCCAGCAGTGCTCTACCAACCACCACCCCAAGGGGCCTCGGCGACCCGACTTGATAATGAGTCAGAATTTAACGGTAAAAAGCCTCGTCGTGGCTGTGGAATTCAGCCGCATGAATTAGCGGTCTCACATGCATGAGGATGACCGCCAGTGCCCAAAAACAAGGTTGGTAGGCGGATCGCTCGTGATAGATAAAGCTCGCAAGACGATGAATGGGATGCTTGGGCGCAATGTCCCAGAAACCACGGAGTCGCGTCGTCGTGAGGTCGTGATTGGGCCATGATTTCGCGCCTTTCTCAATTTTGATATTGCATTTTATATATTGAAGGCACAGCATTTGCTTGTCTTAGGTCAAAACGTCGAACTAAGGAGGACTCAATGGCTAAGAAACCGGGTGCTGGTGGTATTATTCTGGCGGCGGTAGCCCTAGGGCTCATCGCGGCCTACATGATCTACCGGCTCGAAAGCAATCGAGAAAAACAGGCCAAAGAGCACTGGATTCCGATCGTGGTCGCACGGGAGGACATTCCGTCCCGCACCAAGATCACCAGCGACATGGTTACATTGATGCCCTACCCCAAGGATCTTCTCACCCCGGGAGCCGTGCAGGATCGCAAGGAAGTGGAGGGGCGCATTACCTTGGTGCGACTCAAAGCCAAGGAGCAGATTCGATCATCAGACCTTCTGGCGGAGGGCCAGACACCGAGTCTCTCCTATGACATCCCAGAAGGCATGAGGGCCATGGCCATCGGGGCCAGCGAAATCAGCGCCGCCGGCAATGCCGTCAAACCCGGTGACCATGTAGACATTTTAGCGACATACTCCGAACCCAACACGCATCAGGAGACAACTCGGCTGGTCCTGCAGAATGTTCTTGTACTGGCAGTCAATCAGGCCGAGACGAATACTCAAGGGCCGACGGGCGCCAAGAGTTCGATGACGCTCGCGGTCAAACCCGAAGAAGCCGAGCTCCTGACGGCCGCTGATCGCGCGGGCGTGCTGCGCGTGATGCTTCGTGCTCCTTCGGACAAGAAGATCATTGACAACCAAGCTGTCACCGTGCGCGACATCCAGGGGTCGAAGACATTTGAGGTGGCCCCACGTTCTCCGGATTCACAATCCACCCCCATCATTATTTCGCCGTCAAACCGTCAGCGGTCGGAAATCGAGATTATCCGAGGCACACAAGAGCAGACGGTGCCGACACAATAGGAACCGCCAGCAGGGGTTTCGAAACAAAAGGACACATCGAAAGGACACACAAAAATGAAGAAAAACCAATGGAGCGCGGTAGTGGGGATGATCGTGATGGTGTTGGCTCTCGGACTGTTCTCGACTCCGTACGCCCATGCTCAGCAGAGCATCCAGGTGGGTGTCGGCGAGGCGGTCACGATTCCTGGCGAGAACATCGCCAAGGTGGCCATTGCCGACCCCGCGTGCGCGGACGTGGTACCCCTTTCTGACAAGGAACTCAGTGTCATCGGCAAGAAGGCCGGTGTCACCAGCTTGACGATCGTCAAAAACGACGGCTCGCCGACCCAGTTGACACGCGTCGAAGTGGTCAACGACGCCGCGGCGCTAACCATTCGTGAGATGATTGGAAACTCAAACGTCACCGTGCGGGCCATTGGCGATTCGCTGGTGCTCGATGGCAAGGTGGACGACGAACTCGTCGCGCAACGCGCGG
This sequence comes from Verrucomicrobiia bacterium, assembly GCA_050015495.1. Taxonomy (GTDB): domain Bacteria; phylum Verrucomicrobiota; class Verrucomicrobiia; order Palsa-1439; family Palsa-1439; genus Palsa-1439. Next base: position 94,022 of record JBEKBH010000011.1, read on the forward strand.
TCCAGGTCGCCACCGCCTTCAAACCCCAGGTCGTGAATCTGCTCGAGATCGCGAAGCCCCGCCAAATCAGGGTGCGCACCCGCATTGCCGAAGTGAATACGGAAGCGATCAAGAACATCGGATTCCAGTGGTTTGGGCCTGCGGGTCAGGTGCAGTACGCCATGCAGTACGTGGGCGGTGGTTCCATTATCAGCGGGTTCATTCCCACCGCGAGCGAATTCGGCTCGCCCGGAACCGTGATTACTCCCCAAACGGTCACCATGGACGTGCTCCTGGATGTATTGATTTCCAAGAGTTACGCGAGATTGCTATCCGAGCCCACGTTGGTAACGTTCAGTGGGAAAGAAGCGAGCTTTCTGGTTGGATCGGAGATTCCGATCGTCGAAACGTTGCCGAATTCGTTCACGGTGGAATTCAAAGAAGTCGGTGTGCGCATGAAGATCAAGCCGATGGCCGACAGCGAAGGCCGCATCAACACGACCATTCATGCGGAAGTCAGTCAGCTCACCGGACAAAGTTTCGGCGGGCTCCCCGTCATCGCGGACAAATCTGCGGACACGGTCCTGCAGGTCAACAACGGACAGACGATCGTCATCGGCGGCTTGCTGGAGAACAACCTCAGCAAGGACGTTATGCGGAAATTGCCCTGGTTGGGTGACCTTCCGGTGCTGGGCGCGCTGTTTCGCGACAAACAGTTCGACCAGGCCAAGCGCGAAGTCCTGTTCTTCATGACGCCGGATATTTTGACGGACTCTCCAAACGACCTCGTGGCCACCGGTGCGCAGTCACCCGCCATGAAACAGTGGGTCACCACATGGCATAAAGCGGGCGTGCTTTCCCGTCATGATGAGGACAAGGCCGATCTGCGCGAGCATGAGAATGCCGTCAAGGACGACTGGGGTCTGCACCATCCCGATCATCTCGGATTCCCCCATCACGATTCGTCCGACGATTCGCCGGACAAATCCAAGGTCAAGAACGCCAAACCGTCCGGTTCGTCGTCATCGACGCCAGAGACATCAACGAACTACTCTCCGGCCCGACCGGCAGAGTAGAATCGGGGACAGAGATGAAGGAGGATTGCCCGTATCGAATGTGCTAGGTTACCGGCAAGGGGATGTAGGCCAGACACATGGATCACATCAACGTCATCATCGCCGAAAATGAGTTGGGCGAACGGGAAAAGCTGAAGAGCCTGCTTGCGGGCGAATCGGACATTCAGGTCGTCGGCGAAGCGCGGGACGGCAAGGAATGTCTGGATCTCGTCAGCCGCCACCGGCCGGACGTCGTCCTCATCAAGGAGGACCTGCCGGTGGTCAACGGGCTGACCGCCGCCGAACAGATCAGCACGGACCTGCCCGACGTGGGCGTTATCCTCATTCTCACGGGCTCGGAAGGCCAGGAAGTCTGGCATAAGATGTTGCGTGCGGGCATCAAGGAATTCATTACCCGCCCGGTCACAGCCGACCGCCTGCTCGAAGAAGTCCGCAAAGTGGCGACCATCCAGGCCAAAACGTCCAAGCGAACCGGCGCGGCTCCCCCCGCCCCGGCCGCAGCAGAACCCGAAGCCCCGAAACATCGAGTTGTCACCATCACCGGTCCGCGCGGCGGTTGTGGGAAGACCGTGATTGCCACCAATCTCGCCGTCGCCCTCGCCAGGGCCAGCGAGAATGTGGCGCTGGTGGACCTGAATCTCTGGGGCGGCGATGTCGCCATGCTGTTGGATGTGTCACCGAAGCGGACACTCGGCGACCTCCTTCCCGGCTTCGGGGGCATCGACTACGATGTCGTGGACAGCGTCATGTCGAAACACCCGACCGGCGTATCGGTTTTACCGGCCCCATTGACCGGGACATTCGATGGATCGACGCTTTCCCGCTACATGGTGCAAAGCATCCTGGAAGCACTTCGGGAACATTACGAGTATATCATCGTGGACACGGGCTACGCGAATTTGGAGTCGACTCTCGCCGCGATGGATTACTCGGACCTGATCCTCGTTGTGGTGGGCATGGATCTGCCGCGTCTGCGCGATGGAAAATTGTACTTGAAGAACCTGCTGGCCGCCAACTATCCGAAAGAAAAACTCCGCGTCATCGTCAATCGGACAACCAACTCGAAGGAAATCTCTTCGGCGGAAGTCGAGACAATCCTGGAGTTTCCGGTGACGGCCCAAATTCCGAGCGATGACGCCCTCGTGGGTTCCTCGGTGAACCTGGGACAAACCTTCGTCAGTTCCAGCCCAAACAAGCCGGTGACCCGGGCGCTGTTGGAACTGGCCGAGGCCATGGCACCGGGCGCCTCCCTCGAGAAGAAACGGACGGGGCGATGGTTTTCGTTCATGCAATGAGCTAAGCTAGAACAAAGAGTGGCATATTATGGCGACTACCCCCGAAATCAGTGCGCAGTTGTATTCGGAATCCAAGAACGCGATCCTGGCGTATCTGGTTCAGAATATCGACCAGAAGCTGCTCGAAAAAGGGGATGAAGCGCTGTTGCGCCGCCGGGTCGAGGAGCTCGTCGAAGAAAAACTTCGCTCGGAAAAATTGCCGTTCTCGCGTCAGATGCGCAACCGGCTCGTCTCCGACATGGCCGACGAAATTCTCGGCTTCGGTCCGATTGAGCCGCTGCTGCGCGATCCGACGGTCACCGAGGTCATGGTCAACCGACCCGACCAGGTGTACTGCGAACGTTTCGGCAAGTTGGAGTTGACGGACATTCAATTTCGAGACTTCGAGCATATCCGTCACGTCATCGACAAGATTGTCACCCCGCTCGGCCGTCGTGTGGACGAGTCCAGCCCGATGGTCGACGCGCGACTCCCCGACGGCTCCCGTGTCAACGCCATCATCTCGCCGCTGTCGCTCAACGGCCCGGTGCTGACGATCCGAAAATTCTCGGTTGACCCCTACACCGTCGAGGACCTCATCGGCTTCGGCACGATTACCCAGGGCATGGCGGCGTTTCTGGCCGCGTGTGTGAAAATCAAGTTGAACGTCCTGGTTTCCGGCGGTTCGGGCGCTGGCAAAACGACGCTGTTGAACGTGCTTTCCTCCTTCATTCCCGAGGGCGAGCGCGTGGTCACCGTCGAGGACGCCGCGGAATTGAAGCTGCACCAGCCGCACGTCGTGCGGTTGGAATCGCGCCCGCCCAACATCGAAGGCAAGGGTGAAATCAGGATTCGCGACCTCGTCCGCAACTGCCTGCGTATGCGCCCTGATCGTATCGTCGTCGGCGAAGTGCGCGGCGGCGAGGCGCTGGACATGTTGCAGGCCATGAACACCGGCCACGAAGGCTCCATTTCCACGATTCACTCCAATTCGCCCCGCGACGCCCTGGCCCGTATCGAGACCATGGTGATGATGGCGGGGATGGACCTGCCCTCACGCGCGATCCGCGAGCAGGTGGCCGCGGCCATTCACCTGATCGTGCAGATCAGTCGGTTGAGCGACGGCAGCCGCAAGGTCGTCAGCGTGAGCGAAATCCAGGGCATGGAAGGCCAGGTCATTGTGCTGCAGGACCTGTTTGCGTACCAGCAAAAGGGCATCGGCGAAGGCGGCAAGGTCTTGGGAACAATGCAGGCCACCGGCATGGTTCCGAAGTTCATCGACCGCTTCAATGCCTCCGGGATTCATTTGCCCCCGGAAATTTTCAAGAGAACAAGTGAGATTCGGTAGTATGGACAACAACCTCCTCATCATTGTGGTCCTCGCCGTGGCTGCCTGCGGGTTGCTCGGCTACGGCCTGTATTTGCGGGCGAACCGCCGCCGGGCCATCCTCGAGGAACGGTTGGAGACCTATGCTACCATCGAGGAAGAGGCCGCCCGAACGGCCCAGGCAGAGCTGCAACCGTCCAGTCAGGTTCCCCGGCTGTTTCGCATGCTCTTGGGCACGGGTTACATGACCCATCTGGAAGACGAACTCGCGCGCGCGGACATCCCGATGCGTCCATCCGAGTATCTGTTGTTGCGGGTGGTCCTGGCAGCTTTCGGCTTCTTGTTCGGCCGGTACGGCCTCGGCTACCTGCACAGCGGTATCCTGCTCGCCATTTGCGGCCTTGTGGTCCCCGTGTTTGTGGTTCGCGCGCATCAAAACCGCCGGCGCAACAAATTCGTCAAGCAACTGGCCGACGCCCTCATGCTGCTCACCAATTCCTTGCGGTCGGGCTACGGGTTCGTCAAGGGTCTGGAACTTGTTGCCAAGGAAATGAGCGATCCAATCTCGAAGGAATTGAACCGCATGTTGCGCGAGGTCAACCTCGGCGTGACCGTCGATGACGCGCTGTTGAACCTCGGTCGGCGCGTGAACAGCCAGGATCTGGACATCGTCATCGGCGCCTATCTCGTTCAGAAGGATGTCGGTGGCAACCTGACCGAGATCATGGAAAAGGTCGCGGAAACAATCCGCGAGCGATTGCGGATCCAGGGCGATGTGCGCGTGTTGACTACCCAGGGTAAGCTCTCGGGATTGATTGTTGGGGCGTTGCCGTTTGGCGTGGTCGGGATTCTCTCGCTGTATGCACCCGATTATTTCAGGTCCATGTTTGGTCCCCCCATTGTGGGACATCTGTTTGGGCACGATCTCCCGATGGGCGTGGTGTTACTGGCCGCCGGCTTGTGTCTCCAACTGATCGGCGCCTACGTCATTTACAAGGTGATTAACGTCAAGGTGTAGCCCATGCTTATCCTGGCCATTTTCACAATCTTTATCGCCGTCATTCTGGGCGCGGTCGGCTTTTACCGTACGTCCTCTCAGTTCGCCGTCGAGAAACGTATCGAACGAATCATGACGGCCGATGCCGAGACACCCGAGGAGGAATTGGCGAAGCCGTTTGTCCAGCGCGTGCTCCTGCCGCTGGGCGATTCGGTGGCGAGATTGTTCCGCGGATACACGCCGGCAGAAATGGCTGAGCGCACGCAAAAGAAGCTCGTCATGGCGGGCCTGTTTCCCCGGGTGACGGCCGTGCAATTGATCGGGCTGTGCTGGTTCAGCGCGGCGGGCTGTGTGATTCTGATGTTCCTGATGATTCTGGCGCTGGGCACGACGCCGGGGGGCGATTTCAAGTACACCGATCCGTGGAACATCGCCTATCTGTTGATCGGCGCCTTTGGCGGGTACACCCTGCCGCAGTTCGTGCTCGGCCGAAAAGTGCGGAATCGGCAGGAGGAGATCCTGGTGAATCTGCCCTACTCGATCGATATTCTCTCGATCAGCGTCGAGGCGGGCATGGGTTTTGACGCCGCGGTCGGATACACGATGCGCAAGATCAAGGGGCCCCTCGCCGAGGAGTTCTCCAAGACGCTCAACGAGATCCGTCTGGGTAAACCCCGCCTGGAAGCGCTGGATGACCTCGGCAATCGTACCGGGGTCGACGACCTGAAGACGTTCATTACCGCGGTGGTGCATGCCAGCCGGTTGGGCGGCAGCATTACCAACACGCTGCGCATCCAGGCCGACTCGATCCGCACGCGCCGCCGCCAACGCGCCCAGGAACAGGCGATGAAGGCGCCCATCAAAATTGTTTTTCCGCTCGTATTTTTCATTTTCCCGGCGCTGTTCATCGTTCTGCTTGGTCCCGCGTTGGTCAGCGTGTGGAACCAGTTGGGGCAATAGTCGGCACAGGAGCGGATTGCCATGGTATTGGTCAACGCCACCAAGAAAACGATTGTCTCCGACAAGTGCCACTTCGCCAATACGGTGCTCAAACGCATGGTGGGGTTGCTCAACCGCGGGCGATTTGAGGAGGGCGAAGGCTTGCTTCTGGATCGATGCTACGGCATTCACACCGTCGGGATGCGGTTCCCCATTGACGTGCTCTTTCTTGACAAGGATTTGCACGTAATTCGCGCCGTCAAGGCCCTGCCGCCGTATCGCACGTGCGTGGTCAAGAAATCCGTGTACGTCCTGGAAGTCCCCGTCGGGGCGCTCGACGCCTCGCACACCGAAGAGGGCGACCAGATCCAGATCCGCACTGCCAATAACGACACGACGACCGGCGCGCGCGCCGCCGCGACGGACCAGGTTCCGTCCGGCTCGTAAGTCGGCCGTTAGCGGCCGGGGACGAGGTAATTTTCCGCCACGCGACAATACTTCTCCGCCCAACCCTTGATCCTGGCCCGTTCCGTCGCCCCGACCTGGCTGACCACCTTTGCGGGGGAACCATACACCAGCGACCCCGGTGGCACTTGCAGGCCTTCGGTCAACAACGCGGCTGCGCCGATAATGCTTTGCTCGCCCACGACAACGCCGTTCATCAATACGGCTCCCATGCCCACCAGCACCTCGTCGCTCACGGTGCATCCATGCAGGACGACGCGATGGCCGACCGTCACGTAATTGCCCACCACGCACGCAAATTCGTCGGCCACGTGGCACACGCTGTTGTCCTGGATGTTGGTGTGGTGGCCGATCACGACGCGGTTGATGTCCCCGCGCAGGACGCTTCCGAACCAGATGCTCGATTGCTCGCCGATCTCGGTGTCGCCGATTACCCGCGCAGTGTCGGCGAGAAACACACCCGCGCCGATGCGCGGTCGTTTCCCCAGATATTCCAGGACGTTGGCCACGAAGCGAATTCTGGCGATGCGCGTTGCAAAATGCAAAGCAGTTTTGGCAGAATTCCCCGACCCTATGCGAAAGTCAAAACCGACTCCGCCGAACTGGATCATCGCCCGCCTCGGCGACGATGGGAACTGGTGGGTCGCGGAAGCCAGCCAGGACATCTACTGGGGGGAAGGGATGCGCGGAGTGCTCGATCCGCGCCAGATCGCCCATGTCGCCGAAGTGCTGGACGAGTACCAACCCCATGGGTTCCGCCGTTATCTCTTCGATGACGCCTTCCAGTTCTTCCAACTGGAGTCCGAGATCGATGACGAGCGCGTGAGACTTGCGCCCGTCGATCCGGATGATGTTGGCGCTGCCAACGAACAGATTTTCGCTCTGCCGCTGATCGACGACGAGGAAACAGGCGCGTACTACGATCTGCTCGATGCCATCAGCGTCGCCCGCATCCGCAAACTCAACGCCACGCACCACTACGTCCGCGATTGCACCGAGCTGGACATGAGCGAGGAACTCGATGCGCTGGATCGCGACCGCTACTTCGCGTCGGAAAGCATCCACTGTTTCGACGAGATCAACGAGATCCTCCAATGGAGCCCCGCCGAATGGGACGAGCCAGGCTCTTAATCTTGCTGGCCGCAACGGCTTGGTGTGCAGCCAGTTATGCGGCGGATTGGTCTCCGCTGGAACGCTACCAACAGTCGATCTCCCGCGCCGATTTTGAGGGATTGCTCGCCGGTGTCTATTGTCCTTCCGGCGCGCTCACGAATTACCTGGTGTTTGGCACCAACTCCGTCACGGTCTTTTCCACGCCCGAAAAGACCAACGCGCTGTTCACCCTTCGTTTTTCCTCCGCAGCTTCCTCCTCCGTCTCCCATTCTCCGTTGACCCTCAAGCGCATCGTTCTCGACCCCGGTCACATCGGCGGCGAATGGGCGCGCATGGAAGAGCGCTTCTTCGAGCGGGGTAAAGACCGTCCCGTGCAGGAAGCCGTGCTGAATCTCACCGCGGCCCGGTTGTTAAAGACACGGCTCGAAGCCGCGGGGATCGAGGTCTTTCTCACCAAGGACAACTTCGAGCCGGTCACCGACAAACGCCCTGAAGATTTCCGCGCGCAGGCGGAACAGGACACCCCGCTTGCGCGGTTCGATGCCTTCCCGCCGCTGGATCGCGAGGCCGCGCACGCCGATGCGGTCCGTAAACGAGCCGAGAATCTCTTTTACCGCAGCTCCGAAATCGCCGCGCGGGCGCGCCTGGTCAACGAGCAGATCAAGCCCGATCTCACCATCTGCATGCACTTTAACGCCGTCGAATGGGATCAATGCCAGAATCTGGTGGACGATAACCGGCTGGTTGTGTACGTGCACGGCGACTATCTCGCGTCCGAATTGAAAGACGACGACCAGAAGCTGCGGTTGTTCTCCAAGCTGCTGGAACGTTCCCATCCGATCGAACAGACTGTGGCCGAAGCGGTTGCCACCGCCATGGCTGGCGCCACCAAACTACCGCCGGTCGAATACGGCCCGTCCGGCGGCGCGATCCATGTCGGTGACAACCCGTACGTGTTCGCCCGCAACCTCGCCGCCAACCGACTCTACAATGGCCCCGTCGTTTTCCTCGAACCGTACTACATGAACAACCGCGTCGTGTACGAGCGCATCCAGCTCGGCGACTACGAGGGCACGCGCGATGTGGACGGCACGCCGATGAAGAGCATCTTTCGTGAGTACGCCGATTCGGTGGCGGATGGATTGCAGAAACTGATCGCCCCGCAGGGCAAGCACTAACGTTTTGTCACAGCTTATTTGACAGGCTGCCCCTCACCTTGATCCTCTCCCCGCACACGGGGAGAGGAAACGAAGTGCGTCCCCCTCTCCCTTTTCAAGGGAGAGGGTCAGGGTGAGGGTTCATTTTCCCGCCCTGCCGCGCCCATCGAATCAAGCGTGTTGCAGCCCTAACGGTTTCGTCGAAATTGCTCGACGAGTCGGTCGAACCGGCTCTCGTACATCATCTCGTAGAACTTGAACCGATCCGGAAACAAACGGGCCGCCTCGGTTTTTAGAAACAGGCGTTCGATGGAGATGTCGCGTTCGGAGATGTCCGTCGCCACAATAAGAAAGGCGAGGCGATCGACGCGCCGTTGAATCCGACGGTAGGCCTGTTCGCTTGGAAACACGGGATAAAGTACCACAGCTTGCGCAACCGCGCGAATGCGGTGTAACAGTTGCAGGTTTACAATCATAGAGACAAGCGACAATACCCCTCACCCTGACCCTCTCCCTCAAGGGGAGAGGGGAAGAACGGTGGTAAACGCAGTGGTTTTCCTCTCCCCTCCGGGGGAGAGGATTAAGGTGAGGGGGACGGACTGCAAAGAGATTTCTGTGACTTTGCGCTAACGGCTCACACGCAAGCAGTTGACACAACCGCTTTTCGAGTTGATTTTCACCGGCGGCGCTCTCAAAATCGGGTCAGGAGACAGCAAAATGATTTTGGCAATCTTGATGGTTGTAGCGGCCGGGATATTCCGCTTGGCAGCGCATGGATTCCACTGGTGGAACATCGCCCCGGTGGGCGCGATGGCCCTGCTCGGCGGCATGTGCCTGGGACGCCGTTACGCGTTGTGGGTGCCGCTGGCCGTGCTGGCCGTGACGGATATGCTGCTCAACGTCTGGATGGGCTACCCGATGATTTACTGGCCGCGGGCATTCGATTACAGCGCATTCCTGCTGATTGGCCTGCTCGGCCTGTGGACGCGTGACCGGAAACTCGGCAGCAAGATCGGGGCGGTGATCGCCACGCCCTTCCTGTTTTTCCTCATCAGCAACTTCGCCGTGTGGCTCTTCGGCATGAGCCTGGCCAACGCGCCCTACGCCAAAACATTGTCCGGTTTGATGGACTGCTACGCCGCGGGACTTCCATTCCTGCGCGGCACGATCATCGGCGACTGGGGATTCATGGCGCTGTTTGCGGTATCGGCCCTGGCCTTGCGCCGCGCGTCCGGCGAACGCTCGCACTGGCTGGTCACTGAAGCCCGGGCGTGATAGTTCTGCCACTCACTCCCCGATGATCTTCACGAGGACGCGTTTGCGGCGTTTGCCGTCGAATTCGCCGTAGAAGATTTGCTCCCACGGGCCGAAGTCGAGTTTCCCATCCGTTATCGCCACCACGACTTCCCGTCCCATGATCGTGCGTTTGAGATGAGCATCGGCGTTGTCTTCGCCCGAGTTGTGGGCGTACTGGGAATGGGGTTTCTCGGGCGCCAGTTTCTCGAGCCAGCGCTCGAAATCCTGGTGCAAGCCGGACTCATTGTCGTTGATGAACACGCTGGCCGAGATGTGCATCGCGTTGCAGAGAACCAACCCTTCCCTGACCCCGCTCTCCCGCAGACAGGTCTCCACGTCCGGGGTGATGTTGACGAACCCGCGTCGGGAGGGGAGATTGAACCAGAGTTCTTTGCGGTAGCTTTTCATGGCTTCCATAATAGCGTTTATGCTAGAAAAGCGAAAGACATGGGAGAGTATGCTTGATGAAAATTGCCAGCGTAAAAGAGATACCCTCGGAGAAGGTGGACATGGACGGCGCGAAGGATTGCCAGGTGAAACTCGCTGTGACGGCGCGCGACGGCGCGCCGAATTTTGCGATGCGCGTGTTCGAGGTTGCGCCCGGCGGCCACACCCCGCTGCATCATCATCCCTACGAACACGAGATTTACGTGATGGAAGGACAGGGCACGGTCTGGCGCGAGGGCAAGGAAGTGCCGATCAAGCCGGGCGACGTGCTGTACATTCCAGCGGATGAACAACACCAGTTCAAGAACGCGGCGGGGAAACCATTCAAGTTCATGTGCCTGATTCCCGCCAAATTCCAGAAATGCTAACGCCCCTCACCTTAATCCTCTCCCCGCAAGCGGGGAGAGGAGACAACAGCGTTCCCCTCTCCCTTTTCAAGGGGAGCCGAGTCTTCGAGACGCGACCTCGCCGTGCCTCGGTCGCAAAAGGTCAGGGTGAGGATTGTTTTACACCATGGCTCGATTAACCAAAATCGTTACCCGGACCGGCGACGACGGAACGACGGGACTCGCCGGCGGCGGGCGCGTCAGCAAGGATTCGCCGCGGATCTGGGCCGTCGGCACGGTGGATGAATTGAATTCGGCCATCGGATTGGCGCGGGCGTTGCGGGCTGATGCCGCCCTGGATGTGCGGTTGCGCGACATTCAGAACGACCTGTTCAATCTCGGCGCGGAACTGGCCACGCCCGCGGACAAATTCCAGAAAGGGATGCCGTGCATCGAGGCGCAGCACGTGACCGGCCTTGAGAAACTGGTCGAAGAACTGACCAAAGAACTGGGGCCGTTGACGGAGTTCATTTTGCCCGGTGGCAGCCCGGCGGGCGCGCAGTTGCACGTGGCGCGGACGATCTGCCGTCGCGCCGAGCGTTTCTGCGTGCGCCTGCGCCAGGAAGAAAAGATTGGCGAATGGGTGGTTCCCTACCTGAATCGCCTGAGCGACGCGCTGTTCATGCTGGCCCGGTGGAGTAACCAGAAGGCGGGCGTGAAAGAGACGTACTGGAAGAAGTGACGGCGGTTACGCGCTCACCAGCGTATCGCCGAATCGCGCGCTCAACGCGGCGAACACGATCTCGACGATTTGCACCAGATTGAACCGCGAGTTGTCGATCACCAGATCGTGGTGGAACGGGAACCCCGGATCGAGCACGAAGTACGTGTTGATATAGTGGCTCCGCTCCTTCTCGCCCTCATCGACTATCTTCTCGGCGTCGTGCACGGACAGATTGCGGTTGGCGGCGATGGTGTGAACCCGCCACGCGCGGGGCGCGACGAGGCGAATATGCACGCCGTTGCGGAGGTCCTGCGTCACCAGCGAACTTCCACGTCCCACGAGGACGGCATGGCCGTGCACCGCGAGCGTGCGGATGACTTCGGCGAGTTTGCGCACGACCACGGCGTCATCAACCTTGCGATTGATGATGTTATCGAACAACTCGCTCATCTCATCGCGCCGATGGCCGTCGAGCATGTCGAGGATCGCCCGCTGGATGTGCAACTGCTCGGACACCTTGTCGAGCAATTCACGGTCGTAGGACACCCACGGGATGGACGGATGGCAACGTTCGTTGAGGGTCTGAACAAGCTGCTGGGCGAGCGGCAGGGCTTCACAACCAAATTCACGGGAGATGGCGACGAACGGGTAGGTCTCGAGCCGTCGTTTGTCACCGAGGGGTTTGACCTTTTCCCAAGCATGAACGTGCGCGGCGATTCGCGATTCCACGTCCGAGCCAACCCAACCTTGAGAGATCCGCGTCATTTCCTTACAGCACCAGCATAGTCCGCAACCTTCAACCGCGCAAGTGCCCGTTGCAGGGAGGCTTGGGCCCTGGCGATGTCGAAATTTTGCGCTGCCTGTTGTAACCGCTGCTCGGCGCGCTCCTTGGCGCGACGGGCCCGCTCCACGTCAATTTCCTCGGGACGTTCGGCGCTGCGGGTGAGCACGGTCGTGCGGTCCTTTTGTACGATCAGGAAGCCCGTGCCCACGACGACATATTGGTCCTGGCCGCCGGGCATCCGCATCCGCAACGCTCCGGGTTTGAGCGCGAACACAAACGGCGCATGGTTGGCGAGAATCTCGAAGACGCCTTCCTGACCCGGAGCGATCACTAAGCGGACTTCATCGCGCAGGAACAATCTCTGCAGCGTGAGAATCTCGAATGGGAATGTCTTCTCGTCGGCCATGGTGACGCGTGTTTACGCCTTCATCTTGTCGGCTTTGGCTCGCGCCTCTTCAATGACCCCGACCATGTAGAACGCCTGCTCGGGCAGGTCGTCGTGCTTGCCGTCGAGGATCTCCTTGAAGCTGCGGATCGTTTCCGTCACGCGCACGTACTTGCCCTCGAAGCCAGTGAATTGCTGGGCCACGAAGAACGGCTGCGACAGGAACCGCTGGATTTTGCGGGCGCGGGCGACGGTGAGTTTGTCTTCTTCGCTCAACTCTTCCATGCCGAGAATGGCGATGATGTCCTGCAAATCCTTGTATCGCTGCAACACCTGTTGCACGCCGCGGGCGACCTTGTAGTGGTCCTCGCCGACGACCAATGGATCGAGAATGCGCGAGGTCGAAGCGAGTGGGTCGACGGCGGGATAAATGCCCAACTCGGCAATCTGGCGCGACAGCACGATGGAGCCGTCGAGGTGGGTAAACGTCGTCGCCGGCGCCGGGTCAGTGATATCGTCGGCGGGCACGTACACGGCCTGCACGGACGTGATCGAGCCGCGTTTCGTCGATGTGATCCGTTCCTGCAGGTCGCCCATTTCCGTGCCGAGCGTCGGCTGATAACCGACGGCGCTGGGCATGCGCCCGAGCAGCGCGGACACTTCCGAGCCGGCCTGGGTGAACCGAAAGATGTTGTCGATGAACAGCAACACGTCCTTGTTCTCGTAATCGCGGAAGTATTCCGCCTGGGTGAGAGCGGACAGGGCCACGCGCAGGCGCGCACCGGGAGGTTCGTTCATCTGGCCGAACACCATCACGGTGTTGGCGATGACGCCCGACTCGGTCATTTCCAGGTACAGATCGTTTCCCTCGCGGGTGCGTTCGCCGACGCCGCCGAACGCGGAGTAGCCGCTGTGTTCCTTGGCGATGTTGCGGATCAATTCCTGGATGAGCACCGTCTTGCCGACGCCCGCGCCACCGAACAGGCCGATCTTGCCGCCCTTGGCGAACGGGGCCAGCAGGTCGATGGATTTCAAGCCGGTCTCGAACTGTTTCGTGGCCGGCACCTGCTCCTCGAACGGCGGCGAGAGGCGGTGAATTGGCAGCCGCATCTTGGCGTTGATGGGCCCCTTGCCGTCAATCACGTTGCCCAACAGGTCGAAAATGCGGCCCAGTGACGTGGCGCCGACGGGCACGGTAATTGGCCCGCCGGTGTCGATGGCTTCCATGCCGCGCACGAGACCTTGCGTCTGGCTCATCGCCACCGTGCGAACGGTGTTGTCCCCCAGATGGCCGGCGACCTCGCAGGTGAGATGGATGCCGTGCTCTTTGTCATCGATGGTAATGGCCTGGTTGATCGGCGGCAGGTGTTCCGTGAAAAACTCGATGTCCACCACCGGTCCGATGACCTGCGCAACCTTGCCCGTTTGATGTTCGCCTGTGCTCATGATGCGGTTATCTCCTGCGTAAAACTATTCCTTCTTCTCCAGCGCGTCGGCGCCCGCGACCACTTCCAGCAGCGCGGTGGTGATCGACGACTGGCGCGCGCCGTTATACTCGCGGGTCAGGCCGGTGATCATGTCCGAGGCGCTGTCGGTGGCGGCCTTCATGGCGACCATGCGCGCCGCCTGCTCGCTGGCCAGCGATTCGACGAGCGCCCGGTAGATCAACACCTCGACGTACTGGGGCAGCAATATGTTGAGCAACTCTTCCGCTTCCGGCTCGAATTGGTAGGGTGTTTTCGCGCCCTTGGCAGCGTCATCGCCCTGGCCGAGCGGGAGCAACTGGACCAATATCGGTTCCGACTTCAGCACGCTGACGAATTTCGCGTACGCCAGATGAACCTGGTCGTATTTCGCCGCGCCGTAATCGCTGATGATCCGTTTGCAGGCGTTGCCGAGTTCTTCCAGGCGCACGTCGCGCGAGGGCTGGGGGAAGTGTTGCGAGATGGTGTAGCCCAACCGCTGGAAATGGTCGCGTCCTTTGCGTCCCACGGTGATGAGTTCGACGGGCACGGTCTGGTCGATGAGGAACCGTTGGGCCTCGCGGATGATGCCCGCGTTGAACGCCCCGCACAAGCCGCGGTCGGCGGTGACAAGCACCAGCGCCACGCTTTTCACGGGGCGTTGCGCCATCAACGGGTGGCGCGACGCGCCGCCACTGGAGGCGACGACGTCCTTGAGGATCTCGGAGAGTCGCTCCGCGTAGGGCCGCGCGGATTCCGCCTTGGCCTGGGCGCGCCGGAGCCGGGCCGCGGCAATCATGTTCATCGCCTTGGTGACCTGGCGGATGTTCTTGACGCCCTTGATGCGGCGGCGGATGTCGCGGAGACTGGCCATGACAGCTTACTTCGCGGAGAACAGACCCTTGAATTCGTCGGCAGCCTTCTTGAGGCCGGCCACGATTTCCTCGGTCAGCTCCTTGCGGTCGCGCAGTCCGGTCACCACGGTCGCGTATTTGCTCTTGAGGAATTGCAGGAACTCGACCTCGTACTTGCGGATGGCCGAGACCGGGATTCCATCGAGATACCCGTTGGTCGCGGCCCAAATCACGGCCACCTGATCTTCCGCGGTCATTGGCTGATATTGGGGCTGCTTGAGCAACTCGACCATGCGTTGGCCGCGGTCGAGTTGGGCCTTGGTGGCCTTGTCGAGGTCGCTGGAAAGCTGGGCGAACGCCGCGAGTTCGCGATACTGGGCGAGGCTCAGGCGCAACGTGCCGGCGATTTTCTTCATCGCCTTGGTCTGGGCGTTGCCGCCGACGCGGCTGACCGAGAGACCGACCGACACGGCGGGACGAATACCCGCGTAGAACAGGTCGGATTCGAGGTAAATCTGCCCGTCGGTGATCGAGATGACGTTCGTCGGGATGTAGGCCGAGTAATCGCCTTCCTGCGTCTCGATGATCGGCAACGCGGTCAGCGACCCGCCGCCCTTTGGGTAGACCGGATTGTACTTCGGCGCGTCGATATTGAGTTTGGCGGCGCGTTCGAGCAACCGGCTGTGCAAATTGAAGATGTCGCCGGGGAACGCTTCGCGGCCCGGGGGCCGGCGCAACAGCAACGACACCTGCCGGTACGCCACCGCGTGCTTGGAAAGATCGTCGTAAATGATCAGGGCGTGGCGGCCAAGGTCACGGAAATACTCGCCCATGGCGCAGCCGCTGTACGGAGCCACGAACTGCATCGGGGCCGGGTTGTCCGCGGTCGCGCTGACGACGATGGTGTAATCCATCGCGCCGTACTTCTCGAGGGTCTCGACCACGCTGACCACGGTGGATTTCTTCTGGCCGATGGCGACGTAGATGCAAACGACATCGCCGCCTTTTTGATTGATGATCGTATCGACGCAGATGGCGGTCTTGCCCGTTTGACGGTCACCGATGATCAACTCGCGCTGGCCGCGACCAATCGGGATCATCGAATCGATGGCCTTCAGGCCCGTTTGCAACGGTTGCTTGACGGGTTCGCGCTCGATCACGCTCGGCGCGCGCGACTCGATCGGGCGAAGATTCTTCGTGTTGATCGGGCCCTTGCCGTCGATGGGTTGGCCGATGGCGTTGACCACGCGGCCGAGCAACTCGTCGCCCACAGGGACGGACAACGGGCGGCCCGTGCGCTTGACGAGGTCGCCTTCGGAGATCTCGGTGAAATCGCCAAGAATCATCACGCCGACCTGCTCCTTTTCCAGGTTGAGCGCCATGCCGAAGATGTTTTTGGGGAACTCCAACATTTCCTCGGCCATGCAGTTGGGCAGGCCCTTGACGCGGGCGATCCCGTCGCCGCAGTCGATGACTTCGCCGACCTCCTGGACGCTGACCTCGGATTTGTACTCCGAAACGCTGCGCTTCAGGACATCGGAAATCTGTTTCGAGTCGAATGTTAGAGTGTCTGGCATGGTCTACCTCGTTACTGCGCTAATCGCTCCTTGATCTGATTGAGCTTGCGGCGAAGGCTGCCGTCGATGATTTGCTCGCCGACCTTGATGATCGCCCCGCCGAGAATCGCCGCATCAACCTTCTGAAACAGTTGCACGCTCTTGCCAGTGATGCGCGACAGCTCTGTCGCGAGCCGACCCAGGGTCGCGTCATCGAGCGGGATGGCCGTTGTGACCTCGCCGCTGACTTTTTCGGTCGCGTTGGCGGCCTGGGCGCTGAATTCCTCGACGACATTCAGCACGCGGCCCGCACGATCCTGGTCGCTGAGGGTAATCAACAGGTTCAGCACCAGCGGGTGGACGCGGCCTTGAAACAGGTCGCTGAGGGCCTTGCGTTTGCCTTCATGCTGGATGTTGGGATCCTTGAGAAACTCCAGTAGGTCCGGGTTTTTCTTGAGCAGTTCGCGGAGGCGGAACAATTCCTCCTCGACGCGGCTGACGACGCCCTCGGGCTGCGCCATGTCGAGGAGGGCGCGGGCGTAACCACTATTGATGGGGTCGTGCGGCATGGCGGAAAACTCGTTGATCAGGCGCGTTGGACTTTGCTGAGGTCTTTGATCAGGTTGTCAACGAGCTGGCGATGGGTGGCTTCGTCGAGTTCCTTTTCGATGACGCGCGAGGCGATCTGGACCGAGAGCGCGGCCACCGTGTCCTTCATCTCCTGGATGCCCTTTTCCTTTTGCCGCTGGATTTCTTCCTGGGCGCGCTGGACGGCGGCGGACGCCTCGGCATTGGATTTGTCGACGACCTCCTTGCGGACGCGCTCACCAAGTTGGCGGGCTTCCTCGATGATCTTGCCGGCTTCGTTGCGGGCTTCGGCGAGTTGCTTCTGATAGTCGTCCATCAGCTTTTTCGCGTCGGCGCGTTGCTTCTCGGCCTCTTCGATGGATTTTCTGATCGACTCGCCGCGGCGATCGAGGGCCTGGGCGATGGGCTTGAAGGCGAATTTCGCCAATAGCACCAGCAACACCACAAACGTGACCAGTGTCCAGATTTGCAGGCCCCAGTCGGTGGGCGGAATCTGGCTGCCTTCGCCGGGGGGCGGGGCCGCCGCTTCCTCCGCCCAAGCCACGGCGCCGCTGAGGACGATGAAACTCAGCGTGGCGAGGAGCGTGTGGACGGTGCGATGAAATGTTTTCATGGGACCGTCACTTCGCGGCGAGCAAGATGAAGGTGATGAGCAGGGCGTAGAGCGCCTGCGCTTCGACGAGGGCGAACCCCGTAAACATCAGGCGTTGCACGAGGGGCAACGCTTCGGGCTGGCGCGCAGCCGACTCGATGCTCTTGCCGAAAATCACCCCGATGCCGACGCCGGAGCCGAGTGTGCCCAGGCCCACCGCCAGACCAGCGCCGAGTTTGGCCAGCGCCGCCGTGCTGATCACTTGCGCTGCTTGCGTTACTGTATTTGTGTCCATTCCGTTCTCTCCGAGAGTTTGCTGTGATTGCTTGCTAGTGCGACTCTTCCAGTGCTTCGCCCAGGTACAACGCCGTCAACAGGGCGAAAATGAAGGCCTGAATGAAGGCCACGAAAATTTCAAATGCGTCCATCGCGATCACCACCACCAGGGGCGCCGGCGATATCATTTTCCAAAGAATGCCCTGCCTCAGCATCCATGTGGCGCCGACCAGTTCACCGGTCAAGAGCACGAGGATGATCTGGTGGCCGGCGGTCATATTGGCGAACAAACGAATCGCCAACGAAAATGGGCGGGCAAAAATGCTGATCAACTCGATGAACGGCATCAACGTAAACCGCAGCCAGCCCGGCGCGGTCTTGGGGAACAGCAGGCTGACGTAGTACTTCAGCCCGTGCTCTTTCACGGCCACGACCTGGACGACGACAAACACAATAATCGCCAATGTCGCCGTCACATTGAGGTTGCTCGTTCCTGCGTGGAAATAGCCGGGGATGGGCATCAAGCCGAGCAGGTTGTTGAACAAAATGTAGAAAAAGACGGTGGCGACGAACGGGAACCACTTGGCACCATGATGTCCCATGAACGCATCGGAAATGTTTTCGCGGACGAATTCCAGCAACGATTCCACCAGATTGGGCAGCCGTCCCGTGCCCGTCGCGTTCATGGCGCAAGCGGCGCCCGCCAGGAACAAAAAGGTCAGGAGGGACGCCAGACAGAGAATCACGACGAAGTTCGTGACGCTCAAATTGAGGCCGAACAACTGAAGGGGTATATGTACGATAACATGGGGTTCGCCCATCGCTTCCTCTCACCTCTTGGGAAAAATCAACTGCTTCAACTGCACCAAGAGCGGCGCAGTATAGGTAACGGCCAAAGCGCCCGTCAACCAGTATTTGTCCGCTCCCGCCAGCTCGAACGCCAGCCACCAGGCCACCACCACAAACGTGAGCCGGCCCACCGCGCCGGGGATCAACACGGACACGCCTTTCGGCTGCGCGACCCCGCCTTTCCGGCGCAATTCGTGAATCTGGAGCGCAGCGTTCACGGCGCCAATCAAGACGCCGAAGACGATTCCCAGGATCGCCGGGCGGTCAAGATTCATCTCGGCTTTGCTCCATTGTCACGAAATGCGCGATACACCACCACAAAGCCCGCCGCGGCGCCCAACAAGAAAAACACGATCAAGAACAAAGGTTCTTTGCCGGTTTTTTTGTCGAGCCAGTACCCGACGGCGGCGATGACGACGGTGGTCACAACCATCTGTACGCCCAACGCCATGTACCGCCCCATGCCTTGAAAGTCTTTGCCGAAGTTCATCAGGATTCAGTCGCCACAATGCCAGCCCGGGCGGCAAAAAAGCATGTGAAAAGTATCACAAACTCGAATCGAGACAAGCAGTTTTTTCGGGGTTTGCCGTCCGCGCCGTGTCATGTTATCAAGGGCCGGAAATGCGCCGCGCCGTCATCGATATCGGGACGAATACCGTCAAACTGCTTGTTGCGGATGTATCTGATCGCCAATGTGTTCCGGCGGTCGCAAAAGATCGCACCACCCGACTGGGCGAGGGAGTCGAGGAGAGCAGGAGGCTTCTACCGGTGGCGATGGATCGGACGGTGCGGGCCATCCAGGATTTTCTTGCCGAGGCAAGGGCACTGGGCGCGACGGATTGCGTGGCGGTGGCGACCAGCGCGGCGCGCGACGCCGCGAACCGCGATGAGTTTCTCGGGCAGGTGCGTCACGCGTGCGGGCTGGACGTGGAGTTGATCTCCGGTGAGCGCGAGGCCGAGCTAATTTTTCGCGGTGTGTCCAGCGATCCGGAGTGGTCAGGCGCGCCGATTCTCGTCGTGGACGTCGGCGGTGGGAGCGCCGAGTTCATTCAGGGTCGTGACGGGAAGATGGAGGTCTTCCAAAGTTTGCCGCTGGGGGCATTGCGGCTCACGGAAAAGTTCGGTGAAGGAAGGTGTGCGAAGCTGTGCGAGTATTTGCGAGCCATGTTGACACCAGCGTTGGCGGGCTACCATGCGGGCGGGTACCGGATGATTGCCACGGGGGGAACAATGGTCACGCTGGCCCGGGTCGAATGCGGCACAGTCGATCACGCGACGATATCGCGGGAGAAGTTGAAGGCGTTGGTGCGGAGGTTGGAAGTCATGCCGTTGGCCGAACGCAAGAAAGTGCCGGGGCTGCCTCCCGAGCGCGCGGACATTATCGTCGCGGGCGGCGCGGTATTGCTCGTGGCGATGGAAATCCTGGGAGCAAGCGAACTGGCCGTCAGCGTCCGCAATCTGCGGTACGGCGTCGTTGTCTCGGACTGAGCAACGCAACATCTACTTGTCATTCGTTGGTTCACGGAACAAATTAACCCGTAGCCTCGGCTTTACTGATGAAAACGACATCGAACCTGACCGGGGAGGATGCGGGAACCGTCCTGCGGGTGGAACGGCTCGGCGCGCAGATCTTCGACACGATCCAGCTGCTCAAAGAGCTGGTTGCGTTTGGGGTGATCACGCTCGGCGTGACGATTACCAAGTTCAACGTCTCGAAGCGGGTGGTCCATCCGCTGATCTTCAGCCAGATTTGGAACGCGGGCGTGCGGCTGCTGCCGATGATCGGGTTTATCGGCGCGATATTTGGGTTGTTGATTGTCGGACAGACGGTGGGGTTGCTTACCAAGCTCGGCGCCGAGGGATACATCGGCATGGTGATGGTGACGGTGATCGTGCGAGAACTCGGCCCGCTGCTGACGGCGTTGATCGTGCTGGCGCGCGCGGGGACGTCCAATGTTGTCGAACTCGGGACCATCCGCGCGCTGGGCGAGGTCGAGGCGCTGGAATCGCTGGGGATCGACCCCGTGCATTACCTGGTCATGCCGCGCGTGATCGCGCTGTCGCTGTCCGTGTTCTGTCTCGCGACGTACTTGGTATTCATCGCCATCGGCAGCGGTTACATCTTCGCGTTCATACAGGACGTGCCGCTGACGTTTGGCAACTACCTGGGCCAACTCAACAACGCGCTGCGCTGGGAAGATTTTGCATTGTTCGCGCTGAAGACGACGTTGTTTGGGGCGATCATTGCGGTGGTGAGTTGCTACCACGGGCTGGCCCGGCCGTTGCGCGTCGAGGAGGTCTCGCGGGTGACGGCGCGGGCGGTCGTCGAAAGCGTGACCGCCTTCGTGCTGTTGGACGCCGTGTTCTTGCTGGGATATTTGTTTGGATAGGATGAATCGTGTTGGATGATGACCGACGCCACCGCAAAGACGAAGTCAGACAGCATTGCGATTGAACTCGCGGGCGTGCAGGTGACGCATCACGCAGACCCGTCCGATGCGGTAGTGATGCGCGACGTGAACTGGCGGATTGGCGCCGGCGAATTCTGGGTGGTGGGCGGGCGGCCTTCGAGCGGGAAAACGTCGCTGTTGCTGACGGCGGCGGGGCTGAATCGGCCGGCGGGCGGGACGTTGCGGATTTTCGGCCAGGATTTCAGCAGCGCGAAGGAAAGAGACCGGGAGGCATGGTGCCGCCGGATCGGATTCGTTTTCGAGCAGAGCGGTCGGTTGTTCAGTCACCTGACGGTTGCGCGCAACATCGCGCTGCCCCTGCAATATCGACAGGACAGCGAGGAACGCGAGATCGTGGCGCGTGTCGAGGAATTATTGACGCAGACACAGCTGCGAGACTACGCGTCGTATATGCCGGGTCAGTTGGGCCTGGGCGCGCAACAACGCGTGGGCCTGGCGCGCGCGCTGGCGTCGCCCATCGAGGTGTTGTTCCTGGACAACCCGCTGTCGACGCTGTCGTTGCACGAGGGGCGGTGGTGGCTGGATTTTTTGCGGCAGTTGCACAAGAATCGGCTTGTGGACGGCAAACCGCTGACGATCGTGGCGAGTGCGGATGATTTTCGCGGTTGGATCGGCTTGGCAAACCAGTTCGCCGTCGTTGAAGGCGGACAGTTCCGGGTGATTGGCGGGCGCGAACAGGTCGAGGGGGCCGCGGAGCCCGCGGTGCGAGAACTTCTGACAAGCGAGATTTGATATGGCAATACAAGATCTGACACCCCAATTGCGGACGCGCCTGCAGCGCGTGGAAAAAGTCGTCGGCTTATTCGTGCTGGTCGCGGTGCTCGCGCTGGTGGCGGGATTTGCCTACTACGTCTACCACATGGCGGAACAGAAGGGATGGTTCATCCAAAAGTGTCCGTACTTCACATTTGTCGATGGCGGCGAGGGATTGAAGGTCGGCGATCCGGTCATGTTGATGGGGTTTGAGGTGGGCAACATCACGGTGATCACGGCGCAACCGCCGGGCGCGGAGCACCGGGTGTTTGTCGGGCTCGAAGTGCGCAGTCCGTATTACGGTTATATCTGGACCGACTCGAGGATCCGCGTGGCGGCGGCGGGCCTGCTCGGCAATCGCGTGTTGGAGATCAGCCCCGGGGTGACGGGAGGGGCGACCGTGCGCGAAGAACAAGGAAAGATAAGCGAGCTATGGATTCACGACCACTGGGTGCCGCTGGCCAGGGTGCGCAAGGGTGTTCACCTCGAACCGGATGAAGAGCCGTCGTTGACCGACCAGGCTCAGGCGCTGGTCGGCACGATCAAGGGGGCGCTACCCAACATCCTCAGCCTGACCAATCAGTTGTACACGGTGCTGACCAACACGGCGCAACTGACGGCCAATGCGAACCAGATCGCCACCAACATGGTTGTCGTCACCGCCAATCTTCGCGATCCGAACGGTTCACTGGGCGAATGGCTGGTTCCCTCCGAGACGCAGACGAACTTGAACGCCAATCTCATCAGCTTGAACAACGCGATCCTGAACCTCGCGTCGATCACCAGCAATCTCAACACGCAGGTTCAATCCAACGACACGATGCTCACGCGCATATCGAGTTTGGTGGTGGACACCGACAATCTGGTGCAGGGATTGAAGAAGCACTGGCTCCTGCGTGGCGTGTTTCAGAAGATGAACAGCCAGACCAATGCGGCGCCGGGGAACGCGAAAGCAGTGGGATCGTCAGAGCAGGGGAAGTGACGGGGGTTTGTTGCTGCAGGTCGGTTGGGCCACGTCAGCCGGCCGATCCAAAGCTGAGCCACGGCCATGGGCGGCTGGCTCCTGCGTGGTGTTAGGCGCATGGGGAAGATGCTCACTCTTTGGCTTCCTCCGGGTCTGCCAAAACAAGTGAATCCAAAATGGACTCGTAAATGTGCCGCTGTGCCGGCATGGCTTCCTGTGTATCGTTCGCTGTGATGAGAACCAAAACCTTCCTGTAACAAGCGCCAACGACCAACCAAGATCGTAAGCTTGTGTCAACCGATTGAAGAAACTCAGCCTGCAAACCATCCCAGTTGTTCTGGGTTATTGCGCGCAATGGGGAAACAACCTTGTAATTCCTGAAGACGCGATCGATCAACCCGCGCAATGCGAGTGGTGAAACACGGTCTCCATGAAAAGCGGAAATCGTCACCTCGCCGCCCCCCTCCGGCGGAAGGATGTTTACGATGTTCTCCTGGCGCGAAACTTTCCAGTCTGCCGGGTGCTCAACCGTATAAAATCCAGCGGGGCTTGTATATGTAGTCATGCCGTCTCTCACGACCTGAGGCACACCGAATGCGCTGTTAAGTTCGTCAAAACTTCCGAATGTTTGCGCGCCTTGTTCGATGAGAAACTGCCTGCAAGCCTGTGCCAGCGCGGGGTCTTCAATGTCCAGCAACACGATTTCAGGAGATGTGCGTATAATTCTCGGCGGCTCAATATCCGCGACGAGGACGTAGTCACGCCATGAACCACCGTCCATAGCGAAAACTTCGCTCGCTCGTGCGGCTAAATCCTGGCCGTCTAATGGCATGGCCCGCCTTTCCTTGCGAACACAGTAGCAAGGAACCCGGCACGAACAAGGCGAAAACCGCTTGATGCCGTGCCGTACGCAACGACAGAGAATTGCGCAGCACGACATGCGACCTCTTTGAGTCTCGACAGGCTCGGAATGACATTTTACGCTGGTCGCCAGTGACCATGAAATCGCGACCGTGGCTGCCGTATGTGGTGCCGATGGGCATCTACATGGCGTTCTTATGCGTGCAGTCGGATGCGAACCTGTTGTGGATGTATCCGGTGAAGACGTTGGCGGTGGCGGCGGCGCTGATTTATTTCCGCAGACAGTATGACGAGTTGCGGTCGCCGATGATATGTGGGGCAACCACCGAACCCACCCCCAGCCCCTCCGGAGGAGGGGAGCGAGCGACGGCGGCAAGCGGGACGCTCGCCCTACCGTCATGGATTTGGGCAATTTCTATTGGGCTGGTGGCGATTGTGATGTGGATCGGGATCGATTCGTTGTACCCGAAATTCGGCAAGGCAGCGACGTTTGATCCGACAACAATTCAGTCGGTGGCGCAGCGGAGCGTATTCCTGGCGTTTCGCGTGTTCGGCGCGGTGATCGTGGTGCCGGTGATGGAGGAATTATTCTGGCGCGCGTTTCTGATTCGGTACCTGGTGAACGAGGATTTCAAGAGCGTGGCGGTGGGGACATTCACGGGGATGTCGTTCGGGGTTACGGTGGCATTGTTCGGCGCGGAGCACTATCAATGGTTGGCCGGGCTGATCTGCGGGGCGATGTATAACTGGCTGTACTACCGGCGCAAGGACGTGTTCGCCTGCGTCGTGGCGCACGCGGTGAGCAACGCCGCGCTCGCGGCGTGGGTGCTGGCCCGGGGCGACTGGAAGTTTTGGTAGCCATGAACCCGGACCGCAGCGACGACGATCGGGCGCGCTCGACCCCGCGCGTACCGGTTCGCGTTGTCGCCGGGTGGCTGGCGCTGGTCGCGATCCTGTCACTCTGGGTGTTTCGGCCCGTGCTGGCCAACGGGTTTGTCGAGTGGGACGACCATATCTATCTCGGGGAGTTGGCGCGGATGGGGCGGTTTTCGTGGTCGTCGCTGCGGTGGATGTGGACGTCGCTGGAGCCGTTCTACCTGCAACCGATCGCGTGGATGACGCACCTGGCGGACTACCAAATCTGGGGGTTGAATCCCGTCGGGCATCACGCAACGAATTGGATCCTACACGGCGTGTACGTTGCGCTCGTGGGTACGCTGGTGTGGTTGCTGACGGGGAAAGTCCCGGACACGCAACCGAGAGAGCGGTTGGCGATGAGCGTGCTGATCGCGTTGGTCTGCGGGATTCATCCGTTGCAGGTGGAAATGGTCGCGTGGGTGGCGGCGCGCAACGGGCTGCTGTGCTCGGTGTGGATGGTGGCGGCGTTGTGCGCGTACGTGCGGTCGGTCGAAGACGACGGCGGCCTGAATCCAGGCTGGCACTTGGCGCGCGGCTGGTGGTGGACAGTATTAGTTCTCGATGCGGCCGCGCTCCTGACGAAACCGGTCGCGGTGAGTCTGCCGGTGGTGATGCTGGCGGTGGATTACTTTCCGTTGCGACGATACCAGACGCGGGGCGCGTGGCGGTTGGTGGCGGAGAAGTGGGCGGTGATTGCGTTGAGCGCCGCGGCGTCGGTCGGCGCGATTGGGGCCCGGCAGCAACAGCAACTCGAAGGACTGTCGGAGATCACGCTGACCACGCGGATGCTGGTGGCGATACGGGGCGCGGTGTTTTATATGTGGAAACTGGTGTGGCCGGCGTGGCTGTCGCCGTTTTATCCGCTGAGCGATCGTGTGAGCCTGCGAAGCGAGGAATTTCTGGTGCCGGTGGTGTTCTGCGTCGCGGTGACGATCGTCGCGGTGTGGGGGTGGAAGCGAACGCCGGTGCTGCTGGCGGCGTGGGCGGCTTATCTGGCGTTGCTGTTGCCGGTGTGCGGGCTGGTGCAGGTTGGCGGACAAGCGGTGGCTGACCGTTACGCGTACTTGGCGATGGTGCCGGTGCTGTTGGCGCTGGGGAGTCAGATGCTATGGAAGTGGCGGCGCAGTTCGGCGCCACTCAAGGTGGTGTTTTGCGTCGCGCTTGGCGCGTGGCTGGTTTTCCTCGGCGTGCAGACCCGCGGGCAGATAGCGGTGTGGCATGACGACATCTCGCTGTGGAACGCGGCGTTGGAACATTTCCCCGACGATCCGCATTCGAACTACGATTTGGGCGTGGCACTCTTGGGGGCGCATCGATTGCCGGAGGCGCGCGTGGTGGTCGAGCGGGCGGTGGCGCATTCCGATCCCCACGCGGTGCAATTGCCGCTGGCGCGCGGGGCACTGGGGTTGATCGATCTGAAGATGCACGACTACGACCAGGCGATCGGGCAATTGCAGCAGGCCGTCGCGGGGGACGGAGGGTTGTGGGCGGCGCGATACAATCTGGCGTGCGCCTACGCGCGGACGGGCCGGCTGGCGGACGCGTACGACGTTTTGCAGGCGCTGCTGGCGAAGCAACCACAATACGCGTCGCTGGCGGCGCGCGACAGCGAGTTGACGGCGTTACGCAATGATCCGGAGTACGGCGCGAGATTTGCCGCGCTCATCGGCGCGGCGAAACATTGAGGGCACCCCCTCACCTTAATCCTCTCCCCCAGGGGGCGAGGAGCAACGCAGTAGTGTTTGCGGGGGGACGGGTGGGGGCTATAGTGAGCATGGAGGCGCGATATGGGAG
Organism: Verrucomicrobiia bacterium; assembly: GCA_050015495.1. Lineage (GTDB taxonomy): Bacteria > Verrucomicrobiota > Verrucomicrobiia > Palsa-1439 > Palsa-1439 > Palsa-1439. Next base: position 120,250 of record JBEKBH010000011.1, read on the forward strand.
TGCCAGCGAGACTGATTGAATTTCTCAACCAAAGCAAGGTTCGGTACGAGGTGCTGCATCATCCGGAGGCGTTCACGGCGCAAGAGTTGGCAGCCATCGAGCACGTGAAGGGACGAAGCCACGCGAAAGTGGTGATGGTGAAAGCCGGCGAACAGGTGCTCATGGCGGTGTTGCCGGCGGACCACCGGATCGATTTGGAGAAATTTGACAGGGCGACCGGACGCAAGACGGCGCTGGCCACGGAAGCGGATTTCGGGGCGCTGTTCCCCGATTGCGCGGTGGGCACGATGCCGCCGTTTGGCGGGTTATACGGCGTTGCGGGATATGTGGACGCGAGCCTGGCTGGAGCCGGGAAGATCGTGTTCGAGGCAGGCACGCACAGCGACGCGATCAAGATGCGGTACGCTGATTACGAACGCCTGGCGAACCTGACGGTTGCGGATTTTGCCGTGAAGTTGCCGTAAAGGGAAGCGAGGCGGGTGTGAGGGGTGAAAGGATTGAACAACCCGACGCAAAGAATGCTCGACCGATGAAGAGCGCGTGGAAATCGCCGGTGGCTGGCTCGATCCTCATCATTTTGCTGACGGTGGTGGCGTACTTGCCGGTGATGCATGGGGGATTTATCTGGGACGATGATGCGTGGACGACCGGCATTTTGAGGCTGCTGCGCGACGTCTCCGGCCTGCGGTTGATGTGGTGCCAGCCCACCGCCCTGCAACAATATTATCCGCTCTCCGGTACCACGTTCTGGCTCGACTACCATCTCTGGGGTTTTTGGACGCTGCCGTATCACGTCGAAAATGTGCTGCTGCATGCTGCATCAGCCGTGCTGTTCTGGCAACTGCTGCGGCGGCTGGAAACGCCCGGGGCGTGGCTGGCCGGCGCCATCTTTGCGCTGCACCCGGTGATGGTTGAATCTGCCGGGTGGATCACGGAACGAAAAAACGTGCTCTCACTGGTATTCTATCTTGGGGCACTGCTGGCGTACGGCCGATTCCATTCGTTTTGGAAGGAAGACAACGGCGCTCCCGCGCGACGTTGGGGCGCGTACGGGCTGGCGGTGCTGCTGTGCCTGGGCGCGCTGTTGGCGAAAACGACGGCATTCTCCCTGCCGGCGGTCATTGTGCTGATC
>JBEKBH010000012.1:0-120407 GCA_050015495.1 Verrucomicrobiia bacterium
TAGCGGGTGAGACCGGAGATCTCGTGGACGTTGAGCTTGGCCATGAGATTCTGCCGATGTTTTTCGACCGTCTTGATGCTGATGCCGAGTTCCGCCGCGGTCTGTTTGTTGGCCTTGCCTTCAGCAATCAGCTGCAGCACCTCCACCTCGCGCGAACTCAGGCGGGCGATTTTCTTGCGCAACGCCACGCCGCCCGCGGGGATCTTCTGATCGTGCAACCGCCTGGCAATGGAGGGGCTGAAAAAGGTGTTTCCCTTCTCCACTTCCCGGATCGCCTTGGACAGATCATGCGAGGAGGTTTGCTTGAGCAGAAATCCCCGCGCACCGAACGCGATCGCCTGTTCGACGTACGCGTCGTCGCTGTGCGCGGAGAGAATCAGCACCTTGGCTCCGGGAATCGCTTTACGAATTTGCCGGGTGGCTTCCAGACCATTGAGCAGCGACATCGCGATGTCCATCACAATGACGGCGGGACGAAGCTTCTTGGTCAATTCTACCGCTTGGCGGCCAGTCTGCGCCTCGCCGATCACCTCGATGCCCGCTTCGGCCTGCAACAACGACCGCAAGCCCTCCCGGACAATCATGTGGTCTTCCGCCAGCAGGACGGTGATGGGTTTCATAACCATACAGAATCTCGCCCGTGCCGTGCCGACGTTCAAGTCTGAACGCGGACGCCGTTGTTGACAGGAATCACGGCTCGGATGGTGGCGCCTTTACCCGGGTGGCGTGGGCGTGCTGGGCGACATTAGCGAGGGCTGACTGGGCGACGCGATAGAGTACGGTTCGTTTGGAGTTGTTCAACTGTTCCACCCCGGCGAAGACCGCGAACCGGATGCGAAGACCCGTTCGTTTCGTGAAACCTTTCATGAACAAATGGAGGGCGGGAATCAGACCCAGGTCGTCGAGAAGTGTGGGGCGCAATTTCCGGGCGAACCGGTGGATGATGCTCATTTGCCGGCCGCAAGCTGCCGTGCGGGGCGCCCGTCAGACGTTTTCGCAGTGCCGCCACATATCGTCGCGACAAGCCAGTCAACTGTTGTCTCATGAGGTTCCTCCAATCCACGCTTCACCCTCACAATCTGGCAGTTGGCTGGAGCCGTCTATAAGACAAGACCCTACCAACTGAGTGCACTGATTTTCTTCGGGCGCGCTGTCGTTGACCGGAACAGGGTAGGGTTCTACCCCATAGCCACGTGGTTGGTTTGTGGCCTACGTTGTATCTGTCCCGCGATGATGCCAAGGAAACGACATAGAGTCAGAAAGATTGCCCTGACAGGTCTGGTGGGCGGATTGCTCGCAGTAGCTTCGGTCGCCATCGCATCCGATCCCTTGGAAGATGTGAAACGGTTCAGTGATTTTGCCGCAGCTGATCTCCGTCATGTGCTCGACGGTGACATTCTCGGCGCACGCGGTTCGCTGATGAATTTCCCCAACGGGCTCTCCGCACAGACGTGTTTCGTGACACCGGAGGCGGCGGCGGAAACAGCGCGGCGGCTGCAGGTTTGGGACCCATTGCCCCACGAGACGCTGAATGTGTTTGCGTATCAATCGATGCGCGGGCCGTGCGCGACAGCGGATTTTCAAGGCCTGAATCTGGACTCGAATCAAGGTGCCATCCGCTGGCTGCTGGACAAGACGCGTGCCACCACGGCGGATAAGTCCGATCTCAACCTGACGCGAACCGAAGCGCAACAGTTGGCGACCTGTGCCAAGAGCAATCCCGATCCGCAAGACATCGGCGCCTGCTGGGGGGAATTGTTGCACGAACGCGCCGCGGCCTTCCAGCAGGAGGGGTTTGATGGCCTGCTGCCGTACGAGGCCAATGGGGCAACGGTGTCACCGGGGAGACAGCTCCGTGAGATGTTGCGCGATCAGCCGGCCGTGTCCCGGCAATTTGCAACCCTGCTACAGCGGAGCGGGTTGCTCGGCGATGAGTCGGCAGGGTTGCTCACACCAACGCTTTACTGGACCCTGTTCGAGGCCAACCATCACGCCACGTTGAGCCTGGGGGCGATCTATGTGCTGCCGCAAGGCGATCACTATCAATTTCTGGACGTGCAGTACTACGTCAGCGGCAAGTATTACGCGGCCGCGACACTGAGCGAGATCTGGCCGATCCAGATCGGCGAGAAGTCGGAGGCGCTGGTGTGGCGGGGGGATTTCGTTGCCGCGCCGACGCTGGCGTTCACGAAGGGAACCGACCGGATCATCTACGGCGCGATCCTGCTCCAGGAGATCAAGAAAGTGGTTCGCTGCTTCCAGGATGACTTGAGGGTGACACACCGGGCGGGCCGAAGCGATAGTTTGCGAAATAACTAGGTAATTCCCCGGTTGGGCGTATGGTGAAGTTGTATCAGCGAGCTGCTTCACTCCGACCAGACCTTGCAGCACTGCGGCGCGGGTGGGCAGCACGACGCAACAGCCAACATCGCTGCCCAAGGAGATTCTTGTGGCTATCAGCCAGATCAGCGGAGAGGAATTCAAACGGTTCTTTAACGAGAAATATACGCTTGCCTGTGGTCTACTGGATTGCGAGGCGTTCCAGTCGTGGCACACGCCGACCAAGAGCGAATGGAGGGATGTACTCGCTGTGATCGCCAACATGCTCAAGAAATGTGACTGGCCGTTGTACGACGTCAAACGCGACGGCGATGACGCTTCCTCCATGCAGGTGATGAACACCGGCTTGATGATGAACGCCGTCCACAATTTGCTGGATGCATTGAACGGTTACGGGGTGGCGGCGGTGCCGTCGCCGGGACAGTGGGGAGACATCATGCGGGTGGTGGATGAAACCACCGAGCGTCGCGACGTGATTGACCAGGCGGGATCGAAGGGAATCAAATGACCAATGAAACCAATGTCAGTGAGGTGGTTGTCCGCGAAACAGTTTTCCGCTTTACGGCAACCGGTGGAGGCCTGCTGATTCATCGAATCGCGGAGATTGAAAAACTGGCGCTGAGCAACCTGCAATGCGGGAAATCACTCGACCGTGTTGTCACCGGGGCGCTCGCGTCGTTGCGAGATGCTTGTCGGGACGCGCGGGCCAGCGTCTCGTAGGCAAGGGTAAGAATGTTCGTAACGGAGTATAGAAAGATTGAACCCAAAAGTACCATTAAACGATCTCGTCTGTCGCCGAGCGAACTGAAAAGTATTCCGCCCACGAGAAGGCCAGCCATTTGGTAATTGAGCAGCGAAAGCCCAGCAGGAGGCGAGTCGGCTGCATTGACTCCCAAGTCAGCGAGGCTTCCCGACTGGTCTGCAATGCGCGATTGTGTTTGTTGCGGGGCTGAGGCTGGTTCTGCGCCTCGCGAGACGTCGGCTTACTGCGTCCCTGCCGTGCGTTGCGCCGGCCCTTGTTTCCGCGCGCCGAGATCGAACGGTTTCTGAAGGAAACGACCGCCGCGTAGACCAAGCATGCAAACCTTTCTCTGCGCCTTCGTAGTCATGGGCGCGACGTTGGCGGGTTCGGCTGCCGATGCGCCCCAACTCATGCGTTTGGCCATTGCCGTGCTGTGTTCGTTGCGGAGGTGGCCATACGCGCGGGCCACCAAGGCACCGGCGCCATTTGGCAAGTTCAGGGTCGGTGGTTTTGAAGCTGCGCTTGACTTGCTTCGCATCGCGTTGGAAAATCACAGATGAACGTCGGCGCGGCTTGAACAGTCGAGGCGGTCACCAATAGGAACGAGCGTTTGATGCCTGCGGGTCAAATGCGCTGCGTTCATGACGACAGCGGCATAAACATGACACGAGAGTGGTTTTGCGCGGACAATTTCCATATAACCCAATCAACTAAAGGTCTGCGCCTGTAGCTCAGTTGGATAGAGCATCGGATTTCTAATCCGGCGGTCGCGTGTTCGAATCACGCCAGGCGCGCCAGTTTCGGGAGCAAGAGCATGAACATTCGGAAAGTTCGACGGTTGTTTTCGCCGGAAGTCAAACGCGCGATGGTGATGGGTCTGGCCACGGCGCTTCTGTCGGGTTGTTTGGGAAGCGGGGCGACCGCTCCGGCCGGAACGCCCACCACGCCCGCCGGTGCCCGCCTCGAACCGGCAGGGCCGGAGATTGGGGTGGCAAAAGTCGCCTCGGTGAATTCCGAACTCGGTTTTGTGGTGGTCGATTTCGCGGCGCAAACGATGCCGCCCGTGGGAACGCGGGTCAATGTGTACCGCGGCGATAAACGGGTGGGCACGGTGCGGATCACCGAGCCCGTGCGCGCGCCGCTGGCGACGGCCGATCTCGTGGACGGCGACGTGCGCGTGGGCGATGAAGCCCGTTAGTCGGAGGAACCGTGCTGACAGTCTCCGAAGCGAAAGACATCATCCTGGCGGCGGTGCGGCCCCTCCCCGAGGCTATCGTGCCGCTGGCGGAAACGCTGGATTGCGTGCTGGCGCACGATGTGGCGTCCCCGGTCAATCTCCCCATGTGGGACAACAGCTCGGTGGACGGCTATGCCGTGCGCGCGTCGGATGTGTCGGATGCCAACGATAACAACCCGATTCATCTGCGTGTGGTGACGGAGGTCCCCGCCGGGACAACGGCGACGGCGGCCATCGAGCCCCAGACGTGCGGGCGGATCTTTACGGGAGCGCCGATTCCGGAGGGAGCGGATGCAGTTGTGATGCAGGAGGATACGCATCCTCATCACGAAGGCTATATTGCGGTGACCGAATCCGTCGAGCCGGGGGAGAACATCCGGCGCGCGGGCGATGACGTGACGAAGGATGAGGTCGTGTTGCGCGCGGGCACACGGCTGGGACCCCCGCAAGTGGGACTGGCGGCGGCTCTGGGAATGACGCAACTCGTGGTCCGTCCGCGTCCCCGCGTGGGTGTGCTGGTAACGGGCGGGGAGATCGTCGAGCCGGGGCGGGCTTTGCGCGATGGACAGATTTACGACACGAACAGTTATGCCGTGTGCGCGTTCGTGAAACAGGCGGGAGGCGAGCCCGTCGAGCTGGGCATCGCCGATGACACGCGCGAGGATTTGCACGAGAAGATCGATTACGGGTTGAGCGAGTGCGACGCGGTGATCACGGTCGGCGGCGTGTCCGTGGGCGCGTATGACCTGGTCAAGGACGTGCTGGCGGAACTCGGTTGCGAGCAGAAGTTCTGGAAAATTGCGATGCGGCCGGGCAAGCCGTTCGTGTTCGGCACGCGCGAATCGAAACTGGTCTTTGGATTGCCGGGGAACCCCGTGAGCGCGGCGGTGACGTTCCTGATGCTCGTGCGGCCGGCGTTGCAGAAGATGCGGGGACTGGCCGAGATCGATTTGCCGACGGTGGCGGCGGAAGCGGCGGCGGATTTTGTGAACGACGGGGATCGCCTCCATTATATGCGGGCGAGCCTGCGCCGCGACGGCGAGAAGTGGCTGGCGAAACCGATGCCGAACCAGGGTTCTCATGCGATTTCGTCGTTCGCCAATGCGGATGGCCTCGTGGAAGTGCCCGAGGCGACAACGATTTCTGTCGGGCATATAGTGAAGGTGATTCGACTCTTTGGCTGCGACTGACAGGTGGTGGATTGGCCATCGTCCGAGCTTGAAAAATCCGTTCCGTCTCCTACACTGATTGCCGCCATGCGCGAAACCGTCCACGTCCTGAACCATCCACTGGCCCAAAGTTTCCTGACCGACATCCGCGACAAGGAATCCGACCGCGCGATCGTTCGCAGCCGCATCCGCGGGCTCTCGGTGCTGCTGTTCTATGAGGCGACGCGTGACCTGCCGCAGGAACCCATGACGGTAACGACGCCGCTGGCGGAAACGCGAGGCGCGCACGTCGGGGCGAGTGTCGGTCTGGTGCCGATCCTGCGGGCGGGACTCGGGATGGTGGACGGAATCCTCGAATTTCTGCCCGAAGCGCGCGTGTATCACCTCGGATTGTTCCGCGACGAGAAGACGCTGGAGCCGGTCGAGTACTACAGCAAATTCTCCGAGCACAAGCCCGTGGACATCGCGTTCGTGCTCGACCCGATGCTGGCCACCGGCGGCTCCGCGTGCGTCGCGGTCACGCGGCTAAAATCGTGGGGGGCGAAACGGATCAAGTACCTCGGTCTGTTTGCCGCTCCCGAGGGGATCGAGAAACTGTCGAACGCGCATCCGGACGTAGCGATTTATCTCGGGACCATTGATTCCCACCTCAACAAACGGGGCTACATCGTGCCCGGCATGGGCGACGCCGGCGACCGCCAGTTCAGCGGGGAGTGAGACTGGCGCGGTAGCGCCCGACCAGGTTGCGCGCTGAATCTTGTGCAAGAGCATGGATCAGAAGGTGGTAAAAACCAAAATTAAGCGAACTGAAATAAGGATTTTCTTATTTCATTTTTTGGCCTTTTTCTGAAATAAAATTTCTGCTATGTTCGGGGACTGAAATAAGCCATGGATGCCAACAAACTCAGTAAGAGCCCAGCGGGAAAAGTGATCAAAGCGCCGCAGGGCTATTGGGCCTTTGTGCCCAATCCGCTGCCGCCCAAAGTGGATTACACCCCGGGTTTGGTGAGTTCATTGTCGGAAGCGGATCGTGCGTTGGGGGCCTTGGAGGGAATGGGCAGGATATTGCCGAACGCCAACCTTCTGGTGATGCCCTATATGCGTCGGGAGGCAGTGCTCAGTTCGCGAATCGAGGGCACGCAGGCATCACTGTCAGATTTATTTCTGTTTGAGGCAGCCAAGACCAAGCCTCCGCAAGCATCCGATGTGAGAGAAGTCTCGAACTATGTTGTGGCGATGCGGCACGGTCTTAAGAGACTACCTGATCTTCCATTGAGTTCGCGCTTGGTGCGGGAAATCCATGAGAAGCTGTTGAGTGGTGTGCGTGGACAGGAACAAACGCCAGGAGAGTTTCGCAAACGACAGAATTGGGTAGGACCAAAAGGTTGCAGGCTTGAAGACGCAGTTTATGTGCCGCCATCCGTGGACGAAATGCAGATACTGCTGGGTGATTGGGAGAAGTTCGCGCATCAGCGCACCTCCATGCCTCCATTGATAGAATGCGCCATTTTGCACAGCCAATTCGAATCCATTCACCCCTTCCTCGATGGCAATGGACGGGTTGGGCGTTTGCTGATTACGTTGTTTTTGTGCGAGCGGGGGCATCTGTCGCAGCCACTTCTTTACCTAAGCGGATACTTGGAGAAAAACAGAAACGAATATTACGAACGACTCCAGAAAGTCAGGGAAAGCGGCGATTGGAACGGTTGGATCGAGTTCTTTCTCCATGCGGTTTCAACTCAGGCCAATGACGCTCTGGAGTGTGCTCATCGAATCTTGAAATTAAAGCAAACGTATCGAGACCGATTGCAGAAGAAATGGTCATCGGCTGCCGTGTTGACACTTTTGGACAGTCTGTTTCTCAATCCATACGTCACAGTCGGCGACGCCGCGCAGCGAATGCAGGTGTCGTATAACGCTGCACAAAATGCCTTGAGAAGACTCGAGCGGCTAAAGATTGTCAGAGAGATCACAGGTCAGAAACGCAATCGCATGTTTTGCGCGCAAGAACTGCTGCGTGTGATCGAAAACATGGATATAAAGGAAACCTGATTCATGCCCCAAGAAGCAAGAACTGGGTTTGCCCAGCGAAAGGCGGAGGTGGAGTCCACGGATTGCGCGCAACGCGAGTACGGTCTCACGAAGAAGGAATTGAGTCGTGCGGCCAAACGCATGGATGCGGAACTGACTGCTGACAGAAAGCGTGGGCAGATGCGTCGGTACAGCGGCAACCTCGAACGCAATCTCCGCGAAAAATAGTCGCAAAGACACCTCTCTCGGCGATTACGCTTGTCTTAAGCCCCGAATTTATCGAGCCGCCGGGCGTTGGCCTGCATGTGGCGGATGAGGTGTTTCGCCTCGAACCGGCCGAGGGAACCGAGATTGGCGGTGCGTTCGGTAAAGCGGTCCTGGCCGTCCCAGCCGGCGATCTCGCCGCAAATCATCACGGGTTGTGGATGCCAACTATGCCCTTTCACGGGTACCGGGGTGGAATGATCGCCGGTCACCGCGAGGACATCGACATGCGGCAGCAGTTGACCGAGCGCGGCATCGGCTTCCTCGATGGCTTTGACTTTCGCGTCGAAATTCCCGTCTTCGCCGGCCATGTCGGTTCCCTTCACGTGGACGAAAACGAAATCGTAGGCTTTGAGGGCGTCGACGGCGGCTTCGAACTCCTGTTGCACGGTGTTGGGGCCTTCCACCTTTTTCATGCCGACGAGTTGGGCGAGCCCCTTGTACATCGGATAGATGGCGATCGCGGCGGCCTTGAGTCCGTAACGCTCTTCGAAGAGGGGGATCTTCGGTTGGTGCGCGATGCCGCGGAGCAGGAAACCGTTGGCCGGCTTGCAGTTCTTCAATAGCGGCAACGCCTGCTTGTAGAACGTCGCGATGATTTTGGCCGTCTTTGCGGCTTTGGCGGATTTGGTGAGCGGCTTGACAGTGGCGATGGGCTGGCCTTCGCGGTGCGGATCGCTGTCGCCGAGCGGGCCTTCGAGTCCTTTGCCGCGAAATACCACGACGAAACGATGGCCTTTGCCGGCCTTGATAATGACTTGAACGTCGCCAATCTTCTTGATCTTGGCGGCGAGCAGCGCGCATTGCGCCTCGCAAACTTTCGTATCAATCCGCCCGGCGCGGCGGTCGGTCACAATGCCTTTCGCGTCGATGGAACAGAAATTCGCGCGGGCGGCCACGTCGCCGTGCTTGAGATCGATGCCCAATCCGAGCGCCTCGATGACGCCGCGTCCCACTTCATATTCGAGCGGATCGTAGCCGAATAACCCGAGGTGGCCGGGGCCGCTGCCGGGCGTGATGCCGTGGGCGACGGGGATCATCCGGCCCATGGCCGAGCGTTTGGCGAGCATGTCGAGGTTCGGGGTGCGGGCGACTTCCAGCGGTGTGTGGAAGCTGGTTGACTCAGTGGCAATGTCGCCAAGTCCATCCAGGACGACCAGCGCAAGTTTGGAGTCGTTCGGAACCAGTAGGTTATGATAGAGTTGATCTGTATTCATGAAAATCTCTCAGTTTTTGGCTTGAAAACACCTTTGTCTAGCGTCATGTTGACACACAACTCCGGGTCCTGTCAAAGACGAAAACTTCTGAAATCGTGACGTAGTTGCACAATGACGCAACTGGAAAACTGAGTGAAAACTTCCTTCCTCGACAAGTTGATTGGTCGGATTGAGCGGGTTGATCCCCAGAGCCTGCAGAGTGTGGTGCTCAAGCTGGCTCGGGAGAAGGGGTTTTTGGAAACTCTCTTCAATACGATCCAGGAAGGCGTGATTGTGACCGATGCGGATGGGCGGATCACCTATCTGAACGCCGCGGCAGGCCAGCTCCTCGGCATTGACCCCGAGCGGGCCGTCGGTGAGCAGTTGTCGCACTACCTCCGCGACATCGACTGGCAGAAAATCTGGTCGGCGGACAAGAACGAGTGGCGCAAGGTATTCACGCACGAACTGGAAGTGTTCTATCCGCAGCAGCGTTTCCTCGGGTTTTATATCGTGCCCGTGGCCGACGAACAAAACTCGGTGGTAACGGGCATGGCGATCATTTTGCGCGATGTGACGGAGACACGCCAACGCGCGGCGAGCACCATCGAATCCGAGAAGCTCTCGGCGATCACCCTGCTCGCGGCGGGCGTCGCCCATGAAATTGGCAACCCGTTGAACTCGTTGAATATCCATCTCCAACTCATGGAACGCGAGCTGAAGAAACTGCCCACGCCGCAGGGCGAGCGGCTCCGGGAGGATTTGCACGTGGCCCGCGACGAGATCGCGCGGCTCGACCAGATCATCAACCAGTTTCTGCGCGCGATTCGCCCCACGCAACCGGAGTTGCAACCAACCAGCGTGAACGAGGTCGTCGCCGAGACGCTGACATTGATGGAACGGGAGGTTGGCGATCGGGACATCCTGGTGGAGCGGGAATTGGCGGACGGGCTGCCGCGCATCTTGCTGGATCGCGCCCAACTCAAGCAGGCGTTCTACAACATTATCAAGAACGCGTTGCAGGCGATGCGGTCGGGCGGCATCCTGCGCATTCGCACGGAAGCCGATGATACACACGTCACCGTTTCGTTTATCGACAGCGGGCACGGTATCGCGCCCGAACAGGTCGGGCAGTTGTTCGAGCCGTATTTTACCACCAAGCAGAACGGGACGGGTCTCGGGCTGATGATCGTCCAGCGGATCGTCCGCGAGCACGGCGGCACCATCGAGGTCGAAAGCGACAAGGACCGCGGCACCACGTTCCGCATCAAACTGCCCATTCACGAGAAGCGGACGCGGCTGCTGGAAGCTTCCCGCGACGAAAGCCTTGTGAAATGACGACGAAAGCGCCGACCATTTTGATCGTGGACGACGAGCGCAACACCCGCGAGGGATTGCAGCGCGCCCTGCAAGATCGCTACGACGTCCTGCTGGCCGAAGATTCGCAGAAAGCGATGCAGACACTTGAATCCACGCCGGTGGACGTAATGCTGACGGACCTGCGGATGCCCGGGGTGGATGGCATGGGCCTGTTGCGCCGCGCGATGTCCCTGACCAATCCACCCGTGTGCATCGTGATGACGGCCTACGGCTCGATCGAGAACGCGGTGCAGGCGATGCAGGCCGGCGCGTACCACTACGTGACCAAGCCGGTAAACCTCGACGAATTGGAATTGGTCATCCAGCGGGCGCTCAACAGCCGCCGCATCGAGTCCGAGAACGTCAACCTGCGCGAGCAGATCGATCACAAGTTCGGGTTGGAGAACATTATCGGGGAGTCGCCCCCGATGCGCCAGGTGTTCGAGACCGTGCAGCAGGTGGCGCCCAGCCGGGTGACGGTTCTGATCACGGGGGAGACGGGGACCGGCAAAGAACTCATCGCCAAGGCCATTCACAATCTCAGCCCGCGCAAGAACGGCCCGTTCGTGGCGGTACACGCCGCGGCGCTCCCGAGTTCCCTGCTTGAGAGCGAACTGTTTGGACACGAGCGAGGCGCGTTTACGGGGGCGGTGGAACGCCGGGTCGGACGATTTGAGCTGGCGGATGGGGGGACTCTGTTCCTTGACGAGATTGGGGAGCTGGAGCCGCCGATGCAGGTCAAGTTGTTGCGGGTGCTGGAAGAACGAGCGTTCGAGCGCGTCGGCGGGTCAAAAACATTGCAGGTGGATGTGCGGCTGGTCGCCGCAACCAACAGGAACTTAAAAAAGCTGGTCAGTGAGGGCAAGTTCCGCGATGATTTGTTTTACAGGCTTAGCGTTGTGACAGTTGACCTGCCACCGCTGCGAGAGCGGCGGGATGATATCCCGCTGATGGTGAAAGCGTTTCTGGATGAGTTCAGCCGCGAGAACAACAAGCAGGTCCGCGAACTGACGCCGGAAGCGTTGAACCTGCTGCTGGCGTATGACTGGCCGGGCAACGCGCGGGAATTGCGCAACGCCATCGAGCAGATGGTGGTCCTGGCGCGAGCGGAACGATTGACCGTGCGTGACGTGCCGGCGGCCATCCGCGGGGGGGCGGACCTGAGCAAGATCAATGTGGTCCGCGCCGGAATGACCGTCGAAGACGCCGAACGGCAATTGATCGTGCAAGCATTGAAGGAAACGGACGGGAATCGCACGAAAGCGGCGCAGAAGATCGGCATCAGCCGGCGGACACTGCATCGGAAGCTGAAGGAGTACGGGCTCGAGAATTTGTAGGGCGAAGCGAGAATCGGAGAACAGGAGCAGACAACATGGCGCAATCCGTAGCACCGGAAACAACGATCCAAACGGCGGTTTTCCAGATTGAGATTGGGCGGGGCAGGAAGATCATGCAGAGGTTGTTGTTGATCGTGCTGGCCGCGGCGTTAAGTCTCGTTTATACGGTGGAACAATTTCGCGGGTTTAACAAGCGGGAATCGATGGATATGGCCCAGCTGGCGCGCAACATTGCGCGCGGCCAGGGCTTCACCACGTATGTCATCCGTCCGCTCAGCCTCTGGCAACTCGAACAGCGCGGTTGGAACATTCAGGACAAGGGCACACGGGTGAGATTAATCATGAGCCACCCCGATCTTTGCAACCCGCCGCTGTATCCGATGGTGTTGGCGGGATTGTTCAAGGTATTTCACAAAAAAGCGTTCACGTACGACACCGCCGAACACATCTTCTACGCCGAGCGTTGGGTCATCCTGCCGTTCAACCAGCTTTGCCTGTTGGCCTGTGTGCTCCTCACCTTTGCGTGGGCGAAGCGACTCTTTGACCGGCGCGTGGCCGTCATGGCGGCCTGGTTGATGTTCCTTTCCGACACGCTGTGGTCGTATGGCATATCTGGATTGCCAACGAACTTCCTGATGCTGCTGTTCCTCTTGGCGATGTACTGTTTGTTTCTTGCCGACGGCAAACTTAATCCTGCCGAGCGGTCAGGGAGCGCGCCGACTGGCAGCGCGCCGGCCCCGGCGACAGGCCGGGCGGTGCCCTGGGTGCTCGCCAGCGCGGTGTTGGTGGGGCTGTGCTTTTTGACCCGGTATCTGGCGGCATTTTTTCTGTTGCCGATGGTGATTTACGTGATGCGCATCTTTCGGGGGTGGGCGGCGACGATGTGGGCGGTTGTCTATGTGGCGGTGGTTGCCGCGGTCGTTACGCCGTGGTTGGTCCGCAACCATCGCCTCTCGGGCAGTGTGTTGGGTCTCGCGCGGTACGAGTTGGTGGATCGATCCGGGGCATTTATCGGAGAAACGCTGCCGCGCACGTACAAGCCCGACTTCCATGGCGCCTACTCGGTGCGGGCACTCTCGGCAAAACTCCTGACCAACGCGCGCGTCGTGCTGCTGAACAATCTGCGCATGGTCGGCACCGATTTTCTGGTGTTGTTCTTTGGGGCCGGGGTGTTGTACGGCTTCCGTCGGCGTGATGTGTCGCGGTTGCGGGGATTGTTGCTGGGGGTGATCGTTATGGCCATCATCGCCATGTCGCTGATCGGCTCGGACCCGGAACGCAGCGGCCCGGATGTGGGCGGAGGCAACCTGTTGGTCTTGCTGTTGCCGATCATCGCGATCTACGGGGTTGCCTTCTTCTATTTGCTCCTCGATCGGATACCCTTTCGCATCAAGCTCACCCGGGGCATGGCGATTGGCGGGTTCGTGTTATTGAACGCGTCGCCGATGATCTTCACGTTATTGCCGCCGCGTCCGAAGATGTTTCCCTATCCGCCTTACATCTCACCCGTCGTGCGCGATGTCTCGGCTTATTTCGAACCCGACTCGCTGGCGTGCAGTGATATGCCGTGGGCCGTGGCTTGGAACGGGGAACGGCGGGCTGTGTGGATTCCCACGACCATGGACGACTTCAACGAGATCCATGATTTCGTCGCGCCGAATGGCTTCCAGTACCTGTTTCTCACGCCGTATATTATTGACACACGACCGCAAACGGACGTTTCCAAGGGCGAGTACAAGGGGTGGGAGACGTTCATGCGCGGCCAGCTACCGGTGAGTTTCCCACTCAAGGCCTACAGCCCGTTGCCGCCAGACAACGAACAGGCTATCCTGGCCGACCGTGCTCGCTGGGCAGGCCAGAAGAGCGCGGCGACCCAACTGGAAAAGAATACCTTCACCGTGCCCGCAATAACAAAGAACCCGACGCCGAGTTCGACCGGCGCGCCAACACGCTGACGAATTGGACCAGGCAACGGATCACCGCGGATCGACGCCTCACGCGGCGCTTTCCGTCTGGAACGGCCAGGTTTACCCCGATTCCGAGACCCGCCCCGCCTCCAAGGTCGGGGCGGCGGGACGCGACCGCTCCGGCCCCGTCAAACAGCCATCATGATCGCTGGCGTCTGAGGAACGCGATGAGGGATACGCCACCGAGCGCGGCCAGCAGAAACGTCGATGGCTCGGGAATGAACTCGAATGTGAAATTGTCCATGACAAACTCTTCCCCCGCCCCAGACCCGAAACCAGCGTCTTGGCCGCCAAAGGAGTCGAAATAGAGGCGGTCAATGTCCGTGTAATTGAACGTGAACAGAGTCGCGTTTGTCGCCGCGGCGATTACCGTCAGGTTATATACCAAGGAACCGCCTCTGAACCCCTCGACTTGGATGTTCAGGTTGCTGTTCCACGCGCCGGTCAGGTAGGTGCTAAAGAAATTGAAACTAGTGCCAGGTGAGTCAATCTCAGCCGGATAGCCGTCACCGTTAAAGGCGACGTTGGGAGGCGACACCATCCCGTAATAACCGCCGCTCAGGCCGTTGATGGATTCATCAAGAACCGCATTCAGGCAATAGAAATTTGCCCAGCTAAGTTTTTGATAGCCATTCGTAATGCTGGAAATGGTCCCCGGGCCAGAGATGTCATCAAAAGTTATAACCGTTTGTGAATGGGCTGAAGGGGCATAGAAAACCGACAGGCTGAGGACGGCCAGCGGCGCGAGGAATAGTTTGCACTTCATAACGGCTTTCCTTTCCGTCCCTCAGTGAGGAACATAACAGCAAATGCGGGCCAACGCCAGATAAATCGGGGCAATCGTGGCAGGCGTGGCGCCCACCTTACAGTAGACTGGTTGTGTGTTCGTTGTCATTGGATTTTCCCCACGAGTGAAAAGCACTGGGCGGTAGGACAAGGGGCATTCGTCATGTTGATATTATTCGCAAAAGAGCAGTCCACCTGATTGCTGCTGGGGTCTTTGCCGTTCGGGTCAGCAAGCTGGCCGAAGACATTGTACTGGCAGAAGCCGCTGGCGCTGAAGGTATACACATTGCCAATGGTTACCGTGCCGACGGCGACGCCGGGAGTAAGCCCGATTCCGAGTTCGTTCGCGTAGGCCGGGACGTTGGTCGTGACGCCGTTGACCGTCACCGTGTACGACCCGGAATAGTTTTCGAAACTCCCGATCTCACCATTGAAATACAGCACCAAGGTGCCGGTGCAGCGGGCCGTGAAACTGCCGTCGGTCCCGAGTTGGACACACCGGTCGCACCGGGTGCAGAACTGCACCGATGCCGGCGCGGACTGATCCACGGCGGCCCCGTTGGTGCCACTGCCGACCTGTCCGAAGTCATTTTGACCCCAACCCCAATAGTGATTCGTCCCCTGATCCACCGTCATCGCCATGCTGTGACACGCGCCATGGCCCGTATCGTCTGTGAGAGAGGCGCTGACCAAGACCGCGTTGCTGATGCCCGCCACCTGAATCGGGCTGGTTGCAAACCCCACGTCATTGGGGTTCGTGCCCAGTTGCTGGAAATCGTGAGAGTAAAGCTTAAAGGCGGCGTCTTTCCGGATGCGGGGAGACCGAAATGAGCCGGGGATTTCGCTTTCGCCTGTGGCGCGGCGCGGCTATAGTGTCCCGGCGCGCATCCATGGCAGATGAAACCGGCAGCGGCATTCTCGATCGGGTTATGGACGGGGGCGGCGGTCATCGCGGCCGTCGGCCTGTTTACCGTGCAGCAATTCGGGCGACCGCATGGCGGCGCGGCGTCGGCGACGGATTCCAATCTCGTCGCCGCCAGCGAGCAGGTTCAACTTTTGGAACAGGACAATGCCCGGCTCAATGCGGAAGTGCAGCGTCTCAAAGAAACGGCGGCGGCGCTGAAAAACGATCTCGAGGAAAGGGCCGCGGAGGAAAAGGCCGCGTTGGAAACCCGTCGCCGCGTTCCATTCCGTTTGCAGTCCCCGGAGCCGGAAAACCCGCCCCCATCCGGCACCTCCAGCAATTGGATGGAACAGGCCGTGGCCGCTGCCGATGCCGGCGCGCTGCCCGATCTGGAGAAAGCGGCCCTGCGCAACAATCACCGCGCCCTGGAGGCGATCGCGCTGCTGGCGGATCGCGACCAATCGGCCACGCTCACCCGCGTATGGCGTTCGGGGGCGCTGACGCTGCCCAATCTGGTGGATGCGACGCGCTATCTGGCCGCCACGATGGAGGTCAACCCCGACGGGGAGCAACTGGTGCGCGGGCTGGCCGCCGATCCCACGATCGATTCGCGACTGCTCTACGCGGCCGTCGACGGCGTGGCGAACCCCGGTTTTTCGGTAGGTCTCGGACGCGACATGCCGGTCCCCGCGCCGCCGCATTTCAAACCGGATTACGCCGTGCGGATGCGACTGTTGGAGAGCCTGCGGTCATCCGTCACGGACGACGGCCTGCGCGCGTATATCGACCAGGCGAAGTCGGAACTGCAGGCGCATTGGGCGGAGACAAACCCGGCGTCGCCGTAATACGGGGTCGTCCGAATAAGGGATCGCGCGGACGCGGCGAGATGTGTCACGATTTCTTTTCGGTGCACCACAGAGATGTTCGCGCGCGGGGACGGCATCGCGCCGGTGGGACCCTGAATTGGATGGTGCCAGGCCCGTGAATCGACACATGCAAAAGCTGGTGGCCGTGCTGGCCCTAGTGGTCATGGGGGCAAGCTTCGGCCTGCTCGCGCTGCTGCGGGTCCGAGAGGCGAAGGAATTCCGCCGTCCGCATCCCGTCCAGACTTACGGCGGGACGAACTATGTCGTGCGGTTGACGGAAGTCGTCGTCGGCAAGACTGAGACCGGTTGCGTGCTGATCGTGTACCTGCGGCTGGAAAACCCGAATCCATACGACGTGACCCTGAACCGCAACTGGTTTGTGCTCATGGACCACGCCAAAAATTACTACCTGCCGTCGACCACCGGCACGCAGACAGAATTGATCAAAATGCCCGCCAATGGTGTCTTAGATCGAGAGATGCTCAGTTTCACGGTTGTCGACGACGCGTTCGCGGGCGCCGTGGCGCTCCTGGTGGGCCGCGAGTACATGGTCTTATTGAAGGACGAGGAGCCGTTCGATGCGCGCCTGCGTAACGGAGAGTTCCGCTCGTTTCAGAGACGCCACTGGTAGACGCCGGGGGCTTCCGACGCGCATGTGGAAGAAAATCAAGTTCTACACGGTCAGCGCGATCATCCTCGCGCTGGGCGGCGCTTGTCTTTATTTGTACTGGTTCGGCGGCCGGCGCGCCGTGGTTCGTCGCGTGGTGGATCCGCCGGCGGTCGTCCGGGAAATCCAGGAACTGAGCGAATTGGTCACAGTGAGATACCGCATCCAGAAAGTGGTCGGCTTGGAAGAGGAAAAAGTGCCCTTCGGGTCGGAGCGGATCCTGTTGTTGGTGCAGGGGGATGTTCTCGGTGGAGTGGATCTGTCGTTGTTGTCCACGAACGATGTTCAGGTGACGGCGGAGAACGCGGTCACCACCCGGCTCCCGCAACCGAAAGTCATGCATGTGTATCTGGACGAACAGCAAACCCGGGTGTGGGACCGCGCCAAGACATGGTGGACACCGTGGGTGGCCTACGATCCCGAACTGGAGCAAAAGGCCCGGTTGGCCGCGCTGGAAGCGATCCAGGCCGCCGCCGTGCAGATGGGAATCCTCAGCAATGCGCAGGACAACGCCGAGTCCACCATCCGGAAACTGCTCCGCGCTGGCGGTGTGGAGTCGGTGCGGTTCACAACCTCCGGGGAGGGCGGCGCTCTTGCGCCATAAGGCTACGTTTTACGGGCGGGACATCCGGCGTTGGTTATTGTAACCTTTCGGCTGGAGTTCATGTCTGATACTTGAATAGGCTCCGACGGAAAATCACGAACGATGGGATTAACGATGGCGAATACGACCAAACGGCGTTCCTGGAAGCGTTGGGGATTGAGCGCGGGGATCATCTTGTTGATCGGGCTGGTGGTTTGGTACATCAAGTTCCGCAAAGACAGCGCCCCGCAATACCTGACCGCCCCGGTCACGCGCGGCGACCTGACGCAACTGGTCACGGCGGCCGGCCAGCTCAACCCGATGACCAACGTTCAGGTTGGCTGCCAGGTTTCGGGAACCATCGCCAAGCTGTACGTGGACTATAATTCGCCGGTGACGAACGGGCAGGTGGTCACCCAGCTTGATCCGTCGATCTATCAGGCCAATCTTCATTCGGCCGAGGGCGACCTCGCCAACTCGGAAGCGGCCCTGGAACTGGCGAAGGTGAACGCGGAACGATCGAAGGAATTGTTGGCCAACCGGCTCATTCCCCAATCGGACGACGATCAGGCCGTCGCCACCCTTCACCAGGCGGAGGCGACCGTGCAGATCAAGCATGCGTCCGTGGAACTGGCGAAAGTGAACCTGGAGTATTGCACGATTTATTCGCCCGTGGACGGCATGGTGATTTCCCGCAACGTCGATGTCGGACAGACGGTGGCGGCGAGCTTGAACGCGCCCACGCTGTTCGTCATCGCCAACGATCTCACCAAAATGCAAATCGACGCCGATGTCGCCGAGTCGGACATCGGGGGGGTGGAGGACGGACAAAAGGTGGATTTTACCGTGGACGCGTTTCCGAACCGGACGTTTCATGGCACGGTCGTGCAAGTGCGCAATTCGCCGATCACCGTCCAGAACGTCGTCACCTACGACACGGTCATCGGGGTCAACAACGCCGATCTGAAGCTCAAGCCGGGCATGACGGCCAACGTCTCCATCATTATCGCCGAGCGCAGTGACGTGCTCCGGGTCCCCAACGCGGCGCTCCGTTTTCATCCGCCGGAACCGGCAACCAACGGAGTGCCGAAAGCCGCGACCAGCGGCCCCGTCTTGCCCGGGAGTGGCACGCCCCCCGGCCAGCATCCCAAAGGGGAACATCGTCTGACCCGCACGGTGTATGTTCTGAAGGACGCGAAGCTGGAACCGGTTCAGGTGAAAACGGGGATCACCGACGGCATCTACACCGAGATTACGGACGGCCTGAGCGAAAGCAACAACGTGGTCACGTTTGCCTCCTACAAGCAGGGCAGCGCGTCGGCGCAGGCAAACAATCCGTTCGGCATGAGGCGATTCTGAGGAAAGGAGGCGTGTGACGGCGGCGGTCATCAAGCTCGAGAATGTGCATAAGACCTATCACACGGGCGAAGTGGAAGTGCAAGCCGTGCGGGGGGTCACTCTGGGCATCGCTTCGGGCGAATTCGTGGCCATCATGGGCGCCAGCGGTTCGGGTAAATCCACGATGATGAACATCATCGGCTGCCTCGACCGGCCCACGGAGGGATCGTATTTTTTGGATGGCGTCGACGTCTCTCATCTGGACCGCGACGAACTGGCCGCGATCCGCAACAAGAAACTGGGGTTTGTATTTCAGGGATTTAACCTGTTGTCGCGCACGTCGGCGCTGGAAAACGTCGAACTCCCGATGTTGTACACGCACGAACACCTCAGCTCCGCGGTGCAGCGCGAGCACGCGACCCACGCGCTGGAAATCGTCGGGTTGGCGGACCGCGCCGGTCATTACCCCAATCAATTATCCGGCGGCCAACAACAGCGGGTCGCGATTGCCCGGGCGCTGGTCAACCATCCGGCCGTGTTGCTTGCCGACGAGCCAACGGGTAATCTGGATACGCACACGAGCGTGGAAGTCATGGGCGTATTCCAAAAACTCAACGAGGCCGGTATCACGATTGTCATGGTAACGCACGAACTCGACATTGCGGCGTATACGAAGCGCAATGTGATCATGCGCGACGGATTGGTGGTCAACGACACGCTGGTCGAGCGGCGTTTGTTCGCCGAAGAGGAACTCCGCCGCCTGCAGCAGGCGCAGCAAGCGGTGAAACTTTCCGCATGAGAATCGCCGCCACACTGCGAATGGCCCTGCGCGCGTTGCGGCGCAACAAGATGCGCTCGATACTGACCGCGCTGGGCATCATCATCGGCGTTGGCGCGGTGATTGCCATGGTCGGGATCGGCAACGGCGCGAAGTCACAAGTCGAGGCGCAAATCGCCAGCCTGGGGCAGAATGTCGTCCTCGTGTTCGCGGGGAATTGGTCCAGTGGCGGCGTGCGTAGCGGTTGGGGCGGCGCCGGCACGATGATGGTCGACGATGCGCTGGCCATCGCCCGCGAAGTGCCCGGAGTCCTCAGCATCAGCCCGGAGGTGCGCGACCATCAGCAGATTCTCGCCGAGGGGTTGAACTGGTACACGACGATCCTGGGAGAGGGACCCGACTATATCGATATCCGCCAGTGGCCACTGCAGGACGGCGCGATGTTTACGGATCAGGACGTGCGCGGCACCACCAAGGTCTGCATAATTGGGAAGACCATTGCCACCCAACTGTTCCCCGATGAGGACCCGGTCGGCAAAACCCTGCGCATCCGCGACATTCCTTTCAAGGTGCTCGGCGTCCTGTCTCCCAAGGGGCTTTCGGTCATGGGCACCGATCAGGATGATGTCGTGATTATTCCCTACACCAGCGAAATGAAGCGGGTTTCCCGGCGCACCAACCTCAGTTCGATCACGGTGCAATCTTCCTCGCCGGATTTCTCCGACAGCGTGCAGAAGAGCATTGCGGAGCTGCTCCGGCAACGTCATCGACTCGGTCCGGGCCGCGACGACGATTTCACGATCCGTGGACAACAGGAGATCGCGGACGCCGCGACGGCGACCACCCGCATCATGACCGTGCTGCTCGGGGCCATTGCCAGCGTGTCGCTCATTGTCGGCGGGATCGGTATTATGAACATCATGCTGGTCAGTGTCACCGAACGCACGCGGGAGATCGGCATCCGCATGGCGGTTGGCGCCCATGGTCGCGACATCCTGTTGCAATTCCTGATCGAGGCGATCACGCTCAGTTCGCTGGGCGGGGTGATCGGGATTGCGTTGGGGATTGGCTCGGCAAAATTGTTGTCCGCCATCGCGGGATGGCCCACGCTGGTCTCGGTGACCTCGGTGGTGCTGGCGTTCCTGTTCAGTGCCGCGGTCGGCGTGTTCTTTGGTTATTACCCGGCCCAGAAAGCTTCTCGCCTCGACCCAATCGACGCCCTACGCTATGAATAAATCCATGAGTTCCTACCTTGGCCCGAAATTTTTGAAACTGCATCTGGTTGGGATCGCGCTGCTGGTGATCGCGAGCGCGGCCCGAGGGCAGGTCACCAACCAGGCGAGGTCGTTGACGTTGCGGGAGTGCATCGAGCGCGCGCTGGAAAACAATCTCGAGATCAAATCCCAGCGGATCACTCCGACCATCCAGACCTGGGGTGTCGTGGGCGCGCAGGGCGTGTACGACCCGGTGCTTTCGGGCGGCATCAACAACCAGAGTACCACCACCTGGTTGTCGTCCTCGGACGCCGCCGGGCTGGGGTTGCCTCCGGGAACGGAGAGGACCAAGAGCTGGCTGGCGAGCGCCGACCTCAGCGGGAAGCTGCCGAGCGGCGCAACCTACGATTTTTCGGCGGCTGACGATCATAGCTATGGCAATTCGTTTACCAACTCATTCAACACATTCAGCGGTGACACCGGCGTGACCCTGACACAACCCTTGCTGAGAAATTTCGGATTCGGAGTCAATGCGGCCACCATCCGTATTGCCCGGGAGAACCGGACGGTTGCCATCCAGAACTTTGTCCAATTTGTGATGACCACCGTCAACAACGTCGCCACCGCTTATTATGAGCTGGTGTACGCCATTGAGAATTACAAGTCCTCGGTGGAGAACCGCGAACTGGCCCGGGAATTACTCGACCAGAACCGCATCCAGGAACGGGTCGGCACGATGTCGCCGCTGGATGTGATTCAAGCCGAGGCGGGCGTCGCCGAGAGCGAGCAAAGCGTCATCACCACCGCGCGCGCGATCAAAGACAACGAGAACACGCTGAAACGGCTCATCTGCCAGCAGGTCTCGGAATTTGGCACCGCGTCGCTGGTGCCGGTGGATTACCCGCCGGTCGAAATGATCGCGCTGGACGTGGCCGAAAGCACGCGCCGGGCGCTGGAGACGCGCGCCGATTACCAGAGCGCCCTCCATACGTTGGAATCTCAGAACATCAACGTTCAGTTCAATCGCAACCAACTCTGGCCGGAAGTGAACCTGACCGGCACGTATAACTTGAATGGACTGGGCCACAACTTCGACAGCTTTAGCGACAATCTGTCCAGCACGCGAAGCCCGTATTGGAACGTGGGCGTGGTCCTCTCGGTGCCGCTGGGGAATCGCCAGGCCCGGGCGAATTATCACATGGCGAAGTTGGATGCCGATCAGGCGTTGCTCAGCCTCAAGTCCCTCGAACAAGACATCGTGGTGGCGGTGGATGACGCGGTCGGCCACGTGGAAACCAATTTGAAGAGCGTCGAAGCCGCGCGCGCCGCGACGCGTCTGGCCCAGGAATCACTCGACGCGGAGAAGAAGAAGCTCATGGCGGGAACCTCCACGACGTTTCTCGTATTGCAGGCGCAGACGCAACTGGCCACGGCCCGCGTGGCCCAGATCCGCGCGGAGGCGGATTACCACGAGTCGCTCGTGGCGTTGGACCTGGCGGAAGGCACCATTCTGGCGAAGAACAACATCGTGCTCGACGAGAAGTATTAGGAAGCCGCCGTGCACCCCGAGTTTATCCGCCTCGGCCCGCTCGACATCCACACCTACGGCGTGTTGGTGGCCATCGGGTTCATCGTCGGGCTGGCCGTGGCGTCTCGACGCGCCCGCCGCGAAGGGATCGATCCCGAGCGCATCACCGATTTGGGCGCGTGGCTGATCGTTGCGGGGATGCTGGGCGGCAAACTGTTTCACATCGTCTTTTTCTGGGACGACTTTCTCTACGGTTGGCGCATGGAGGGCGTGCGCTCGTTGCGGGAGGGATTTGTCTTTTACGGCGGGTTCATTGCGGCGGCGATCACGGCGGTGGCGTACACGACCGCAAAAAAACTGCCGTTCTTTCGAGTAGCGGATGTGTTTGCGCCCTCGATCGCGCTCGGGCACGCTTTTGGCCGCCTCGGATGTTTCTTCAATGGATGCTGTTACGGCAAACCGTGCTCGCTTCCGTGGGCGGTGACATTTCCGCCACCGCACATAATGGCCGGCATTCCGGTGCATCCCACGGAGATTTACGAGGTGCTGGGGAACCTCGCCATCTTCGCCGGTCTCAGCGCGGTCTATCGACACAAGCGGGCGGATGGCCAGATCTGGTGGCTGTACGTGCTGAGCTACGGCCTCTTGCGGTTCGTGGTGGAATTTTTCCGGGGCGACTACGTGACGCATTACTTCGGCGTTCTGACCCTGGGACAGCTCGTGGCGATGGTGATGATCGCGGTCGCCGCAGTCGCCTTGGCCCGGCTTCCGCGCCGTGTCGAATTGCGCGCCGCATGATGCGTTGATTTCGCTTTGAAAATTGGTGATACGATGCCGGTGCACGTTGTTTCAGATAAAGCTGCGGGGTTGCGCCTCGATCAATTTTTGCGGCGGGAATTGCCCGAACATTCGCGGGCGTTCCTGCAAAAATTGATCGAGCAGGGCGACGTGCGGGTCAATGGCCAGCCGCGCAAGCCAAGTCATGCCGTCCGCGCGGGTGATGAGATCGGGATTGAAATTCCGCCGCCGCGTCCCCTCGAAGCGCGACCCGAAAACATCCCGCTCGACGTTCTGTTTGAAGACAGCGACCTGATCGTCGTGAACAAGCCGGCGGGATTGGTGGTGCATCCGGCGGCGGGAAACCAGGAACACACGCTGGTCAATGCGCTGCTGCACCATTGTCGCGGCGGGCTGGCGGGCATCGGCGGCGTGGAACGGCCGGGCATCGTCCATCGGCTCGACAAGGGCACGAGCGGTTGCCTTGTCGTGGCGAAGACGAATTTCGCGCACCAGGCGTTGGTGGCGCAATTCAAGTCGCGCGGCGTGAAGAAGATTTATCGGGCGGTGTGCTGGGGTAAATTGGAGCGGCCAAGCGGGCGCATCGACACGGTGATTGGCCGCAGCGAACGCGACCGCAAGAAAATGTCCGCCCGCGTGGCGCGGGGTCGGCAGGCCGTGACGGATTACCGCGTGCTGAAACAGTTTCCGGACTTCGCGCTGGTCGAGTTGCATATCCACACGGGCCGGACCCATCAGATTCGCGTGCACATGGCGCACATCGGCCACCCCGTGGTGGGAGACGCGACGTATGGACGAAAATCCGAAATTCGAAAGTCGAAAACTGAGATTTCGGTTGGACGGCTGATGTTGCACGCTTATAAACTGGGGTTCACGCACCCGCGGACGCAGCAGTTTGTCGAGTTTACCGCGCCGGTGCCGGAGGATATGGTGAAACTGTGCCAGACCTGAACAACATCATCGACGAAACCATCCAGGCGCTCGAAGACATGAAACGCTCCGGCGTAACGCACGTGGCGGTGTCGCGCCAGACGCTGGAGGCTCTGGGCAAGGCGCCGCGAAGGAGTGCTGTTGTAGGCCCGCTGCCCTCAGCGGGCGTCGGATCATCCGCTAACACGCCGCGTGAGGGCACGCGGCCTACAACGACGGGAAAGGCAGGGTCCGGCGCTGTGGATAATACCACCGCTGAACTCGCGGCGGTCGAGGCGCGGGCGAAAGTGTGCGTGAAATGCGGCGAGTTGTCACGGTGCCGGCACAGCGTCGTGTTCGGCGTCGGCAATGCGCGCGCGGAAATCATGTTCGTCGGCGAAGCCCCGGGACGCGACGAAGATATGCAGGGCGAACCATTCGTCGGACGGGCCGGCGAGTTGCTCACGAAAATTATCGCGGCAATGGGGTTCAAGCGCGAGGACGTGTACATTGCCAACGTGCTGAAATGCCGTCCGCCGGAAAACCGCACGCCGTTGCCCGACGAAGTGACGAATTGCCTGCCCTACTTGGTGTCCCAGATCGAGCTCATCCAACCGAAGGTCATCGTGGCCCTCGGCGCGACGGCCGTGCGCGGGTTGATCGACGTGCAACTCGGCATCACCAAGATGCGCGGCCACTGGTACACGTTCCGCGACATCCTGATCATGCCGACCTTCCATCCCGCTTACCTGCTGCGCAATCCCCCGGCGAAGAAGGAGGTTTGGGAAGACATGAAGGCGGTGCTGGAGAAGCTGGGCAGGAAAGTGCCACCGGCAAAGGCCAAATGATATAAGGAACTCCTCCACAGGCTCGGGAGGGCGAGGCTCCCGCCGAGCCGAGAGTCGGCCGGGAGTTGAGGCGAATTGCAAAACCTTGAACCACGAGAGACAGCCTGATCGACATGCGACCTTACGCACGCCAGCAAGAACCCTACCTTCTCGAAGGCATCCGGTGCACGGGGTGCAGGCCGAAGTTCTTTGCCCCGTTATCGTATTCCTTACCGCTTGTACAAGAAATCGTTCACGTTGGTTGGCCTCGAATGAAGTTCATCTCCTGCTTCACGAACTGTGGGTAGGATCTGACGCGTGGCTGGTTGGGGACTACGTACTCATGCCAGATCATCTCCACTTGTTTGCTGCGCCGAATCCAACCAAGTGCGTTGAATTGGAAAACTGGGTTCGGTATTGGAAATCACAGTTCACCAAACGGCACGGTAACGCCACACATCGTTGGCAAACGGACCATTGGGATCGTCGCGTCCGCAAAGAGGAAAACTACTTGGAGAAGTGGGAATACGTACGCAACAATCCGGTTCGCCATAAGCTTGTCACGAAGCCCGAAGACTGGCCGTATCAGGGCAAGATTCATCAGTTGGTCTGGTGAAGCGGCTCGGCGGGAGCCTCGCCCTCCCGGGACGACAGACGAATGGTCACAGCAAGCCCACCCACCCTGCGAAGACCTCTCGGCCCATCTTCTGAAGAGCGGGCAGATGGGCGTGGGAATTGAGCTTGATGGCGGAGCCGTTGAGACCTGCGGCCTGGAGTTCGTCCGCGAAGGTGGCGACCATGGTGTTGATCTGCGGCAGTGTGACTTCCAAGTGAAAAAGCAGTCCGTAGCCGCTTTTGCCGTACCGAAAGGCTTGGTGGGCGGTGAGGGCGGAGGAAGCGAGCAGTGTCGCACCGCGCGGGAGGTCGAAGATGTCGCCATGCCAGTGAAAACCGATGAGGGAACTTGGTTCCCCCACAAAGAGCGCGTCTCTTGTGGCGAAATCTGTCAGGGTAACCCGGTGCCAGCCGATTTCCTTTTGTCTTCCGGGATAGACATTTGCGCCAAGCGCCGCAGCGAGCAATTGGCTTCCCAGACAGACGCCTAGTACGGGCTTGCCGCGCTTCAGCGCGTCTTCCAGAAGGCGCATTTCCTGTCGCAACCAAGGAAACTTGGCCTGTTCGTAGACGCTTTGTGGGCCGCCCATGACGATGAGGCCAGCGGCATCGCCGATCTCCCCAGGCACCGGCTGGCCTTCAAATGAGCGGATATAATGGGGGGCAATGGCGGCGCGGTTCAGGGCGTCGGCGATGAGGCCGAGACCCTCGACGGGATGATGCTGGATAATGCTAACATGTTTGGGTCGCTTTTCCGTTGCCATGGAGGTAACCTACCACACTGTGCAACGGGTTTTGATCACCGGCGGGGCTGGATTCATCGGATCACACCTGGCAGAAGCATTGATGACGGAGGGCAAGGAGGTCTCCGTCATCGATGACCTGAGCACGGGATCGCTCGCGAACATCGCCCACCTGCAGGGCAATCCCAGATTCCACTTTACGAAGGGGTCCATACTCGACAGTGACATTTTGGAGCCGCTAGTCGATCAGGTTGATTTCGTTTATCACCTGGCGGCGGCGGTCGGCGTGGAACTGGTCGTGCGCAGCCCGGTATTCACCATCCAGAACAACATCGGCGGCACGGAAAACGTGCTGGCGGCGGCAGCC
The DNA here is from genome assembly GCA_050015495.1 of Verrucomicrobiia bacterium. Taxonomy (GTDB): domain Bacteria; phylum Verrucomicrobiota; class Verrucomicrobiia; order Palsa-1439; family Palsa-1439; genus Palsa-1439. Next base: position 26,566 of record JBEKBH010000012.1, read on the forward strand.
AAACGCAAAGTCGGCCTGCTATTAACCTCGACCTCAGAGGTTTACGGCAAAAGTGTGCACGACAGATTTCGCGAAGACGACGATCTGCTGATTGGTCCGCCGACGTTCGCGCGCTGGAGTTACGCGTGTTCCAAGTTGTTGGATGAATTCCTGGCGCTGGCGTACTGGCGCGAGAAGATGATGCCCGTTTTTGTGGTGCGCCTGTTCAATACCGTCGGGCCTAGGCAAACGGGGCGATACGGGATGGTGGTACCGCGGTTTGTGCAGGCGGCGCTACGAGACGAGCCGATCATGATTCATGGGGACGGCAAACAGACCCGCTGTTTTTGCCATGTGACAGACGTGGTGCGTGCATTGACCGCGCTGCCCAATCAAATGCGGGCCGTTGGGCAGGTTTACAATGTTGGCAGCACCGAGGAAGTCTCGATTGCGGAGCTGGGACAGCGCGTCAAGCGACTGACAGAAAGTCGGTCGGAGTTGCGATTCATTCCCTACGAGCAGGCGTACGCGAAAGGCTTCGAGGACATGCGTCGGCGGGTGCCGAGCACTGACAAGTTGTACCAATTGATGGGGTGGCGACCGACCAAGTCGTTGGACGAAATTTTGCGGTTGATGATCGAGTTCCAGCGCGGCGCAGACGCGCAAGTCGTTGAGCGCCAAGGGAACTGAACCGTTGCTTTTGAACCGGCGCCATGGTATATACTGGATAGAGTAGCGCAATGGTATAGGCAATGCTTCCGTATGAGAATGTGGCAAGAGAGTTTGGCCGTGAGTGATACACATGATATGGCCGGCGACTCGAGAGAGATCGTGATGAATTCGGCGCTGTACCGGGAGTTTCTCGCCGAGCGCGATGAAATTCTCCGCCACAAATGGCTGGAGAGTGAGAAGGTAGGGTTCGACATCGGGTTTGAGCGGGCGCTGCTGGACTGGATCGTGAAACATCGGTCGAACTGGCGCAAGTCCCGGAAACAATCGCACTCGTAGTCGAGCCGAGACGTTCGTTGCACCTTTAAGCCGGCACTGAGAGGCCAGCAAGGAGCCGACAATGAAAGACCGGATCAATTGGATATGGCCGTTTGCCTCAATGAGGCGAACGGTTTTTTTTGTGTCGTGAGCGCCCGCGTGCTCCTCGACGGCGCGGCGCTCGATCGGGCGCTGACGCGCATGGCCCACGAGATTGTCGAACACAATCCCGAGGCCGGCTCGCTGGCGTTTGTGGGCATCCGCACCCACGGCGTGCCGCTGGCGCGACGGCTGGCAGCGAAGGTCGGGTCGATCCTCCAACGCGAATTCCCCGTGGGCGAACTCGACATCACCATGCACCGCGACGATCTGGCGCTGCGGGATTCGCTGCCGAGAGTGGGGCCCTGCCATATTACGTTCGATGTGACCGACAAATCGATCGTGCTCGTCGACGACGTGCTGTTTACCGGGCGCACGATCCGGGCGGCAATGGACGAGATCAGCGATTTCGGGCGGCCACGGCGGATTCAATTGGCGAGCCTGGTGGACCGCGGCCATCGCGAGTTGCCGATTCGCCCCGATTACGTCGGCAAGAACGTGCCGACGGCGGCGAACGAACGCGTGCGCGTTCGTCTCACGGAAATCGATGGCACAGACGAGGTGGTGATCGAGCCATGACGGCGACGACGTGGACGCACAAGGATCTGCTCGGGATCCAGGAACTGACGGCGGACGAAATCACCTACCTGTTGGACGCAGCAGCGGCGTTCAAGGAAGTCGGCAGGCGCGCGGTCAAAAAAGTGCCGTCGTTGCGCGGCAAGACGATGGTGAATCTGTTCATCGAACCTTCGACGCGCACGCGGACGAGTTTCGAGCTGGCGGCGAAACGATTGTCGGCGGACGTCATCAACATCGCGACGGCGGCATCGAGTCTCGTCAAGGGCGAGACGTTGAAGGACACCGCGTTGAACCTGCAGGCGCTGAACGCGGACATCATCGTCATCCGTCACTCCGCCGCCGGCGCGCCGCATTTTTTGTCGCGGTTGTTGAAGGCGAGCGTGATCAACGCGGGCGACGGCGCGCACGAGCATCCGACGCAGGCGTTGCTGGACGCGTTCACGATCCGCGAAAAGAAGGGGCGCATCGCGGGATTGAACGTGACCATCCTCGGAGACATTTTGTACTCGCGCGTGGCGCGGTCGAACATCTGGCTGCTCACGAAACTCGGCGCGCACGTCACCCTGGCGGGTCCGTCGACACTGGTGCCGCGGGTGTTTGAAGAATTCGGGTGCCGGGTGACGCACGACATCGAGGAGGCCATCCGGGACGCCGATGTGATCAATCTGTTGCGCATCCAACACGAGCGTCAACGACAGACGATGTTTCCCAGCATCGGGGAGTACGCGGCGATGTTCGGCCTGAACAAGGAACGCTTCGCGCGGACCAAGCCCGACGCGATGATCATGCATCCGGGTCCGATCAATCGCGGAGTGGAAATCGACAGCGAGATCGCCGATTGCAGCCGTTCGGTGATCCTCGAACAGGTCACGAACGGGCTCGCGGTCCGCATGGCGGTGCTGTTCCTGTGCGCGGGCGGAAGAATTTCGGCGGAGGGCGCGGAATGAGCTCGCTGGTGATCAAGAACGGACGCGTGATCGATCCCGCCAACGGCGTGGACGAGGTGCGCGATGTGATTATCGTGGACGGCAAGATTGCGGTCGCCGCGGCGAAGGGTGCGGAAGTGTTCGACGCGACCGGGAATGTCGTGACGCCGGGGTTGATCGACATGCACGTGCACCTGCGCGAGCCGGGGCGAAGCGACAAGGAGACGATCGAGACGGGGACACGTTGCGCGGCGCGCGGCGGATTCACGTCGGTGGTATGCATGCCGAACACGGCGCCGGCGGCGGACAACACAGGGACGATCGCGTTCATCAAGCAGCGTGCGGCGGAGGCCGCGTGCGTGAATGTGTTTCCGACGGGAGCGATCACGAAGGAACTCAAGGGCGAGGAGTTGGCGCCGATCGGGTCGCTGAAGAAAGCGGGCGTGGTGGCCATCACCGACGACGGCCGTTGCGTCCAGAACAACGAACTGATGCGGCGCGCCGTGGAATACTCGAAGATGTTCGACCTGCCCGTGCTCGATCATTGCCAGGATTACAACCTGGTCGCGGACGGCGTGATGAACGAAGGGCACTGGAGCGTGGCGCTCGGGTTGCGGGGTTGGCCCGCCACGGGCGAAGACGTGATTGTCGCGCGCAATATTTTGATCGCGGAGCTGGTGGACTGGCACATCCATTGCCAGCACGTTACCTCGGCGCGCGCGGTGCAACTCATCCGCGAAGCGAAAAAGCGGGGAATCAAAATTTCCGGCGAAGCGTGTCCGCATCACTTCACGTTGACGGACGATTGCGTGAAGACGTACGACACGAATTACAAGATGAATCCGCCACTGCGGACGGAACGCGATCGTGATGCGATACTGGAGGGACTGGCGGACGGGACGCTGGAGATTATTGCAAGCGACCACGCCCCACATTGCACGTACGAGAAGGAAGTGGAATTTGATGTTGCGCCGTTCGGGATCATCGGATTGGAGACGGAGCTGTCGCTGTCGCTGGAATTGGTGCGGAAGAAGGTGATCGATCTGCGGACGCTCGTGGAAAAATTCACGGTCAACCCGGCGCGGCTGTTGCGCTTGAAAAAGGGGACGCTGTCGATTGGCGCCGACGCGGATGTGACGGTCATTGACCCGAAACGCGAGTGGACTTACGATAATGCGGCGTCGGCGAGCAAATCCCGCAACTCCCCGTTTCACGGCTGGAAGTTTCACGGTCAGGCCGTGGCAACGGTGGTGGACGGCAAGATTGTCTGGAGCGCGAACGGTCAAGGATGAGATGGCGACAGAACTGAACGGAGTGTTTGCACTGGAAGACGGCACAGTCTACCGCGGCGCTGGATTTGGCGCGGTAGCCACGGCGTGCGGCGAGGCGGTGTTCAACACGTCGATGACCGGCTATCAGGAGATTCTCACGGACCCGTCCTACAAAGGCCAGATCGTGACGATGACGTATCCGGAGATTGGGAATTACGGGACCAATTCAACCGACGTGGAAAGTTGGCGGCCACATGTCACCGGATTTCTGGTGCGGGAGCTTTCGGGGTTGTCTTCCAACTGGCGGTCGGAACTATCGCTAGCCGATTATCTGGCGAAACACAAAATTCCGGGCGTGTGCGGAATTGACACGCGCGCACTGACAAAGATCCTGCGCGTCAAGGGCGCGATGAAATCGTGCATCTCAACGGAAGACATCGGCGACCAGGAAGCGGTCAAACGCGCGCGCGATTGGCGGGGAATCGTCGGCGTGGATTACGTGAAAGAGGTCACCCATCCGAAGGCGTTCGCGTGGGATCCGGAAGACAAATTGAGCTTGGGTTGGAGGATCGTGCGCAAGGCGGATGGGCAGATGCAGTACACGAGCGAGCTACCAGACGCCGATATACCGATTGTCGCGGTCGACTACGGAATCAAATATAACATTCTGCGGAAACTTCGGCAGCGCGGTTTTCGTGTGCAGGTCGTGCCGGCCACCGCGACGGCCAATGAAGTCATGAGCTACAAGCCGGCGGGTGTGTTTCTGTCGAACGGACCGGGAGATCCCGAAGCGTTGGATTACGCGCACAATGCGATCCGCGATCTGATGGGCAAGGTTCCGATATTTGGCATCTGTCTCGGCCACCAGATTCTCGGGTTCTCATTTGGCGGACGAACATTCAAATTGAAATTTGGCCATCGCGGCGCGAACCAGCCTGTCAAGGATCTGCCGAGCGGGAGGGTTTCGATTACGGCACAGAACCACGGGTTCGCGGTTGATCCCGAGAGTATGAAGTCAAGTGATGTGGAGATCACGCAGATCAACCTGAACGATCAGACGGTTGAGGGGATGCGACACAAGAAGCTGCCTGTATTCAGTGTCCAATATCATCCGGAAGCATCTCCAGGACCACATGATGCAGATGGCCTGTTCGATGGTTTTCGCCAGTTAGTACTTGACAATATGTAGACAATTCACTGCGACTTGCCAGATCGTTTGAGCCAAACGAGGAGGATGGCGATATCGGCAGGGGTGACTCCGGAGAGTCGTGATGCTTGGCCAATGGAGTCCGGACGGAAGCGGGTCAATTTCTGACGAGATTCAAAGCGGAGGGCTGAAATCTTCTCGTAGTCGATCCAAGTCGGCAGGAGTTTGTCCTCAAGCTTTCGGAAGCGGTCGATCTGTTCGATATCGCGGGCGATGTAGCCTTCGTACTTGATTTGGATTTCAACTTCCTGAGTGACGTCGGCTGGAAGTTTTCGATCGGCAATGGGCAATGCAGCATAGGTGATTTCCGGGCGGCGAAGAATCTCTGCGTAGGTGTTTGATCCATCGCGGGCAGTTCGGAGGCGCTCGATCTCAGTCTCAATGAATGTCTGCTTTTGCCGGAATAGCTGCCAATGATTGTCGTCTACCAAACCAACCTGACGTCCTAGCGGCGTGAGGCGGATATCGGCATTGTCTTGTCGGAGCAGGAGCCGATATTCCGCGCGGGAGGTGAACATGCGATAAGGTTCGTCGGTGCTTTTGGTGATAAGATCATCGATCAACACGCCTATGTAACTATCTGCGCGCGTGAGTATTAGCGGTTTAGAACCTCTAATCTTCAAGGCGGCGTTTATTCCAGCGACAAGACCCTGCGCTCCTGCTTCTTCGTAGCCGGACGTGCCGTTGATCTGGCCGGCGAAGTAGAGGTTCGTAATCCGCTTGGTTTCCATCGTCGGATGGAGCTGATGCGGGAGGCTGTAGTCGTATTCGACGGCGTAGGCGGGGCGCATGATCTGAGCGTTCTCCAAGCCGGTGATCGTATGGATCATTTCGAGCTGAACATCCTCGGGCAGGCTTGTGGAGGCACCGTTGACGTAAAACTCATCGGTGGCGCGGCCCTCGGGTTCGAGGAAGATCTGATGGCGCGGCTTCTCGGCGAACTTCACGATCTTGTCCTCGATGGACGGGCAGTAACGGGGTCCGACTCCGCGGATTTGGCCGGAATACATCGGCGAGCGGTGTAGGTTCGCTCGGATGACTTCACGGGTCTTGTCGGTCGTGTAGGTAAGGTAGCACGGCAATTGTTCCACGTGGAACGTTCGCGGTGTGCGGTACGAGAAGAACGGGATGGGGTCATCCCCTGGTTGAGCATCCATCTTCGAGAAATCGATCGAGCGTCGGTTGATTCGTGGAGGCGTGCCTGTCTTCAGGCGGCCAAGCTCAAACCCGAGTCTCTTGAGGCTGTCGGAAAGCGAGTACGCGGCCGGCTCGCCCGCCCGTCCAGCCTCCATCTTCGATTCACCGATATGGATGAGGCCCCTCAGAAATGTTCCCGTCGTTACGATCACGGCCTCGCAGTCGTATCGGACGCCCATCTTGGTCATGACGCCGCTAACCTTCTCATCGGCAACCAAGATATCGTCGATCATCGCCTGCTTCACATCCAGGTTCGGCTGTTGCTCGGCAACCCATTTCAGGCGGAATTGGTAGGCCTTCTTATCGCACTGGGCGCGCGGGGCCCAGACGGACGGTCCCTTCTTCATGTTGAGCATCCGGAACTGAATACCCGTCTGGTCCGTGTTGATTCCCATCTCCCCGCCAAGGGCATCGATCTCCCTGGCAAGATGTCCCTTGGCCAGGCCGCCGATGGCTGGATTGCACGACATTTGGCCGATTGTATCGAGATTGGTTGTAAACAACAGTGTCTGGCAACCGATTCGCGCGCTCGCCAATGCCGCTTCCGTGCCCGCGTGGCCAGCACCGATCACGATGACATCGTAGCGCTTTGGGTATGTGAACGTCGCGCTCATTTGCCGATGCAAAACGTAGCGAAAATCCGTTCGAGTATGTCGTCTGTGCTGATCTTGCCGACGACCTCACCCAAACAGTCCAAACTCCGGCGCAATTGCTGTGAGACCACCTCCAATGGTTTTGCCGAGCGGAACTCATGCAATGATGCTGTCAAGTATTTATTAGCTGCCTCGAGTAAAGCCTTGTGGCGCTCGTTGATGGCCACGTCCACATGGGCATTGCCGACCTTGCCAGAGTACGCAATTTCAACGAGCTTGGCGCGGAGTGCGTCAAGTCCGTCGCCACGCGTCGCGGACACCCGAATAGGCTCTGTCTTCGCATGAAGCGATGCGGGTAGACGGAACCGCTCCTTCAAATCTGCTTTATTCAACACGAGGATGGTCCGCTTGTCGCGGCACGAGGAGATGATGGCTGCGTCCGCTGCGACGAACGGTCGAGATAGATCGCACACATGTAGTATGATCTCACTTGACGCCAATGTCTTACGACTGCGATCTACACCGAGTGTTTCCGCCGTTCCGCGCGTAGGCCGGATCCCAGCCGTGTCGGTGAAGCGAAATGGAACACCGCTGATACCGATGGTTTCATCGATGGTGTCGCGAGTGGTTCCGGGCGTCGAGGTGACAATAGAGCGATCCTTGCCGACCAAGGCGTTCAGAAGGCTCGACTTACCAACATTGGGCCGACCGATAATCGCGACCGAGATGCCGTCTCGCAAAATCTTGCCTTCTCGGGCCGTGGCAAGCAGGGATTGAACGAAGCTGATGACCTCCTCCGTGCCGCGAACCAGATCTTCTCGGACTTCCGGGCCGATATCGTCATCGGGGAAATCGATATGGGCCTCGATATGGGCGAGAATTGTCAGGAGTTTATCTCTGGCGGCGTTGATCCTGGCGGAAAGGTGGCCTTCGAGCTCGTGAATTGCGGCCGTCTGGGCGCGGTCGGACCTGGCGCGAATCAAATCCATGACGGCTTCAGCCTGGGTGAGATCGAGACGGCCGTTGAGAAAGGCGCGCTTGGTGAATTCGCCGGGCTCGGCCAGCCGCGCACCGTTTTGCAGGCAGAGCGCGAGGATTTTGCTAGCAGTGAGGACGCCGCCGTGGCAATTGATCTCGACAGTGTCTTCCTTCGTGTACGTGCGCGGCGCCCGCATGACCGCCAACATCACCTGGTCGATGATGTCACCGTTGGTGCCAACGGTTCCGAAATGCAGCGTGTGAGTGGGGAACTCGGATACCCGGCCGCGAACCGGGTGGAAGATGCGTTCCGCGAGATCGAACGCGCGCGGACCGGACACGCGGACGATGGCGATACCGCCTTCGCCGATCGGAGTGGAAATGGCTGCGATTGTGTCGTCCATGAACTCGCCTTCGCCCCGAGAGCATTCGGGGTAAACCCGCAAACAACGGCTGAGTATAGCAGGGACGCGGCGAATTTCAACGGGCGCTCGATATGTTCCCGATGGCGGCAGGTCGCGGAGTCACCAACCGGGTTCGGACGGACGAAAACCCAGCTCGAGATGAATCCCCTCGGACTAACACAAACCTTGGGTCGAAGAGGGTGGTCTGGTCAGAACATCAAGAACAGCCCTAGACAACACACCCGGGGTGGAAGAGAGTGGTCGGCCAGAGAAAAGAAGTCATGCCATGAGAATACCAGTACTGCTGGCGTTTGGACATTTCGGCAGACACGGCGGCGCGCTCGTGCTGCTTATCCTGATCATCGCACTGACCGCGTTGGCCATTGTCGGTTTCAGTTCGGATGACGACGAGAAGAAGGATCAAGGGAGCGGGCTTGGGCCAAAAATCGAGAAGTGACGGTAAGCTCAACCCCGTGCCGACTTGTTTCGCACTGTCAGAGATGATAGGATATTGGTCAACGTGACTGAATGACCCGCGTTGGTGGCGAAGCGTAAGTCACAGGAGAAATGACGGATGAAGACCAGATGTTTTGTGCTCAACCTTCTCGTTCAGGGCCTAGCCGCCGCGTTCGCCCTCGGCGTGGCGTCCAGTAAAGCGCAAACCTATTCTTTCGTCTCCTTCCCCAACAATTCGACACATACCGCCGCGGTCGTCGCGGCGGCCATTGCGAATGTGCCCACAAACGTGGGCGTCGTCTACGATGCCAACGGCCAGACCAATGACATTCAGATCTGGAACTACGGCACCGGGGTTTACACGGGATCGGTCAACGTCTCCTCGACGCTGCAGCGGATCCGCAACGGCCAATCCGTGGCGAATACCGAATCCGATGACGGCGGATTCTTCAATTTCTACTCCTACGAGTTTCCCAATATACCCCGCATGGGAAACAATTATTACATGGAGTTCGTGGTTTGGCCGTTTCTGAATTTCACCAACGGCACGTATTACACCGGCACGGATGCCTATGGTTCCATGGCGTATCCCGGCGCCATGCGGCTGCTGATCGGTCTCGGTGGCGAGGTGTATTTCACGGGCGACCACTACGGCGAGGATGGCCCGCAGCCCAACGCCTACTATTTGGTCCCATTGCCCAATCAGGCCGTCGGGAATAGCTGGACCAATGCCACCAGCGCCAAATGGGAAAATGCGACAAATTGGAGCTTCGCCTTAAGCGCCCCGTCTGTCGCTCCGTCGGATTGCGACCCGGCCGACCTGATCACCAACGCCGGCAACAAGACGGTCACGCTCGATGCCTTCACCGCGGCTTATAAAACAAACCTGTCCGTCCTATCCATCAACAACCTGGTTCTTTCCGCGCCCAACGGCTCGGTCAACACTCTTTTGTTGACCAGCGGTTTCACGAACACGCTCCAGATTGCGTCCAGCTTCTCCATTCTCAGCGGCGGTTCGCTCACCGTGGCCGGTGGGTCGATCACGGTGAATAACGGGCTCACAATCGATGGTGGAGCCCTCTTGAGCACTGGCACCGTAACCGTGTACAGCACCCTCGTTGTCGGCGATTGCGGCGCGGGCGTAACGGGCACGGTGACCATCGCCGGCGGCAGCCTGTACGTCACCAATAGCACCCAAACCGGCGTGCTGAACGTGCAGGATGGCACATTCATAATCAGCGGCGGAGTGCTCCAGGCCGATACACTGGTGATCACGAACCCTTGCGCGCAGTTCATTCACGCCGGCGGAACGCTGCACGCTGCCAACGTGGTTTTGAACCCGAACCTGTTCCGAATGCTGTCCATCGCCCAGCAAACCAATGGCATGCTAGTCACGTGGATGATGGGGCCCGGAGCAACCAACGCGCTGCAGTTCACCAGCGGTGATGCCAACGGCAACTACAACACAAACAATTTCACCGACTGTTTCGTGGTGACGAATAATCCAACTCTGGGAACGGTCACCAACTACCTTGATCTCGGCGCGGCGACGAATGGGCCGGCGCGGTATTATCGTGCGCGGCTGGGGCTGTAGTCTCTCTCGACGCGTGCTGGCTGGTTGCCCTAGCGCGGGCTGGACGGGACGCCGTAGTTCACGCCGGGGATGGGTTCTCCAGAGATGGCCCGTTGCAGCGAGGCCAGCGCGTCCTGACACGTGAACATCACCTTGCGCTTTTGATCGAGCGAGATGGCGAGGGATCGGACGTTGGTATTCTCGCGCGAGAGCGGGATGATCTTTGCCCTGACATCGCTGAATCGCGCGTAGGCCGACGCGGCGGTGGCAAGATCGGTGTCGCCATTGAACATCGGTAGCGCAGCGAGGCCATCGAGGTCCTTGCGGACTTCGTGATCGTCCGTTGTCATCCGCGCTTCCATGGCGTCCATCTTCGCGTCGCTTTCTTCGGCAATGTGGGGCGCGAGCAAGGCCTGTGTGCGAAGTGCCGCGGTCTGGGCGCCGAACGCCAGCAGCGCCACGGCGCGGGCGTCGGGCGAGGCGGCGGACTTCGTCACCAGCCGGGAGAGGGCATCGTTCATCTCTGTGATCGCATCCGCCGCCGGGCCAAAGGCCAGATTGTACGCCTTGATATTGGTGTTCTTGACTGCCAGAGCCAGCAGATCCTTGTCGACGTTCTGGAAGTCAGCGAAGGATTTGGAGAATTGCGCGAGCAGATCCTTCTCGCGTTGGGCTCCGCCGGCTTCCAACAGCTGGCCCAACTCGCTGCGGTCACGGTCCACATCGGCGGTGGCGGCGCGGGCCTGGTCGGCGTACTTCTGCGAGTCCTCATCGGTGATGGCCATGACCGCGCTCTTTTCCGCTTCCGAGGCCGAGGCGAGAGCCAGACGCATGCGCTCGACCAGATCAACGCGTCTGGCTTTGGAGGCGACCAGTTCGGCGGGGCTCAGGCCCCTTTGGAAGTGCAGCGTGACGAGCATGATCACGAGCAGCAGGACGGCCCCGAAGACCATCCAAAGAACGTCCTTGATGCTCGGCTTGACCGTCATGATGACCTTCTGACGCCGCGGGCAAGGATTATTGATGCTGCCATGGTTTGTCGTTACCCAATGTTTTGTCACACTTCGTTTGACAGGCTGCCCCTCACCTTAATCCTCTCCCCCGGAGGGGAGAGGAGACGAAGCGCTTTCCCTCTCCCGTTTCAAGGGAGAGGGTCAGGGTGAGGGTTCATCTTCTCACCCTGCCGCACCCATCAAATCAAACGTGTCGCAGCACTAGCACGAAACGATTCCGAGTGCGAGCGCAATCCACGAAGCAAATCGGGCTGGGATCGTCGGAAACGGGAGGGCCGTTAGTCGTTGGCGAGGATGCGGCGGGATTCGTCGAGGACGATGCCGCGGAAATTCATCTTGAGAGCTTCGGGATTGGTGGCCTTGTTGAGGGCCTCCTCTTCCGTGATCGCCTTGGCCTTGACCAGTTTGAAGAGGGCCTGATTGAACGTCTGCATGCCTTCGTCCGTGGCGGTCTCGATCGCCGCCGAGAGTTTGTCGAGCAGGTTCTGCTCGATGAACTTTCGGACGGTCGGCGAATTGAGCATGATTTCGACCGCAGGTACGACGCTGCCCGCGATGGATGGGACAAGCCGCTGACACACGACCGCGCGCAGGTTGGAGGCGATCTGGCGGCGGATCTGGTCGCGTTCGTGCGCGGGGAAGAAATCGAGCGTGCGGCCGATGGCCGAGTACGCCGTCGTCGTATGCAGCGTCGTAATAACGAGGTGGCCGGTGTCCGCCGCCGCCAGCGCGGCCATGAACGATTGGCTGTCGCGCATCTCGCCGATCATGATGACATCGGGATCCTGGCGCATGACGTGGACGAGCGCCCGCTCGAAACTCAGCGTGTCCAGCCCGACTTCGCGCTGCTCGACGACGGATTGTTTGTCCTCGAAAATGTATTCGATCGGGTCTTCCAGCGTGATGATGTGGCACTTCTCGTTTTCGTTGATGTACTGCACCATCGCCGCGAGGGTGCTCGATTTGCCGCAGCCCGTCGGTCCCGTGACGAGGATGATCCCGCGTTCGGCCTTCGCAATGGTTCCCAATTGCTCGGGAAGGTTCAGTTCCTTGAAGGTAGGCACCTTCGTTTTCACGTAGCGCATTGCGAAGCTGAGCAGTCCGCGCTGGTAAAAGACGTTGACGCGAAACCGGCCCAGCGCCGGGTCAATGTACGAAAAATCCGCTTCCTTCTCGCGGTCGAGCCGTGACTCGATGTGCTTCGGAACCATGAACTTGACGATTTCCTCGACCTGTTCTTTCGATGGGGGATCGACCTGCACGGGAAACAACTCGCCCGAGATGCGGATCGTGGCATGGTGTCCCGGCTTCACGTGGATGTCGGAAGCGCCCATGTTGACGGCGAATTTCAGGAGGCTGTGAAGGTATTCCATACAAGCTAGCGTGAGATCGAGATGCTGAAGGGGGCAACGGCGGAGGGAGCGACACTGAGCTGGGCTTGCGCCCGCTTTGGCAGGTCAAGGAACATCAGCACCACTTCGAAGCCCTTGCCCTGGCCACGTCGTGCGCATTGCACGACCACGCCGCGACACCCGATATCCAGCCGTTGATCCCTGCGCGTCCCCGAGTGGGGCAAACGCATCTCCACGCCAACTTCCATCCATTCGGGCAGGAACGTATCGGTCGAAAACGTGATGCCCTTGGGACTCAGATCAAAAACCTTGTCGAGAACGCCGGCCTTGCGCGAGCGTTTGCCAGTCAGCTCGGCATCGAACACCCCGGAAATATCTCGTTTGGTTGCTCCCATCGCTCCTCAACAAGGTCGTCCCGCAATCTAGCACCTCCCCAGTGCCCTGTCAATAAAGGGGCAACTCCGGTAGTCCCCTAATTTGATTTTGTGCGAAACGCTTGCACGAAACAATATATGGCCCCCACGAGCGATACAACTGCGCCCGCGTAGCATTGGCTGGTATCCATCGACCCTCCGCGGGGACCATAAACGAACCCTCTCTGCCTACTCCCGAGACCCATGAGCAAAAATATCAGACACGGGAGAGTATAAATCACGCCCCACCGAATCCAGCGCCAACGGAGTTTATCTGATTCGTTCACTTCTGCGCCTTGCTCGCAATAGCGGCCCGCACAGCCGTTTGGGCGTTGCCCTAGTTTGAATCAGGGTGATCGGTAAAAAGGCTGTACAAAATATAGCCTATCACTATCCAGATAGGTATTGCTACCAGCCACAATTTTTCCAATATAAAAGTCAGCATTATTCCTGCCTTCCTTTCGTTTCAGCCACCATCGACACCAGCACGGCCTTGCGCGGTGCATCGACGGGGGAACCCGGGTCACCACTGGATGACGCACGACGCCCAGGTCAGGCCGCTGCCGAAGACGATCAACAAAATCAAGTCGCCGTGCTGGAACCGGCCTTCCCGGGCCGCTTCGTCCAGCGCAATGGCGACGGACGCGGCGGATATATTGCCGTACCGGTGCAGGTTTACGTACACCTTGTCCATGGGCGCGTCGAGACGCGCGGCGATCGCCTCCAAAATGCGGATATTGGCCTGATGCGGAATCACGCACTTGATGTCGGCAATGGTCAGGTTGCAGCGGCGCAACGCTTCTTCCGCGGCGGTCTGCATGGCGATGACCGCGTTCTTGAACACCTCTTTGCCCGACATTTTCAAATGATGCATTCCCGCGCCCACCGACTCCTTCGAGGCCGGATAGCGCGCCCCACCCGCCGGCATCATCAGAATATCCGCCTGGGCGCCGTCCGCGCCCATGCACGTCGTCAGTATCCCGTGTCCATGTTCCTCGCCGCGGCTGCGCAGAATCGCCGCGCCCGCGCCGTCGCCGAACAGGACGCACGTGCTGCGATCCTGCCAGTCGATGATCGTCGATAATTTCTCCGCGCCAATGACCAGCGCCGTGTTGTACGTCCCCGAGGTGACGAACTGCTGGCCGATTTCGAGCCCGTACAGGAACCCGGAGCAGGCCGCCTCCATGTCGAAGGCGGCGGCGCGCTTCGCGCCGAGCTTTTCCTGAATGAGACACGCCGTCGCGGGAAAGGGCATGTCGGGCGTGATCGTCGCGCAAATGATCAAATCGATCTCGTCTTCGCGCACATTGGCCTGTTCCATCGCGCGGCGGGCGGCTTCGACGGCCATGTCGGACGTGCACATCCAATCGGGCGCGATGCGCCGCTCCTTGATGCCCGAGCGCGAGGTGATCCACTCGTCGGTGGTATCGACCAGCTTTTCCAGGTCGGCGTTCGTGAGCACGTGATCCGGCACGTAGGAACCCGTGCCGACGATGTGCACCGGCCTAAGATGTTGCTTCGATCTGGGATTGCGCAAATGAGTTTTGCTGGACTTTGTCATGGAACTTCCTGATTTCCTCGACCATATGCTCGTTGAACCTGGACTCGACAAACTCGGTCGCCACGCGGATGGCGTTTTTGACCGCCTTCGGCGAACTCGCCCCGTGCGCCTTGATGCAAATACCATTGATGCCCAACAACACGGCTCCGCCGTACTCATCCGGGTCCGCCTTGCGTTTCAACGCTCGGAACGCCCCCGAGGCGAGCAGGCCACCCAACATCCGCAACGGATTTTTGGTGATCTCGTCCTTCAGCCAGCGGGCGACCAACCGGGCCGTGCTCTCGCAGGCTTTCAACACCGCGTTGCCGACGAACGCGTCGGTCACAATCACGTCGGCATGATTGGAAAACAGGTCGTGGCCGTCAATGTTGCCGACGAAATTGAGGTTGGTCTGTTTCAGCAGGCGGTGCGCTTCCAAGGTCAGCTCGTTTCCCTTGATGTCTTCGCTGCCGATCGAGAGCACCGCCACCCGCGGCCGCTCGTAGCCGAGGATTTGCTTGGAAAACATGCTGCCCATGATGGCGTACTGGACGAGGCTCGAGGGGGCGGGTTCGAGATTGGCGCCCGCGTCCACCAGCACGAACACGTTTTGGGGCGCGGGAAGCAGCACGGCCAGCCCGGCGCGATCGACGCCATCGAGCGTGCGCAGTTTGACCTGCGACGCCGTGAGGAGCGCCCCGGTGTTGCCGGCGGACACGATGGCGTCCGCGTCTCCGCGCTTGACGAGGTCGATGGCGCGAGTCATCGAACTGTCCTTCTTGCGCCGGACAGCCTGCACCGGCGGGTCATCCATTTCGATCACCTCGCTGGCGTGAACGATCTCGATGCGATTGTCGGAAACACCGAGCTTGCGCAGTTCGGCTTCGACGCGGGCCTGATCGCCCACCAGGTAGAGGCGGTCAATGTGGCTGTTGTCGCGGAGTGCTTCCACCGCCCCGGCAACGATGTTCTGGGGGGCGAAATCTCCACCCATCGCATCGATGGCGAGTTTCATGCGGGAAAAAACTAACCGGTGGTTACCGATACGACCTGGCGGCCCTTGTAATAGCCGCAGGACGGGCACACGCGGTGGGGCACCACTCGCGCGCCGCACTGGGAGCACACCGACAACTGCGGTGGCGACTTCGGACGATTCGCCGCCTTGCGGGTGCGCAGGCGCATCTTGGACATTCTACGTTTCGGGACGCCCATGAAAAATGGTCTCCGTTACTTCAATTTCAGTTTCAAGTTATCCAACGCCTGCCACCGCAAATTCCCCTCCGACGGCTTGCATCGGCACGACCCTTTATTCAGATCCTTGCCACAATGGGGGCACAATCCCTTGCAACCCTCGGCACACAGCGCCCGTTGTGGAAGCTCCAGGATAATATCTTCACGCATATTGGCCGTCAAGTCCACGAAATCCTCGCCGCGGAGTTCCTGGTGGAACACAAACTGGTCCACGCGCACGGGCAAATCGAATACCCGCAGGCAGCGGCTGCATCGCAGGGTCGCCGGGGTGCTCAACCGGCCCGTGACAAGCAGCGCATTCCCTTGGAGTTGCGCCAGTAATTCATACTTTACATCGTGTTCGAACCGGGTGTCGGGTTCTTCCAGGTCCATGATCGAGGACGGGTCGCTACCGGACAATGTTTCCCCGTCCGGCGGAATGCGCTTTACGTTGATTTTCATGAATACCCCTTTCGTCCCGGCGACCGGAACCTTGATCCGATTACCGGCGGCCAAACTTGCGTTTCATCGCCCGTTCGACACCGCGCGGCACAAAACCGCTCACATTTCCGCCCAGCTCACAGATCTCCTTGACCAGACGGGAGCTGATAAACGTGTATTCGTCCTTCGTCATCAGGAAAATGGTTTCGATGCCGGGATCCAGCTTCCGGTTCATCAACGCCAGTTGGAACTCGAACTCGAAATCCGAGACCGCCCGCAGCCCGCGAACCACCGCCGTCGCCCGTTTGCGCCGGGCATATTTGATCAGCAGTCCCTCAAACGTATCCACCGAGACGTTCCGCAGTCCCTTGACGGCATCCGCGACCAACCGGCGGCGTTCGTCCACGCTCAGCAGAGGCTTTTTTTCCGTGTCGATCGCCACCGCAACAATCACGCGGTCAAACATTTGGCCGGCACGACGAACGATGTCGAGATGACCATTGGTGATGGGATCGAAACTGCCAGGATAGACGGCAATCTTCACAATTCAACCTCCCTGCCCTTGGGCCAGACGATAATTTTAAGGGCGGCATTTTGCAATCTTTTCTTTTCTTGGCATCAGTTTCGGCACGGAATGGATTGCCGACGAGGGAAAGGACCGCGATGCCGCGGGAAAAAAACGAGGGGCGAGCCATAGATGCGCCGCCCCGAAGGCGGTTGGCGTAACGCTATTCTTCGACGACCAGTTGGTACCGACGCATCTCGAGCACGACAACCTTTGAAAGTTCCTCTGCAGGTTCGAACTCGACGCAATCAAATGCGTGGAGTCCCCTGCGCAGTACCGCGATTGGCCGGCAAATAAGGCGTGGGAATCGCGCCCGCGCGAAAAGCGTGAGAGCGACAGCTTTGTCGAGTCCGAGCCGCTCATTTTCTTCCTTCGCTTCAACCGGCAGAACAAACCCCTGACCGTCCTTGTCGATGCCGACGTAAAGGTCGTCAATCTCCACCTGCCCATGCCCCGGGAGTTGCGTGCGAATGTGTGATTGGAGGTGAAAACAGGCGAGCCCAGTAAAGACATCTAGGATCCGGTTGTACCGCACGATGGTGAGCAATCCCTGTTCGTCCCGCGCAAGGTTCTGGGCAACGATTTCCGGAACGGCGTATGGAATGGGATAAACTTTGAGTGACTCAGGAATAGTGACGGTTGTTTCGCCGGCCACCTTGGCAAAGGCGTAGAGGCCGGAACCGCGCGAAGCAATGACCCAGTTGCCGGTGCGTCGAATCTCTTTTGGCATCGGACGCCGCGAGCGATACGTGTAAATCACATCAGCCAAGTTTTTTATTCTCAGACCCAGCGCGTTCGCGGCATCGATGAACTCATCTTTCGAGAAAGGGACCTCGGCGAGCGATGGCTTCCATTTCTTTTTGAACACTGAAACCAGCAGTTGATCGTACTTCGTTCCTTTGTCGGCAGAACGTTTCATCTTTTCTCCAGGATGAGAACTTCCTCGCGCACCTTGATGCTGCGCATTTTGGTTTCGGCATTCCGCACCTTCGTGCCAAGCCTTTCACGCCACAGTTTCCGCCCTACAACTTTGAATCCCTCGGCTTCCGCAACTTCGCCAAGCAGTTCGGCGGTGGCGATCGGCACCATTAGGAAGGACAGTTGGTCGCCGAGCACGTATGCCAAGGAAGCCTTGGACTTAAGTTTCGGGTGAAGCGCGCGGAAATGCCGGCGCATGCCGCCGAAGTAATGTGCGACGACCTTGTGGTAAAGCTTCTCGAAGCCGCTTGTCTTTCCTAGGTCGATTCGCCTTTGTTCGATCTTCTCGCAAACGGCCTGGATTGACCTGAAGTCCGCCACCTCATCGCCATCGTTGTCCGCGACGAATACGTTGCGTGTGTTGGATCGTAGTAACGACTCTTTGACGGAGCGAAGCTGTTCCCGGTTCTTTAGCAGTCCGAGAAGAAGGGATTCGACACGTGTGGTGCGAGTGTAATCCTTCTCGTTCGGGTAGGGCGGGGATGTGATTACGCCCGCAAGACCGGCCGGAATATTGGCTAGCCGTCGTGCATCATCGAAGAATACGGTCGAGGATACTTTGTCTTGGCCACTCCTTTGCGCCCGCCCCATTTCCAGAATCATGAGACTGACGTGTAGCGAGAAATGTTGCAAAACATCGTAGTCCGGCTTGGCCTTCGTGCGGTAAATCTCAGGGCCAAAAGCGAAATTACCCGCGCCATTAGCCGCCACATGCGCCATTGCGAGAAGGAAGAAGTCACGAATCCGCTGATGTTGCTTCTGTGTTTGCTGTACGATCTCGTCCCTCAGGATCAACAATCGTCGCAGCGGTCGCTCGCTAAGAAAGCCTGTTGGCAGCAACTTTTCTTCATCCTCAGTCAATCGGTAGCCGTTTCTTTGGTGTGTCCCCTCTTCCTTAACAAACAGTGTATAGAAAGAGAGGGGGGGCAAACTGTGCCGGATCATCTTCTCCTCGGCTCCAGCCAAAATTCGTCTGAGTAGAGATGACAGTAAATCGGGGTCCAGCGTCCAATTCGTTTTGACGTTGGAGACCAAGACTGCAAATGGGTGGGCGTCGCAGCCCACACTCGGAATACCAGCCTTTTTCGCCTCGACCAAGGTCGTACCCGTTCCGCAAAATGGGTCGCACAGCAAATCACGCCCACGAAAACCGAACCGATCGATGTACTGGCGAACCAAATGGGGTGGGTAAGACAGTACAAAGCGATACCAATCATGAATCGGTGTGTCCGTCTTCTGAATTACGTTAATGCCCGCCTCGTATGTCACACAGCATTCTTAGCACAATTCGTGTCGAGATGTTAAGCCTTTCCACCAGCGTGAGGCTGTCGGGCGGTTAGTGGGGTCGGGTCGTTCGGCTGGCGCGGTGCGGCGGCGCGACAGGAGACCGTTCGGTCAGGTAGTGTGCGCGGTCGGGAGACCGGCGCACAAGGAGAATTCGTGGTGGAAGGCGCCGTGTGGGGGAGCAACAACCGCAAGCGGGGACGATCGCGCTACCAACGACGGGGGATGCCCTGCGCCTCGTCGGTCTCATCGTATTACGATTGACTTTATATTTCCTTAGGATATACTGCGGGGCTGACGTTGGAATGTTGTTTGACAAACGAGGGGGGTGCCACAACCGGTTGGGGGTGATGGAGAGGGCGTAGGGAAATGAAAATTGCAAAACAAACCCAAATCCGGTCAAGCCGGCGTGGAAAAGTTACCAAAACGAAGCCAAAAACAAACCCAAGTTGAGGCCACAAGTGACCGAGGGAAAGGAGGGGAGGAGGAGATGGTTAATGGGAATCCGCCAGAGGCGGACAAGTGGCTGATGGTTGATGGGGGGTACCCCTCACCTTAATCCTCTCCCCCAAGGGGCGAGGAGGGATGAGGGGGCGGGAGAGAAATGGTTGATGGGAATCCGCCGGAGGCGGACCCTTCGACAAGCTCAGGGCAAGCAAGTCCGCCAGAGGCGGACAGGTGGTTGATGGACGGAGCGGAAACGACAGCAAGCCGAGGCCAACGGCAAAGCGGCGACGAGTCGCCGCACTCCAAAGGGGGAGCACGGCGGCCAGGGGGAGGGATTACCAAACGAACCCAATGTTACGCAAGCCGGTGTGGAAATCTGCGAATGGGAAAGCCAAAAACGAAGCCAATTGCGGGGGCAGGGCGACCGCAAGCAGGGACGCTTGCGCCACCAACGGCGAAGGTGTTCGGGGCTGGACCCGAAATGAGGAAACGCTTTGGATTTGGTCGGTTGACTGTTAGAGTTTGGGCAGATGAGACACACGAAGATCACGTGCACGATTGGCCCGAGCACCGAATCGCCGGAAATGCTCGCCAAGATGATCCGGGCCGGAATGAACGTCGCCCGGCTGAACATGAGCCACGCGACGCATGACTGGACGCGGGAGGTCTATCATCGCATCCGGGCCGCGTCGGAGAAGGTGGGCATGCCCTGCGCCATCATGATGGATACGCAAGGCCCCGCGATTCGGACGGGGGATCTTCCCATCCCGCTTGAACTGAAGCCGGGGGATATCTTCGAGTTCACGGTCAAGGGCGCCCAGAGCGAGGAGGAGAAGTCCGTTGACGTGAATTACCCCAACCTGGTCAAGGACATTCATGAAGGCGATACGGTGCTGGTGGACAACGGCGTCATTCGTCTCCGTGTGCTGGAGAAGTTGCACCGGCGGATGCGGTGCGAGGTGCTGACGGAGGGAGAATTGGGCTCCCGTCGCCACATCAATCTTCCCGGCGTGAAGATCAGCATGCCGTCGATCACGGACAAGGACCGCCACGACATCGAGCTGGGGATCTCGTTAGGGGTTGACCTGTTCGCGCTGTCTTTCGTGCGGGAACGCAAAGACGTCGAGGAGCTTCGAGCGATGCTCGCAGCGCGGGATTGCGACGCAAAAATCATCGCCAAGATCGAAGACCAGCAGGCGGTTACGAACCTCCACGAACTTATCGAGGCAGCGGATGGGATCATGGTAGCCCGCGGGGACCTTGGGATCGAGTGTCCGTACGAGGAACTGCCCATTATCCAGCGGCGGACCGTCAAGGCTTGCATCCGCCAGGGCAAACCCGTGATCGTCGCCACCCACATGCTCGAGTCCATGATCGAAAACCCGATGCCCACGCGAGCGGAGGTGACGGATGTCGCGAACGCCGTGTTCGAGCAGGCGGATTCGGTCATGCTTTCGGGCGAGACAACCGTCGGGAAATATCCCCTCGAGTGTTTGGAGGTGCTCGATCGGATCGCGCAGCGCATCGAACGGAGCGGCGGCGCTCGTTACGCGGAAAAAGTCGATCTTACGGAGGAACGCCAGAAGATCGTCCGCTCCGCCGTGGTTATGGCCAACGAATTGAAGGCCAAGGGGATTCTGGTTTTCACCCGCTACGGCCACATGGCGCAGTACACGTCCTGGCAACGGCCAGAATCTTCCGCCATCTTCGCGTTCATGGACTCCGAGCGCCTCCGCAACCAGCTCAACCTCTATTGGGGCGTCACGCCCCAGGTCATCGAATTCAGCGCCGACCCCGAGGTCACCATTCTTCGGGCCGAACAATCCTTGCTCGAACGGAAGCTTCTCGCCAAAGGTGACCAGGTGGTCATCATCTCCGACATCCTCGCGCGCGACAAACTCATCAATGCCGTCCAGATGCGCATTGTTGAGTGATCCGACGAAGGGCGGGCGGCCTCTCGGGGATATCACTGACTTCAAGCGGTGGGAAACAGGGTGGCCCACCGGCTGCTTATAAGAACCGCGCAAGGTTCATGATTTATGCAGCATTATCTCGCTAAGTGGTTGATACAACGTCATCAACAAGCTGTTTTACGCAAACCAGAACACCCGAAAGCGTGGTCAAAACTCTATACGATTTGCACGCAGGAGAACAAATCGGCGGAGTTTCTGCAATTCTGCGAGGACATCATCCGGGTCCACCCCGGCAACCGGCACGCGTGGACCTTCCTTCAACTCGCCACCAAAGAGGGACTGTCGTCCATCGATTTGCTGACGCTCTCGAAGGAGGTTGTCCGCCTTCACGCCGACGACGAGGGCGCATGGTCGCGTCTCGACGCGGCGTATGAACGGCAGGAGGACGATTTCGACGTGATCGATTTTTGCCAGGAAATCATCAAACAACACCCGGGTAATTCCGGCGCGCTGGCGCGCCTGTCCGTGGCCTACAAGAGACAGGGCAAATACACCGAGTTGATTTCCACGTGTTTCGAACTCCTCACCGCCCGGCCCGGCGACGCCCAGACGTGGTGCAATCTTGCCGATGCCTATGCGGCCCGGTGCAAATACGACGACGCCATCAGCGCGTATGAGAAGGCCATTGCCCTGAAGCCGAATTACGTCGTCGCCTGGAACAACCTCGGCAACGTCCACCACCTCCAGGCACAGTACGAGCTCGCGGTGCGGGCCTACCAGAAAGCGATCTCGATCAACTCCGGCGACGCCACGCCGTGGGTCTGGCTCTGTCTCGCCTACGCCGAGATGGGCAAAGCCAAGGAAGCGCACGACGCTGTCAAGAAGGTGGAGAAACGGCTGCCACTCGTCGCCAGTATGCTCAGCGAAGAGTTGGCCGAAAAGTTCTCAGCCGTGGCAGTTGGTTGACGTGGCGCTGACCCGCAGGAAGTTCACGCGCGTGTCACCGTAAACCGACCCGCGCACAAGCTCCCACAACTCGCCGACAACCAGCGCATCGCGTTTCGCCGACTCCAGCACCAGAAGTCCGTCACTCGCCAGCAACCGCGGCAAGCTCGCATCGCGCAACAACTCCTGCGCCGCTTCGCCGTACGGTGGATCAGCGAACACGAGTTGGAAGGTTTCTCCATCCGCCCCGAGTTTCGAAAGCTGCTCGGCAACCGCCGCGCGTGCCACCACGAACGAGCAATCCACTTCCCGGTTCTTTTGAAATGCTTGGATGTTTTTTTGCAGGGACTCCAGCGCGTCGCGCGCCTGTTCGACAAACTTCACCGACGCGGCCCCGCGACTCGCCGCCTCCAAACCGAGCGCACCGGTCCCGGCGTACAAATCCAGCACGCGCGCGCCGACCACGCGGGCTCCCAAACTGGAAAATACTGCCTCGCGGATGCGATCCGCCGTGGGCCGTACACCCGCGCGCGGCGCAGTCAGCGTCATTCCCTTGGCAAGACCGGCGATGATGCGCATGGCTACCTGAGAAGCTGTTGCAACCCCTTCTGCAGCAATTGTTGGCCGAGGCCTTGGGCAATTCGTTTCGTCAGATCAGTCTTCGGCGAGTTGTAGGGCCCTGTGACCTTGAAATCCAGTGTCAGCGAGCCATCGGGCTGTTCGGTAAACAGATCGCGGACGGCGCTTGACGTACGGTCAAGCGATCCCTTGGCGAAGATGATCGTCATGTCATGGTGCAGAGTGTATTTGTCGAGCGACACAACCCCCTTCCCGACAATCTGCAGTTGTGGCGACACAAGGCGGATCACCGGCGTTTGCATCACGTTATTGCTGATCGAGTATTCCAACAAACACTGGTCGAAACGCACATCGCGCAACGCATCGATTTGCAGCAGGCTGGCCACAAGGTTCAGGATCGGAATCTCCATCAACTGGCCGTTGTCGATTTCGACGTGGCCGTTGCCGATGATCGTCGGCACACCGCCCGTGCCCGCCAGCGACGTTACGACGTTGAGCTTTCCGCTGATCGCATGTTTGGCGCCCGCGTCCTGCAGCAACCTGGCCACATCGCTATTCGTTAACTGCACGCTCACGGCGTACGCCAGCCCGGTGTCGAAGTTGACGGACACCTCGCCCGAAATCTGGCCGCCGCCCAACTCGCCGCGCAATAACTCGAGCGCCACGTGGTTCGATCCCAGTTGCACCACCGTGGCGACCTTCTCGACGAACAGCTTCTCGGACAAATCGATCTTGTCGATCCCCGCCTGGCCGGTTCCGGCCAGTTGGTTGTCCGTGAGACTTACGGAACTGGCGAAACTGATCCCGCCCAGTTTCACCAGCGATTTGCCGTCGTCGCTCACCATGGACACTGCGCCCTGCGTGATAGCGAGTTTGGAGAGGACAACATCAAGCGGGACGGCCTTCTCGGATTTCGCCGACGCAGCCGGTGATGGCGTTGTTGCCGCGGGCTTGGTTGGGGTCTCCGTCGGGCCAACCTTCTCGTAGTTCCACACTCCATTAGTGCTTTGGGAGAGGGTGATGACCGGTTTGTCGAGCGACAGTTCTTCGATCTCGACTCGTCGGTCCAACAGCGGGAGCAGCCGGTATCGCAACACAAATGCGTTCGCCGTGACCAGATTGCCGGGAAAGCCGGGCGGATTCCCGATGGTCACGCCGCGCAGTTCCACGCCGCTGAAGAGCGATACCTTCAAATCATCGATCCGCACGTCCGTGCCCAGTTCATCGTGCGCGGCCCGCAATGCCTGCTCCTTGAACGCCGGCGTTTGCAGGTAGCGATTGGTAAAATAGATTCCCGCGCCGACCACGATGATGGCCAGCGCCATCACTACGGCGGCGATGATCACAATTACTTTGATCGCCTTCACTCTTCGTCTCCACGAGTTCGCATTTGGATTGTTCCAGGTTCTCGCCTAGAATAGACGCGCCGTTCGACAATGGACAAGATATTCATTATTTTCAACCCCGCGGCGTGCGGGGAAAAATCACGGCGGGCCCGTCGCTTTCTCGAAGCGCAGGCCGGCTCTTCCGCAACATTGGCGCCGACACAGCGCGCCGGCGAAGCGCAATCGCTGGCCGCTCGCGCCGTCTCCGAAGGGTACAAGGTCATCGTGGCCGCGGGCGGCGATGGCACCATCAACGAGGTCGTCAACGGCATCGGCACGTCCGGCGCGGCGCTCGGCGTGCTGCCGCTCGGCACGGTCAATGTCTTCGCGCACGAGCTGCGCATCCCCCGCAAACTTGACGCCGCGTGGGCCGTCATCCACGGCGGGCACACGCGCACGATCGATTTGGCGCGTACCCACGCCAACGGATCGACCCGCTATTTCGTCCAGCTCGCAGGGGTCGGGTTCGATGCCCACGCGGTCCGCACCGCCAGTTGGAAACTGAAGAAACGAATCGGTCCGCTCAGCTACGTCTGGGCGGGGCTTAAGGCGCTGTCGAAGCCGCACCCGCCCATCGAGGTTTCGGTAAACGGAAGCGGCCCGCTCGGCAGCGGCGTGGCCGTGCTCGTCGGGAACGGGCGCTTTTACGGCGGGCCGTTTGCGCTTTTCCCCAAGGCGCGCCTTGACGACGGGTTGCTCGACATTTGCGTGTTCAAGACAGTGGGCTATTGGGACGTGTTACGGTACGGACAGGGCATCCTGCGCGGCGCGCACATCGATTTTTGCGACGTGAAATACTTCCAGGTGGAAAACCTCGCATGCCGCGTGACGGGACCGACCCCGTTCGAGCTCGACGGCGAGGACGCGGGCGACGCGCCGGTGACCTTCTCGGTGGTGCCGCGCGCGTTGCGGGTGGTCGTCCCGAAGCCGAACAGAGGAGTCAACCTTGCTTGATGAATTCCTGCAGTCCCCCGCGCTGGCGCTCGGCATCAGCCGCATCGCCCAGGCCAAACAAGCCCGCGGCCTGTTCCCGTGACAATGCGCGCGGATGGGGAGTGGGTGGCTTGAATTTTTGGCTGGTGGTGGGCGAGTTGCTCAAGCATAGTCCCGCTGTGCGGGCTGCTATTGTGAGGCAAGGCACAGAAGTGAATAAGCACAACAGAGGAGATACAATGACCAGCCACCAGCGTATCGAAAGGCGAGTCCTAGCATGGACAATCATTGTTCTTGTGTTTGGGTGGGGAGTCTGGAGGTTTTTGCACGGAGAGCACATTGATGTAAGACTAACGTTAATTGCCGTGATCTTCGCCTCTTTGATTACGTCTAGTACTCTGCGTAAAAATTCAAGTTAGGACACCGCCCACGGGTGCGACACCTTGACTTTGCGCGGGTTTGCGGTCACATTCAATTTGCCTGATGAAAAAGCGGGTCATCACCATAGTGGTCTGCCAGTTCTATCTGATGGTCGTGATGGGCTTCGGCATCATCCACCAGCACCAACGGATTTGGGACCCCACTCACCGTCAAAACAATTGCACGGCGTGCGCGTGGCAACTCTATGCCGTCACCGACGTACCGAACGTGGCGCCGTTCGTCTTCGGTTCTGTGTTGGAACATCCGCTGCAAGTGTTCCAGGCGATTTCGCATTCTAGTCCCACGTTTTCATTCTCCCCGAGTCGCGCCCCTCCTGCCGCCCTGGCATAGCGTCATCGGTTTCGTTCAATTGAGTGTAAAATCCGCGCCGTCATACCGGCCGGGGAAAACCGTACTTCGGGAATTATTTAGATGAATACAAATGTCTCTGTAGAATCACAGGCAATCAAGGGGCCTCAGCCGCCGGGTAAGGGAAAAGATACGAACGCCATTCTGGAACTTCGCGGCGTGCACAAGAGCTTTCGCGAAGCCGATGGCAATTTGATTGAGGTGATCCGTGTCAAACAGTTTGCGCTGGGCACGGGCGAACAGACCGCGCTGGTCGGCCAGAGCGGTTCGGGCAAAAGCACGCTGTTGAACCTGATCGCGGGGATTTTGTTGCCGGACGAGGGAGAGATCATCGTCAACGGCACCAACCCCACGCAACTCAGCGAGGCGGCGCGGGACCGGTTCCGTGCGGCCAACATCGGGTACGTGTTCCAATCCTTCAACCTGCTGCAAGGGTTCACCGCCTTGGAGAATGTGTTGCTCGGGCAGATGTTTGGCGGCGGCAACGGCGGCGCGGACCGGGCGGTCCAGTTGCTCAAGCACGTCGGTTTGGAGCATCGTCTTCACCACAAACCACGGGCGTTGTCGGTCGGCGAACAGCAACGCGTCGCCATCGCCCGCGCGTTGGTCAATGCGCCGCCGCTGGTATTGGCCGACGAACCCACCGGCAGTCTCGACTCGAAAAACGGGACGGCCGTGTTGGAGTTGCTCCGCCGCGTTTGCACGGAAGGCAACCACACGCTTTTGCTGGTCACGCACGACCCGCATGTGATGGAGAAGTTTGAGAAGGTGGTGCGCCTGGAGGACCTGCAATGAACCTGCTGAAAATTGTCATCAAGAACATGCGGCAGCGCGCGCTGGCCACGTGGTTGACCGGCGCCTCGGTGATGCTGGGAGTGGCGCTGGCGGTGGCGATACTCCTAATCAAACAGGGCGTGCAACAACGGTTCGAACAGGGCACGCTCGGGTACGAAATGGTCGTCGGCGCCAAGGGCAGCCCGCTGCAGTTGGTGCTGAATGTGGTGTACAACCTCGACATTTCACCCGGAAACATTTCGTGGAAGTTGTTCGAGAAATTGCGCGACGACAAACGCGTGAAGCTCGCCGTGCCGTTTTCGGTCGGGGACAATTATCACGGCTTCCGCATCGTCGGCACGACCGACGCGTTCTTCAAGGATTTCGAATTTGAACCGGGCCGCAAACCCGAACTCGCGGCGGGGCGCATCTTCAATTTTCGCGAAGACGCGTTGAAGAGCGCGTTTCAGGAAGCCGCGGAACGGGCGCGCGAGCGCGAAGCCAAAGAACGCGGCGAAGAGGTCAAACCGGCGCCGGAACCCGCGCCTGTGGAACACCCATTCGAAGCCGTGATCGGTTCGACGGTTGCCGAGGAGACAGGTTTGGCTGTCGGCCAGAAATTTATCGCGGCGCACGGCGTCCAGCCGTCAGCCGAGGCCAAGGAGCACACCGAAAATCCGTGGACGGTGGTTGGTATTCTGCAGCCAACGCGCACGGCGGTTGACCGCGCGATCTACATCAATCTCGACAGTTTCTATCATATCGAGGGACACGAACTCCGCGCGCCAACTGCGGCGGAGAAACCGGAGGAAAAGGACAATGATCCGGACCCCGGACAGGTCTCTTCGATCGTGTTGAAGCTGCGCAGTCCGATGTCCGCCTTTGGCCTGTATCGCGAGATCAACGATCGGGAGGACGCGATGGCGGCGTTCCCAGCGGCGGAGATCCGCAAGTTGTTCGATATCGTTGGCAATATCGACCGCCTGCTCCTGGCCCAGGCGATCCTCATCCTGATCGTGGCGGGCGTGGCCATCGCGGTGTCGATCTACAACTCGATGAGCGAACGGAGACGGGAAATCGCCATTTTGCGGGCGCTGGGAGCGAGACGGGCGACGATCTTCTCGATTGTCCTGTTGGAAGCCGTGATTATCTGCCTCGTCGGCGCGGCGGCGGGTCTGGTGGGCGGGCATGTGGTCGTCGGCCTGGCCAACGGGGCCTTGTACAAGGCGTCCGGGTTCGTTATCCCGGCGTTTCACATTCAGCCTCTGGAATGGTATATTCTGGGAGTGGCTGTTATATTGGGCGCGGTGGCAGGGCTCGGGCCGGCGTTTGGCGCGTACCGCACGGACGTGGCCAAAAACCTGGCTCCCACCAGTTAGGAACATCGGCGTATGGGCATCGCGATAACAAAGCAACAGGTGAAAACGTTCAGCACGGGCGCGATCGTCATTGGTCTCGTGTTGCTGCCGGGCCTGGCCAGTTTCATCCAGCAACAACTGATACAGCGGAAGATGGCGAAGTTGAACATGGCGCAAAACGCCATGGCCAGCGCCCCGGCGTCCGCGCCCGTCGCCGCCGACCCGTCGGATTCGAAGTACGCGCGGCTGCAGTTCGACACGCTGAAAAGCTGGACGTATATCGAGGGCAAGACGCCGATTCCCGATTTCATCCAGAAGCTGAATGGACAGAACATCGAGATGGTCGGGTTCATGATGCCGTTGAGCGAGGTGAAAAACATCACGGAGTTCATTCTCGTGCCGTCACTCTGGGGTTGCTGCTACGGCCAGCCGCCGGCGGTCAACCACGTCGTCGTGGTGCGGATGCCGCCGGGACAAACGACGAAGTTCTTCAACGACGTCATCCGCGTGCGCGGAAAATTCAGCGTCGGCGAGACCAAACAGGATGGGTACACGGTAAGTCTCTACGTGCTCACCGTGGACAAGATCGACGGGCAATGAACATTGAGACGAAGGACGTATTCGTTCCGATCGCGGAAGCCTCTCAGGCACCGTTGCAACCCTTCGGGGTTTGCGACGCGCCAGTTCACACCCATGCAAAATTGGATCGGCTGGGGATGTGGTTGTCCACGATCTGTGCTGTGCATTGTGCGGTAGTGCCTGTCGTACAGATTTTCTTTCCTGTGCTGCTGCTGATGAAATGGATTCGGTGGGGCCGCGCGATGGACGTGGTCACCATCGGCGTAGCCGCAGTCTTCGGATTGGGCGGTTGCCTGCTTGGTCTGCGACATCATCACAACCTGACGCCACTTCGCCTGGTGATGGCCGGTTTGCTGCTAAACGTTATCGGCCGTTTCGGATGGATGTATCTGGGTCCGTATATTACGCCGTCCCTGCTCGTTGCTGGCGCCCTGGTCATAGCCTACGGTTTGTGGAGAGATCGTCGGCTCTGCAAGTGCAAGATTCACGGCCACGTGCACTGATCGACTTCTACGCGTGCTTCGTGGCGGGGCGCGGTCTATACTTCCGGGTGTGAAGGTCGTCGTCGCCCTCGACAAATTCAAAGGCAGCCTCACCGCGTCCCGAGCGTGTGAGATCGTCCGCAACGCAATCCATTCCACCCAACCCGGCGTGACCATCGTCGTGAAACCCATGGCCGATGGCGGTGACGGCACCGCCGACGTTCTTCGCGCCGCGCTCGGGGGCGAGTGGGTTCAGCACAAGGTGACCGGGCCGCTCCCGAGAACACTCGTGAGCGCGAGATACCTGTGGCTGCCACAAGAACGCCTCGCAGTCGTCGAGATGGCGCAGGCCAGTGGACTGGTCTTGCTGAAACCCGAGCAACGCAATCCATTGCGAACCCATTCACACGGCGCCGGTGAACTGCTTTGTTACGCGGCATCGCAGGGCGCGCAGCGGATTTTGCTGGCAGTTGGGGGCAGCGCGACTATTGACGGCGGCGTTGGTGCCGCGAGAGCGGGGGGCTGGCGGTTCGTCGGCGCGAACGGCAAACAGGTCGAACTGGGCGGCGGCGAACTGGAACGCATCGTAAAGATCGAAGATCCGAAATCGGACCCAGAACTGAACGAAGAGGACTTCTTGAATTCGTCGGTGGAAGTCCTCTGCGACGTGAATAATCCGCTGTGCGGTGAGCACGGCGCGGCGCGCGTCTTCGGCCCGCAAAAAGGGGCGACGCCGGAGATGGTTGAGCAACTCGACGCCGGGTTGCGTCATCTCGCGGAATTGGTGAAGACACAACTCGGGAAGGATATCGCCGATGTGCCTGGCGCGGGCGCGGCGGGCGGACTGGCATTCGGCGCACTCGCGTTCATGGACGCGAAGTTGCTTCCCGGAGTTGAAGCCGTCGCAGAGACGATTGGTTTGGACGCCGCGTTGCGTGGAGCGGACTGGGTCATCACGGGCGAGGGGCGTTTCGACGAACAATCACTTCAGGGAAAGGTTGTCTCGGGTATTACCAAGCGCGCCGGAAAATACGGGGTGAAAGTGGCCGTAATTGCAGGCAGCGTGCAGATTCCTGAAGACGCCTGGCGTCGAGAAGGAATCGAGTTGGCGTTGTCCACGATGGACCCGGGAATGGAATTGGACAAGGCGATGGCGTCGGCGGAGAAGCTGCTGGCGTTTGCGGCCCGCCACTTGGCGGCCAGGATATTGATCTAGTCATCTCGTAAACGGGCGCGACGCGGTGATTCACTCTCAACAGGATGGGCTTGGAGGAAATTGGCTACCCGCTTTGGACGCTTTGCGAACCCTGCGGTTTGAACTCTCAAGGACTGCCACACTCGGAAAGGCTTGCTTTGCCTAACGCCGAACCTCAACGATGGCGCTCCGCGTCGTTCGTTGCAGTATTTGACTCAATAAACTCCAGAACTCTAGCTCGGAATGCGTCTTGATCGTCAATGGCGACCATCTCTGATTGATCGTTCGCCGCGATTATGAAGTATTCTTGATACCGCCCGCTGCCACCGCTTGGAAACACACGACGAAATGTGAAGCCGTTGCCCCTTGCATCTCTGATACGAAATACCCGGCCGTTGCCCGCCTTCTCCGCTCCTAACATTCGGCACGGGGAAACAATAGTAATGTCCCCTTGCACGAACGGAGGTGGCATGGGAGGAGTCCACGTGTCTTTGTGCCAAATACTACGATCAATCTTAAAGAGAGGCAAATAGAGGTACGCAATAGTGCGTCTTAGTTCTTTGTTTATGTTCTCATTCAAGAACGCATATGGCCACCACTCATATGGTCCCAAGGGGCCCCGTAAATCGCTGGGGCCCATTCTGTAAGAACCCGCAGTTGTGAGAATTAGAAAACTCCCCACATAAACGGACACTCCAACAAGCGCCGCGATCACTTTCCGTTGTCTCATGGGCTGTCCGATAAGACCCCTGTCGGAACCCTGAGACAAGCACAAAACGGAATTGCTTACGCGGGCCTCGACGGCCCCACCCCTCAGCAGAGGTTCCCCATTTCGGCAGGCAATCGACGCAAAGAGAGATTCCTCGACAAGCTCGGAATGACAGGCAAAGCGCGGGAAATTGTGTCCCCGCTTTGGACGGTTTGCGAACCTGGCGGCTTGAGCTTCCGAGGTTTACCGTTGCGCCCTCGGCATACATTTGGCGCGTTTGCGATCTGGGCACGGCATGATCGCGTCTCGAAGACTCGGCTTACTGGCCGGCTTGCAGTCGCGCGAGCGCGATCTGCGCTCGGGTGAAATCGGGCTTGATCCGCAACGCCTGCTCCAGATGCTCGATCGCTTCCGGTATCCTGCCCGCCTGCGCCAGGGCGACTCCCAGATTGCAGTGCGCCTCGGCGTAATCCGGCTTGATCCGCAGGGCCTGCTCGAAGTGCTGGATGGCTTCTTCGGTCTTTCCCGTTCGCGCCAGAGCATTTCCCAGATTATTGTGCGCCCCGGCGAAGTTGGGATTGATCCGCAGGGCTTGCTCGTAGTGGGCGATGGCCTCCTCGATCCTACCGGTTTGCGCCAAAGCAACCGCCAGATTGTTGTGCGCCTCGGCGAAATCGGGCTTGATCCGCAGGGCCTGCTCGAACTGGGCGATGGCTTCCTCGATCTTGCCCGTTCGCGACAAAGCGATCCCCAGATTAACGTGCGCGTCGGCGATACCGGGGTTGATCCGCAGGGCCTGCTCGAAGTGGGCGATGGCTTCCTCGATCTTGCCCGTTCGCACCAAAGCCGCCCCCAGATCGGCGTGGCCCTCGGCGAAATCGGGCTTGATCCGCAACGCCTGCTCGTACTGCGTGATCGCTTCCGGCACCTTGCCCAACCCGACCAAGACGTTTCCGAGATTGTTGTGCGCCTCGGCGCAACCCGCGACGCTCGCCAGCAGGCTGAACACCACTGAGAACCCGAGCAGGAGACTCCAACCCCAACGCACCGCACGGCGGCAGACCACCCGGTCAACCAGCCCCGACTCCGAGGTCGGGACCAGCGCGCGCTCCAAACTCAACACACCGATTACTGCCAGCAGCACTAGCGTGGGAAGGAAATCCACTTCATAGCGGATGCTCGCACCAAAATAGAGGCCTAGGGTCAGCGTGCCGATCCCGAAAAGCACGGCTACCACCGCCAAGAATCCGCACAAGGTGGGACGTGCGTCCGCGGAACGACCGCGCCACGCCAACGGCACAGCCAGCGCCAGCCACACCAGCGGGATGTTGGTCAAGGCGCCAAACGGATGCTCGACCAACACCCCATGGCCCACAGGCAAGGGCGGCCCGGTAATGTCGTGTACGAAGGGAAACCGACTGCTCCAGTGGGCTGGCTCGAGAAAATAGACACGGAAATTAAACCAGAGATAGCGCAGACCGAACAGTTGAGCTGTGATCTGCCCGTTCTTGTTCAACTGGTAATGTATCCCGAATTCGAACGGACTGTTGAATCGCAGTTCGTTGTAGAGCATCAACCCCACCCCGATGAGCATGATCGGACCGGTCGCCGCCGCCAGCAGAGCCCAAATCTTCCGGTGCTCACGCCAAGCTTGGGCCACCGGCACCAAGAGGATGACCGCGCCGGGTAGCAAGGAAGGCCGCGCCCCCACCGCCAGCCCGTAGGCCAGACTGGCTATGGCCAGCCACCGACACTTTCGCTCCGGCTCGTGTAAGGCACGCCAAATCGCCGCCACGGTCAGCATCGTCAACGCGTACCCACAACTGATGGATACCTCGTACACATCACACCGCGCCAGCAGCAACGGCATGAACGTGGCCAACCCAAGTGCGAGCGCGCCGGCCGCCACCACCGCCGCGCTGACTTCGGCAAAATAACGCCGCCAGAGCGCGCACAACAGACCCACGCTGGCCAGGAAACCGACCACGCAAAAAATCACCCCGGCGTCTTTTTGAGACAGATAGTGGCCCGTCAGCGCCAGATAGGGCCAGAACAACACCACGGCGGGCGTAACCCCAAAATAGAGGTAGAACTTCCCCTTGTAATAACTCAGGTCGTTCGCCCAGGGGCTATTGGCCGCCGGATTGTAGGGGTCGGTGATCTGTGTGAGTCCGACCGGCACCTCCTTTTTGACGCTGAGCTGGCCAGCGCGAAAACCCTGCACCAGTAAATTGTAGTAATTGTCAGCAACGTTCAGACTCGTCGATGCCAAAAAGCCCGGGTGGGCGGTGTACGCATAAACCCCGATGACCAGCGCGCACACTGCGGCCAGTGGGATCCACGCGTTTTTCATTGTGCCACACCGACCTGCCCCGTGTAATGTTGTCGCAAAAGCATCATCTGCGTGATGACATTTTATGCGCTTCCTGAGTCGAATACACGCGCTTTGTCGAGCGAGGGACCGCAAGGGCTTGTCCACCGTCTACACACGCGGGACGCGCGACACCGCCTCCCTCCGCCGTGTGGCAGGCGCCTCCCCGCGCAGGACTCGAACCGCTCATTCCAAATCTGTTTAAACTGGTGCCGCCACTCAGCCAACTTCTTCCAGCACCCAGTGGTTTGGCCCGGCTTCGCGCCGCGACAACTTTTTCTCCTGCAAGGCCGCGCGAGCTTGTTCGGGTGTGGTGCCCGGGGGAGGCCAAATCACCCGCGGCGGCTTTTGGGCCAGGTCGATGGTCGGGACAGCCGACAGTAACGCCTTCGTGTAGGGATGGATCGGGTCGCGGTAGATATCCGCGGCGCTGGCTTCCTCGACGATCTTGCCGAAATACATGACCAGGACGCGGTTGCTGATGTGCTCCACCACCGCCAGATCGTGGGCGATAAACAGGTACGTGAGGTTCAATTTCTCCTGAAGATCCTGCAGGAGGTTGATGATCTGGGCCTGCACACTCACGTCGAGCGCGCTGACCGGCTCGTCGCAAATAATAAACCGTGGTTGCACGGCCAGCGCGCGCGCGATGCCGATGCGCTGGCGTTGGCCGCCGCTGAATTCGTGCGGGTAACGGCGTCCGTGTTCCGGCGCGAGACCGACCGCGCGCAGCAATTCGGCGACGCGATCGCGTTCCTCGCTCCGGCTGGCGCAGAGTTTGTGGATGCGCAACGGCTCGGTTATGATGCTGCCGACGGTCATCCGCGGGTTCAGCGAGCCGTACGGGTCTTGAAAAATCATTTGCGCATGGCGGCGGAACGGCCTCAGGCCTGCGGTGTCGAGGCGGGTGATGTCGCTGCCGTCGAACCGGATTTCGCCGGCGGTTGGCTCGACCAAACGCAGAATCGTCCGCCCCAGCGTGGTCTTGCCGCAGCCGCTCTCGCCGACGAGGCCGACCGTTTCGCCTTCGTTGATTACGAAACTCACGCCATCGACCGCGCGCACCCAACCGACGGTCCGTTGCAGCACGCCGGCGCGGGTCGGGAAATGGGTCTTGAGGTCCTTGATTTCGAGAAGGCTCACGGGATCACTCTCTTCAAATCGGGTTTGTCCCAGTAGGGGCAGCGGACGTGGCGCGCGGGGTCGCCGACATTGACCAATGGCGGTTCGGGGTCGAGCGCGCAATCGTTCTGGGCGCGGTCGCAGCGCGCGGCGAACTTGCAGCCCGGCGGCAGGCGCGTGGGGTTGGGAATCGAGCCGGCGATGGCCTGGAGTCGTTTGGCGTGCGCGCCGAGCACGGGAATCGAGCGCATCAAGGCGGTGGTGTATGGATGCAGCGGTCGTTTCAGGAGCGCGGCGGCCGGGGAGTACTCGACAATGCGGCCCGCGTACATGACGGCGACGTTGTCCGCGAGATCGCCGACGATCCCGAGGTTGTGGGTGATCAGCAGGATGCTCATACCAAACTTCTTCTTGAGGTCTTTCAACAAATCCAAAATCTGCGCCTGGATGGTCACATCGAGCGCGGTGGTTGGTTCGTCGGCGATGAGCAATTCGGGCTGGGTGATGAGCGCCATCGCGATCATGACGCGCTGGCGCATGCCGCCGGAAAATTCATGGGGGTAACCGCGAATGCGACGGGCCGCGTCCGGCACGCCGACCTCCTCCAGCGCGCGGATGCCGCGCCGGACGGCGTCGCGCCGCGCGATGGTTTCGTGGATCATCAGCGGTTCGATCAACTGGTCTTCAATCCGCAAGTACGGATTGAGCGAGGTCATCGGGTCCTGAAAAATCATGGCGATGCGTTTTCCGCGGATCCGGTTCAACTCGCGCGGCGAACATTTCAGCAGATCGATCTTGCCGTCAAAAATGGCGGAGCCGCTCTCGATTCGTCCCGGCGGTTGCGGCACGAGGCCCATCAGCGAATAACACGTGACGGATTTACCGGAGCCGGATTCGCCCACGATACTGAGCGTCTCGCCCTTCTCGATTTCGAATGAA
Organism: Verrucomicrobiia bacterium; assembly: GCA_050015495.1. Taxonomy (GTDB): domain Bacteria; phylum Verrucomicrobiota; class Verrucomicrobiia; order Palsa-1439; family Palsa-1439; genus Palsa-1439. The sequence goes on from JBEKBH010000012.1 coordinate 62,151, forward strand.
ACATCTTCGGCGGCGCGGACCACACCGTTGCGCGTGTGGAAGTGGACGCTGAGATTGGTGACGGTAAGCAGGGGCATGGGTCAATCCTTCGACGTGCGCACATCCAGCGCGTCACGCAAGCCATCGCCAAGGAAGTTCAGGCAAAACAGTGTCAACGCCAGGGTCACACCCGGCGCGATGAGCAGCCAGGGGCACTCCTCCATCCGATCGGCGCCGTCCTTGATCATCAACCCCCACGAACTCATCGGCGGTTGGACTCCCAGCCCGAGGAAACTCAGGAACGCCTCCAGCAGCATGACCGCCGGCACCGTCAGCGTGGCATACACGATGATCGGCCCGAGGACGTTCGGGAGCATGTGCACGAAGATGATCCGCCGCCGTCGCAGCCCGAGCGCGCGCGCGGCCTCGATGAATTCCTGTTTTTGCAGCGATTGCACCTGACCGCGAACGATGCGGGCCATGGTCAGCCATTCGACCGCGCCGATGGCCACGAACATCAACCGAAGGTCCCGCCCGAAGAAGACCATCAAGAGAATGACAAAGATCGTGAACGGCAGCGCGTAGATGATGTCCACGGTGCGCATCATCACGACATCAACCATACCGCCGTAAAAACCCGAGATCGCGCCGTAGGTCACGCCAATGGCCAGCGCCACGCCCGTGGCCACGATACCGACCATGAGCGAGACGCGACCGCCGTACAACAACCGCGTGAGCTGGTCGCGCCCGAGGGCGTCGGTGCCGAGCCAGTGGCCGTGTTGCGGCGGCACCGCGCGGAGCGCGAGGTTCTGTTCCTCGTAGGAATACGGCGCAATCCATGGCGCGAGCACCGACAGCAGCGAGAGCGCAGCCAGAATCGCGGCGCTGACGACAGCCATCCTGTTCTTCCGGAGCCGATGCCAGGCATCCTGCCACAGGGATGTTCCGGCCTCTGCGTCCATGAAGGGCGTTGCCTGCGGCATTTGCGGAGCAAGGGTTTCGGGCACGTTATTCAAATCGCAACCTCGGGTTCAGCCAGACCTGGACGATGTCCACGACAAGGTTGAGCAGGATGATCAGCACCGCGTAGAACAAGACCGTGCCAATCACCATCGTGTAATCACGATTAAACGCCGCCGTCACAAAAAACCGGCCCAGGCCGGGCACCTGAAAAATCGTTTCCACCACAAACGAGCCGGTGATGATGTCGGCGACGGCCGGGCCAAGAAACGCCACGACCGGCAGCAGGCCGCCTTTGAGCGCGTGTTTGAGAATAATCCGGTGGCGGGAAGCGCCCTTGGCGCGCGCCGTGCGGATAAACTCCTGATTCAGGATTTCCAGCATGCCGCCGCGCGCCAGCCGCGCAATGTACGCAGCGTAGAAGAAACCGAGCGTGATCGACGGCAGGATGCGGTCGCGCGGGGAATCCCAGCCGGACGCGTTGACCCAGCCCAACCCCAGCCCGAACATCAGAATCAACAACGGCCCCAGCACAAACGTCGGCACGCAGATCCCAATCATGGCCAGCGACATCGCCGCGTGATCAATTGCAGAATTTTGGCGAAGTGAAGCGACGATGCCCGCCCCCAGTCCCAGAACCAGGGCGATGGCCAGCCCGTAGCAGCCGAGTTCCAGAGAGACCGGGAAAGCCGACCAGATGAGTTCGTTGACCGACCACGTCGCGTACTTGAACGACGGCCCCAAATCTCCCTTGAGCAGGTTGCCCATGTAATCGATGTATTGCTGGAACAGCGGTCTGTTCAAACCGTAAAAGGCCTCAAGCTTTTTCTGAATCTCAGGCGGAATACTTTTTTCGGTGGTGAATGGTCCGCCCGGGGCGAGCCGCACCATGAAGAACGTGACCGTGGCAATTATCAGGAGTACCGGAATCGTTTCCAGAAATCGTTTGGCAATGAAGCGTAACATGGTCGACGAGAATCAGTTCTTGTTCGGTTCCAAGTACACGTATTTGTACGGATGGTTGTCGAGGATCGTCGGATACCACCCCTTCAACTCCGGCCGTTGCGCGGTGGTCAGCGTGTAGAAATAGATCGGGATCATCGGCAACTCGTCCAGTAACACCGCCTCGGCCTTCTGAAACACCTCGAGCCGTTGCTTCGGGTCCGTAGTGCGCGCGGCCTCGGCGATGAGGCGGTCGTATTCCTGATTGGACCACCCGGTCCGATTGTTGCCGTTGCCCGTCGTCCACATATCGAGAAAGGTATTCGGATCATTGTAATCGCCGATCCACGAAGCGCGGCAAACCTGGTAATTCAGCGTCCGCTGCTCATCGAGATAAACCTTCCATTCCTGATTCACCAACTGCACGTCGATACCGAGATTCTTCTTCCACATTTGCTGGATGGATTCGGCGATGACGCGATGGGCTTCCAGCGTATTGTACAGAAGTTCGATTGTCGGAAAGTCTTTTCCATCCGGGTACCCCGCTTCGGCCAGCAACCGTTTCGCTTCCGCGATGTCCTCGTGCAGTTTCGTGCGGCACGTGTAACCCGCCGTGCCCGGGGGCGTCAGATAGTATGCCGGCAATTGACCGCCCCGCGTCACATTATTGACGAGGCTCTCGCGATCGATCGTCAGCGCCAGCGCGCGACGCACGCGCTTGTCGTTGAGCGGCGGCTTCGTGACGTTGATGTCATAAAAATACGTGCCCAGAAAGGGGTCGATGTGCAGCAGGTTCGGGTATTCCTTTCTGTACAGGTCGATCTTCGTCAACGGCAGCGTTTGGGTTACGTGAAGCTGGCCGGCGCGAAACGCGCGCTCTTCCGTGTCGTCGCTCTCAATCGGGAAAAAATGGATCTCGTTGAGCCGAACGCGGTCCCGGTCCCAGTACGTTGGACTTTTCTTCACGACAATGACGTTGTTCACTTTCCATCTCGCCAACACGAAGGCGCCATTGCCGACAAATCGCCCCGGCCGCGTCCATTTGCTGCCGCGCAGGTACGGATCGCCATATTTCCGGATGGTTGGCAAATGCACGGGATACCAGGAATCATGGATGATGAGAGACAGGAAGTACGGCGTGGGGTTTTCCAGCGTGACTTGAAGCGTGTGGTCGTCGAGCGCCTTGTAACCGACTTGATCGAAATCGGTGATCTTGCCTTCATTGTATGCCTGGGCGTTCTTCACGACAAAGTGCATGTACGAGTACTCCGCCGCCAGCGAGGGGGCTAGCATGCGCTTGTACGATTCCAAAAAATCGCGGGCGGTGATGAATTCGCCATTCGACCACCGGGCATTCTTCCGAAGATGAAACGTGTACACCTTTACATCGGGGGAAATATCCCAACTCTCCGCTACCCCCGGCACGGGATGCAAGTCCACCGGATCCTCTGTCACCAGTCCCTCAAACAACGACAGGAGAAGGTGATGTTCCGGAACGCCGGTAACAAGGTATGGATCGAGCTCCTGCGGTTCGGCGCCGTTGCCCATGAGCAACACCTGCTCGCGGTCCGCAATCTCCACGCGCGTTTCGCGCCGGCCGCACCCCGCAAGCGCCAATGCCAGAAACAGGAAAAGCCCGCACCTACACGCTTTTCGCCGGTTCCGCCGCATCGGTCACGGGCTCTTGGTGGGTTCGCTGTCAATCCCGATCCTCTTCAGGAACGGCTGGATCGAGCGCGGTCGGCCGAGGAATTTCTCGATGGAAATGTTCACGTCGCGGGAATCGCCTACTTCGTAGATCTCCTTGCGCAGCCTCATGCCCGCCTGCTTGTCGAAGTGGCCGTCGGGTGCGTTCTCGAACACCGTGTTCATGTCGGCGGCGATCGCGTCGGCCCAGGCGTAGCCGTAATAGCCGGCGTCGTACCCCATCAAATGACCGAAGTACGCGACAAAGGCCGTGTCATCGGGAACAGGCAGGAAGACATCGCTGAGCACCTGGTTCGACATCTTGACGGTATCCTGCGCGTTGCTGTCGTGGATTTGCGTGTGCAATTTCAAGTCCAGCAGCGCAAAGGACAGCTGGCGTTCGTACCGGGTGCCTTCGGTGGCGAGCCTGGCTTCCTTGAGGCTGGCGAGGACCGCCGGCGAGATTTTCTTCGACGGATCGCGGTAGTCGGCGGCAAAACTGTCCAGCACCCTTTTGTCCCAGGGCCAGTTCTCGAGCATTTGCGACGGGGCTTCGACGAAATCGCGCGGCACGCTCGTGCCGGAAAAGCGGGCGTATTTTGCGCGGGTCAGAATCGAGTGCATCGCATGGCCGAACTCGTGGAAGACCGTCACCACGTCGTCGTGCGACATCAGCGAGGGATGATCGCTCGTGGGCGCCGGGAAATTGCAAACCAGCGCGGCGGTGGGCCGCTGGTACCGTCCATCCGGCAACAACTTGCCGTCAATGATGCCGAATTCGGCGAAGTGGTTGTATTTGCCTTCACGCGGGAACATGTCGAGGTAGAACAAGCCCAGCGGCTCGCCCGTGCGCGCATCAGTCACGGTGTAGAGCTGCAAATCGCCGATCCACTTGTAGGGCGGCTCGACGCGCTCGAACTTCAGTCCGAAGATGCCCTGGTAAATGGTGAACAGGCCGTCGAGCACATGTTGGTACGGGAAGTAGACGCGCAATTGCTCGGCGTCCACGTTGTACTTCTCCTTCTTCAACTGGTTGCTGTAGTGGCGCCAGTCCCAGACGTTGATGACCGCGTTCGTGTCGCCGGTTTCCCCGACCTTGAGCTGGCGAAACACTTCCAACTCGCCGCGGAACTTGGGCTGCAAGCCCGCCTTCAGATCCTCCAAAAAGTGGATGGCGGTGTCGGCGTTCTTCACCATCTTGACCTCGGTCTGGTAATCCGCCCACGTCTGGTAGCCGAGCTTCCGGGCGATGTCATCGCGCAACACGAGAATCTTTTCGAGCAACGGCACATTCTCTTCCTTCGCCAGATTGCTTTGCTCGATGTACAGCCGTTTCCGGGTGTCCTCGCGCGTGGCATTGTCCATCACGGTGATGTAATGCCAGGTGATGTTCGCCATCACGGTGTATTCATCGTCGCCGGTCTTGATTTGCTTCAGGAAATCTTCCGGCACCCCGTCGAGTTCCGCCTTCGTGAACTTGATCGCCTTTTGCGCTTTCGTGATATTGGTTTCGAAATCGGTCATCAATCGCGACAACTCCTTGCGCATGCGCTCGACGTCATCGCGGTCGGCTTTCGGCAATGCCAGCCCGGCCCGGCGGTAATCGCGCATGGTTTCGAAAAGAAGCTTGGCGTCCTCGCCCTCCAGCTTCGGCTGGGTATCGGCGTACGCCTTGACGGCGCGATAGACATCCTCTCGATAATCGAGGCCTACCACCCACTCTTGGAGTTCTTTCAAGGAGTCCGTCGCGGCGTCGCGGAGGGCGGCGTCCGGGCTGGTTTCTTTAATGAGCGAGAGCCGGTTGTCCACGAGGTCGATTTGAAAATCGATATCATCAAGCGCCCGCACCGTGTTGGTGAACGTGACGGCGCCCGCGTCGAGTTTGCCGATGCGGTCCAGGGCGGCGTTGCCGGAAGCAATGACGTCCTTCACGGATGCCTGGACTTCGTTCGTTGTCGTCTCGAAGGGCGGGACAGTGATGATGCTGTTGAACCGGGCCGCTCGCTTTTGAAACGCCTGGAGTGGATCCGCAGGGGCAGCGGGTTGGTGATTCATGCTGGAACATGCGGCCAGCAGGCCTGTGAGAAGCGCGACCGGGGCGACTTTCGAAAACATGGAACCCAAACTACTGCCAAACTCATGGCAGTCAAGTCGATTTGCGGCTCAGACATTGCCGGGGAGCGCACGTACACAATAAATCCCTCGACAGTCAACAGACGATTCCCCGCGTGTGTGCATTGGCGCGTGACCCGGGGCAAAGACTAGGGAGTCTTGGGCGCGCTCGTGGACGGCGCGGGGGCAGTTGCCGGCGGTGGCGCCTGTTGCGGGCTTGCCGGGGCTGGCGTCGCGGCTGATGGAGTTGTCGGCCCGGTTTGTGGTGCGACCGGTGCAGACGGCTGGGAAGCAAGCGGGAACGCGGGCGCCTCGGTCGTTGGGCCTGCGGGCGCGGCAGGCATTGTTGCCAGCGTGCGGCGCATCAAGGAGCCACGGGCAGTCGTCCGGTGCGAATGCAGCACCGCCAAAATGAGCGTGGTGGCCAGCAGCAGACCGGCGCACCAGATCGTCATGCGCACCAACGCGGTGGTCGTGCCCGCGCCAAACACCGTTTCGGTCATGCCGCCGCCGAATGCCGCGCCGACGCCCTGCTCCGAGGATTTTTGCATTAGCACCAGCAAAATCACAAACACCGCGACCACGACGTGGACCGCTGTCAAAAGTCCGATCAGAATGCTCATCTCAATTACCTCAATTTCTTCCGTGCGATTGCTTCCCTACAACGCCGCCTTCACAATGCCCGCAAACCCTTTGGCTTCCAGACTCGCGCCACCGACCAGGGCGCCATCAATGTCGGGCTGGCCCAGCAACTCCTTCGCGTTGGCCGGTTTCACGCTGCCGCCGTACTGAAGGCGGACCTTGTCGGCTACCGTCGAATCAAACATCGCCGCGAGCAACTCGCGGATGAACGCGTGCACTTCCTGCGCCTGGGCGGGCGTGGCAGTCTTGCCGGTTCCGATGGCCCACACAGGCTCGTAGGCGATGACCGTGTCGAGCATAGCATCTTTGGTGAAACCTGCAAGCGCGCCCGCTATATGGTCGCGCACAACAATTTCCGTATGCCCGGCCTCACGTTGAGCGAGGGTTTCGCCGACGCAGACGATGGGGCGGATGCCGTTGGCCAAGGCGGCTTTGGCGCGTTTATTGACGCCCTCGTTGGTTTCGCCGAAGTACTGACGCCGCTCGCTGTGGCCGACTATGGCGTACTGGACGCCGGACTCCTTCAACATCGGACCCGCAATCTCGCCCGTAAACGCGCCCTCTTTTTCCCAGTGGACATTCTGCGCGCCGAGCTTGATGCTCTCGCCCTGAAGCATGGTCGCCACAACATACAGAGCCGTAAATGGCGGACAGACAACGACTTCGACATCTTTGTCCTTCACGCCAACAAGCTCCTTCTTCAACTCGGAAACCAGCGCCAGCGCGTCAGCCGCCGTTTTGTACATCTTCCAGTTGCCAGCGATGATGGGTTTGCGATTCGGGTTCATGTTCACTTGTCGCTGAGCGCAGCGACGCCCGGCAACTCCCTTCCTTCCAAGAACTCGAGCGACGCGCCGCCGCCCGTGCTGACGAAAGTGACCTGCTTGTCGACGCCGGCCTTCTTCACCGCTTTCGCGCTATCGCCACCGCCAATGATCGAGATCGCGCCCTTGTTGGCGGCAACGGCCTTGGCCACCTCGAACGTGCCCTTCGAGTATTCCGGGACCTCGAAAATGCCCATCGGTCCGTTCCACACGACGGTCTTTGCCGCGGCGATCTCTTTGTTATATCGCGCAATCGTTTGCGGGCCGATATCCACACCGCACCAACCGTCTTCGATGCTGGGACCGTCGGTGATGCGGGTCGTCGCACCGGCTTCGGGCTTGGTTGCTTGCAGATGGTCGCTGGGCAGTAGAAACTTCTTTCCTTTGGCCTTTTCCAGCAACGACTTGGCCAGATCGAGCTTGTCGTTCTCCACGAGGGACTTCCCCACCCCAAATCCTTGGGTTTTCAGAAATGTGTACGCCATCGCACCGCCGATGAGTATGGCGTCAGCTTGGGTGAGAAGATTCTCGATGACGGCAATCTTGTCGGAAACCTTGGCTCCGCCGAGGATGCAAACAAAGGGCCTCGCTGGGGAACTGAGTGCCCCACCCAAATACTTCAATTCTTTTTCCATCAGGAAGCCGGCGGCGCATTTGCCGCCGCGTTTCTTGATGATCTGCGCCGCGCCTTCGGTCGACGCATGGGCACGATGGGCCGTGCCGAAGGCGTCATTGACGTAGATGTCAGCATTCTTGGCAAGCTTCGCCGCGAATGCGGGATCGTTCTTCTCTTCCTCGGCGTAGAAACGGAGGTTTTCGAGCAACACAACGTCTCCGGGCTGCAGGATGCCGATGGTTTGGTCAACCTTTTCACCAATGCAATCATCAACGAATGCGACGGGTCGGCCAAGGATCTCCGCGAGGCGCGCAGCGACGGGCCGCAGGCTCTGTTTCGGGTCGCGTTTGCCCTTGGGACGGCCCAGATGGGAGCACAGGATGATTTTCGCGCCGCCCTTGACCAGATAATCGAGGGTCGGCACGGTGGCTTTGATGCGTTTGTCGTCGGTGATCGCGCCAGCCGCATCGAGCGGGACGTTGTAATCCACGCGCACCAGCACGCGCTGGTTGCGAAAGTCCTTCAAATCGGCAATAGAAAGTTTCGACATTATTTTCGAGTCTCCGTAGAACGAACTCTCACGGGGCACAAGCAGAGTAACGGATCACAGCGGCGAGTCAAACCGAAAAGGACAGCCATCTTTGCGGCGTTTGGCCCGCGCGCTATCGCCGAAACCCTTCGTTCAGGACAGAATCTTTGCCTTCTTGAGCAGGGAGCGGATGCGGTCGTCGAGGGCCTTTTGGTCGGTGGCGAAGGAGTAGAGCGCGCTGAGGTTCATGAGCGCGTCCAGCCCGACCTTGCCGGAGGCGAGGCGGTCTTTCCATGTCGCATACACGGGAATTTTTCCATCTTTCAACGCGGTCTGGATATCGGCAGCGGACCACCGCGGCAGGAAATCGCCGAAACCCGCTTTCTCGAAGTGAGTTTGGAGATCGTCGGGCTTGAGGGCATCCAGGTTTTTCCGCAGCAGGTCTTCGACCGCGTCCTTGAACTTCGGCGGGACGGTCCAAAGCGTCTCGCCATCGAATTGGGCAAACGTCACGCCGGGCGCGAGCGGGACTTGCGGATCGTTGGCGACCTGCGACGTAACTTTTGGCTTTGGATTGGCGCGGTATTCCGCCGCGGCCTTGGTCGGCATGGTGAACACATCCACGCCGGCGAGGTCGCCAATTTGGGGTCCGGAGCGGATGCTGGCGGCGATGAGTTTCGTTTTCGTGCGGCCCGACTTGCGCAACTCGAGCAAGGCGCGTTGCGTGGCCAGCGTGGCTTTCTCACCGACATTGCGGCCATCACCCAGTTTGTTGTCGGCCACGACGGAGTTCAGGCGTCCGAGGAACACGTTCACGTAATCGGGCTTGGTCAGCAACGCCGCGACGTAGTTATGCCGGGCGGAGAACCCGAGTGTGAAATTGAGCGGGATGCCGGCCGCTGCGAGTTTGCGCGCGCTCAGATAACCGGCGGGCGTGAGCGGCACTTTCACGTAAAACCGTTCAGGGCAAATCGCAAAGTAGCGTTTGCCGTAGGCGACCGTGCGCTCGACATCGCCGGCGAGGTCGGTGTGCAATTCGACGCTGACGTTGGCGTCGAATCGGTCGACGAGTCGCAGGCCGTGATGAGCGTTGAGGATAAACGCGATTTCGAGGATGAGGTCCTGTTCGCCGATTTTGGGCGCGGCCTCGAGGACGACGCGGGCGGCTTTCGCGACGAGATCGTCGTAAATGCCCTTTTGGATTTCCTTGTTGAGCAGGGTGTTGTTGGTCGTCAACGCATCGAACGACGAGTTCCATAGTTTGCCGGCCTCGTCGATGTCGCCGGTGTCGAGCCACAATCGGGTGCCGGCGTCGTGGACCTTGCGCCATTCCGGATCGTCTTTGACCGCCACGGCCGCTTTGCCGAACTGGTGGGCAAACCCTTCGCGGGCGAATGCGTGAACGCTGGATTCCAAAGTCGTCATAACCAATGCCTCCGTGAAATTGAGAACGTAATGTTATATGACCTTCGAGAACGCCACCTCATATTTGTCGCCGGGATTTGCCCGCGCGTCAAGCTGCGAGCTGGTCGAGATCAGGCACAACGTCTTCGGGCGACTCCTAAAGTCCCGGCCCACGCTGGCCGTCACGCTCAGCGATCTGATGGCCAAACGCCGCATGAAAACCGAGGACATCCTCTCCCGATGAATCTGCTGAGGGAAGCGCGCCAAGCTGCCAGAGATCGTTGCCGACGGAGATGAGGGAGTACTTTTTCTGAAGTGTATTGATAAGCTGTGTGGAGGGGTTGAAAACGAAGACATCGTCAAAGCCACTGGCAACTTGCGGTGTGTGAAATGGGCGCGCCTCAGGTGGAATGCTGTAGCAGGACATGTAGCAGGAAGGCTCCACCTGGAGGCGAACGTGCGGCGCCAGCCGATGCGCGAGGGGCATAAGACGGATCAACCACATGTCGCTGATAACAAGCGGCTGCTTGCTTTGATTGATGATCATGGCCGAGTGCGGGTCGTCCTTCAGCCAGGCAGAACCCGTATTCCACCATATCTCCGCACGCGAGTGGGCAACGCCGGAAAGCACACCCGCACCAAACACCAGCATCGAGACCGCCGTGAAGAACCGAATCTTGCGGGGCACCTCGATCTCCGCCAGTTTGGCAGCCAACATATGCGCGACGGCGAGATGGACCCCGATGTAGACTGGTGTCAGAAACCGAGCTGACGATGAGAGCCTGCCGCCGCCGCGCAAGAAATCGTGCACGACCAGCGGCAGAACCGCGGCACCAATCAACATGGCAACAAACAGTGACGCCTTCCGCGAGCCGTGCCGCAGCAAGAACCATAACGAATAACATACCAACCACACAGAAGCAATCGTTGGTACAGTCATCAAGAGCTGTTGGCGAGCCGGGGTATTGACATCATACCCAGGGTCCAAAAACGCTACCGTCAAGCAGCCAGCCCAGCGCTTCAACAGTCCCCATCCTTCGGGGCCACGCGCCCATCCCGTCGTAGTTTCTACCACGCCGTAGTTTTGCAATAGCATCGCCACCCATGGCGCAAAGGCCAAGAGAGCCGAGGCAACCGCCGCGCTGAAGATAAGAGTACACCCGGATGGACGGAATCGGTCGGCAATCAGCACGTAGAACATATGCGCTGCAACAACGAAAACGAAGAACAGGTGTGTGTACAACCCAAGAACCAGCAGTACGGTATAGATCGTCCAGCGCGTGGCCTTCCGCTCCAGCGGAGCATCTGGCGTCACTTCGAGAACACGCAGCAAGGCGACACTGGAAATGACCGTAAGACACCCCCACAAGCTGTACGGTCGCGCTTCCTGGGCGAAGACAACCTGAAAAGGCGAGATGGCAACAAGCCCGACGGCGAGCCAGGCGACCCGCCGCGATTCAAACAGGGATCGTGCCAGCCAATATATGCCTCCAATGGTCAACAGGCTGAACAGTGCCGAGAGGCAACGCACGCAAGCGATGGAACCACCAAACAACCGAATCCAGTAATATAACAAAATGTAATACAACGGTGGGTGCTGCAAATCTTCCTGCCTCAGGGAGTGGATCACATCGATAACGGATCGCTCGTCGCTGACGCGCTGGTATTTCAATAGCTCATCCGGCGAAATCACGGTCTTGTAATTGACCTCTCGCAGGATTTCAGCCTCAGTGAAGCCGGCCACTTGGAACAACGTAATGCTTTCGTCAACCCAGAAGTACTGATGGTTGAGCCGATAAAAACGGAAGAACACCCCCAGCACCAATGCAACCAGCGCGAGCAGGCATACAGCCTTTGCGCGCAAGGGCCCATCCCCAACGCGAGTTTCCGTCTCACGTCTCATAAGTTTGGAGGTTCTGGAGACCCACAAGCCTGAAACGGCAACGCCATGCGCAACGGCGCAACCCATTTCCGGTCCTTATCTTCAGCGCCTATGTGCACACTTCCGTCCTGTTATTCATTAATCCGTGCGAGCATTTGGGGCCATGGTGGTTTGTCCCGGGAGATAATGAGCCTGTCATCTTTTGCCAATGGTCGCCGTGTTCCAGAACGTCGCCTCACTTGGCCGTCAGATTATCAAGGAGAGACCGCTACGGCAAGGCTCGCGCGACCGCCGCCGATTTCTCGCAATCGGCGCTTGCATCGGAATCGGTTGGTGCGAGTGCATCGCGTCGCTCCGCCAAACACGGCAAGCAACGGGGCGGCATCCAGCGTCAGCAAGTGAAGTTGTCGCGGCGAATCCGGCGCTACCACACGCCGGTGCGGAGATATTCGTCGATGGCGGCGGCTTTGCGGCCGGCGCCCATGGCCAGAATCGTAGGGCTTGATTCCCACCGTAAAACAGGGCAGCCTTTGTGGGAGCCTGGATTTGCGTTATGACGGTTTCATACAAGAATAGACTCCGCGACACCGCGGCGTTCTGGCTCTATCACTGCTCGCACAGTCCGGTGCTTATCGGCGCTCTAGTGATCTTCTACGTCGCATTAAACTACAACATTATCTTTCCTGCCATGCCAGCCGTGCCGAAAGGTGGCACCAACTTAGTCGCGTGGCTCCTCACGCTCATGATCGTGGAGACATTGCTCGTTGTACTTGCGGTCGGTGGCTTTGCGCTTATCGCCGTCTTGACTTTTGTTTCTCCGAAGAACAAGACGGTTCTGGGTCAACGCACCATCACGTTGGGTACAGAGGGCTTCGTTTCCGAGTCACAGTACTCGCGATCCGAGGTCAAGTGGATTGCCGTGCAGAAGCTCGCGCGTACGCGTCGCCATCTCTTTCTGTATATCTCACAACATTCCGGGTTCGTCATTCCACGACGGGCGTTCCAAGGTGGGCAGCAGTGGGACGAGTTTTATGAGCGTTGCCGGGAGAGGATTAAGGGCGTTGCCTAATCATTCGTTTCAGCCAACCCTCCCCGTTGCCCAGTTCACAGTAGCTTGGCTCGGTCATAGGCTAGACGAGCTACCGGCCTCTTCGTGCTCGACAGATCACCACACGCCGGTGCGGAGATACTCATCGATGGCGGCGGCGGCCTTGCGGCCGGCGCCCATGGCCAGAATCACCGTCGCGGCGCCGGTGACAATGTCGCCCGCGCCGAACACGCCCGCCTTTGAGGTCTTGAGTGTTTCGGGATTGGCTTCGATGTAGCCGCCCTTGCGGGTCTTGAGGTCGGGCGTGGTGGATTGCACGAGCGGATTGCTGCTGGTGCCGACCGCGATGATCGCCACGTCCAGCGGCAACTCGTACTCCGAACCTTCGATCGGCACGGGACGACGACGGCCGGACTCGTCGGCGGGGCCAAGCTCCATCTTGATGCACCGCGCGGCGCGCAACCAGCCCTTGTCGGTGCCGAGGAACTCGATGGGATTATTCAGCAGCAGAAACTGGATGCCTTCTTCCTTCGCGTGCTTGACCTCCTCGGCCCGGGCCGGCATTTCGGCCTCGGACCGGCGATAAATGACGTAGGCGTTCTTCGCGCCGAGCCGCAACGCGCTGCGGATGGCGTCCATCGCCGTGTTGCCGCCGCCGACCACGGCCACGTTCCGGCCGCGGCAATCGTAAATCGGCTCGTCGTACTCGGGGAACTTGTAGGCCTTCATCAGGTTGACGCGGGTGAGAAATTCATTTGCCGAATAGACGCCACACAGGTCTTCGCCGGGGATGCCAAGGAATTGCGGCAGTCCCGCGCCCGTGGCGACGAGCACCGCGTGGTAGCCTTCTTCGCCAAACAATTCGTCCACCGTGACCGTCTTGCCGACGACGACATTCTTCTGAAACTCGACGCCCATCCGCTGCATGTTCCCGACTTCCTGTCGCACGATCTCTTTCGGAAGCCGAAACTCGGGAATGCCGTAGATCAGCACGCCGCCGATCTCGTGCAGCGCCTCGAATACGGTGACCTGATGCCCCTTCTGGATCAGATCGCCCGCCGCACTCAAGCCCGCCGGGCCGCTGCCGACAATGGCGACCTTCTTACCCGTGGGCGGCGCAATAGCCGGCAACCCGATCTTGCCGCTCTCGCGTTCGTAATCCGCCACGAACCTCTCGAGATACCCGATGCCCACCGCCCCGAACTTCTTGTTCATGATGCAGGTGCCTTCGCACTGGTCTTCCTGTGGACAGACCCGGCCGGTGACGGCGGGCAAAATGTTGTCCTCGCGAATCTTGGCGGCCGCCGCGAGATAATCGCCCGTAAGCACCAGCGCGATGAAATCCTTCACCTTCACGCCGACGGGACAGCCGTCAATGCACTTCGGGTGGGCGCATTCGAGGCAGCGCATCGCCTCCTGCGTGGCCAGATGAAAATTGAGGCCCAGGTTGACCTCGGTAAAATTCTGCCGTCGATGCTCCGGTTCCTGCTCGGGCATTTTCTGCCGGGGAATCGCGGTGCGTTCCTTGGGTTTCAGGGGATTGGCCATAACAGACTCAACGGGGCGCGATATCCTCGAGTTTGCATCGGTGGTGGGCCGGGTCCAGGCCGGCTTTCGGGTCGGAGACAAATCGTTCCAGCGCCTGGCGCTCGGCGTCGCGGTACATGGCGTTGCGTTTGGACAAGCCGGCGAAGTCCACCTCGTGCGCGTCGAATTCCGGGCCGTCCACGCAGGCGAACTGGCTGCGGCCCGCCACCTGGACGCGACAACCGCCGCACATGCCGGTGCCGTCCACCATGATCGGGTTGAGGCTGACGAGCGTCTTGATGGCGTGGGGACGCGTCGTCTCGGCGACCGCGCGCATCATCGGGATCGGGCCGATGGCCAGCACCAGATCGATCTTCCTCGTGCCCGCGATCAACGCCTTCAGCTTGTCCGTGACCAACCCCTTCTCGCCGTAACTGCCGTCGTCCGTGGTCACGAACACCTCGTCGCTGATGGCGCGGGCTTCGTCTTCGAGGATGAGAAGGCCTTTGGTGCGGGCGCCGAGGATGGTGATGACGTGGTTGCCAGTTTGCCGAAGCGCCTTGGCGGTCGGATAGGCGATCGCCGTCCCCACGCCGCCGCCGATCACCACCACCGTCCCGAACAACCGGATCTCTGACGGCTTACCGAGCGGCCCGACCACATCGGGGATGATATCGTCCCCGTCCAATTGGTTCAACAGCTTGGTCGTCTTGCCAATGCCCTGGACGATGAGCGTGATCGTGCCTTCCTTCGGATCGGACTCGGCGATGGTCAACGGGATGCGTTCGCCGTGCTCGTGAATCCGAACGATCACGAACTGGCCGGGCTGTTGTTTTCGCGCGACACGCGGGGCCACGACACGGAACAACTTGACGTCCGGTGCCAGGAAACGCGCTTCCGCGATGCGAAATCCGTCGGTTGCCATGATTGAAATCAAGCATTTGTAATGCCGCGGCGGCTTGCCGGCAAGCGCAGATGTTCGCGGGTAGTGTCCCAACCAAGTGCCGGGGCCATTGACGCGACTGGCACAGGTAGGAAGGACCCCAAATGTCTGCCCTCTCGGCAAGAAGCAATCGCACACATTCCGGAAAACGCGATCCGGGTCGCTTTCCCTTTTGCCAGCTGAGCGAATTCTCTCCACTTGACCATGCGAGTGTGGTAGTTTTCACGCAAGCGAGTAGTTTCAGCGCCAAATCTCATTTGGAGGTCGGTATGCTCGACGAGAGACTCGTCCGGAAGATTAATCTCGGCAGCTGCTTTGCCTTAGTGGGTTCTGGTCCTTCGTGTGAGGTCGGATACCCTTCGTGGCGAAAGCTCGCCGAGAAGGCCCATCAACACCTTTCAGCCGCCGGCAAGATTAAGGACGCGGTTTCATACCGGCGATACCTTGAGAAGAAGCAATTCCCCGAGTTGTTTCGGCAAGTTGAGCTTGATGCCGGAGGCCGGGCAGAGTTAGTCGGCATCGTCAAACAGTACCTCGTTCCCGAAGCAGGAAAGAGTTCTCAGATATATGATTGTCTAGTGAAGTGGCCCTTTCGCTGTTATCTCACGACTAATTTCGATAATGAACTGTCTGAGAGACTGAAGGCAACCGGGCGCTACTTCCAGACTCTGCGGAACAGGAAGGAAGATTTCTTTGCGGTGCGCGAGGGCGTGAGGGATGTCATTTTCAAACTTCATTCCGATTTGGATCACCCGGACGAAGCCGTTTTGACCTCGCTGGACTATCAGCGATTGTCCGTCGCCCCGGAGGGCGATTACTTTCGGGCAAAGCTTCGTCAGATCATGGAAGTGTTTGATGTCTGCATCATCGGCCACAGCCTGACCGATTGTGATTTGAGCCTCGTGCTCCAGACTGCGAAACAGACGGCCAGCCCACAGCATCCGATTTACATGATTGCCGCTGATTTCTCGCCGGCTGAGCAGCGTGATTGTTTGGAGAAGTACAACATTGCGGTAGTGAGTTACTCCAATTCCGATGGGGAGCACCGGCAGTTACGGCGGATTCTTCTTGTTGCAGACATGTACATCGCATCCAGAAGCAAGGGGATTGCGCTACCGACGCCACCCGATCCGGAGGAAATTGAAGCGGCCACCGTTTTGCTAATCTTCAGGCGCTTGCATGACTTCCAGACACAGAATGCGGCGGATCCATCAGAATACATCGGCCCACTGATGCTGCAGGCCCTCGCGAAGGAGAAGAGGCCGGGGCTTTCGCTTGACGCGCTGCTGCAGAGCCGACCAATGAAAACCATCGTAACGCACACTGCGGGGAACACCAAGCTAGCCGAATCGGCGTTGAAAGCCTTGATGGCGAACGGATTGGTCGAAATGTCAGAGAACTTTTATTCGATAACCGAAAAGGGCGGCACGCAAGTCGAAGAGGTGCGAGCCCATCGGACTCTTGAGGAAAACCAAGCATTCGGCCAGTTCCTCGTTTCATTGAAGGGGTTGTATCCAAAACTGAACGCTGCTCAGGAGGTGGAGGCACAGCAACTCCTCAAGCAGGCGGTTGTGCGAGTTTTTCGCAGCCGGGGCATAGCAATGGCGAACGCTGTTTTTGCCGAACAATCAGCCGGCCCAGAAGAATTGGCGGAAATGTTCAAGGCCGTCTCCCTCGCCGCCTCGAAGTTTCAAGATGGCGAGCTGCGTGCGGCCTTTATGGAGGCTGCGCACGGTTTCATTGTCGACTCGTCGGACTCGCAGAAGTCGTACTTGGCATCGGTGTCGCAGGGTTTTTTTCTATATCACATGATTGGACTTGATCCCCTGTGTACGAAGGTGCGCAGGGACATGTTTAAGAACACAGTTTGGCTTTGCGACTCAAGCGTCATTCTACCGCTGATGGCCGAAGGTTCGTCAAGCCACGCCTACGCTGTCGACCTTTTCAAGAGATTGAACGCAGTAGGGGCTCGAATCTACACGACCGACAAGCTTCTCGAAGAAACTTGGCAACATCTAGACTACGCAGTGCACGCCTGTCAGAATGCCTCGTTTCAGTCGTCCAAGTTTCTAGCGGCAGCGATAGGAAAGGATCGTCAACGGCTCAATCTTTTCGTCGACGGCTTCATAAGGATGTCGGCCGAAGGAAGAATCGGCACTTGGGGTGAATACCTGAAACGAGTTTGTCCCGACGGTTGTAATCGCGCCAGATTGGACGACCAAGTAGCTCGAAAGGGGCTGCCTGTGCTCGACATCGAAGGGCTGGTTGGATTTCAGGATTCGGATAGGGACAAGATTAGCGAGTACAAGGAAAAAATCAAGACTAGGCGCGTGCTTCGCGGTACGTACAAATCCGACCATCAGGTCGAGGCAGAAGCTGAAGTGTTTCAGATTATACGGGGTTTGCGCAATCGTCACTACTTCATCCACGGCTTGGCGGAAGGTATTGATCGAACATACTTCATTTCGCTCAGCCGTGTTCTCAATATGATTCATCCTGACGTTGTGACGAGCTGGACGCCTGAGGCAGTTTACCGATACTTGACGGCATTGCCCGGTGAGGCAACCGACCCAGAACTCTTGCAGCAGTGCATGCTCAACGAGTATTTTTACGCGGGCGTTTCCTTTATTGAGAAGAGCAGGTATCAGAAATTCTTTGGGCCCTCGATAAGCGCGGCACGGACAACCTTCGAAGAGCAGAAGCAACATTATCTCAAGGAAGTTGAGGAAGCATACCGAGGCGAGTTTGACGAGGCGTTCGAAAGCACACCCGATTTAGAGAAGCCGTTTTTCGTAGCTCAGATGGACTGGCGGTTGGCAGAGGCTTCCCAGCGCCGAGAAGAGGCTGCAATAAAGCGCGCTGTGCAGGCGGAAAAGAATGTCGATCAGCTTATGGCTGAAAAGAAAATCGCTTGGAAAACCAAAGAAAAAAGACAGCAACAACAAGAGGCCGCACACCAGCGCAACCTGAAGAATCAGGACTGGATCAAGAAAAAGCTAAGGCAAGCAAAGAAAAAGCGCAGGAAGAACAGGAAGTGACACAAATATGGCCAGGTGAATTGTGCTCGACGCCGCTGACCACCGGGACTAGGGTTTTCGGCAACAGGAGGTAGTCTATGAGAAGCACCGTGTTGTGTTTGGCTCTGGCTGTCGTTGGGTGGATGGTGTGCGGGAGTTCACGCGTCGCCTTCGCTCAGGAAGGGGCGGAACATCAGGCTACCCAACACGAAGAAGGTATGGCGTCGCCGCTCCAACATCCGGCGGCGGCCAATCCGACGCCCGTCGTGCGCGTGCTCTGGCCGGGCGCCGACACGAAGTCGGAAATCCGGTGCGTCCTGGGAATCTTCCGGGCGATCCTGGTGGTGTGGGTGGTTTGCAACGTGTTGCTGGCCTCGTGGATATTCACGGATATTCGGAAGCTTGGGCAAGGGCACGGGATTTTCATCGCCTTGGCGTTGCTGGCCGGTTTTCCGGCGGCGATTTTGTACGCGGTGGTCAGGATCGGCGACAAGAAGAGCTAGAAAACGGGGTGCGGCGGGACCAGAGGCGCATTCCCATCGTGGATCGGGCCGGTTGACCGCTCGCGATGCCCGTATAGAGAGCCGAGGCGCGGCGTCTGCGTGGGCAGCTTCCGCGCCTATCGGTTGGGCTCTCGCATGTGCCACGGGTTTTTATAATCCCGGCACAGGTTTGAATGAAGCACCAGCCGTGCCGACGCCAGGCGTCCAGCGTGAGATCGGTGGTGGGGATGGCGCAGCAGGTGAGGCAGGAAGCGGCTTCGCGGGAGTAATCGGGCGGATTCAGGTACGAGAATTTTCCATCTTGCCCGAGTGGGCGAAATCTAAAACGGGTTTTTCAGTCCCTTCGGGAGCCCGCATTTTTCCGTGCTGATCTTGATTTTGTCCTGGCCCTCGAACGAGGTTGTACCGACGTCGGCGACGTTGTTGGTGGTGATCACGTTGTTGTTGGTGGTGATCAACGTGCCGATGACATTCATGACCCCGGTCACGGTCAGTACCCGAGTCTCGCCATTCTTGACGGGCGCCAGGCTGGCGATCAACTCATCCACATTGAACTCGACAACGAGATCCGGAATCCCATCATGCTTTTTCTTGTCGCAACCTTCCGTGTACACGAACGGGGCCGCCACGTCTTCAATCACGGAGTTGGTGTTATCGAGCACACCGTTCAACGTCACACTTGCGGGGATGATGTTGCTGACGTTCAATGATTCAGTCCCCACAATCGCCACTCGGATCACGCCACCTTGATGCGTGTTCACCACGACCGGGCAGAACCCCGGGGCGATGTCCACAATAACCTGCCGGGGAGCAGCGACAGTGACGCTAAACGTGCACGAAGCGGTGTTCCCCGCGCCGTCAATGGCGGTGCAGACCACCGGGGTCGTCCCCAACGGGAAGGTCGAGCCCGAGGCTGGGACGCACGTGACGGTTGCCGTGGCCGAGCAAATGTCGGTGGCCGTCGGCGTGAGGAAATTCACCACCGTGGATGTCACCGATGGCCCCACGTTGCTGATAATGTCCGACTGGCAAGTGATCACCGGCAGCGTGTTATCCACCACGATGAAGCTGGTCGTGCAGATGCTTGAGTTACCCGCCTCGTCCATCACCGTGATTGTCACCATGTTCGTCCCCAGAGTAGTCACGATTGTCCCATTGGTGGGTGACTGGGTAATGCGCAGCTCGCCCGCAGGCGTGCAATTGTCGGCTGCCACCACCGCGTTGGTGAAATCCGGCACGATGGCCTCGCAATTGTTTGTATCAGTCGAGGCGACGATCGACGTGGCGCACTGCGAGATGACGGGCGGCTGAGTGTCCGCCACCAGGAGGCACTGGGAGAACTCGGACGTATTGGAACTGCTGTCGCTGGCGGTGGCCGTAATGAATTCGCCCGCCAGGCCGGGGCTTGCAAACGCGACGCTGAATGGAGCCCCGCCACTCGTGTCCGTGGTGACATTGGTAAACCCGATGAACATCTGGCCCTGGCCAAAGCCGGACGCATCACAATCGGTGTTGGCGAAGAACTCGAGATGCGCGAGCGAGGAGCCGACGGAATTGGTGATCGATCCCTGGATCAGCACGCCGAGGTTGGAGCAGATGGCGGCGGTGAGCACGGGGAAATTCTGGAAATTATTCGGGCCCGAGGGAAAGACGCCGAAAGCGTGGTTCGCGGTGACGCCGTTGGCGCCCAGATCGATGCCCAGCACGGCGTTAGTGAAGATCGAATTCCCAAAGATCGCGTTGTCGACGGCGTTGCTGACCACGGTCACGCCGTTGCTGCCGTTGAACGCGATGGTGTTGCCCTCGCCGGCCGATGTTCCACCGATCAAATTGGTCGAGGCCTCCGCGAGCGTTCCATCGATCAGGACACCCGACTCGGCGTTGCCGAGAGCGTTCGTGCCGGTAGCGTCCGTTCCGATGAAGTTTCCCTGGACGACATTGTCATCGGCCGGGAAAAGGAGCACCTCGGGAGAGGTGACACGAGCGCCGGCGATTTTGATGCCGTTGCCCGTATTCCCGATGATGACGTTACCGGCGCCCGAGGCCGGCCCGCCGACGATGTTGGCAATCCCGGAAACAACCACTCCGTGTCCCGTGTTGCTGGAGATCGTGCTGGCGACGAGACGGTTGGTGCCGCCGTCCAGAATCAGCCCACCGGCGCCATTGGCCGACAGGGTGTCGCCGGAGAAGACGTTGTTGTTGTTCGTGGCGCCCATGGAGACGCCGAGGTTCACCCCGACGTTGAGATTGGAGACTATCGTGCTATTGACGAGGGCGTTACCGGATCCCTCGATATCGACGCCATCAGCGTTGTTGGCGACTACGGTGTTGTTGGAGAAGGTGTTGTCATCGCCATCGATCAGCACACCGGCTGCGCTGTTGGACGAGATGATGTTGCTCACGAAGCTGTTGGTGCCGCCGGTGAGGTTCACACCGTGACCGTTGTTGGTCGAGATCAGGCTGCCGGTGACGCTGTTGTTCCCGCCGAGGACCTCCACCCCGTCGCCGTTGTTCTTCGTGATCACGTTCGCGGCGCACGTGTTCGAGGAGCCAAAAAGCTGGATCGCGGTGCCGTTGAGGACGAAGACGTTGCCGGTGACGGAATTGGCGTCGCCGCATATGACACCAACGAAGTTATTACTGATCGCGTTTTCCGAAATCGTGACACCGTTCGAAACGGACACGCCGACACCGTTGAAATTTTGGACGGTCAGTCCCTGAACGGACCCGGCGGCAGAAAACGTCAACCCGGTTGCCACGGCCCCGCCGCCGATGGGGCTGCCGTCCAGCGCGATCAATAGGGTGCCCGGGCTGGCGCCCGACTCGGTGAACCCGTTGATGGCGATTGTGCTGGTGATTGGCGGCAGGTTTGTCTGGAGATCGATGGTCTTTACCGTGCCGTCGAAGGGCGGAATGGCGAAATTGATGGTGACCGGCGGGGAGCTGGTATTGCCGTCGGTGATGGCCTCACGCAAAGACCCGATGCCATTGTCGGCGTTGGTGGTCACGGTGAGGGTTGTGGCGGCGAACGCTCTGGAGCGATCAAGGCCGGGGCAGAAAAACGCCAGCACGGCGGCCAGCAGCAGGCCGCAACCGAATCGCAGAGGGGTTCTCATGGCGCTTTTTTTCGTAATACCCAGTCTTCTCCAAATCCATTCCGCAACCGAATCACTGCCACAAGATCAACCGCCACCGAAATCACGCCAGCGGAAATGGCGCAGGGTCGATCCCGACTCGGTTCATCGCGTGTTTCTCTCGAAATGCGCCACGTGGTTTCCGGCAAGTAACAAATGGCCCGGCGATTGTCAAACGAATTTGGGGTGGCCGCGAAAGGCCGGTTGATGGCCGGCGAAATTCGCGCGGGTACCATCGACCCAAATTGTCACAATGTTTGGATGTGACGCGGATTCATTCGTTCAAGGTCGAGCCCAGAAGAGCGCGGGATCGTGGATGTAGTTGACGCCCGACTTGTTTTCCGGTGCGACGTTTACATCGTCCAGTTCCACGTAGGCTTTGGGCCCCTTCGTGGATTCATAACCAAAGGAACTTTGCTGGGGGCACCGAAGTTTTACGAAATTCTTGGCCATATAGTCCAGATACTCGGCTGGGTCCTCCTTTCGCCCGTTCCAATTGGCGTCCTTGGAGAGCGCCAGAGGCTCGCCGGCGATCATGCGGGCGCGCACCTCTGGAATGGAGAGCAGGGTTCCTTGCGAGTCCGTGAAATAGGCATCGAAAGTGGGGTCCAGGTAAACCCACTTCTGCAGGTCCTTCAACCACACCGCGGTAATGACGTGGCACTCGCTGTCCTTCTTGTCCAGAGGGAGGCAGGTGACGTGTCGGGACTGGTAGCCCAAGGCGAGGCACGCCTCGTTGAGGATCGTGGCCATCATCCGGCAGTTGATGCCGCGGCCCTCTTTTTGGCAGACCTCCAGGAGGTGCAGAGCATTCCGGGGCTCGGGGGGTTCCGAGTTCCCATCGTGACGGACCCGGGTGTGAACCCAGTGCAGGAGGTTGAGCACCCGCGAAGCGTCGTCGCCATTTCCGGCGATGGATTCCAACTGCCACGTTTCGCGGAAACGCGTCAGGTCGGGATCTTGCATCGATTGGTAAGTGAAAGTCACCGAATCGTTCTGGGCGTTAGTGGCGTAGTCCGCGTGTTGGCGGAGTCTTGATAAGTAGTCAACACCCCGGACACGGACGATTTCCGACAGGACCAGAAAACCGGGGTCTTTGCGAATGGGATCGAGGTCGGTATCGGCCTTAAGATGAGAGAAATTCTTGAAGCCGCTCCCGACGGCCATTCCCAGGTAGGCGACGGCCTCTCCCGGTTTTCCCAGGAGAGACGCGCCGCACGCCAGACCGTAAAAGTATTCCGTTTGGATGTCTGGCTCCAGGGAGCCGAAATCTTGCGAAGCGACGCGCGTTTGCATGATTTGCACGGCTTCGGTGAACTTCTTTCCGCGCCACAGCGACTCGATTGTCCGCAATTCCGATTGGATGTCCGATTGGCTATTTGTCGCTAAAGTTTGGTTGTCTCCTGTGGCAGCCAAACAAGAGCTGGAAACCACGAGCGTGCCCGCCACGAGCAAAGATCGGAGTGTTGGTCTCATGGGTGTTTACAGTTTTCCGTCAGCGATCAGGTCGAGGGCGTATCTGAGGATTGTTTGCTCGTCGAAATCGTATTTCACGAAGATTGGGTAGGTCGCTTCAAAATCGAGATGGAAGACATCGGCCTTGGGGTCATCCGGGCAAAAGAATTGCCTGGAATTCGAGATGGAACCGGTCAGGCCCGATTCCGGCAGCTTGAACTCGGTCACCTCCATGAAGGCATTTGGAGACTGGGAGGATGGGACACCAACCAGTATGGCGCCCATTTCCTTGAGGTAAGCCATCGTGTGAAATGCGGCGCTGAACGTGTCCGGGTCGCAGAGAACGATAACTCTTTTGGGGGTGAAAACGGGCTTCCCGTCGAGTGCCTCCAGGTTCTTGGCAAATGAGAGGTGCTCTTCCGAGTACTCGGCGATCGCCTTTTTTCTCGCAGCTTCCGCGCCGAGGTTCTCTTCCTCGTGAAACTGATAGTCCCCCAGTTCGAACTCGGGGTCGTTCGAGTTGCGGCGCCATTCTTCCAGTGTCATGTGGTGCTTGTCTAGGAAGAGTTGGGACACGCGAGTGACAAACCGGCTCCGGGAGTGGTGGCCGTAATAGGCGTCGCCGTACATTTGGTAGAAGAACGGGAAGACCATCGGGGTCCAGCCGCCGCCGTTTCCCCGCAGGTCCACAATCAGGTTGGTCATTCCCTTCTCCTGCATTTCCCGCAACAACCGCTCCCCGGTTTCGACGAACGAAGGCATTCCTTTGATCGCCTCTTCGGGGTCCGCGGGCACTGTTTTGTTATGGCGCCGATAGTAGTCGCGGATCATCCAGTCGGGATTACCGACTTTCTCTCGGAGAGACATTTCGGCCGATTCCCGGCCCATTATGGCAGCAATCCTGAAGTAGGCGGCGCCTTGCTTCTCGAAGAACCGATAGGAGAACAAATCCTCCGAGGGTTCCAAGCCATTCCAGCGCCTCGGCTTTTCCGTCCAGTTCTGAAGGTCCCTCTTCTCCTGCTTGCGTTCGTCAGGCAGATCATTAACCGCACGCACTTCCTGCCACGGGATTGTTCGATCCACGCGCACGCCATCAGGCGATAGCAGATTGAAGGTGGCCGCCCCCTGGGGGTCGAGATCGGGGAACCGGTCGTGCAGGGACTTGTAGCTTCTCACGATTGAAGCACACTGCTTGTAATCTCCATAGATGTTCTCGGCACCGGTCTTCGCTGGGATATCTTCGAGGGGATGGCCGTTGACCGCGAGCAACCGATCGCCACGAGTTCCGGCGAGCTCGGGGACGTTCGAGCCGGAAATGAACAAACCATCCGCCGAGATCCCGAACCTGACGAGCATCCCCATCGAGGTGTCCCGGGGCTTCCCCGTGTCCGGCCCGTTGACCCGGGTGTGCCCGTCTTTCAGGCCGGATACGAAATCCTCCAGGCGCCGTGCGAACTCCTCGACCGTCAGCCCGGATGGTGGCAAACCCTTGATCAGGGCGCGCGCCTTTTCGTGAAACGCCACCATCCCACCCATGTTGATGTAGGGATCGGGATGAGAAATCTCGAGAAGTTGAACGAGCGTTGTTGCGTCCTTGACGGCTTGAGTCTGCGTCACCCGGGCGCCACCTCCTTCCTCGGCGTGCACTGTACACACGGACAGGAGGCTCGCAACCCAGATGGTCATACCGGCGGTCAATCTCATGGATGGCCTCATAACGCTAGTGCGTCGCAGCTTTCTTATCTGGCGCGGCAGGATCCGTGCGGGATTCATGGTCAGATTCCTTTCCAGTCTTGGTCCTCATCCCGTTTCTGAAGGAAATCGCACGAAAGGTTACGGGGAACGTTGGATTCGATACGCGTCATCTTGCGAGTACAACCTGAATTGCCTTGTCAAGAACGACGTCTCGGTCCGTGGCGATGTCCACTGCGCTGGGATGAACTTCCACGTCGGGGATTACGCCGACACCTACGAACTCGCGCCCGTCGGGATAGGTGTTGTGTTTCGTGCAGACTTGGGCCTTTGCTCCTCCGGGCAAATCAATCGTTAGAGGCTGGCCGGTGGACCCGCCGGTTCGTTCGCCGACGACCGTCGCCCGCTGGCTGGCCTGCAGCACCACAACAAAGTCTTCCGCGGCGCTGAATGTCTCCGGCCCGGTCAACACGACGACCGGACCGAGGAAGGGGTCTTTCCGGCTGGGCGTGATCGGATCGCCCTCCTCCTCATGCCATTGCTCCTTTTGTCCCCAAGCCCGGAAGGCTGGCAGGTACTGGCGGGTCTTCCACTGTAAATCGTTGATCGGTTTGCCGATCAGCATGCTGATGATCGCAGTACCGTTGCCCGAGTTTCCGCCGTGGTTGTGCCGGATATCCAGGATCAGACCTTTGGCCTGTTGCACCTGCGGGAAAATTTTCTCGAAGTCCTTGACCACCTGATTCGTCTGGAAGCTCGGCAGATTGACGTACGCGATGCCGTTCTCCAGTTCACGATACTCGAAGACGTTGGGCCGTGGTCTTTGGAAATAGGCAGCCCTCGTTAAGGTCACGTCGCGCTCGGTTCCGTCCAAGCCCTTGATGCGCAGGACGGCCTTGGAACCATATTCACCCCGCAGCAGCCACAGGTAAGCTCTCACATCCCGGCTTTGCGGTGTGGAAGCGCTGATATACGGGTAGATGTCTTGTCCCAGAATCTCTTCGACGGATCGCCCGTTAATATGTGTGACCTCTTCGCCGGGCTTCAAGTCCGCTTTGGCCAATTCCTCTTTGCGCTTCGAGCTGTGGATGTCCGCGACCGGCGTCGTGTGGATAATCACCGCCTGCTTGCCCGCCAACGGGCGAACTTCCAGCGGCAACCCATACCCTCCATAATCGGGATGGGCCCTGTCAGTCTGCATGTGAGTATGCCCATCATGCAGCATGGCCAGGCAGCGCCCGAGCACGCAGAAATACTCGTCCTCCGTCTCCGCCTGTTGGACCTTGGGGATATATTCCACCAACACGTTGTCCCAGTCCACTTCGGGAACGCGGTCGAAGAAGGCGAAATTGTATTTCACCTCGCTCCACAACCGGGCGAATCCCGCCAGCCGCTCGGCTTCGGGCAGCTTGCGTGGCGGGAATGGTTTGGAATTTCTGCTCCCATAAGCCACGTTGGATTTTTCCGTGGTCGCCTCGGCCCACTCGCGCTGGTTGCGCTCCTTGTCCGTGGACAGGCAGAAGTGAAGGCGGAGCGTCTGGTCCTGGAGATCCCATTTCATGATCGCCAGACACGGTGTGTCGGCCACCTGTCGGAGCCATCCCCGCTTTTTCTGGAGACAGGGTCCACCGTTGTCCATCCGATCGCCGTCGGCGTCGAGAGGACACGCCCAGATTTGATGATTCGTGGCGGCATAGAAAAGATACTCGTTCACCCAATACGGGCTGTCGGCACAGTCGAACTGGACAGCCTGTCCGACCGGCAGGGCCACTTCAACCTCTTCCCCGATCGTGTACGGTTGGCGGATCGTCACCTTCTGCTTGATTTGTTCCGAGGTGGGCACCTCGGTTTGACTGAAGGCCGTTGCGGCGCCAACGCCAGGCAACGCTGCAAGAATTGCCATGACAGCGATGGCCGGTAGCAACTGGATGAGAGTGACTGCAGCAACCCGTTTTTTCATGGTCAGCCTACCTCGCGTTATTCGTTTTGAAAGGACCTTTATCCTCAAGTCGGGACACGTTTGACCGTCACTGGTTACATACGGAAAAAGCCAAAAAGGTTACAAACCGTCCGGAACAACAGGTTATATTGGCCGGACCTGTGTCTTCACGCCCGCTTGCATCGACTGCGCCTCGGGGCGTATCCGGGCACTGCCACCGATGGAAGGCGACTTTTGCAGCCGCGAAAACGTTCGGGGTGAGAACACGCCGCGAATAGGATTGGCGGCGACAATTCAGTGGCCATGTCAGGATGCACCCGTTTTTCGGGTGATTTAGTATTGACTCCACAGACAAGCTGTACTAGCAACGGGGTTGAGGACTCGAGACCCACGCATGAATCGATGGCGAGGCTCATTTTTTTTGGTTGGCGCCCTGATCACCTTCCCGCTGCTGCCCGCGGCGAACGGTTCGCCGACTGCTTTGGAGAGCGCGACGGTCAGCGAACTCAAGAATCAGGTGAGCTATCAGGCCGCCGACGGGTCGGAACGCGCCGCCAAGGTGGAGGATGTGGTGCAGGGGCGGGACGTGGTCAAGACGGGCGGGAGTTCGATGGTTGAATTGGAATTCCCGGACGGGACGTTGACGCGCCTGGGGTCGCATAGCGCTTTTTCATTTGCTCCCGAGAGCCGCGAGGTGCAGACGCGCGGTGGTCTGAGCGTGTTTTTCATCCCGAAGGGCATGGGGGGGCTGCGCGTGGTGTCCCACGCCGTGGTGGGCGCAGTCGAAAGCTGCACGGTGGTTGTGGAGGAGATCGAGCGTCGCCAGGGTAATACGGCCGAGAATTGGACGAAGTTTCTGTTGGTGGAAGGCTCGCGGGCCCGGCTCTGGCTTCCCGACGGGAGCGGCAACGTGGCGTTGCGGGCCGGCCAGGGGATCTTTCAGCGCGAGGGCGCGAACAAGCTCAGTCCGCCCTTCGATTTCGACGTCAGGGCGCTGACGGGAAACGCCACCATCTTCACCGGATTCCATCGCCCGTGGCCGGCTTTGGACGACATCAACGCGGTCATTGAAAAGCAATTCCGGGCGTTGAAGGACGGGAGGATGGTGCATACATCCTTCTACTGGACCGGCCGCGGCACACAACAAGGGACGCTGCCCGGGCAATTCCCCGTGCCCGAGCTTCCCGGGATGCAAACGCCGCCGTACAACGACTCGGGATCGCGGGACGGTCTGCTCCTTTACGAGTTTAATAATATTTGCGGGTGCAACCAGCCGACCACGAGCGCGCACAGGTGAGGGGCTGACAAAAGGACAATCCATGGTCTCGCGGACGAGCAGCGGCGTGAAACTTTTCTGGTGTTCGGTTTTTTTCGCGGCGTCGATGGCGCGCGCGCAGGAACCGCAGTTGTTCCTGATCGACCAGCGCGAATTTGGCCAACTGGGGCCCGCACCGACCGCGCAATCACAGCCGGACGAGTCGGATTATCGGGATGAGCTCGGCCCGCTCCATCCGCTGCTGAGGTTGCGGGAGAACCCGTTTCAGGTTTATAGCGACACGTCGTACCTCTACGACTCGAATGTTCTGCTGACACTTCACAAACCGGTTGGGGACGAGGTGCTCGACCAGGTTTTCGGGGCGACGTATTCCCCGAGGATTTTTGAAGACCTGAAGACGGTGTTTTACGCCCAGCATTACATTGATCGGTACGATTCCAACAGCGCGTTCGATTTTGACGGTGACCAGGCCGGCGTGGACCTGGCGTACACGCTCGTCAAACCGCCGATTCCGTATCATCAAGAAGAGACCTCGTCGACGTGGACGTTGTACGGCGACGGGTCGTACGAGCGGCTGACCTCCACGCCGGACGACGCCCAGATTTTCCAAATGGTGGATGTGAGGATCGGCCTGCGTTGCGATTACAATGCGTTGTTGCCTGCGTGGACAGGGATTGTCAAACCGATCGCGCCGTTTTACGGGTATCAGCTTGACTGGCGGGTTTCGGACCCACGCATCCTGACCCGGGCCGACAACACGGGGTTTCTGGGGGCCAATCTGGACGTTTGGCGGAATGTGTATCTGCAGGTCCTCGGGCAGGCGCAGTGGCAGGATTATCTCGATGTAAACCGCAGCGACCTGACCGAAACGGTTTCGGCGTCGTTGATCTGGCGCATCTGTAAGTATGCATCGATGAACGCCAGCGCGCTGTTCGCCAACAACAACTCGAGCCAGAATACGTTCTCCTACAGAGTCATCAACGCCGGCCCGAACCTGACGTTGCAAATCCGCTTCTGATGCTCGCGGGCCTCACTGGGCGTGGACGATCCACCCGGCCGGAATTCGGGGGGATTGGTGCCGACCCGCTTGAAGAGCGCGTTGATCGCGACCACTTTCGCGCCGGCATCGAAGGCGCTGACACCAGCGGCCCGTGGTTTTCTCAGATGTCGAAACACTCGCCGTCACGCGCGATGTGGCATCGAACTTTGGCGCGGTTCTTCAGGAGATCGTCGCCGACGTGGGTGAGAACGATCCGCTTCGCGTCGAGTTCCGCCTGATGCGCCCGAAGTTGGGTGTAACTCAAATGCACCGGCGTCCGCTTGTCAAAATCGGTGCATTCGCTCACGAGCAGGTTGGCTCCCTGCGACATGGCGGGGATGGAATCGCACCAAGTGGTGTCCCCCGTGAGAGCCAGAATCTTGCGGCGGTGTTCGAGACGGTATCCAAGGCACGGCTCGCGGTCGATGTGCTTCATTCGATACGCGTGAATCCGCATCCCGCGAATGGAAATCGGCCGGCCGGGGCGGATGGTTTTGTAGATGACGGGGAAACGGCGGCGGCTCTTCACCACCTCCGGAAACATGCAGGCTGTCAGGACCTCGAGCCGCGCGGGACACAGCGCCGAGCCGATCACGATCAACGGCCGTTTTCGCCGCGAGCGGTACTGGTAATCTAGGAGCAACGTCGGCACGCCGCCGACGTGGTCGCCGTGGAGATGCGTGACCAGGATGAAATCGACGTCCTCGGGAGGGATCCGGGACCGGTGTAACGCGGGCAGGATACACGGGCCGCAATCCACCAGCGCCGTGGTGTTGCCAGCCTGCACGACGACGGCCGAATGAAACCGGCCAGCCGCGCCGAATGCGTCTCCAGTCCCCAATGTGATCACGCGCATGGGATGTGTCAGACAACAGTTATGCGAGTTGCCCCGCGCATGTCAACAGGCACGTTTGGACGCGCGGCGGGCGTAGCGAGTCGCCGCACTTGGATGGGATCGGATGACCCAACCGACGGTGCGGTTGTTGCGATTTGACCACGCTGACAAACTGCGGCCAAAAAATGAACCAAAGACCCGCCTGGCGGATTGCCATAAGATGTTACGAGCAAACGGATTCCACTGCGGGGTTTCTGGCGCGGCACAAGTCGTGCGTGTGTCTTGATCCATGGGTGGTTTTCTAAGGATCGCAGCGATAATCTCCGCGCTGGCTTTCACCTGTGCCGAGGGCGCGATGGTGAAGCCATCCCCAGTTGTCTCGATCCCCTTCGAATACCACGACGGCCTGCTTTGGTTGCGGGTCGCGGCGCCCGGGTCGAGCCAGCCGTTGGAGTTCTTGATCGATACCGGCGCAGCGGCAAGCGTGGTGGATCGACAGACGGCGCAACGAGTCGGTTGGCCATTGCGGGAACCGGTCTCGGTGCGAGGCGTCGACGCCCAACAGGAGGCGAATTGGACGTCAGCGGAAAAGATTTCCTTCCGCGGGGTGGAATGGTCGCACAAGTTCGTGGCGGTGGACCTGCGAAAACTGAGCCGGGCCTGCGATCGGCCGGTGGATGGACTGCTGGGCGCGGATTTTTTCCGGGGACGGGTGGCGCAATTTGATTACGCGGGGCAGGTCCTGCGCCTGTTGCCGTCCGGGTCGGCTGTCGACGGCGCGGTGGTATTGCCGCTGCGATTGGGTCGCGGTGCGTTTTGTGTTCCCCTTCGTGTGAACGGAGGCCGCGCCAAATGGGTGCGGCTGGACACCGGCTGCGCCAAGCCGTTGCATTGGGTGACGAAAGACATCCGGCGCGAGACAAGCACGCCGCAGGTGTGCATCGGTCTGGCGGACGTGCAGGTGCCGTTTGCGACGGCAAGCGTCCAAATCGGCAGGGAACGCATCGACTCCATCGAGGTTGGCCTGCACAAACACGAGATTTTCCAGGGTGAGGCCGGCCTTCTGGGCAACGGCCTGCTCTCCCGGTACATCGTGACGCTTGATGCCAAGGCCGGCCGTGTGATGTTCTCGGAGCAGACAACGAAGAACTGAGCGGAGCCCGCGAGTGGCGATTCCGAATTCCACGCGGGATTTCAGATGGCCGTGTCCATGATCTCGCCCGGAATCTTTTCCCCGGCGGCGATGGATTTTCCGCCGGCCAACCCCAGGATCAGTGTGACCAGGCTCGTGGCAGCGAACAAGCCGACACACGCCGGCCAGCCGCCGTTCAGCCAGAACCACGCGGGCAGGGCCGTGCCCACGCTGCCGCCGATGTAATAGAAAGTCACGTACAAGCCCGCAGCGGAAGACCGGGCGCGGTCGGCCACCTGGCCGGTCAGCACCGTGGCCGACGCTTGTGAGACAAAGACACCGGAGGAAAACACCGCCAGCCCGGCGATGACCGCCGCCAGCGAGTGAACCAACGTCAACAACAGCCCGCCCAGGCTCATGCCCGCTGCCAGCAGCACGGTGCGGCGAAACCCGTGGCGGTCCTGGAATCGTCCCGCCAACGGTGTGACAATGCAGCCGAACAGGTAGACGAAAAAGACGCTGCCCAGCCCGGCGCTGGTCAACAGGAACGGAGGGCGGGCGAGAAGAAAATTCGCATACGTGAACACGCCCACCAGCGAAAACAGGACAGCGAAGCCCATGGCGCAAATCATCAGCAGCCGCGGGTTTCGCAAATGTTCCCAGGTGTCGGTGAGGGACTTGAATACATGCGGGGCGGGCACGAAATGCGTGGCCAGCGGGAGCCACCGCCGCACGGCCAGCGCGCCCAGCAGATCCAGGACGCCGAGCACGAGAAACGCCGCATGCCAGTTCCCGTGCGCGGCGATGATGCCGGTGAGAAACCGTCCCAGAAACCCGCCGAAGACCGTTCCGGCGATATAGGCGGACATCACGGCGCCGGTGCGGCCGGCGAACTCTTCATTGATGTAGGCGATGATCACGGCGATGACGCCGGGGATGAACAACCCTTGCAGGAAGCGCCAGAAAATGAGCGCGGGCAGGGTTTGCGCGGTGGCCGCCAACAGCGTTGGCACGGCCATCGCGAAGAGCGCGGGCACAATGACTTTTTTCCGCCCGATGCTTTCCGCGAGCAGGCCC
Source organism: Verrucomicrobiia bacterium (assembly GCA_050015495.1). Classification (GTDB taxonomy): domain Bacteria; phylum Verrucomicrobiota; class Verrucomicrobiia; order Palsa-1439; family Palsa-1439; genus Palsa-1439. The sequence goes on from JBEKBH010000012.1 coordinate 94,344, forward strand.
ACGACCGGGGCCATGATGGCGACCGCCAGCGTGACGGCGCCCACGGTCAAACTGACCTGCACCTCGGTCGCATGAAAGAGGTTCTGAAAAAACGGCAGCAGCGGCTGTGTGCAATAGACATTCAGAAACGTGCAGGCGCCCGCGATCATCGCGGCAAAGATGGCAAACTCGAAGGGCGTTTCCGCCCGCGCCGCCGGATCTGTGGCCGAATTCATGAGCGGACAGCATAGGCGCGAACCGGTCGGAAGGGAAAATCAAAACGGCCCGTGGAAGTGTGATTCTCCCAAGTGTCATCGTTGCTGGGGGACGTCGCCAAGGAGCCAACATTGGCTTCCGTCGCTACTTGAAGCTGATGGTGTACGGGCGGCCGTTCACTACGTAAGCCGATTGCAATTCGAAACCGTCATCGGTATCGGTGTAGACAAACGCCTGACCGGAGGCGGGGTCGGGAACCGTGGCGAGCGCCTCCGGTCCGTTCTGCGCGACCGCCAAGCCGGCCACCATCATCTGCTGCTCGATCTCAGCGCCCTGCACTCTGTCCATGACTCTGGCGATGCCCGCCTCGAACATCTTCGCAAATGGGTCGGATGCCACGAGGTCAGCGCAGTGCTGTTGCCACGTTTCATATTCATCTTCCGTCGAAGACTGCAACATTCCCGCCAGTTGCCGCTCGGAATCGGCGACCTGGGCCAGCATGGCCAGGGCGCTGGCCTGATCTACAGTCGGCACGTTCCCCTCATTCGGTTCGTTTAGCTTGGCGAGTTCCTCCGGCACTTTGTCCGGGGGCAGCGATGCCAGTTTCGCGGCCAAACGGTCGTTCATGTCAGCCTCCACATTCATCACATCACTCGGAGCGTCCTGGTAAGCCGGATCGCCCAGGGCGGCGGCCAATCGCTGGCCGTCCGTCCCCTGAAACAACCCGAGATTCTGCGAGACATACGACGACGTCATGTGATGCAGAGCGACGTCCACCAGGTAGCCAATAAGCGCGCTGTGCGAGATCTGCTGGCCGAGTTGCAGGACCGACACGGCATCGTCGGTGGCGCCCGTCACGTCGTCCGACCGACAATGCGCGGCGTTCCAGACCGCCGCGCGGGCGATGTTTTTTGAAGCGTTCAGATAGGGCAACTGGGTTTCGAAGTTGATCGGGTCAACACCCCAATCACAATTCGTCACCACCGTGGCTTGGTGCATCAGGTCACAAATCGGGCGGATCAGCTCGCAAAGTTCCGCTTCCGCCGACGCATCGGCGTTCGTCTGCCAATCACGGAGGATGTCCTTTTGTTCCGGCGACAATTGATTGAACAAGTCGAATGCGCGCCGGTAGATTGCCGCCGCGTTCGTCGGAGCCAGGTTGTCGGCCGGGGCTGCCGTCGCCACATTCGTTGAAGCTCGATCCGACAGGGAACCTTCCTCTGGTTCAGGCGCGGGCGCGACAGGCTTCACGATTTCGACCATCGCGAGTCGTTGATCCCGGGGCGACGATTCCCGGCGGAACGCAAACCAAGCGAAGATCGCCAAGAGGCACAGGACAGCGACTCCACCCAAGACATATCGACTTATCCTGTCTGAAGACGCATTCATCCGAGGCCCGCGGCTGTTCGACCAGGTTCGCCGAGTCACTCGCGCTTCATCTTCTCGACCGCGCATTCGGCTGATCGGAGAACCTTTGCGTCGTGGCACACGTTCGGCCACCAGCAATAATTACACTCGGTAGAATGCCGGATGCGAGAAAAGGTTCATCCGTTCAGGGAAGAAGGTGGAGACTTGGCAATGGCCAGTTCGTCAACGGGCGAGGTGCTGAGCCTCTATCCTCACAACGCGAAGTCGTCAACGCCTTGTTGGCCGGCTGGGCCGATGGCATTTGCCAGATACAGCTCTTCCATCAGTTCCTCGTAAACATGCGTGCGGAACGGCTCGCAGCACGTGAACACATCGAACGTGACGTCGTTGGCGTGGTTGCCCTCCACCATGACCCGGGCGTTCTTTTGATGGTGGGGACAACGCATCTGCAGTGCCTTGGTCTGGCACCGGTGCCTGATCTCCTCGATTACCTGTTCCGGATTCCTTTCCAAGCGCGCTCTCTTGCTTCGCCACTCCACGTTCTGAATTCCTCCAGCATGGCCGGACAGGAGCCCCGGAGAGACAGCGGATTGCACAAGATGGGCAAACGGCAAAACAGGCGATTTCGCAATTGCCATCGAACAACAGCCGTCAACTCGCTTGACAGCCCGTGCAACGGGCTATTTCGTAACAAATCGGCAATCGGGAATCAAGGACAGAATCGAAGCGAGAACGATCTCGGACAGGCAGCCGATGAAGCGGGCGCCGTCCATTTCCCGCCGATCAGAACCGGCACTTCACTCTGTTCCAGAACCGGGCCGCTCATGGTCTCGGTCGTTCTCGCCAACTGGCTCAATGCGTAACGCTATTTTCTTGCCAGAATCGCTGACAACACGCGTTCCGCCGTAAACGGTGCTTTCTTCATGCGAACACCGCACGCGTCGTAGATCGCGTTCGCGACAGCGGGCAGCGGGCCGTTGATGCCGATCTCGGCGATGCTTTTCGCGCCGAACGGACCGGTTGGTTCGTAGGTTTCGACGAGAATCGTGCGGATCTTCGGCGCGTCCACGGTTGTGAACAGCCGATAATCGAAAAAGCTCGGGTTGAGCATCCGTCCACGCTCGTCAAACATCATCTGCTCGCACAACGCGTAGCTCAGGCCGTTCATCGCCGCGCCTTCCATCTGGCCTTCGGCGAGTTTCGGATTGATGGCCACGCCGCAATCGACCGCGGCGACGTAATCAACCACGCGCACCTGGCCGGTTTCGGTGTCGACTTCGACTTCCGCGAAATGCGCGGCAAACGGTGGTGGCGAGACGTACGAAATGTGCGACGCTTCGCCGTCGATCTGGAATTGATTCTGGCCATAGAGCGAACGCTGGATGATGTTCGGGTACGGCACTTCCTTGCCGTACCTGCTGACGACCTTTGCGTTCTCGCAACGCAGGTTCGCGACGTCGTCCTTCAGCATCTCGGCGGCGACCTTCAGGATCTTTTCCCGGCACGCTTCCGCGGCTTTCTTCACCGCACCACCCGAGACGTACGTCGTGCTCGACGCGTACGCGCCCTTGTCGAACGGCGTCATGTCGGTGTCGGACGAATATGTGAGAATCTTGTCAACGCTGATTCCCAACACCTGCGCCGCGATCTGCGCCAGCACCGTGTCGCTGCCCGTGCCAAGGTCGGTCGCGCCCATCAACAAATTAAACGAGCCATCCTCGTTCATCTTGATGCGTGCCGACGCCATATCAATGCCGGCGATGCCCGAACCTTGCATCAGGCACGCCATGCCGACGCCGCGCTTGATCTTCGCGTTCGGATCACGCTTTTGGTACAGCCGATGTTTCTGGTTCCAGCCAATCGCCGCCGCGGCGCGGTCGATGCATTCGTCCAGCCCGCAACTCTCAATCGGATTATCGTGTCCTTCCTTGCCCTCGCCGAGCGCAGCAAAGACCGGATTCGTTTCGCCCTTCTGGATGTGGTTCCGCTTGCGTAACGCAATGGGATCGATCTTCAGTTTTTCCGCAATAATGTCCATCATCTGCTCGATGGCGAACGCGCCCTGCGTCGCGCCGTAGCCGCGGTACGCGCCCGTGATCGGCAAATTCGTGTACACCGAGTCGCCCCAGAACCGCACGTTCTTGCATCGATAGAACGGCAGCGTTTTGCTGCCGACGTTTGTCAGCAGCGTCAGCGAATGCGTCCCGTACCCACCCGTCCAACTCGTCACGCGCTGGTCGAGCGCGGTGAACGTGCCGTCGTTCTTCACGCCGATGGTCATCTTGACGATCGACGGATCGCGGGTGCGGCTGGCGATGAATTCCTCGCGGCGCGTGTACTCGATTTTCACGGGCCGGCGCGTGCGCACCGTGATCAGCGCGCACAAATCCTCCAATACGATCTCCTGTTTCGCGCCGAATCCGCCGCCGATGCGGGGTTTGATGACACGGATCTGGTTGACGGGTATTTGCAGGCATTGCGCCACGATGCGGCGCGCGTGCCACGGCACCTGTGTCGCCGTGCGCAACACAATGCGATGGTTCTCGTCGAGATACCCGATGCACACATGCGGTTCGAGCGGACAATGCTGCGCGTATTGCGTCTCGAATTCCTCCGAGACGACAAAGTCCGCCTGCGTCAACCCTTCATCGACCTTCCCGATTTCGACGTCGTAATGCGCCGCGATGTTGTGTTTGCGGTCGTGAATGCCGTCGGCGTCAGGTTCATCGTGAATGATCGGTGCGCCGTTTTTCACCGCCTCGCGCACATCGAACACCGCCGGCAGGACTTCGTACTTCACACGGATCAGCTTCAGTGCCTGCTCGGCTATCTCCGAGGTTTCGGCGGCGACGCAGGCTACGCGGTCGCCCACAAACCGCACTTTCGTGTCGAACATGAACGCGTCGTAAGGCGACGGTTCGGGATAGCCCTGTCCCGCCGTCGTATGCGGCACGCGCGGCACGTTCTTGTAGGTGAGCACGATGACGACACCGGGCAACTTCTCCGCCTCGGTCGTGTCGATGTCGAGTATGCGCGCATGGGCGTGCGGACTCCCCAGAATCTTCGCGTGCAGCATGTGCTTCAGGAAAATGTCGTCGGTGAATTTCGCTGTCCCCGTGACCAGCCCGATCCCGTCCACCCGCCACGGGCTCTTGCCGACGGACTTTTTCTCGAAGGGAAGTGTAGCCGGCTCTTTCATAGCTGCGCCCCTCAATGCTTTCCGTCCCGTAGCAGCTTCCATTTGTCGAGGAACGGCTTTGCATCTTCCCTACCGATGCTAAACCAAACGGCATTCTTGCTTCGATACGTATAAACCATGCCGGCTACCTTCTTGCTCGGAATGACGAAAAACTCCCGCGGGTCTTCGTCTCTAATATTGACGAGGACGTAAAAGTGCGATCTTGCTACCGTCTTCTTTGCATGCTTTGTCACCAACCAGTACGTGGCTTTCGTCACCTTTGTCTTGACTTGAATCGACCACGCTCGCTTGCACCTTGAGTCGGTCGCAAGAATATCGGCAGCTTGTGCACTCCGTGAAGTCGGAGAGGCAATGAATCCATGCCGAGCCAGTTCCGCAGCGACAAGGTACACGCCCCTCATTCCGGTAAGTTGGTTTTTCGAGGACATATCACGGAGCCTTCAAATACTTGTCAATTAGGGCGAGTGTATACGATGCATTCATTGTCAAGTGTATATAATTACTGGGACGGAATGAACCACTCCGGTTAAACTCCTTGCAGACCCCCGCGAGCCATTTCATCTCATGAAGTCGTGGTTTGTTTGTTGAGGGAACGTATTCAAGGCCGTCGCCTGAGGTATGCGCACTAAATGGCCTCCGGCGTATGAGCGTTCTCAACCGCATGCCTTCTCTTTCACCAACAAACCTGATTAGCCTTTCTGGGGTGACCTTCTTCATTTTAGACCCACCTCCTAGCCGTTGGCCGGTCGCGCCCTACCAGCGGCTTTCGCGCTCTGAAGTTTTGTTGCCATCATGTTCATGCTTCGCTCGCAGCCGCAAGCCTACCTCTCCTGCCCAATTGTTGGCGAGTGATTTTTGGCGCTTCGTAGTCGCGCGCGTTTACGGGAAACGCTTGTTGTATTCCTCGTGCGTGCCGATCCACTCCCACAGGAACACATCCCCGACGAAGTGTCCTACCGCCCGGTAATGGTCGCCCACCCGCGCCGACCATAGCGGGGAGCCAATCGGTTTGAATTTCAGGGAGGGATGAACCGGGTTTTGCTTCCAGAGGGCGAATTTCTTTCGGGCGAGCTCTTGAACAGAAGCTGGCAACTTCTGGTAACACGTCCAAAAGTTGCGAGTGGCGTGGGAGGTCACGGGAACTCGGTCGTACGACCTTCCCGGTAGTCGGTCTCGGATTCCTTGATGAGCTTGTTGAACTTGCCGGCCGCCGCGTCACGTTTCATCTGCAAGTCCCACTCGTCATCGGCGGAGTGGTTCAACCACTGCATCAATTCCAAGCGATCTTCAAGGGACAGATGCTCAATCGCCTTCTTGATTTCGTTCACGCTCACGCCAGTATCATAGTCGATTGGACGGACCGAGGCAACATCGGTTTACCGGGAAGCTGCCCGGAGCACCTTCACGCCGTCGCGCCTCCTTTGGCGTCGCGCATCTCTTGCGCGGCGGCGAGAACGGCGGCGATGGGCTTGACGTAGCCGGTGCAGCGGCAGATGACACCCGAGAGCGCTTCGCGGACATCGGCGTCCGTCGGGTTCGGGTTTTCGTCGAGCAATTCCTTGGCGGACAGGATCAGGCCGGGCGTGCAGAAGCCGCATTGCGCGCCGCCTTCGTCGAGGAACGCCTTTTGGAGCGGATGCAGCGTGCCGTCCTTGTTCGCCACGCCCTCGATCGTCTGGATTTTCTTGCCCTGGCAATGCGCGGCGAGCACAACGCAGGAGTTGACCGTCCGCCCGTCGAGCAGCACGGCGCAGATCCCGCAATCGCCGTTCGAGCAGCCGACTTTCACGCCCGAGTACCCTTCCCGCCGCAGCAGATCGAGCAGCGTGTCGGTGGGCTGGCAGATGAACTCCTTCGGTTCGTTGTTGATCGTCACGTGCAAATTCATACTCGTCTCCTTCGCGGAACTGAATTCGGCGGACCCAGCATCACCTTCTGGCCGCGCGATAGAAAAATCCGCCGTTCGATGCATTCGATCGGAATCACCGAAGACCCGCTCACAAAGTCCTTCCCTTCGCCAGTCGATAGGCTTCGGCAACGGCCCGACGCACCAACACGCCGCTGATCTGCTTGCGATATTGCGCGGTGCCACGAACGTCGGACACGGGCTGGATCAACTCGCCTGCTTTGGCGCTCACCGATTCCACCAGCGCTGCATTGAGAATCTGACCGGACAATTCCTGTTCCAGCGCCGTCAATCGCACCGGGGCGGGCAGTCCGCCGCCGATGGCGATGCGGATCTCGGCGCATTTGTTGCCGGTCATTTTCAAGACTGCGACCGCGTTCAAGATCGCCACGCTGTCGCCATCGGTCAGCGCGACGCGTTGCAACGATGCGCCAACGTCGCCACGTGGCAGTTTCGCGGAAAACTCGGCGGCGATTTCCTGATTGCCCAGAACATCGCGATTGTCCCTGGAGAAAAACTGCGCCAGCGGCGCCACGCGTTTGCTTTTGCCCAGCACTTTTACCTGCACGTCCAACGCAAATAATGCTGTCAACAAATCGAAATACGCGGCGTACCCGAACAGGACATCCTGCAGGGTCGTCGTGTTGCGCTGGATTTTCGTCGAGTATGCCCGTGCCGCTTTCGGTAACAGACCGTGCAGCGCCTCGTTTAGTTCCTTCGAAGTGACCATCTGCTGGAACGTGGTCGTCCCGCCGATAGCCAGCTTCCGGCCCTCCACCTTCACGTAGTCGAGCCCGACTCCGGATACATCGACCAAACAGGTCGCCGCGCGTAATTTGCTGGCAATCAGGTGGAATGCGCCCGTAACGGGCACCGGGACCTGCTCGTCGTTCCTCCCCAGCTTCTTCAGCGCATCTCGCAGGGATGTGGCGTGATAGTATTCTTGAACGTTGGCGAACATCGCCTTTTCCTGACGTTACGGGCGGAAGGTCCAACAGGCATCAGCCTGCTCAATCCGGCCCAGACATTCTCAAATTGGCTCCGATGGCTTCTCGACCTTACGCCGATCATGATGGTGACAATAGACGCCAGAACCGAAACGTGCCGCAAACTCGCAACTGCCGGGGTGCTCCGTCAGGCAAGACGAGAAATTGAGGGTTTGCCCCAGATACATGGTCCGACAATTTTTTGGATCTGGAACAGGCCTTTGATAGCTGACCGTATCGTCGATCATGTTCCCAAACTACCATTCCGTTCTCGGCAAATCGAGCCAAATCCCGCCCCCAGACCACCGGCCAAAAAGGGACACCGGACACTCATCTGCCGGGACCCTCTGCTCCTATTCTGGCTGCAGAGCAACGGAATTGGGCAACAGGACTGCGGCATAGAGAAGCCGCCGTATCAATGGGAAACAGAAGGAGTTCCTACGGGCGGCTCGCTGATGCGGTGGAAGTGACGCCGGTTCAGCGGGGTGGCGAGTGTTGGAGGCCGTAGCAGCGTGTCGGCGATGGCAAATCATCGAGTTCAGTACCTCCCTGTTACTGCTTGTCCTACACGCCGGGCCCACCCCGACAATTGTTTTGACTGCGGCAGACAATCTGGTGCACACTACCCGGGCGTGCTCTTCACCCCGGGAGTGTTGTTACGAGCGCTGCATAAAGGCCCATCTCCAACCGCGTAGTGTTACCGAGACCTGTGTTGGTTCGGTCATCCTATTGATTTTGGCAATTGTCGCTGGCGGAATTTTCGTCAAACAATCCCGTTACGACCGCGCGATATTCCTCGGTGCGGGTCCATCCGGGAGCGCAGTGAAACCATCTGCACCGTTGTCTCCAGCAGTCAACGCGTTCATTGACCTGCCCGGCGAGTTGACACCGTTGAGCGCTCCCGAAGTGTTCAATCCCGACAATCTCTACGACAAGATCGACGGCAAGGCTGAACTTTATCTCTCGGCCGGGGTCCTCGGCATGCGCTGCCAGCGGTTTGCCCTGAAGAACAATCCCAACACGTGGATGGAGTTCTTCGTGTACGACATGGACAACTTGCGGCAGTCGTTCGCCGTCTACAGCATGCAGCAACGGGCGGAAGCGCAGTCGCTGGATCTGGCGACCTACGCCTACAAGACGGAGAACGCCTTGTTCTTTTGCTGCGGGCGTTACTACATCGAAGCCATCACGGCGTCGCCCACCCGGGAGATGATGGCCGCCATGCTGTCGGTGTCCCGGCAATTCGTCGCCAGGAACCCGCCGTCAGAGTCCCGCCTGGCGGAGCTGGATTTGTTTCCGGCAGAGCATTTGAGGCCCAACAGTTACATGCTTCAGCCCGCGGACGCTTTCGGTTTCGATGGGTTCAAGAATGTCTTCAGCGCCAAATACACGGTAACCGGGGCGGAAGTGATGGCGTTTCTGACCGTCCGCCCCACCGTGGAAGAAGCGACTGCGTTGAGCGCCGCCTACCGGCAGTTTCTTCTGACCAACGGCGGTCGAAACCTTCCCGGCACCGGCAAAGTGCCTGCCGCCAATCTTGCGGAAATGCTCGGCAGCGTGGAGCTTGTTTTCAGCCGCGGCAAGGTTGTCGGTGGCGTCCACGCGGCCCCGAGCGCAGAGGCGGCGGAACAGACGGCGGCGCTCCTTTACAAGAAAATCTCCGAGGGGGCGCCATGACCGATCCGCGGGATGCCCACGCGATCAGCCGCCGGGATTTTTTGGCGCGCGCAGCGAAGGCCAGCGCAGCGATTGCGGCCACCGGGGTTGTCGGCTATTGGCTGTACGACCGGACCGGCCCGAAAGCGCAGATGGTGACCGACCTCGTCTCGTTGCCTGATTTTTCACTGCCGCGGGTGGGGCCGAAGATGAGCATCGTTACCGGCGCGGAGCGGGTGAGAACGATCAATCGCGCCTTCGCGGCGTTGGGCGGCATCGACCAGTTCATCCAGAAAGGCGACCGCGTGCTGCTGAAGGTCAACGCCGCTTTTGCCTCACCGCCGGCGCTTGGCGCCACCGCTCATCCCCAACTGGTCGCGGAGGTCATCCGGTTGTGTCGTCTGGCGGGCGCAGCCTCGGTGGTGGTGACCGACAACCCGATCAACGATCCGCAGAGCTGCTTCCGCCTGACGGGCATCGCCGAGGCGGCGCAGACCGCCGGCGCACAATTGGTGTTGCCGCAGGAAAATTACTTCCAGCCGACCACGGTTCGCAACGGGACGCTGATCAAGAACTGGCCGTTGTTATACGAGCCGTTCCGGGGCGTGAACAAACTTATCGGCATCGCGCCCGTCAAGGATCACCATCGCAGCGGGGCCTCGATGTCGATCAAGAACTGGTACGGGCTGATGGGGGGACGCCGCAACGTATTTCATCAGGACATTCACAACATCATCAAGGAACTGGCGATGCTGGTCAGCCCGACCCTGGTGATTCTCGACGGCACGACAACGATGATGTCCAACGGACCGACGGGCGGCTCGCTCGACGATCTCAAACAGACCAACACGATGATCGTCAGCACCGACCCGGTGGCCGCCGACGCGTTCGGCGCAACACTGCTTGGCAAGAACGCCGCCGCTCTGCCATTTATTGCCAAGGCCGCAGCGGCGGGGCGGGGCACGGCAGATTACGAATCCTTGAAACCGGCACGAGACCATGTGGATTGAAGGCGCGCTGAACAAGCCATGAACATCATCACCGTCCGACGCATCAGCCAGATTTTCTTCTTTATCCTGTTCCTCTGGTTCTGCATCGTCTCTTCGTTTGGCGAGAACTGGTGGCAATTGCGCGGCTGGCCGGTGAATTGGATCCTGCAACTCGATCCATTGGTCGCGCTCGGCACGATCCTGACGACCCGGACACTTTACGCCGGGCTGGCTTGGGCACTCCTGACGATAGTGCTGACGGTTCTGCTCGGCCGGTTTTTCTGCGGCTGGCTTTGTCCGTTCGGGACGATTCATCAGTTTTTCGGATGGATCGGGCAACGGAAAAAGAAGTTCGCCGAGCGCGTCGCCGCCAATCAGTACCGGCCGGCGCAGGCCATCAAGTACTACCTACTGATCGGACTGCTCACGGCAGCGGCCGGCGACGTGTTCGCCGATTTTTTCCAGGTGGCGCGGCAATGGCCGGTCTTGCCGGGCCTGGTGTTTGCCATCGGCCTGGCGGCGTTTTCTTTTCTCGCCATCCGCAAGGTCGCGCCGAACCTCAAGAAGGCGCTCGGGGTGCTGGTGTCTTTCGTGGGAGGCTGGCTGGCGGTGGGAATGTTTGTTCACCCCGAGGCATTGTTCCGGGTGTCGTTGCAGACTGGCTGGCTCGATCCGATTCCGCTGATCCACCGGTCGGTGAATCTTGTGCTGTTACCCATTGTGGACGCGGCGACGGGGACACTTTCCACCAGCCCGCGCTTCTACGTCGGCGCCTGGACGATAGGCGCGGTGTTTCTGGCCGCGGTGCTGCTAAACTTTCTGGTGCCGCGGTTTTACTGCCGATTTATCTGTCCGCTCGGCGCGTTGTTCGGTGTGCTCAGCGGCGCGGCGTTATGGCGGGTCGGAAAACGGGAAGGCAAGTGCACGGACTGCGAGCTTTGCGAAAACAACTGCGAAGGCGCTTGTGAACCGTTCGAGAAAATTCGTTCCAGCGAATGTCTCCTGTGCATGAATTGCCTCGACGCCTGCCAGCAAGCGCAAATGACCTACAGCACAAGGCGGTCCGAGGCAGGCGAAATATCGGGGCCGGACATCTCGCGGCGCGAGTTCATCATTTCCGCAGTGGTGGGTGTGACGGGAGTGCCCATGTTGCGGCTGAGCGGGTTGCTCGGCGCGAACTGGCAACCCCGCGTGGTCCGCCCGCCGGGCGCCCTGGCCGAAGAACAATTTTTGGAACGGTGTCTCAAGTGCGGCCAGTGCATGCGTGTTTGTCCGACCAACGTCATTCAGCCCGCGATGACGGAAGCCGGACTGGAAGGCGTGTGGACGCCGGTGCTGAACTTCCGCGTTGGCACCAGCGGGTGCCAACTCGATTGCGTCGCCTGCGGCCAAATCTGTCCGACAGCGGCAATCCGTCCACTGATCGTGGAGGAGAAACTGGGCCGCAACGAATTCGCCTCGGCCGGCCCGATTCGAATGGGGCTGGCCTTTGTGGATCGGAACCGTTGTCTGCCGTGGGCGATGGACAAGCCGTGTATCGTCTGCCAGGAGAATTGTCCGGTTAGCCCGAAGGCGATCTACGTCCAGGAGCAATTCAGCACGGTACGGGATGGGGTGATGACGGTGAAGAGCGCGACGCCGACGAGTGTGGAATTGTCCGGCGCGGCATTGACACCGGGGCGGTTTGCAACGGGCGATTACTTCTGCAAGCCGGCCGGCGGCGGGGACGAGGAACGGCGGCCGATCGTCGAGTGTACGGCCAGTGCCGTGACGATTGCGGCCACCAACCCCTGGAGGGCCGCACCGGCGGCGGGCAGCCACGTGGAGATTCAGGTACACTTGCAGCAACCGAACGTGGATCCACGAGTGTGCACCGGTTGCGGCATTTGCGAACACGAATGCCCGGTCAACGGGCTGCGGGCCATTCGCGTGACGGCGGAGAACGAAACACGAAATCGAAAACACTCCCTGCTGTTGTGAGCGGAGGGGCCAGAGACGGCAAGAAAGGAAGGATCAAATGAGTGAACGCCCAGTGTCACGACGGGATTTTATGAAGACCGTTGGAGTCGTTGGTGTTGGCTCCCTGATCGGACGGGCGGGCGTCCTGGCGCAAGTCGCCTCACCACCGGCGACGACGGCGAAGCCGGGCGCCGCGACGTTGCCGACAAGGACTCTCGGCAAGACGGGTGTGAAAGTCTCCTCACTCGCGTTGGGAGGCATCTTCGATATTGCCTCAAACCAACTCCAGTTGAAACAAGCGTTGGACCTGGGCGTGACGTACTGGGACACGGCGTCCGGTTATAACGGCGGCAAAAGCGAAACGGGCATCGGGATGTATTTCGAGAAGAACCCGCAAGCTCGCAAGTCGGTGTTTTTGGTGACGAAAGCGAGCGGCGCCCACAGCGTGGATGACATGAGCCGTTCTCTGGAACAATCGCTCGAACGGATGAAGACGGACTACGTGGACACGTTTTTCCTGCACGGGATCAGCAGCACCGACGCACTGACACCGGATGTGAAAGCATGGGCGGAGAAAATGAAGGCCGCAAAGAAGATCCGATTCTTCGGCTTCAGCACGCACAGCAACATGGAACAGTGCCTGACAGAAGCCGCCAAGCTCGGTTGGATCGACGTGGTCATGCTGACGTACAACTACCGCGTCCTGAACGACGATGCGATGAAGGCCGCCGTGGATGCCGCCACGACGGCCGGCATTGGTCTGACCGCGATGAAGACGCAAGGCAAGCGGCAACAGGGCGAAGCGACCGAGGACCAGGCCAGGCTGCTGGCGCATTTCATCGGACGCGGGTTCACGCATGAGCAGGCGTGCCTCAAGGTGGTATGGGAAGATCAGCGGATCGCCACAATTTGCTCGCAAATGGCCAACCTCAGCATCCTGTCGTCGAACGTTGCCGCCGCTCTGGACAAGACCAGCCTGACCTCCGCAGACAAGGCGGCGCTGGAGCAGCATGCCCAGGCCACGCGCTCGTTTTATTGCGCTGGATGCACAAACCTCTGCGAGGCCGCCCTCGACGGTCGCGCGCCGGTGGGCGATGTCATGCGCAGCCTGATGTATTACCACGGCTACGGTGACCGTGATCTTGCCCGTTCCGTCTTTGCGGGTCTCCCGGACGCAACGCGGCGGCGGCTGGGCGAGATGGACTATTCGGCGGCCGAACAGGTCTGTCCGCGGCGACTCCCGATCGCCGCTTTGATAAAAGAAGCCACCGAACTGCTGACGTGAATCGCAGTCGGTGGTTGCCAACGATCGGGATTGCGGAAAGCTTGCCAAGCCTTCCCTCTCGCACATGAGATCGGACGCTATTTCACCAACTCGGCTTTCGACGCATCCACAAACAATTTACCGTCTTTCTCTGTCACCCGGCCCGTGACTTGAAGAATTCCATCCTTGTGGCGTGCTTCCATTAGTTCCTTGCTGGCCTTCGTCAGGGTGTAGATCTTCCCGTCATCGGTTTTGAGGCTCACACCGCACTCTTTGCTCACACCATACGAGCAACTGGCGCAACCGATCTTGCCTTTTAGCGTTACTTCATCCGGCTTCTTGGCGTCATCGGCCTTAACCAGCGAAACGATGGAAAGAGCCAGTGCGGCGGCGACTGCGATTACTTTCTTCATGGGATCTCCAATGTTGGGTTTATGCGCTTTAGACGGAGGAGGCATCGATTTCGTTCAGCAGCGGCTGCTCCACACCCCCACCCGTAACCACCTCTTGCGGCCGGAGCCGTTGGCCGTCTTTTGACCGTAGGGTTCCGTCAAGTCAGGATCGTCCTTCACCAGATACCCACCATGCCAACCCCCTTCCGTGGCAGGAAAATACTGACGTACATGGCTGTTTTGCGTTGACATCGACCTATGTAGGTTCATACTAACGGTACCGTATGCCTCAAGAAGGGCATCGTCCTCAGCGGGAACATGGGTGGGGAGGGAGATAGCGTGGCAGAGGTAAAGAAATTCAAGGCCCGTTTCTTGGCAGGGTATACTCCCACGGAAAAGAGGCTGCTCGGTTTGCTGGGTGTCGTCGCCATTGCAATCGTCGTGCTGGCCATTGTTCGTCATTGAGAGGCCGGTGGGTACTGCGTATCCGGCTGACGTATGTTGATATTCGTTCCGGAGCGGAGGGCTTCGACGAGGATGGCCATGTGAAGCCCCCCGCTGCCGTCTGCAGCTGGTGCAGTTAAGGGTCATGGGTCAGTTCGGTCTTGCCCGGTTGCGTTGGTTTCGTGATTAATATCCCGCGGCTTCCCCCGAAACGGTTTCTCCCGAAGCTTCCTTCATAATTTTCACGCTGCTGGATGTGCCGACGCGTGTCGCGCCTGCGGCGACCATCTGCAGCAGGTCGGCGAGCGAGCGCACGTTGCCGGCCGCTTTCACGCCGAGTCCCTTGTCGCGAACGATGCGGCTCATGAGGGACACGTCTTCCACGGTCGCGCCGCCCGAGCTGAAGCCCGTGGAGGTCTTGACGAAGTCGGCATGGGCTTTCACGGACAATTCGCACGCACGCACCTTCTCTTCGTTGGTCAGGAACGACGTCTCCAGGATCACTTTGCACTTCGCGCTGCCGTCGTGGCAGGCTTCGACGACGGCGCGAATGTCCCGCAACACCAATTCGTCATTGCCGCCCCTGAGCTCGCCAATGTTGATGACCATGTCGATTTCCTTCGCGCCCTGGCGGATGGCGGCGCGAGTTTCCATCGCTTTGGTCTCGGGCGGTTGTGCGCCGAACGGGAAACCGACGACGCAGCAGATTTTCACGTTGGAGCCGGCGAGAAGCTCGCGAGCCAACGCCACCCACGTCGGGTTCAGGCACACGGAGTAGAACTTGTGCTGGCGCGCCTCACGGCAGAGTTGTTCAATGTCGGCGCGTGTGGCGTTTGGACGCAACCCGCTGTGATCGATGAATTGCGCGATCTGCTCCGGAGGAAGGTTTGGCTTGAGGACTGTGGCGGCACCGGGCGGATTGCCCGCGGCGAGGAGTTCCTGCACGCGGTTGGCGATGCGTTCCAAGTCAGTGGCGGATGGGTTCACGCGTGAGTCCTCAATGGTTGGTCACTCGCTCCGAGGTTGCCGGATCCTCTCACATACAACTGGCCGAAGTCATTTTAGGGAAATGGGGTCTCGTTGCAATCAAGAAAGAGGGGGCTTCCCACTAGTGGGTGCATTTTGACACTGTCACCATACCCGGTAGGGACGGACCGCCGGGCCGTCCGGAGCTCTGATAAATGGCGCGCCCGGCGGTCGCGCCCACCACGGGATCCAAAGGACGGTGGCACTGCCGAGATGCGCCTGCTTTTGTGGTCGTGGGCAAACAGATTGCTGCCATCAGTGAAGAAAATGCTGGTCAGACAGGTTGTGGCACTTATCCAGCCCGCAGCTCTCCGCCACGCCGCCTGACGAAGGTCAAGCCGCGGTTGTTCGATCCGCCAGCGACAACGTGGTCACAGCCGCCCGCTCTCGGGCAGAAGGAGTCCTCACGGAGTTGCTCGAACCCCTTGAGCAGGCCGGTCAGTCGGGGTGAGCGGCGGCGTTACGGGGTCATCCAGGCTGTAGGAACAATTCTGGCAACGGTGTAATGGCGGATCCCAACCCACTCCGCATTTTGGGCAGGTTTTTGGATAATGCGGTCCCGGCAGACGAACTTCTCCATGACAGACCGGACAATGCACCGACTCCCCTTTCATGCCCGGAGAAAACTTCAGCCGTTGCCTGCACCGGGGACATTTTCCGACCGTTGATATTCTGGGGATTGTCGTCGGGGTGTTACAGTCGGGACAGTCAATTGTGACCCCGGCCCCCGCATCATCGGCAACGAGATGGTTGCCGCATGACCCGCATTTGAAGAAAATGAAAATGTCGGGCATCACAAACCTCGGCTGACGGCATTCTATGGCTCAATGGCAACCAAGGAAAGCAAAAATCATCGGCGAGCCGCGGCTGAAGGAATTTTATTTACAGCGGAAGGGATATACTCAATCAATTGGATAGCTGGATGGCAACTTTTTGGCAGCGGAGAACCGGCGAGACGAAAATGAACCCAATCTGCAAGCATGACGTCACCGTAACCGCTGACATGGTCGATGGGAACGGGCACGTGAACAACGTCGTTTACATCCAATGGATGCAGGATGCCGCCGTCCGCCACGCCCAGATATCCGGTTGCACTCGGGCGTCGTTATCTCTGGGGGCAACATGGGTGGTGCGAACCCATCATGTCGAATATCTCCGACCGGCATTTGCCGGCGATACGATCACCGTTCTGACGTGGGTTGCCAACTTCCGAAAAGTTCGGTCGTTACGCAAATACAAGATTATCCGCGCGGGCAACGATGCGATTGTGGCAGAAGCCGAAACCGATTGGGTGTTTGTTGATGCGAAGTCCGGTCGCCCCCGGAAGATCCCCGACGGAATCAGGAAAACTTTACCGGTTGTCAGCAAAGAAAGGGAGCCATAACCGCTGATAAGCGAGCGACCCTTTCCGTACGTTGTTCAGGGGTCAACGCCCCCTTGCGTCGCCGGAACTGCCGCGAAATCAGTTGCAATTCCAGCAATCAATCCTATCATGGCCGTGGAGAGTCGAGACGCTCTCTCGCTGGGCAAGAATGTTAAAGGGCGAGGAGCCGCATCTGGGAGCGGTTCGGGGGTTGTAATCCGAGATTGGAGCCTCGACTCTCCGTTTTGTTTCTCGTTCCCGAACCCCGCCGCCAAAAACCCACCAAAATGAGTTGCCATTCCGGCGATTGGGCCATACTCTCCAGCCGAGAGTCGAGGGCAAGGAGGAGTTGTCAGAATGGACCGGAAAGTCCACGTGTCTGCCATGGATGCGCAATTATTCAAGGCCCATCTTCAAGTCGAGCGGAAACAAATCACGTTTGATCTGAGGGAAAATCCTCGAGGGACGTTCTTGCGGATTACCGAAGAGGTCAGTGGCCGCCGCAATTCAATCATCATCCCGACAACGGGCCTGGAACAATTTCGAGATTCGCTCAACGAAATGATCAAGTTCACCCAGGCTCCCGTGGGCAGTGGAATGGTCCTCCCGTTGGGGCAACGGAATGCCGAGACACCGACCCCTGACGATTCAGCAGATGTGACCATGAGGCGATGAGCCTCGAATCCTCTTTCGGCTGTTCTCGCCGCAACTCCCGTTCGACTGGCGACCGCTACGGACGAGAATGGAATTCATGCGGCATGGGGGACCTCCGCTGAGGGTGTGGGCTGTCGAGGCCCAAGGCGTTCCAAGCGTTGATCTATCCATCAGTGTTGCGCGTCCCACATGTGTAGACGGTGGACAAGCCCTTGCGGTTCCTGAGTTCGACAAAGCGCGTGTGTTCGACTCGAGAAGTGTATAAACTGTCATCGGGCAGATGATGTTTTTGCAACAACGATACACGGGCTGGGTCGGTGTGGCACAAGCAAACTGGTGAGCATCTTGATCGTGGTCGACTTGCCCGCACCGTTTGGACCCAGGAACCCAAAGAATTGACCTGCCTCCACCCGCAAATCGAGTCCATCGACGGCTCGCACTACCGCAAAGTGCCGGGTCAATCCCTGTGTTTCAATCGCCAGCGCCATGGTAATGATCCTTGGAAATCGGAAATCACCCGCAAAGTGTAGCAAGGTGTCGACGGAACGTCAGCACTCCTCTCGTCCACCCGTGACCAGAATGCGTTCCCCGGGTGCACGACCGAGGACGTCCTGGCCGGTGGCCCTGGATCAAGCGATCACCGCCTGGCTTGCTTGCATTTTGCCCGAATTCGGCGAATGGTACTATCAGGCACGGATGGCTGGCACCCCCGAGCATTTGAACTGATGTCGTAACGACACCGGGCATCGGCCGCAGTGTGGCGAGGTGAGATTATGGGAACCGAAACAAACTCTCATGAAGACTCAGTGGGGCTTCAGGCCAATCGTTCCGCAACCGGCGAGTCGGCAGGGGTCGGGCAAGAAATCATCCTCGCCATCGACGATGACGCGGAAATCCTGAACAGTATCCGCAGGTTATTGATCCGCGAGGGCTGGGTGGTGTTGACCGCCTCCGACCCGCTGGAAGGCCTCCAGGTGTATGAAGCTCATTGGCGGACAATCCAAGTGGTGTTGTTGGACTACTTCATGCCCACGCTCCGCGGCGACGAAGTCTTTGAGCGCCTGCGCCGCATCAATCCGCACGTTCGTGTCCTGTTAACGACCGCGTGTGATGACTACGTCTCAGCAAAGATGCTCCAGGGAGGACTTTGTGGTTTCGTCCAGAAACCGCTCTCACGGCGAGACCTCGTTGGCGGGATTCGCAAATCCCTGAATCACCATGACGCGCCGCATCCCCACACCTAGCGAGACGGCTTTAGCGGTTCCCCGGATCATGGCGACATACTTGGTATTGTCAGCCTTCGAATACGCAAGAACAACCGCAGTACAGCGGGAGGCTTGTTCCCGCCGATTGTGCGTCGAGCATTGCATCCTTGCCACTGGTGAAGCCCACGACGGTTCGGTTGGCTGAGACACGTGGGCCAATTGGTGGCGTCGTCGCTAGAAACTGGTGAAGCTGCTCAGGTCGATGTTGCTGGTGGATGCGCCCCCCAGCACGGCGATGGCGTCGTTCAGTGCAGTCGTGTGTCCCGTCACCGCGTCACCAGCATTCACGAAGTGCCAGGTGCAAAGGATGACAGGCTTGCCGTTGACAAACATGAGCACCGGCTTGGAGGAATCGCCTGACGCGACCAACCCGCCAAATGGTTGTTCCAGAGCCGTCGTGGGCGCGGCAAACATGGAAACGCCGTTTGCGAGCAGATTCCTAACGGTGAACACGGAGGCTTGGTACGATTGGTTGAACCCCATTACCGGCTGACCGACGGCCAGCGACGGGAATTGGTTTGTCCACGAATCACCAAGCACGAGCGCGGGCGTTATCAGGTTCGTGGGAATCGGGTTGTTGAGAAGTCCTATCGCCAGGTCAGTACCAGCAATCGGTGCAGCATTGGTGGCCGTGATGGTTCGGCTGACCACGACATTGTTCGTGGTCAGCCACCGATTCGTGGAGCCGACGACGCACGGGTAGTGCGCGGCAAACAGCACGACATTGGAGGAGATGAGCACACACGCCCTGCGATTGTTGTTGTCGGTCTGGAAACCATCCGCAGTCGAGTTCCAAACGCCCACGCAAGTGGTATCCAGGCTGGCTCCCCAAAAATTCGTGTTGCGCTGATAGACGGCCAGTCCGTTGCTGGCGGATGTCAGGAATGCCGTGCTCTTGCCTGCGAGCAACAGTGAGTCGATGGCGTCAGTGGAGTTCCTTCGGGCCGATCCTGCCACCCCATTGGGCACGAATACGAACGTTCCGCTGGACGTGGTGATGGTGCCGCCGCCCGCCAGGTTGGAGACGGTCATGCCGGGCGGGAAAATCACCGTGTCGACATAGCCGGTCGTCGTGCCGCTGATGATCGTGATCGGATCGCGGATGGCGGCATCGGCGAGGGACGTGAAGAGGGATGCGAGACAGGCAAGGACGAGAAGGGAAAGGGCAAAGCGGCGACGAATCGCCTCAGCCCAAAGGACGGTGAGAATAGGCTTCATGGTGAATCAATTCTGCCTGGAAATGGTGTGGTCCGGTTTGACCGGTTTGCCACGCAGGTCGGTATTATCGCGCATCTCGACCGGCGCATAGAAGGCATCCAGGTTGACATGGAGGATGGCGCGGGTCATGGAAGGACTGTAACAACGCATCTGTGGGGGTGCAACGATGGCATGCGCCCAGTCTGTGCTATAATTGCGGACGGTAGGATACATTTGCTCGTTGCGCATGGAACACTCGACGCAAAAGGAAAGGTGATTATGGATCTGAATACGGCAATTCTGCTCGGCCTGCTGGAACAGCAAGTTGAAAATATTCTGCCGACGGACCTCACCAATATCGCCGGTCAGGTACTCACCGTCAGCCACGGCACCACGACGATCAGCTACACGGTCATCACGACGTTCTACGGAAATGATCTGGCAACGGACATGAACCCTGAGCGAGGAAATCAAATTGTCTCCTTCGGGGCGATCCTGCAAGACACAAACAAGAATGTTGTCATCGCAATTCGTGGTACTGATGGTATCTGGGAGTGGGTGCATGATGCCGAGTTCTTGTCGGTTCCCTGTCCGTTTCTTGCGAGTGCTGGTAGGACAGATGACGGTTTCACGGCGATCTACAAATCTTTAAAGATTGCCGCGGCCTCTACATCACTGGGAGTTGCACAGGCTTTGGCAACACTCCCGCCGGAGCTCAACTTTAATACCCCCATCAACTCGGTGACAATTTGTGGACACAGCCTGGGCGGAGCGTTGGCAACGTTGCTGGCGCTCGATATTGCGGCAAACACGAGCTTCAAGAATCCGACGGTGTACACTTACGCCAGCCCGCGCACAGGAGATCCAGTGTTTGTGACTGCGTACAACGGACTTTCGCCCAACACCTCGCGAATTGCAAACCGAATGGATATTGTGCCCAAGCTTCCGCTCCCGCCGCAATACGAACATGTAAATACGCTCTTTGAGATAAATTCAGTGACGATAGCGTTGCCACCAAAGTTGTTGGTGAAACTTGATATCGGGTGCGAGCACCACATGACAACGTATCTGTACTTGTTGTCCTTAAAGGGTCCGGGGCCGGTTTTACCACTGGATGCCGACTGCGCACCGTAACAAGAGGCCAAAGAGGTCAGGGCTTCACCTGTGATTGTTCAATTGCAAGCAACGCCGTTCTCGGCTGTATGGGCGTGTCCGAGTTCTACGGAACCTCTATTCAAAAACCACGGTTCGTTGTGTTGAGAGTAATGATTCCGGCGTGAAGCCCAAAGAAAAAGTCGTCTTTTGCTGGAGCGGGGGGAAGGATTCCGCGCTGTGCCTGCACCGCGTGCTGGAGTCCGACCGTTACGAGGTTGTCGCCCTTCTCACCACTCTCAACGAGCATTATCACCGCGTCTCGATGCACGGGGTGCGGGAGCAATTGCTCGACGCGCAGGCGCACAGCATTGGCTTGCCGTTGGAAAAAATGTTTGTCAGCCAGATCAGCACCACCGAGGAATATGCCGCGAAGATGCGTGCCATTCTCCTGCGCTACAAAGCGGACGGCATTGAGCAGGTGGTGTTTGGCGATATTTTCCTCGAACAATTGCGCCGGTGGCGTGAAGAGAATCTGGCGCAAGTCGGCCTGCGGGGCATCTTCCCGCTCTGGAAAATCGACACGCGACAGCTCCTGGCCGACTTCGTCTCGCTCGGTTTCCGCGCAGTGATTTGCTGCGTCAACGACGCCTATCTGGGCGAAGCCGACGTTGGCCGGGAACTTGATGCTGAATTCGTGAAGACTCTTCCGCCAACCGTCGATCCGTGCGGCGAGAACGGCGAGTACCATTCATTCGCTTTCCACGGGCCCATTTTCCGCCAACGGCTCCGTGTCCGAGTCGGCGAAAAGGTTTATCGTCCCGTCGAGCAAACAGATCCGTGCAGCACATTTTCCCCGCCGACCGACCGGCCGCAGACGAAGGGTTTTTGGTTTTGCGATTTGACCCTCGTGGATGGCACGGAGCGGATGCCATGAGCGTCGAGTCGCGCAACAATCATCTCTCTCCACGCCGTCGTTCCTGTCCGCCAATCCTGTTTGTCAAACTGTAACTCTTCCCGCATCATTGGCTCGATGGAAACGAACCGCAAACCGCCGGCACCATCGGACCTCGCCAACCATTGGGCGCTCGATCCCTCCGTCGTGTTCCTAAACCACGGGTCGTTCGGCGCCTGTCCGCGCGCGGTACTGGAACGGCAAAGCCAGTTGCGGGCGCGGATGGAGGCGGAGCCGGTGCGGTTCTTGACCCGCGACCTGCAGCCCCTGTTGGACGAGTCCCGCGAGCGGCTGGCGCAACTGTTGAACACTTCAACGGACAATCTCGTGTTTGTCCCAAACGCCACCACCGGCGTAAACGCCGTGGTCCGGTCCCTGGAGTTCCACCCGGGCGACGAGATACTGACGACGAACCAGGACTACAACGCCTGTCGCAATGCATTGAGGGCAGTCGCCGAGAGAACCGGAGCCAAGGTGATAGTCGCCAACGTGCCCTTTCCCTTGCATGATGAGGCACAAGTGGTCGAGGCGGTATTATCCTGTGTCACTGACCGCACGCGACTCGCAATGATCGACCACGTTACCAGCCCGACGGCCGTAGTGCACCCAATTGCGAAGATCGTCGGCGCCCTTGAGAAACGCGGCATCGACACCATGGTGGATGGCGCCCACGCGCCCGGGATGTTACCTGTGGATCTCGATGGATTGCGCTCCGCTTACTACACCGGCAACTGCCACAAATGGCTTTGTGCTCCCAAAGGTGCCGGCTTCCTGTACGTGCGGCCCGACCGCCAGGAGCGGATTCAGCCGACCACGATCAGTCACGGTTTCAACACGCCTCGTCCCCACCGCAATGCCCTGCACACAAGGTTCGACTGGGTCGGGACAATCGACCCGACGGCGTGGGTTTGTGTTGGAACTGCCATCGACTGGTGTTCCACGCTTCTGCCGGGCGGGCTTTCGGAGTTGATGGATCGAAACCGCGCCCTTGCCATCGAAGCCAGACGCATCCTGTGCGAGCCACTCGGCATCGATCAGCCGTGTCCGGAAGAAATGCTGGGGTCGATGGCGACGATCCCATTGCCAGCAAGGTTTCAAACAGCGCCGTTCACCGCAAACACGACTGATCCGATGCAAAACAGCCTGTTTGACGAATATGCCATCGAGGTGCCGGTTGTGCGTTGGGGCGATCCTGAAAGACGTTGGTTGCGGATCTCGGCACACGGGTACAACTCGCGGGAACAGTATGCGTATCTTGCTGGAGCGCTGAAGGAGTTGGCGAACTGTCCAAAAAGGAGATGATACCATGCCCACCCGCTTGTGTGACCGCTGTGGCGAGCTAATCGAGGAAGGCGCGCTGCGGTACATAGCCAAGATTCAGGTCTACGCCGCCTATGATCCTCTGAACGTCGACTTCGAGGACATGGCCCGCGACCACACGAATGAGATCCAGGAAATCCTGAAGCGTTGCGAGGGCATGACCGAAGAGGAGTTGATGCAGGACGTGTATGTCGATTTCCAGTTTGACCTCTGCCGGGCCTGCCAGCGGGCGTACATCAAGGACCCGCTACCTGCTGCCGAGGGCGCGGGATAGTCGGACGGAATTATTATTTCGCAACCTCGACCCGAATCTCGTCGCCGTCCCGTACGGATTTCAGCACCCGAGGATCGCCTTCGAGTTTCCCCAGTACGTTCACCTTGGTGACCAGACGACACTCGTCGCCACGAGAAACCGGGGTTGGACCGAACGGGATGGCGAGCGATTGACCCTCCACCCAGAAGCAAATGGTGCCTGGCGGGACGACCTGCTTGGCATCGGCTTCCAGAACGGTACTCACGGGCAGGCTGAAATAAACTTCCTCGCCCCATGTGTTCGCCGAGGAGGAACACGGCAAGACCTTGAGCAACTTGGTTGCGGTCGGCGCGTCGATCAGCACTCCAAACGCCTCGCCCTTATCCCAGGTAATTCGGATTCTCATCGGAACCTCTCACAGTGTAAGCATCTCCGCCAATGTGCGTTTCGGGGGCATCTGGGGTTGGTCGGCGGCGGGATTGGCTGGCGTGGGCTTCATTTTGTGAGGAAGGATGTTTTTGGGGAGGGCAGACTGATCGTCCGACCCCCAATCAGGAATACGCCTTCCCCCTGATGATGCATCGTCCGCGGATGTTTTTGCCGCGGGTCAATCCATGCTTTGACCACCTCCAGAATGAAGAAGTTGTATTGAGCCACCAGCCGTTGATCAATGACCTTGCATTCCAGGTTGGCATAACACTCGGCAATGAGCGGAGCTTTAACGACCGCGGCGGCCACCGGCGTGAGACCAAAGGTCTTGAACTTGTCCACCTGCCGTCCGGAAGTGTTTCCGCATCCCACCACCTTGTCCGCCAACTCCACCGTCGGCAGGTTGATCACGCACTCTCCGGTCGCCCGCAAGACCGCAAACGTGTGGTTTCGGTCGCTGATCACGCAACCCACGAGGGGCGGCTCAAACTCCATCATCGTATGCCAGGACATGGGCATGATGTTCGCCCGTCCCGCACGGGTCGTCGTGACCAGCACAACCGGCCCGGGTTCGAGCAGCCCATACACTTGCGCCAGAGGAAACGCTCGTTTCTTTGTTCCTGCCATGTTCCAATTCTCCGTTGAAGGCGCGGTTGGCCGTCAGGGCGAAGACTGGCGGTCAGACAATCTTACGGTTGCCGTCACGTGCTCAACGGATTGGATTTCGATCGACAGCGGTGAATGGCGGCATGCTACCTGATCGTGCACGTGTTCGGCAAGCGGATCGGGCAGGCGATGGGCGACCACCAGCAGTGGCATCAAATCCAAGGGCTTCAGTTTCGCGGAGTGTGCCAGCAACTCGGAAACACGGAGCGGGCGTGGGAGGTCTACAGCTCCCGGTTCCCCTTCCTGCAACAGCCCAACGCAATCCTGACGCGAGAGTTGACGAATACCGCGACGTGGCGAATCGACACCACATGGATCCGGTTGATGGACAATCGAATCAACTTCGGCTTGGGGGCAGTGAGTGAAATCGTCCGTCCCTTTCAGCCGAGCAACTCCTGATGGACTCCGTTGAGCGGGGGGGTTATCGCCGTAGAGATGAATCGGCGGGTTCATTCGGTTGGTCGGGGCGGTTTCCCAAACAGTTCTGGCCAGGTTGAACTGGATGCTGCGTGGATGGAGGGCGCCCACCTCCGAGCCGGAGCGGTTGCGGCCCTGCGAGATATTCTGCCTGCCGTTTCCGTGACCCGAAGGTGGATGGAGAAAACCCCGCATGTGCTTCTGGTAGGCAAGGAGCCGAAAGCCTTGCTCGCGAACGAGAGTTCCGACCACAACGACTGTTGACCTGGGAGCCAGCACGCCTTTGGCGTCGATGGAAGCGGGATCAGGCTTTGCCAGGGGCCTAGGGCTGCGGGCACGATACGGTTGGCGTGATCGGTTGGCACGGGGAAGCTCTGAATCGGAGTTCATAGCGCAGGTCGTTCTGCCAACGGTTCCTTAGTGGACAGGCCATACCACACCAAGATGCGACGATCCGCTTGCGTCAAGGGCACCTGCCCCGCCAGTGAGTGAGATCGAACGAACTCTTCCAATGGGGTGCGCGATCCTTCCCCGGTGCCGCAAATCGGCTCTTGGACATGAGCGAACACGGGCGGATTTTCCATTTTTCTCGTACGTGCGCTTCTCGATGGATGACGGACCCATTTCCTTCCCTGCGATTTTCGCGACACCTCAATTTCGACTATAATGGCTTGGTGCGCCATGACCACGAAGCAGCGGATTAGTGATCATCTCGTATTCCTGTACGGGAAGGAAACTGGATGCGATGTGTCGAAGCAGCTGGCGGCATTGCTGGAGGAATTCCGCAAACGCAACCCGCGGCTGGCCTCGGATGCGGCGCCGTCGGCCGACCGTTTGACCGAACGCGATGCGTTTCTCATCACCTATGGCGACCAGATTGTCGAGACCGGTCAACCGCCGCTCCAAACTCTCGCGCATTTTCTGCGCACCAATCTCGCCGACATGATTGGCGGCGTTCATCTGCTGCCACATTACCCGTCCTCGTCGGACGACGGTTTCTCGGTGATTGACTTCTGGAAGGTGGACCCCGCGCTCGGTACGTGGAACGATGTCGCGCGCATCGGCAACA
>JBEKBH010000013.1:0-119141 GCA_050015495.1 Verrucomicrobiia bacterium
CCAGCAAATTGTAGTAACTCTCCGCCGGATTCGAAATCAACGATTCCAACCGGGCCAACGGGGCGGTGTACGCGTACATCCCGATGACCAGCAGGCACACAGCGCCCAGTGATTTCCACGCGTTTTTCATTGTGCCACACCGACCTTGCCCGTGTACCGTTGCCGCAAGAACATCATCCGCGTGACAACATTTTATACACTTCCTGAGTCGAACACACGCGCTTTGTCGTGCGAAGAACCGTACGGGCTTGTCCACCGCCTACACATACCCGTCAGCCGCATACAGCGTATTCCGGTTCGGGTTGCCCGGGGCGATTTGGTTTTTGACACTGACAAATCACTATGGCAGAGTCGCGCCGCTCCCGTCCCCGCGCCCGACGCGCCATCGGCGAGCCGGTAGCTCAGTTGGTAGAGCAACGGCCTTTTAAGCCGTGGGTCGAGGGTTCGAATCCCTCCCGGCTCACCAGCACAAAAAACCTCACACACGGTCTCTTGTTAACCGTTGGCAATGTAACGGCGCACTTGGACGCCCGCACCGCAACGCCCGCCGCATTTCGCCCAGGCCAGGCGGCTTGACGATTGAAGTTCTTGCAGTTGGACATCGCCGTGAAGTATACGAATAACCGGTAATGAAACTTTTTCCTGACAAGAAACTGGCTGGCATTCTCTGTCCCGTCTTCTCCATTCGGACCGAGAACGATCTGGGCATTGGCGACACCGAGGGGGTGCGCCAGATGATCGATTGGTGTCACCAGCATGGGATCGGCCTCCTGCAGGTGTTGCCGATCAACGAGACGAGCGACGATAATTCTCCGTACAACGCCATCAGCTCGATGGCACTCGATCCGACAACCATCGCCATCTCGCCCGAGCACATTCCCGATTTGTCCGCCGCGAAGTTCAAGGAGATCGCGAAGCCGGAGTTGCTCAAGGAACTGCGCGCAGGCCCGGTGAAGTACACGAAAGTGAAGGAACTGAAGCGGTCACTCTTGCGCGCGGCGTTCGATGCGTTTCTCACGAAACACTGGAACAAGAAGTCCGAACGCGCCGATGCGTTCCGCGCGTTTCTGGCCGACAATGGCGACTGGATTTCCGACTACGCCATGTTCCGCGTGTTGATGGAGGATTATCACAACTGGCCGACGTGGGATGAATGGCCGCAGGACCGCCAGAACCCGAAACGGGCCTGGTCATGGTTCCTCTCGCTGCCGACCAAACAGCGCGACGAGTACGCCGAGCGGATCCTGTTTTGCGCGTACGTGCAATGGATCGCTTACGACCAGTGGACGAGAATCAAGGAGTACGGCACGAACCGGAAGGTGTGCCTGATGGGCGATATCCCGTTCGGCGTCAACCGCTACAGTTCCGATGTCTGGGGCAACCGCGAGATCTTCGACCTCGACTGGAGCGGCGGCTGCCCGCCCGAGAAAACGTTCAAGGTCGATGCCTTCACGGAGAAATGGGGCCAGAACTGGGGTATCCCGCTCTACAAATGGGATGTGTCCCGCGCACGCAATCACGACTGGTGGCGGATTCGTTGCGGCAACATCCAGAAAATTTTCCATCTGTTCCGCGTCGATCACGTGCTCGGTTTCTTCCGCATTTACTCGTTCCCGTGGCAACCGAAGTACAACGCCAAGTTCCTGCCGCTGACCGAGCCCGAGGCGGCGAAACTCACGGGCGGACGGTTGCCGCATTTTCAACCGTACGCCGACGACACACCCGAAGGCGCGAAGTTCAACCAGAAGCAGGGCGAGGAATTGTTGGCGATGGTGCTGGCGGCCGCGGGCGATATGGTCGTCGTCGCCGAAGACCTCGGGGTCGTTCCCCCGTACGTCCCGATCGCTCTCGACCACCTGAAGATCCCCGGCTACAAGATCCCGCACTTCCTGCGCGAGAAGGACAGCTCATTTGTGGACGGCAAGACCTACCCACGGCTCTCGCTCGCGACGCCGGCGACACACGACCATGATCCGATCGCCAAGATGTGGCGCGAGTTGTGGGAGAAGGTGGACGCGGGCAGGAACAGTCAGGATGGGAACGCTCGTTACCAATCGGAAGAGGCGCAAAAGGAGCTGGCGCGTTGGATGGTGTATTGCGGCGCGAATCATCAGGAGCCGCCGCGCGCCTTCAACGACGAGGTCCACAAGCTCATCCTGCGCGGCGTGCTGACCTCGAATTCGTGGCTCGCCGTGTTCCTGATCACCGACGTGTTTGGCACCGAGGGCCGGTTCAACGTCCCCGGCGCCGTCAACGAGGGCAACTGGTCTTATCGCTTGGAGAAGACCGTTGCCGAACTCGACAACGATCCGCATCTCCTCCACAAAACCCAGATGTTCGCCAAGCTCGTCAGGGAATCGCGCCGGCTGCCGTAGCGCTACGCCTCCGCAATCGCGGCCCGAACCTCTTCCGCATGTCCGGCGGGTTTGACCTTGCGGAAGATCTTCGTGATCGCGCCGTCGGGGCTGATCACAAACGTGCTGCGCTCGATCCCCATGAACGTCTTGCCGTACATGGATTTCTCCTTCCACACGCCGTACGCCGTGGCAATTGTGTGGTCCTCGTCGGCCACGAGCGAATAGGGCAGACCATGTTCCGCAATGAACTTCTCGTGCGATTCCGGCGAATCCGGGCTAACGCCAAGAACGACAGCGTTCTGCTCGGTGATCTTTTGATACATATCGCGAAATTCGCACGCTTCGGTCGTGCAGCCCGGTGTAAAATCCTTCGGGTAGAAATACACGACACAGGTCGAACCCTTGTTGGCGGTCAATTCGAGAAACGGCGGTGCTTCGTCACCTTCTTGAAGTTGTTTCACGTTGCTTTCCTTTCCATAATACCCCGACCCGGGGACAAACATCGGCCACTTCACATTGGATGCAGTCGGGCTTGCGCGCGGTGCAACGTTTTCGTCCGTGCCAGATCAGCAAATGCGAGAAATCAATCCAATCCTGGTGTGGGACGATTTTCATGAGCGCCTGCTCGATCTTCTCGGGTGTCGTCTGGCGGGTTAGTCCCATCCGACGGGCAAGCCGCGACACATGTGTGTCCACCACGACGCCTTCGGCCTTGCCATAGGCGACACCGAGCACCACGTTTGCCGTTTTGCGCCCGATGCCGTCCAGTTCGATCAGTTCGTCGAGGGTGCCGGGCACCCGGCCGCCATACTCCGCCACGAGGCTCCGGCAGCAGTTCCGAATCGAGCGCGCCTTGTTCCGAAAAAACCCGGTGCTGCGAATGATACCCTCAAGTTCCGCGGGACGAGCCGCGGCGAAATCAGCGGCGGTGCGGTACCGCCGAAACAAGGCCGGGGTGACGAGATTGACGCGTTGGTCGGTGCATTGCGCGCTGAGAATGGTGGCAACGAGGAGCTGGAGCGGGTTCTGATGATGCAGGGCGCAGCGCGCCTCCGGGTAGGCGGCCCGCAAACGGCGCAAAATGGTGCGACAACGCGCCATCAATTTGCTCTTGGCAACGTTCACGAGTCGCAGTATAGCATACGGGTAACGACGAGCTCAGTTTCACCGCCGCGATTTCAACGAAGAAGAGGAGATAGATTATGGCACACATAGTGTGTGAACCCTGTGTCGGCTGCAAGTACACCGATTGCGTGGAAGTTTGTCCCGTGAATTGTTTTTACGAAGTCGATGATCGGCTGTACATCCATCCCGACGAATGCATCGACTGCACGGCATGTGTGCCGGTCTGCCCGGTGGAGGCGATTTTTACAGAAAGCGATGTGCCGGAGAAGTGGAAGCCATTCATCGCGGAAAACCGCGACAAACTCGCGGGCGCGGCCAACATTACCGCCAAGAAGGATCCGCTCGGGAAGGACAAACCCGAGTGCCAGCCGGGCGCACGCAAACCCTAGGCGGCACGGCCGTCTTTCGGCAAACTTTCGAAATAACCGGCGGCCCTAATGGGGCGCGCTGGTCGCGTCGTTCTTCGGTGCGGTCGTTGCCGTTGCGCCGTGACCCTGTTCGGTCTGTTGATCCATCGGCGGGTAGCGGTAATACACTTCGAGGATCAGCGCGCCGAGCGCAGTGGAGTAGGCGGGCGTCGCCGCGAGTGCCCGGGTTTCCATCGTGCTGTTGGGCGGCGGCATCCAGTGACCGTCACCGCGTTGGTTCTTGATCAGCGTGTCGCGAATCTGCCGGTTCCAATACTGCCAATATGAACCACCGCCCTGAAACATTGCCTGCGTGATGTAATACCAGCCGTACAGGACGTAATCGCCCTGGGTTTTGTCCCACTCGACCCGTTGCTCGCGGAGATAGTCAAGGGCAGCCTGGATACGTTGGTCCTTGCCATTGCCAAGAAGTTGCTGGCAGAACACGCCGATGGCGGTCATCGACGGGGAACGCTCCGGCGTTTGATAACCGAAACCGGGGTCCTTCACGTCATACATGTTCCAGAGGAACTGGCTGGCCTTGTCGTAAACTTCCTGCGGCACATTCAGCCCGGCCGCCCGGGCCGACGTCAGCGCCATGATCATCCATCCCGTGACCGATACATCCGAATCATCTGACGACGGACGATAGCGCCATCCGCCAGCATGTTGGGCGTTGACCTTGGTGGCAGATTGTCCGCGAATGATCGCGTTCAACACGCGGTCCAGCGGTTCGCGCAACACGGGGGATTGCGTCATCGCATACCCTTCCACCAGCGCCAGAGCCACCAAGCCCTGCGAATCCCCTCCGATATAATCTTGCGATGTGTCGGAAACGAGACCATCGCCGCCCACGTGGAGCGACAAATAGTCCAGTGCCCTGCCGACGGTATCGCCGAATTCGACGGAATCGGGCGTCTCGCCGTGCCCGAGAAAGGCCAGCGTGCCCAATGCGGTGCCGGCAGCGGTACTCTCGCCGCATTTCCACGAACCATTCGCCTCCTGGTGTGCCTTGAGCCATCGCAATCCGGCCACGACCGCGCGTTCCGTTTCGGTGCTGCCGTTGTACTGGTTGAGATTGCTGGCGCGCTGTGGGCCCATACGCGCCCCCCAAATTCCGCCGCCGGGTCCTTTGATTCCCGCAGTGCCAATCGCCATGTCGCCGAGACCGCCCAAGGTCATCAAACCCACGTCGGTTGGACCACCCTCGGGTCGCGCGATCGCACTCGCGCTGTCGCTCACGACCCCGATCACGTCGGCTACGGACTCCTGACCCGGCTGCGCGGACGGACTCGCGAGATGCGCCTCGTAGGATTCTGGCGTGCCTCCACCGGCCGTTGGAACCCCACCGGGACCTTTCCCCATCGTGCCATCACCTGCGCCGAGCGTTGGGCCATTGTAATCGAAGTTCCGGTCGAGGGTGTTCTGGCCTTGCGCGACCTTGTCGACGGTACGCGGTGGGAGCACACCCGCGTCGAACGTCGCAACGATTCTCGGGCGAGTCGCGCCGATCTTGATCCAGCCAAACGCCGCGATCAACGTGACGTGTATCAGCAGAGCAACGAGAAAGGCGTACAGGAGGCGCGTGTTTGCCGCCAACCATACTAGGAATCTTATGATGGCTTTCATCCGTCAGGACTGCTGTGGTTGGGCGGGCAGGGATTCCAATTCCTTTTTCGCATCGGCGGCGAACAAGCCATGGGGAAATCGCCGGAGATACGCTTCAAACGCCCGGCGCGCGATCTGCGGATTGCCGAGCGCTTCGTGGCATTGTCCGCTGCGAAATGCCGCCTCTTCGCCGTGCGGGCCGTTCATCACCAGCGACGCGCGCAGGTAGTACGCCAACGCGGTCTTCTTGTTTTCCCGTTGGTCACCGCCAAACGAAAAATAGCAATTGCCCAACAGGTAGGCGGCTTCGCCCGAGCTTTCACCCGTCGCGCCAACCATGACGGTGGTAAGAAGTTCAATCGCCTTCGTATTATGAGGATCCCGCGGGTTTCCACCATTGCCACGGGCAAGATATGCTTTGGCAAGGCCCAGCTCGGCGCGGTCATGAAGCGCCCCCGGTGGCGTGTTCGTCACCATCTGGCCAAAGATCCCCTCGGCGTCGTCGAGTTGATTCATCGCCAGCCCGCTTTCCCCCAAACCAAGTCGGGCCTGCGGCGCGGTGAGCGTGTCGTCCGGATAGAGCGTGAGTGAGTGTTTGTACGCTCGCCTGGCTTGGGTGAGCTGT
Organism: Verrucomicrobiia bacterium; assembly: GCA_050015495.1. Classification (GTDB taxonomy): domain Bacteria; phylum Verrucomicrobiota; class Verrucomicrobiia; order Palsa-1439; family Palsa-1439; genus Palsa-1439. The sequence goes on from JBEKBH010000013.1 coordinate 6,123, forward strand.
CCACGACGGAGAAGGGCGTCGCCAATGGCGATATAGGTCGCTGACGGTAGATGGTCTTTCCCGGGTTCGCCAAGCAGTTTCAGCGCGGCGGCGTACGCGCGCGCCGAATCACCCTCCGCCAGCGCCAGCTCAATTGTGCTCGTAATCGTAGCCGTGCGGACACCGTTGTTTTGCCGATACGCGGCGGCTAGGCGATCCAGACGGGTGTAGGCTTCATTGAATTGTCTCGCGGCGCGGTAAGCCTCGGCGATCCGGGCAACCATGGCATTTACCGTCGCGGGATCGTCACGGAATTTACCGACGAGCGTTTCGCAGTCCGCCACGGCGTTGGCCACATCGCCACGGGCTTCCAGAATGGCGGCGATGCGCATCCCGGACGCCACCGCCGCGTTGCGGAGGTCCACCGTCACGTCAGTTGCCGATATGGCCCGCGCGATAACGTCGCGGTATGTTGTGAGAGCCTCGTCTGTCTTCCTGTCGCGTTCCAATTGCGAGGCGATGGAATACAACGCACTGCCAACACGCGCGTGGGTCGGGTAGCGCGCCACGAAGTTACGGAACTGCGCCACCATTTCCTCGGGCTTGTTCTCTGCCCCATAACAGTTGGCAATTTCGTATGTGGCAAGCGGCGCGAACGCGCTATCCGGAAATCTACCGACCAGTTTCCGATACGAGTTCATCGCCTCGTCGAAATGCGCCAGGGCATATTGATTACGAGCGAGTTGGTAGAGGGCTTCCGCCGCGAGCGGGTTCTCCGGCCAGCGGCTGACGAATTCCTGGAAGCACGCAACCGCCTTTTCGAAATGCGCCGCGGCCATCGGTTTATCCGCCGGATCGGTTTCTCGGGCAGCGAGGCAGGCGTTGAGGTAACCGAGTTGGAAGATGACTTCAGGGATCAAGGCGCTGGAAGGGTAGGTGACGCGCAATTGCTCGTAGTCCGTGACGGCATCAGCGAGATCTGCGCGAGCGGTCGCCGGATCGCTGGTCTTCTGAGAGATCTCGAAGCAGCACCGCCCCAATCGGCACAGGGCATCCGGCATCATCGCGCTGTCGGGGTGCTGTCGGACGAATTCCAGGAAACTATCGCGCGCAGAGCCGAAGTCGTGGAGGGTGTAGTAGCCATCGGCAATCCGAAAGTCTGCGGTCTCGAGAATGGGCAATCGAGGGTTCGACGCGACCAGCTTGCGGAAGCGGTCGAGAGCTTCCGAAGTCTTGCCCGATGCGGAAAGAGCTTCGGCTTCGAGTAACAGGACGTCATCGGCGAACGCACTTTTTGGATAACGGGCTTGAAATTCCCTGGCGGCGCCCACGCCTTCGTCGAATCGATGCTGTTCGATCAGTTCCCGAATCGAACCGACGCGGGCTTGCTCCGCGAGCTTCTCGTTCGGATGAACCGCGAGAAACTCGCGGTACGCGGCAGACGCCTCCTCGGGACGACCCAGCGATTGGTAGCAACTGGCCATGCGAAACAGAGCCGAGGTCCCCAGGTCCGGCCCTGCTTCACACCGGGCCAGAAGCTGGCGCAGGTCGCTCAATCGCCTCTCATAGGTTGAAAGCGCCCCCCGCTGCGCGTTGTTCCCCTGCGCAGGTTGAAGGTCATTGATCTGACGGCGAAGATTTTCGATCAGACTGGTTTTCGGTTGCACTCGTTTGTAGCAGGCAATGGCATTGGTCCAGCGCCCCGCCTCGAACATAGTCTCGCCCGCAAGGAAGAACCCTTCCGAGGCGCGCGCAGTATTTGCGTCTGGCGGGATCTGCTCGTAAATGCGAAGGGCGGCATCATACCGTTTCCCAGCCGTCAGGATCTGGGCGGTGAGAAACTGCGCGTCCAGGATCGTGGCCGGGTCGCCGGCGAATTGGGTGCGGACTTTCTGCAAGATGCCCTGGGGCGATGCAAGGTCTCCCTGATTAAAGAGCGTCCACGCCTCGCCGAGCAGAGCTCGTGGAAACAGTTCATGGTTCGGATACTTCGCTTCGAATTCATGATACAACCCCAAGGCTATCGGGTAGTTGTTCAACTCGAGATAACACTCAGCCTCTTTCAAAATCGCGTCGGGGATCATCGAGGCGGCCGGGTAGCCTTTCCGCAGACGGTCGAAGGTGTTGATGGCCTCGTGATATTTCTGCATCCCGGCCCAGCACCAGCCCTGAAGATAAATCGCCCGCGGGACCGCCGCGCTGAACCGGTACTGGCTTTCAAATGCCTGGAATGCCGCGAGGGCTTCGGCGATCCTACCGTTGTCGTAAAGCGTCTGGGCCGCCTGATAGGCCTTCACTGTCACCGATTCTGGTTCTTGCGCGGGTGTTTGCGGCGTCAGACAGATCGCCGCAAGCAGGGCAGCCGACAAGGTCCAGAGGCGATGTGTGTGGGACGATGGGGTCATTGAACCGAGGCCAGTTTGTCGGGAAGCGGGCGCAAGGCGACCTTGGTCAGGTGTGCCTGGGCGCACGCATCCAATGTGCTGACCACATCTTGGTAGCTGGAGTCGGGGTCAGCCTCGATGATGATGGTGGTGTCCTGTCCAACCGCGGTCAGTTGCATCATGGCGTCGCGAAGCCCTGGAAGATCATACGTGGTGGCGCCGTTGACGACGATGTTGTCCTGGTTCTTCACGTGGAGGACGATATCGAGCGGCACTTGCACGGGTGTGCTGGTGGAAGCCACGAGTGGCAGCGTGGCATTGAGGCGATTCTCCCGCTTGCTGAAGGTCGAAAAACTCATGTAGAACACCAACAGCATGAGAATTGTGTCGATCATCGGAATGATCTCGATGCGCGCCCGCTTGATGGTTCGACGCTTCAGTTTCATTTATCGACCGTCGCGAACGTGACATCGGCAATGCCGGCTTTGGAGCAGACGGTCATGAACGCGTTGAGATCCTGGTACGTCATCGCGCGGTTGCCCCGGAGGATCACCGAGGTCAATTGGTGGTGCGCGGACTGAAGACGGCGCAGCAGATCGGAAAGGTGGTCGAGCTTGTACGATTGGCCGTTGATCGTCACGTTGTCGGACGAAGACATGTTGACGATGATTTGATTGGGCAACTTCTCCAACGAATCACCGGCCAGCGCGATGGGGAGTTTGATCCCGGCCTGGCGTTCCGCTTCGGCAAACCGCGAGAAACTCATGTAGAAGATCAGCAGGATGACAATCGTGTCAATCATCGGGATGATCTCGATGCGCGCTCGCCGGATGTTGCGACGCTTGACCTTCATGGGCGAGGCCTACTGGGGAATGGGGGTCTTGAGGAGCACGAGCAGTTCAGTGAGGCTCCTTTCCATGTTCATGAGGATGGCCTCCTTCTTGCCGGAAAAATAATTGTAGGCGAACAGGGCCGGAATCGCCACCGCGAGGCCCGCGGCCGTGTTGATCAGCGCTTCGGAGATACCGCCGGCCAGTTTGGTGGGATCGCTCATCCCAAGGGCGGCGACAATGCTGAAAGAATGGATCATGCCAATCGTCGTGCCGAGCAATCCGATGAGCGGACACATGGTCACCATGGAATCGAGCAAGGGCAGGTGTTTCTCCAGGGAGATGAGTTCCTTGGTCGCCGCGCTCTGCGCGAGATCCTCGATCTCATCGGGTTTATAACCGTCGCGCGCCGCCTGAATCGTCGCCCGCATCACCCGGCCGGCGACACTCGGTACATCATCGGTTGCCCGAAGCATGTCCGACAATGTCGCGCCCTGCTTGATCTTGTGAAGTAATTGCCCGGCGCTTCCCTCAACGCTGCGGTAATAGAGGAACCGTTCGATGATGAGCGTGGCCGTGAAGATCGAGAGCAGGGCCAGGAGCAGCAGGATCGGCCCGCCCGCTTGAAGCATATCCCACAAGGTCTTCGTCCTGACCGAATCCGCCGCACCGCTGTCCTGGGCGAACACCCGGCCCGCATCACTGATGGCCGCCGCCACAACAATCCAGAAGATAACGGAAAGAACTCGAGACGTTCGATTCGACAAGACACACATGCGGCCCACCTCCTGTTAGAGACGCTGACGACATCGTCCCGCCGATATATAGGAAGTTGGGACAGGTATGGCAATCATTTTCCCCTCCAGATCCGAGGGGAAAATCCGTCGCAGGCATCCGACAACTCACACGGGGAAGCTACTACTTCTTCGCTTCCGCGTCCTTCTCCGCCATCGCCGCCTTGCGGCTAAGCTTGACGCGACCCCGGTCGTCGATTCCCAGCACTTTGACCCAGACTTCATCACCCAGCTTCAAGACATCCTCGACGTGCTGGATACGGTGATCCGCGATCTCACTGATGTGCAACAAACCGTCCTTGTCGGGGAGGATTTCCACAAACGCCCCGAATTCCTTGATGCCGACAACCTTGCCCTGATAGATCCTGCCAACCTCGACTTCCGCCGTGATGGCCTTGATCTGCTCGATGGCGCGCTCCGCGGCTTCGCCGTCGGTGGAAAAGATGTGAATCGTGCCGTCGTCCTCGATGTCGATCTGGCAACCCGTCGCTTCCACGATTCCCTTGATGACCTTGCCCTGCGGCCCGATGACTGCGCCGATCTTCTCCGGGTTAATGTGGATCGCGGTGATCCGCGGCGCGTACTTCGAGAGTTCGGCCCGCGGCGCCTTGATCGCTTCGGCCATCTTGCCGAGGATGAACAGCCGGGCCTCCCGCGCCTGCTCGAACGCCTGCTTGGTCAGCTCAAAGCTCAGCCCGAGCAGTTTGAGGTCGGTCTGGAATCCGGTGATGCCCTTGGCGGTGCCGGCGACCTTGAAGTCCATGTCGCCGAAATGATCTTCCGACCCGAGAATATCCGTGAGCGTGACCGCCTTGCCCGTCTTCTCGTCCGTGATCAAACCAATCGAGATGCCGGCAACGGGCGCCTTCATCGGCACGCCCGCGTCCATCAGCGACAGCGTCGCGCCGCACACGCTCGCCATCGACGTCGAGCCGTTCGATTCCATGATTTCCGAGGTGACACGGATGGTGTACGGGAAATCGACTTCGTCGGGGATCATCGGTTCGACGGAGCGTTCGGCCAACGCGCCGTGACCGATCTCTCGCCGACCCGGGGAACCCGTGCGCCCCGTCTCGCCGACGCTGAACGGCGGGAAATTATAGTGCAGGATGAACTTCTTTTCCGTCGGGCCGCCCGTCCACGCGTCCATATCTTGCGTATCAGACTTCGACCCGAGCGTGGTCATCACGAGCGCCTGCGTTTCACCGCGTTGGAAGATCGCGGAGCCGTGCGTGCGGGGCAGGATGCCGACTTCGCCATAGATCGGGCGCAAATCGCGCGCGCCACGGCCATCCGGCCGCTTGTTGCTGCTGAGAATCGAACCGCGAACCGCCTCGGATTCGACTTTGTGGAGCGACTCTTTGATCTCAAAATCCGTTATGTCAGCAAACTTCTGCTTCAACCCCTCGGTGGCCTTGTCTTTGCAGGCCCGAATCGCCGCTTCGCGGGCCAGCTTGCCCGGCGTGAGAAGCGCTTTGAGAACCTCGCCGCCGACCATTTCACGGGCGGCTGCCACCACTTCGGGGCGGGCCGTGTAGAGTTTGACCTCGCGTTTCGGTTTGCCGGCTTTCTGGGCCAGCTCGCGAATGCCGGCCACGATCTTCTTCGCTTCCGCATGGGCGAATTCGATGGCCTTCATGATGTCGGCCTCCGAGATCTCCTCGGCGGCGCCTTCGATCATGACCAGTTCGTTCCCGTTGCCGACGAAGATCAGGTCGAGATCGCTCTCTTTTCGCTGCGTGTGCGTCGGATTGGCAACGAACTGGTCGCCGACGCGGACCACGCGCACCGCGCCGATCGGGCCGTGCCACGGGATGTCCGAAATGGCGAGGGCGGCCGATGCGCCGTTGATCGCCAGCATGTCGGGATCGTTCTCCGCGTCCGCGCTGAGCACGATCGCCATGATCTGCGTGTCGTTGTAAAAACCTTCGGGAAACAGCGGACGACAGGGACGGTCGATCATGCGCGCGCTGAGAATTTCCTTCTCTGTCGGGCGTCCTTCACGCTTGAAGTAGCCGCCGGGGAATTTGCCCGCCGCCGCCGCCTTCTCGCGGTAATCGACCGTGAGCGGGAAGAAATCGAGTTCGTCGCGGGTCGAACTGCTGGCCACGGCCGTCACGATGACGACGGTCTCGCCGAAGGTGACGACCGCCGCGCCGTCCGCCTGCTTGGCCAGTTTGCCGGTTTCGATGATGAGTTCTTTATCGCCAATGGGAATACGTACGGCACTCTGCTGCATAGTTGGTTCCGACCGCCCGGCAGGTATCGGACTAATGGAATGATGTCCACCCGCGCCGCGTCGCGGAGTAGGCGGGCATCAATCCATCAATCCCCCAATGCTTGCCGGGGCAATCGCCTTTCTCTTCTACTTTCTCAGGTTCAGTTTCTTGATTAATTCCTGGTAGCGCTTCGTGTCGGTGTGGCTCAAATAATCGAGCAACCGCCGCCGCTGGCCTACCATCTTCAACAGCCCGCGCCGCGAGCTGTGGTCTTTGACGTGCGCCTGCAGGTGCTGCGTCAACTCGTTGATGCGAGCCGTCAGCAACGCAACCTGCACGTCTGCCGACCCCGTGTCCTTCGCATGAAGCTGAAATTGCTTCGTGACTTCCGTTTTCTTAGCCGTCGCAATCATTTCCAAATGTCTTACGCCTTTCCAGTGTTAAAACAGCCGTGAGTTTAGCCACGCACACAAGGGGTGTAAAGGAGTTTTTGACCCGCCCATTTTCCCGCGTCCCAGGGGCTTGCCCACGCCGAATTTGACAATCGCACGCCCGGGCGCTAGCATGACCGCGCATTCCGTGAAGAACCGGTCGGGGACGTAGCTCAGCTGGGAGAGCGCCTGAATGGCATTCAGGAGGTCGAGGGTTCAACTCCCTTCGTCTCCACCATCCTTCGCTTCGTCCATTGATACTGCCGAGCGAAGGATGGTGCCCTGCGAAGCGTTTCGCGAAGCAGGGCGTCTACCAATGTTGCCGAGCTACGGATGGCAGGCCATTCCTAGGGCAGGTGGTCGGCATGGCAAGCTGGCGGTTTGGCGTCACTGACTTGCCGGACTTGCTACTGAAGTTGACGGCGGTGACGTGGCCTGCAACCGCGCCAGATTCTTTTGTGCGTCGGCATCGCTGGGATCGAGCCGTAACGCCTCTCGATAGTGCGTGATCGCGTCGGGAATGTTGCCGGATTGTTCGAGCGCGGTTCCGAGGTTGTAATGGGCCTCGGCACGGTTGGGGTCAATCCGCAGCGCCTGCTGGTAGTGGACAATTGCATCCTGGATTTTACCGAGCCGCGCCAACGCCAGCCCCAGATTACTCTCCGCCGCGGCAAAGTCCGGTCGGATGTGCACCGCCCGTTCATATTCCACACGAGCCTCGTTGACCCGGCCCTCCTGCAACAAAAGATTTCCCAGATTGTTGTGCGCGTCGGCATGATCGGGATTGAGCCGGACCGCCTCCTGATAGTGGCCGATGGCCTCGGGGACGTTGCCGAGTTGCTGGAACGCGTTTCCCAGGTTGTACTGCGCCTCGGCATCGTCGGGGTGGACGCGCAAGACCTGCTGGTACTGCGCCATCGCCTCTGGAATCTTTCCCGACCGCGTCAACGCCACCCCCAAATTGTTCCGGCCCTTGGCGAAATCAGGCCTGAGTCGCACCACCTGTTCATACTCGGCGATGGCGTCGTTGACCCGGCCGATCTGCATGAGGAAATTGGCAAACTCATAGTGCGCCTCGGCATGGTTTGGATTCGTCACCAACGACCGCTGGTAGCGGGAAATAGCATCCTGAGTTCTCCCCACGCGGACCAGCGCCAGGGCGAGGCCGTTCTGCGCCTTGGCGTCATCGGGCTGAAGTCGTAGCGCCTGTTCATACTCCGCAATGGCATCGTTGACCTTGCCGATATCCAGCAGGGAATTTCCCAGGTTATAATGTGCCTCGGCGTTATCGGGGTTGATCCGCAGCGATTGACGGTAGCTCGCAATCGCATCCGAAACATTGCCCGCGCCGTGAAGCGCCAGCCCCAGATTGTTGTACGCCATCCAGCTCGCCGGGTTCTTCTCAACCGTGTCCCGCCAAAGGGTTTCATTATCTCGATAGACATGTGCCTGCGTCCATGCAAGAGCTGCCAGAGCGGTCAATAGAACCGCAACACCGGCTCGGCCAACGGTTCGACCCGCAGACCCGGCGCGCTCGTAGAGAACCGCTCCGCCGACAACGGCCACGGCAATGATCCCCACACTGGCCAGATACTGAAAATGGTCGGCGACAAAGGAGTAACGGAATGGAAAAACATCAAAGAACCCCAAAGCGGGCGCCAAAGTGCCCGCAAAACACAACGCGCCCACCAGCGGCCCTCTTCCGATCCGCGATCGCAGCGACCACAGCGCCAGGAGCACCGCCAGCGCCGCTGCCGGAAACAAGTATGCCCACCAAACCCCGGGATCAATTGTCCAGCGGGGATAAATGAAGATGAGCGGGTGCGGCCAAAACAACTTCCCGGCATAAAACCACGACGCGCGCCCCGCGAGAAGACACCGCTGGAGAATGGAAAGTGACCACTCCGCCCCGCTGGCGCCCACATGATGTTTCTCCAACCACGCCGTCATCAGCCCGAGCGGGATTCCCAACAGGAACATCGGACTCAACACCTCGATGTCACGCTTTTCCACCCGCCCTCGTTTCCACCAGATGAGGAGCACCAGTACCGCCGGCAGCGAACAGGCCACCGTTTTGCTCAGCAGGGCGCACAGGAACAGCGCGATGGCCAGCGAGTAGAAGCGCCATGATGGCGAACCCGTCTGTGTCTGGCCAGTCAGCGGTCGGAACCGGAAAAACGCCAGCATCGCCCCCAAATAAAAGGTCGTCGAGAGCAGGTTCTTGAGTTCTGAGACCCAGGCCACCGACTCCACTTGCATCGGGTGGATCGCGAAAATCGCTGCCGCAACCCAAGCGCCCGGAATCTCGAGTTGCCGCAGCACGATCCACAACAGCAGCGCATTCAATACATGCAGCAGGACATTGGCGGCGTGGTACCCGACCGGCCGCAGTCCCCAGAGATGATACTCCATCCAATAGCTGGTGAGTTGGAGTGGGTAGTACTGCTCGCTGGCCAAAGGCTTGAACCAGATTCGATACAGACCGTGCACAGAGCGCAGATTCACGTTCTCCGTCACGTGAAAGTCGTCATCCCAGATAAATCCAGCGCGCCATACGGGCTGGTAGACGACCAACACCATGGCCACGAGAACTGCCGCGAGGAACCACGCCTTGCGTGTCATCACATGCGCCTCGGAACCAGTCGAAGTGTTCTCATTAATTATCCCCGCTGAAAGCCCATGGTTTATCACATTTCGTGTGCCTTCGGCACCCAGTATCGGCAGACAGTCGGGCGGCATGGTGCGCACCGAACCGAATTTATGGGGGGACGAACCCAACCGTGTTTCATTCTGAGTTTGCTTGCCCTGCCGGCGGTGAGCGGAATCGAAGAGTCGAAGGTTCTCTGTTGTCGGTCGTTCCCGTTCCCATTGCCGTCATTGATTTGGCGGACTTGTCGCCCCGTCGTGTGGCGGTGATTCAGCCAGTAACCTTGCCAGATGTTTCCGGGCGTCGGCGTCGTTGGGATCGAGCCGTAACGCCTCTCGATAGTGCGTGATCGCGCCGTGAACATTGCCGGATTGCTCGAACGCGGTTCCCAGGTTGTAGTGGGCCTCGGCGCGGTTGGGGTCAAGCCGCAACGCCTGCTGGTAATGGGCAATCGCGTCCTGGACCTTACCAAGCCGCGCCAACGCCAGCCCCAGATTGCTCTCCGCCGCGGCAAAGTCGGGTCGGATGTGCACCGCCCGTTCATATTCCACGATGGCGTCGTTGACCCGGCCCTGTTGCAACAAGAGATTCCCGAAATTGTTGTGCGCGTCGGCATGATCCGGGTCGAGCCGGACCGCCTCCTGATAGTGGCCGATAGCCTCGGGGACGTTGCCGAGTTGCTGGAACGCGTTTCCCAGGTTGTACTGCGCCTCGGCATTGTCAGGGTTGGTGCGCAAGACCTGCTGGTACTGCGCCATCGCCTCTGGAATCCTCCCCAACCGCGCCAACGCCACTCCCAAATTGTTCCGGGCCTTGGTCGAATCTGGCCTGAGTTTCACAGCCTCTTCATACTCGGCGACGGCGTCGTTGACCCGGCCCACCTGCATGAGGAAATTCCCAAATTGATCGTGCGCCTCGGCATGGTCGGGATTGGTCACCAGCGACCGCTGGTAGCCGGCGATGGCATCCTGAATTTTCCCCACACGGACCAGCGCCATCGCGAGGCTGTTCTGCGCCGAGGCAAAATCAGGCTGGATTCGCAGCGCCTGTTCATACTCCGCAATGGCGTCGTTGACCTTGCCGATATCCAGCAGGGAATTTCCCAGATTATAATGCGCTTCGGCGTTATCGGGGTTCAACCGCAAGGCCTCCGCGAAGTGCATGACCGCCTCCTCAACCTTCCCTTCGCCAGCCAGCGCCATGCCGAGGCCGTTGTGCGCTTCCGAATAAGCGGCGTGAGATTGCAGTGCCTGCTGATACTGATCCACCGCATCCTTCGTGCGGCCCCGGCGTGCGAGCAACCCACCGAGTTGGACGCGCGCTTGCGGAAATTCCGGCTGCAATCGGACCGCTTCCAGGCAATGGGCCAGCGCCAGTTCTGAATTCGGGTCTTGCTCCGCCAGCGCGGCGGCGATGTTATAATGCGTCCAGGCACGGATGTGGGCCTCGGACACCATGGGGCGATTGCAAACGGCCGCCGCAACGATGGCCGCTCCCACGCCGGTCCCGATGGCCCGCCATCGCGCGTTGCGAATGGAGCCTGGTAAGGAGGTCAACCCCGCCGCCGCAAATAACACCACGATTGGCGCCAGCGGAAACCGATACCGCGAAAACACATAGAACAGCACCACGCTCATCGCGTAGCTGAGTGCCATCACGTACAACAGCCACAACCGCGCACGGCTGCGCCACGTCAGGCAGACCCCGAGCGCCGCCAGTGGACAAAGTGTCCCGAAATGCACCACATGGTTCAGCGCGCGGAGCATCAACGACCAGTCGCCATAGGTGTATTGGTCTTCACTATCACCCAACTCGCTGATGTTCCACACCAGCAGCCACTTCCGTCCCATGAGTCGCACCCACCGATCAAAATCCCCACGGATTTCGTCGAGGGCTCTCGTTGTCCAGTAATGTGACACCCCGGACGGGGTGAGGTTGCGTCCGGAAGCCTGCTCCGCCAAGGTCGTGGCATCGGCGCGTTCGAATTGCGCGTTGCCGTGACCCCACCGCAGAGATCGGTAAAAGCCCGTCGCGTCTTTGCCATTCCCCTCGTAGAAGGTCGGGCCGAACTGCGCCGTCGTCAGATGAAACTCGCCACCAACCATCAGATTGCGGGAGGCCACCGGCAGCAACACCACAGCCACCCCGGCCACGAACATCCCGGCCCACCGTAGGCGCGCCGTCCACCGTTCACGCCGCCAGTGCACAAACAGCCATGTGAGAATGACGGGAAAGAAGACCAGCGCGTTCTCCCGCGTCAATCCGAGCAGTCCGACCGCGATGCCTGCCGCCGCCCACCATTGCCGCCGCCAGCCCTCTAACAGCCCCCCTAAGATCGCCAGCAGCGCGCACACAAAAAACAAATCCAGCACGGATTTTTCGATCGAACAGTCCAAGAAAATTGCCGTCGGGTGCAGCGCGAGGATGACACCAACCAGAACGCCCACCGCGCGGGAGAAAAACCGTTGCCCCGCTTGGGCCAATAGCGCGCACGAGCCGGCGCCAATCACAATTTGAATCAGCCGTACAACCAGCAGATTCCTGCCAACCAGTGCGTACACCAGCCCCAGAAAATACGGATACAACGGCGCCTGATAAAACACGCCCTTGCCAATCCAATCCCCACCGGCGATCTGACGAGCCCACGCGTCGTAACTTGACGCGTCGCCCAGAAGCAGCGCGAATACCGGCGCGTGCCGGATCTGCCACAGGTAACATCCCCGCGCGGCCAGCGCGAGGAGGCACACGGAGACATACACCATGGCCTCGCGGCTGTCTCGAGGACGCTTTTCGGACGGACAGTTCACACTGGGTCTTGCGGCGTGTCTCGAACTGACTCCCGCAAATGCCTTGCTTTTTTCGACATTTTCACTAGATTGTCCCGCCTTCTGAAGTAGTACATACTCTGCTCAGATGTAATGTATGAACAGCAAATTTCGCAATATTGGCATCATTGCGCACGTTGACCACGGCAAAACGACGCTCGTGGACAAACTCCTGCGCGAGGGTGGGGTCTATCGCGCCAACCAGGCCATGGAAGAACGCGCGATGGATTCGATGGACCTCGAGAAGGAGAAGGGCATCACCATCAAGGCCAAGAATGCCTCCGTCCACTGGGGCGGCTACACGATCAATATCGTGGACACGCCCGGCCACGCCGATTTCGGCGGCGAAGTCGAGCGCATCCTCGGCATGGTGGACGGCGTGCTGTTGCTGGTGGACGCATTCGACGGCCCGCAGGCGCAGACGCGCTTCGTGTTGAAGAAAGCCCTCGGCCACGGCTTGAAAGTCATTGTGGTCATCAACAAGATCGACCGCGAACACGCCGACCCGCACAAGATGCACGGCAAGGTGCTGGAATTGCTCCTGGAACTCAACGCCACCGAAGAACAGTTCAATGCCCCGTTCATTTACGCCAGCGCCCGCGACGGCTACGCGCTCAAAAAACTCGGCGACAAACACAATGGCATGACGCCGCTCTTCGAGGCCATCGTGAAACATATTCCCGCGCCCGCCGCGAATATCAAGGCGCCGTTCCAAATGCTCGTCAGCAATCTCGATTGGAGCGATTACGTCGGACGCATCGCCATCGGCAAAATCACGGGCGGTCACGTCAAGGTCGGCGACTCGATCGTGTGCATCCACAAGGACGGCAAGCGCGAACGCGCCAACGTCACGAAGGTCTGGGAGTTCAGCGGCCTCAAGTCCGGCGAAATCGTCGACGGCGTGGCGGGTAATATCGTGGGCATTTCCGGTTTCGAGGAACTCGCGATCGGCGAAACCCTCTGCGACAGCGAAGAGCGCGAGCCGGTTCCGTGGACCGAACTCGATCCACCCACGATCCAGATGCAGTTCGCCGTCAACGACGGTCCGCTCGCCGGCAAGGACGGCAAATTCGTCACCGCGCGTCATATCCGCGAACGGCTCTACAAAGAAATTCGCACCAACATTTCGCTGCAAGTCGAGGACACCGAGGCGGCCTACATCTTCCTTGTCAATGCCCGCGGCGAAATGCAGATCGCGGTGCTCGTCGAGCAAATGCGCCGGGAAGGGTACGAGGTCCTGGTCTCGCGCCCCGAAGTGATTTTGAAGAAGGATGCCGCTGGCCGCACGCTCGAGCCATTCGAGTCGTTGTGGATCGAGATTCCCAACGAATGCCTCGGAGATGTAATGCAGAATCTCGCGGGACGGAAGGCGCAGATCACCCATATGCATCATCATCCGCATGGCGTCGGCTTGGAATGCACCATCCCGACCCGCGGCCTGATCGGGTTGGAGACCGATATGGTCAACCTCACCAGCGGCCGCGGCGTGATGAGCCATATGTTCAAGAGCTACGAACCGTTCAGCGGCGAAATCACCACCCGACTGACCGGCACGCTCGTGTCCATGGAAACCGGCATCGCCACCTCGTGGGCGCTCAACAATATCCAGGAACGCGGTCGCCTGTTCGTCGGCCCGCAGGAAGAAGTCTACGAAGGGATGATTGTCGGCGAGAACCCGCGCGCGGAAGATATGCCCGTCAACCCGACCAAGACCAAACACCTGACCAACATGCGCAGCCAGGGGGAAGGGAAGGGGATTCAACTCGAACCCCCTCTCAAGATGAGCCTCGAACGCGCCCTCGAATACATCGCCCGTGACGAATACGTCGAGGCGACACCCAAGAACCTCCGTCTCCGCAAGAAAATCCTCAATGCGACGCAGCGCAAACGCGCCGCCATGTCCCAACAGTCCACCGAAGTCGTCGCGTAAGAGCCTGCACGCAAATCAGTTGGGGTGATGTTCGTGGGCACGGTCGGAATCGGATCGCTCGCGATCAATGTTGAAATCTTCTCCGGTTTCACTTGAGTCCTGTGAAATTCAGCCGTAGATAATGTCAAGGAGAATTATGGCGATGACGGGTTCGGTTCTGACGCGGAGTGACGTTCCCGTGCTGATCGGCGGGAAATGGTTGGCGCAAGACAACGGCGCATTTACGGACATTCACAATCCTTCCACGGGCGAGACGATCGCGCGCACGCCCATGTGTGGAGCGGCAATTGTCGACCAGGCTGTCCAAGCGGCAACACGCGCCTTCGGTCCATGGTCGAACACGCCCGCCCCGGCCCGAGCGGAGATCCTGTTCAAATATCGCGCGCTCCTCACCGCAAACTTCGAGGAACTGGCGCGACTCGTCACGCGTGAGAATGGCAAGACTCTCGACGAAGCCCGCGGGGACGTGAAGCGTGGAATGGAGGTTGTCGAACTGGCGTGCGGGATTGCTCATCTGCTCAAGGGCGAGGTCGTGCCGCAGGTCGCGCAGGAGATCGACGGGCTGACCACGCGCGAGCCGATCGGCGTTTGCGCCGGCATCACGCCGTTTAATTTCCCCGCCATGGTGCCGATGTGGATGTACCCGCTCGCCATTGCCTGCGGTGATACCTTCATTCTCAAGCCCAGTGAGAAAGTTCCGCTGACGGCGCTGCGGCTGGCCGAGTTGTTCCTGGAAGCCGGCCTGCCGGAGGGCGTGCTCAATGTCGTGCACGGTGGCCGCGAAGTCGTGGATGCGATCTGTACTCATCCGGCTATTGCCGCGGTGAGTTTTGTCGGTTCATCGGGCGTGGCCCGGCATGTGTACACGCTCGGCTGCCAGCACGGAAAACGGGTTCAAGCAGCCGGCGGGGCCAAAAACGTCCTGGTGGTCATGGCCGATGCGGATCCCGAGCCGACCCTGCGGGCAATCATGGGCTCGGCGTACGGCTGCGCCGGCCAGCGTTGCATGGCGGGATCACTGCTGGTTGGAGTGGGAGAAGCCGCCGACGGCTTGCAGCGTCGCGTGGTGGAGGCCATCGACGCTCTGAAGGTGGGCAATACGTACGAAGATCCCACCGCCCAGATGGGCCCGGTGATCGATGAGGCCGCCCGGGATCGCGTTCGCAAATACATCGACACAGGTCTTGGCGAAGGCGCAGCGCTCACTCGCGATGGACGAACACTCGTGACCGAGCGGGGGTTTTTCATCGGCCCGACCTTGCTCGACAACGCGCATCCGGACATGAAGATCGCCCGCGAGGAAATCTTTGGCCCGGTCCTCACGATGCTGCGACCGAAGACGTTGGACGAGGCCATCGAGTGGGCCAATCGCAGCGGTTACGGCAATGGAGCGACCATCTTCACCAGCAGCGGCCGGTGCGCCCGTGATTTTGCGCGCGGCATGCAATGCGGCATGATCGGCATCAATATCGGCGTGCCGGCGCCCATGGCAGTGTTCTCCTTCTCGGGATGGAACCGCTCATTCTACGGCGACCTCCACGTGCAAGGCACCGAGGGCGTGATGTTCTATACGCGCCAGAAACTCGTGCTGTCGCGCTGGGACAAAGGCTACCAACGGCAGTTCGGCTGGTAACCGCATCGGCGCCGCTTTTGTGTTTTTGGCCATGCCGCTATTGCAGGACCCGTGCTACGCCCGCGAGACGAACGGATTGCCTTTGACATAAAAACGCAAGTGGCGGCGCGCCCAGTGCTTCGCGTAGTCAACGCCGATGCGCGGGCGCTTCACGATGGTGAATGTCTCCGATTTGCTCGGCGCGGCGATGTAGAAGTCCTCGCTCAACAGATCGTGGGCGTTCAGGCGCTTGTCGATTCCCATGGCCTTGCAAAGCAAGCCCGGCCCTTGCGTCCGCCCGCGAACATTCTCAATGGGTTCCACCGCGCGCAGCAACACCGCCGAAGCGTGACCTTCGCGTTCGGTCACGACGTTCATGCAGTAATACATCCCGTAAATCATGTACACGTAGGCATGACCGGGCGGACCGAACATCACTTTCGTGCGCGCGGTCAATCCACGGGCCGAATGCGCCGCCAGATCGTGCGGACCGAGGTAGGCTTCGACTTCCACGATCCGCCCGACGCGTTCCCCATCTTTGCTGACGTGAATGAGGTGTTTGCCGAGAAGTTCTCGGGCGACAAGGATTGTGTCCCGGTCGTAGAAAGCGCGAGAAAGTCGACGCATCGCCACCGGCTTACCTTCGCCGCATCAAGATGGACCAAGCGAGCGGACGGAGACCTCGCTTGTTCATGGCAAACCGGAACTCGTGCAGTTCCACGATGTCGAACAGCGTCCCCAGTTCCGCGCGGATTTCGTCTTCGCTGACCACGGGAGGCCCGGGATCGGTATCTTCCTTGGCGTTGCCTGCCATGCTCAGCCACCAACTGCCCGGTCGGGTGGATTTCCGGAGGAACTCCTGAAACTGCTTCAGATCGATCGTCCGCACACAATGATAGACGCCACGGTCAAACAGGATGTCGTACGGCCCGCCGAGATCGTCCTTGAGCACGTCCGCCACACGAAAGTCCACGGTCACGCCGACCGCGCGCGCTTTGTCCCGCGCAATCCGGATGGCGGGCTCGGCGACGTCCATTGCCGTAACGATAAATCCCCGACGGGCAAGTTCGACAGCATTCGTTCCCGTCCCGCATCCAAATTCCAGGACCGTCTTGCCCGTCAGTTTCCCCGTGCCCAGGACCCGGAGCAATTCTTCGCTCGGCTTCCCCGTGTCCCACGGAGTTTCGCCCCGGAGATACCGTTGCGTGAAATCAACTGTCTCGGCCATCGAATCACATTACTTCTTATCGGCGGCCTGCTTCACAAATGACCCATTGATCTCGATGTCGACTTCTTCGCCAAGCATCAAGCCGCCGGCGTCGAGCGTCTTGTTCCACGAGATTCCGTAATCCTTGCGACTGAGCTTGGTCCTGGCTTGCAACGCAAGGTGGACATTGCCCATGGGATCTTTAATCGGGCCTTTGATCGTGAACGGCAGGGAAATCTCCTTGGTCACGCCGTGCATCGTGAACTTGCCCGTCAACGTTTGGCCGTCGACGCCCGTGCTCTCGAAGGTGATGGTGGGATACTTTTCTGCATCGAAGAAATCCGGGCTGCGCAAATGATCGTCCCGTTTCTGGACATCGGTATCGATGCTTTTGGTCTGAATGATCGCGCTGGCCTGTTTGAGCGCGTTACTGTTGTCGGGATCGACAATGATGGACCCCTCAAATTGACGGAACCGACCGTGCACGGTGTCAATGACCATATGGTCGATCGAAAAACCGATGGAACTGTGCGCCGGATCGACCTTGTAGGTGTCCAACGCCCGCGCCGGCGTGCCCATCAGCACCGCCGTCGCTGCGACAGCAATCATGCGAGTGATTCTCATGGTAGGTGTGCGTCTCCTTCTACAGTGGTTTCATGCGTTCTGTTCTTTACGCCGCCCTGCGACCCGTTCACCGGGCACTGTGCCATGGCCTTCATCCCAAATCAAACAGCAAAAGCCCGGACGGTTACGGCTCCAGCTTCGCGTCCATCGTGATCGTGGCGTTCAACACGCGGGAAATGGGACAGCCGGCCTTGGCGTTCTTGGCTGCGGTTTCAAATGCGGCGGCGCTCGCGTTCGGCACCTTCGCGGAAACATCCAAATGGACCGCCGTCAGGGTCCAACCGGCTTCGAGTTTCTCCAGCGTCACCGTCGCCGTCGTCGCGATACGCTCGGGCTTCAGGTTTGCGCCCCCGAGTTGCGCGGACAGCGCCATCGTGAAACAGCCCGCGTGCGCCGCGGCGATCAGTTCCTCGGGATTCGTCCCGATGCCGTTCTCGAACCGCGTACTGAACGAGTATTGCGTGTCCTTCAGGACTCCGCTCTCGGTTGAAATCGCGCCCTTGCCGTCTTTCAATCCGCCGTTCCACACCGCCGATGCTTTCCGTTTCATGGTTGTGTCTCCTAATGGTTTCGGTTCATAAGATGGCTTTCACCACACCGCCCTCGGCGCGAACGGCTGCGCCATTGATCGCCACGGCCTCGGGCGAGCACACGAAGGCCACGACATTGGCGACCTCTTCGGGACGCAGGAACCGCTTCAGGAGCGACGTGGGCCTCACGCTCTGGAAGAATTCCTTTTCAAACTCAGCAGGCGTCACTTTTTGCTGCTTGGCCAGTTCGGCGACAAACGTCGTGACGCCTTCCGAGGCCGTTGGACCCGCCAAGACGCTGTTCACTGTCACGCCGGTGCCGACGCAGCTTTCGGCGATGCCCCTGGCCACGGCCACTTGCGCCGTCTTCGTCATGCCGTAATGCACCATTTCGGCGGGAATTTGCGCTCCGCTTTCGCTGGAAATGAATACGATGCGACCCCACTTGCGCTGCTTCATGCCGGGCAGGTACGCGCGACTCAGCCGCACGCCCGACATCACATTGACCTCGAAAAAGCGCAGCCAATCGGCGTCGGGGATCGACTCAAACGGCTTCGGCTCGAAGATTCCCAGATTGTTCACGAGTACGTCCACAGAAGGCACCCGGCGCACCAGCCTTTCGCAGCCGGCGGTGGTTCCCAGATCCTCGGCAACCCCGTCGACCATCGCCTCCGTCACTTCCTTGCGGATATTCTTGATCGCCGCGTCAACACGCGCCTGCGTCCGGCCATTGACCCAGACCCGCGCGCCGTCGCGTGCCAGACCCAACGCAATTGCATAACCAATTCCTGCAGTCGAGCCGCTTACCAGCGCCGTTTTTCCCACGAGTCTGCGATCTGTCATGAGTTCCTCTCTTGGTGCGTCGGTTGGCCTGTCACCACGGGATCACCTTCCGGTCGCGCAGGAATTGACCCGTCAACTCGCGCGGCGCCTCCGCCGCCAGCCACGTCACCGTGTCGGCACCCTGTTGGACAGTGCGCTGTGCATTCGGGCCGCCCATATCGGTCTTGACCCAGCCAGGGCAGACGGAATTGACAGTGACGCCCTTATCGCGGAGCGCCGCGGCGAACTGGCGGGTCACGGCGTTCAGCGCTGTCTTCGAAATACTGTAGGCGGGATAGGTTTCGCCCATTTCACTCAACTGGCCCAGGCCGCTTGAGAGATTGACGACGGTCCCGCGAGCGCTTTTTAGGAGGAGCGGGAGAAAGGCCTGGGTCACTCGCAATGGCCCCAGCGTATTGGTTGTCAACGTAGCGAGGAAGGTCTCGTCGTCCACCTCCGCAATCCCCTTGCTGTCCTGCTTGATCCCGGCGTTGTTTACGAGAACATCCAGGTGATCGACCTTGCTCGCGACCGCCTTCGCCGCTTTCTCGATACTGGCTCGATCGCTGACGTCGATCTCGATAAATTCCGCCGACCCGCCGCTCTTCGCAATTGCCTCCGCCGCCTGTTTCCCCTCGGGAATCCTTCGCGCCCCGATGAAAACATGAAATCCTTTGTCGGCAAGCTGCCGCGCAATTTCGAATCCGATGCCCTTGTTCGCGCCGGTCACCAGTGCAATCCTGTCTTTGGTCACGATTCCGCCTCCGGTCGGTTGATTTACAGCTTCGCGGGTGCAGCCCAACTATCCACGCCACCAACCTCGCAGCTTAGGATGCAGAAATCTGTCCTTGGTTTCCAGTCCGATTCGGATTGCGACCAGAGACCAAACAGAAAGCCTGTCCCCGACGAATCGAGGACAGGCTTCGAGATGAACAGGTGGGCCGTCTGCCGACCGCTGCTCTTCGCTTCGCAGTTGCTACCAGATCCGGTCAGTCGGTTCCGGTGTCGCTTCTTCCTCTTCCCCGGCCTGCTTCTTTGCGGCGGCAAGCTGCTTGCGGAGATCGGCGTTCCGCTTTTCCAGATCGGCGGCGGCTTTACGCGCCTGTTTGGCATCGGCGCGGGCAGTGTCGATTTCCGACTGTAGTTTCTTCGTTTCCGCATTATCAACGGACAACGCGGCAACAACCGACGAGTTCTTGGAGGCAGCCTCCTTCTTGGTCGCCACGAGCTGGTCGTTGAGGTCCTTGTTCTGCTTCTGCAGATCGGCAACCTGCGACGCTGATTTCTTTGCCGACTGAGCTTGAGCGTTGGCTTGGTCGAGATCCGCCTGCAGCTTCTTCAACTGTGCTGACTTCGCGTCCGTAGCATCCGCAACCTGTTTCTTGGCGGAGGTGAGTTGACTGCTGAGGTCCTGGTTCTGCTTCTGCAGGTCAGCAACCTGACTGGCGGATTTCTTCGCCGACTGAGCTTGAGCGTTGGCTTGGTCGAGGTCCGCCTGGAGTTTCTTCAACTGTGCTGACTTCGCATCCGTAGCATCCGCAACCTGTTTCTTGGCGGAGGTGAGTTGACTGCTGAGGTCCTGGTTCTGCTTCTGCAGGTCCGCAACCTGACTGGCCGACTTCTTTGCCTGGTCGAGGTCCTTCCGCGCAGCCGCCAACTGGCCTTGGAGGTTCTTCACCTCGGTCGTGTCCACGGCCGGTTTGGCTGCCAGTTGTTTCTTCAGGTCGTCAACCTGGGAGTGGGCCTTGTCGAGGTCGGTGCGAAGCCTCTTCGCTTCGCCGGTATCGACCGGGGTGGCCGCCGCAACCTTGGTGGCCGCTTCCTTCTTGGCGGAAGCCAGTTGATCCTGGAGGTCCTTGTTCTGCTTCTGCAGATCCGCGACTTGGGAGGCCGACTTCTTCGCTGACTGAGATTGAGCATTGGCTTGGTCGAGATCCGCCTGTAGCTTCTTCAACTGTGCCGACTTGGCGTCCGCTGTATCCGCGACTTGTTTCTTGGCGGAGGTGAGCTGACTGCTAAGGTCCTGGTTCTGCTTCTGCAGGTCCGCAACCTGACTGGCGGATTTCTTTGCCTGGTCGAGTTGTTTCCGCGTATCCGCCAACTGGCCTTGCAGGTTCTTCACCTCGGTCGTGTCCACAGCCGGTTTGGCCGCCAACTGCTTCTTCAGGTCGTCGACTTGGGAGTGGGCCTTGTCAAGGTCGGCACGAAGCCTCTTCGCTTCGCCCGTATCGACCGGCGTGGCCGCCACAACCTTGGTGGCCGCTTCCTTCTTGGCGGAAGCCAGTTGATCCTGGAGGTCCTTGTTCTGCTTCTGCAGATCCGCGACTTGGGAGGCCGACTTCTTCGCTGACTGAGCTTGAGCGTTGGCTTGGTCGAGATCCGCCTGTAGCTTCTTCAACTGTGCTGACTTGGCGTCCGCTGTATCCGCAACTTGTTTCTTGGCGGAGGTGAGTTGACTGTTGAGATCCTTGTTCTGCTTCTGGAGGTCGGCAACCTGACTGGCGGACTTGTTCGCCTGGTCGAGTTCCTTCCGCGTATCCGCCAACTGGCCTTGCAGGTTCTTCACCTCGGTCGTGTCCACGGCCGGCTTGGCGGCCAACTGCTTCTTCAGGTCGTCGACTTGGGAGTGGGCCTTGTCAAGGTCGGCACGAAGCTTCTTCGCTTCGCCGGTATCGACCGGGGTGGCCGCCGCAACCTTGGTGGCCGCTTCCTTCTTGGCGGAAGCCAGTTGATCCTGGAGATCCTTGTTCTGCTTCTGCAGATCGGCAACCTGCGACGCTGATTTCTTTGCCGACTGAGCTTGAGCGTTGGCTTGGTCGAGGTCCGCCTGTAGCTTCTTCAACTGTGCTGACTTCGCGTCCGCTGTATCCGCAACCTGTTTCTTGGCAGAAGCGAGTTGAGCCGAGAGATCATTGTTTTGCTTTTCCAGCCGCGCGGCGCGGGCGCTATCTTTCTTGGCGCTGTCGAGTTCCTTTTGGGAGTTGGCCAACTGATCCTGCAGTTTCTTGACCTCGCCCTGATCGGCGCCGGTCTGTTTGCTGATGGAGGCCAGGCGATCCGAAAGCGCCTTGTTCTCCGTGGTAAGTTTGTCCACCTCGGCCTGGAGCTTGGCCGATGCATCATCGGTCACCGTTTTCTCCGCGACTGGAGGAGGTGTGGAAGCTTCGGGAGCGGACGGTGGCTCTGCGGACGCCAACGTCATCACGGGCGCCGTGACGGACGCAACCGGCGTGGTCGGCGGCGGAGCCAGCTTGGCTTTCAGTTCGCTGAGGTGCGATTCGCAATCGCCCACGCGAAACTCGACCATGTTTACCTTCCAGTCCGGCGACGCGGTGCGGATATCACGCAGGATGTTCAATGCATCGCGATACTTCGGGAACGCGGTCGCATAATCAGCCTTGTCCTCGGCGTTTTCCGCTTCCTGGATCAGGACAACGGCATCCGTATAGCGGTTACTGGGATCGGTTGCCCGGGCCGAGTTGGGTAATGCCACGAACAAGACACACCACACGAGCGAGAAAAATACTCCTAAACGATTCTTCATCACTAAGCCTCCTTGACGCAGGCATATAGCGAAAGCCCGCGTATATTGCAACAATTTCATTGCGACCACTACGGGAGGCTAAAAGCACGTTTCTGGCCAACCCGTGTCGGATGAGGGCAGATGAAGGGCAGGGGTGGTGCTGATCGGCGCGGCAGCCAACCCCGTAATGGCCAGCCTAATGATGGTGGCCGCCAGGCCCGTGGACGTGCCCATGTGCCAACTCATCTGCCGTGGCACCACGTACTTCCGTAATTTCGACATCAAAGGTCAAATCCATCCCCGCCAAAGGGTGATTGCCGTCCAGCGTGACGTGCGTCTCGGTCACTTTCGTTGCGGTGACGACGGGCGCATGGGAATCTTTCCCGGCACGAAATCGATCCCCGACCTTGATGCCGCGCGCGGGCATTTTGTCCAGGGGCATCTCCATAACGTTGCCGGCGTCGTGTTCGCCGTAAGCGTCCTTGGCCTTGATCGTCACGTGCTTCTTGTCGCCGACCTTCATCCCGCGAAGTTGGGTTTCCAGTCCGGGGATGATTTGCCCCGAGTCCTCCAGGAACGTCAGCGGCTCGCCGCCGGCCGACGAGTCGAGCGTCTTTCCGGTCTGATCGGTCAGTGTATAGTGAAACGAAATGACGTTCTTGCTCACGCGCAACCCTTTCTCTGGTCGATTCGCGCCGCACCTTACGACACCGCGCCCGGTTTGTCGAAGAAGAAAATTCGGCGGTAACCTTTTTTGAGGGCCTAGAGCGTGAGTTCTTGTCGAACGCCCTCCGCGCCGTTAGCATCCCCCGCCAATGAACCAGTCAGTGAGCGACGGTCGCCGCCATTTCAAGAAGATCGCCGCCATCGTGTCGGTGGCCGGCTCGATCCTCCTGCTGTTCGTTCTGGCCTGCAACATCTGGATCATCACCGCCACCAAATCCCAGGTCTTCTACGACATCGCTTCCCTGCCGGTTAATCGGGACGGACTGGTCCTGGCCACGGGAAAACTCATCGACCGGGGCCGCATCAACCAGCATTTCGTCCGTCGCGTGGACGCCGCCGCGGCCCTGTATCGCGCCGGCAAGGTGCAGCGCCTGATCCTCAGCGGCGACAAGGCACATGACGAGCCGATGGAATTGAAGCGCGCCCTGCTCGCCCGCGGCGTCCCCGAGTCGGCGCTGGTCCTCGACAACTACGGCTTGCGGACGCTCGACTCCGTGGTGCGGGCGCGCGACGTCTTCCAGTGCGGCAACCTCACCATCATCTCCGAGCGGTTCCACGATTTTCGCGCCCTGTTCCTCAGCCGCTACTACGGCATCAACGCCGTCGCCTACGCACCCGGCGACCTCCCGTTCCGCTGGATGATTCGGTCCACGCTCCGCGAATCCCTCGCCCGCGTCAAAGCCGTGCTCGACCTCTACGTCCTCAAAACCAAACCGACCGTCACGTCCGGGTAGCCGCGTTTTTATCCCATTTACGTGGCTTCCGAAGCCGAATTTGGGTTCGTTTTTGGCTTTGTCTTGGTAACTTTTCCACGCCGGCTTGATCAGAAATGGGTTCGTTTCGCAAAAACACCTTCTTTCTTACCCGTACTCCGGCCCTGTCAAAGAACACGGCGATTATAGCGCACCGGGACACCTGGGTCGAGAACAAAAGCTGCCCGCCAGCCTCAGCTCCGTTGCATTTCCACACTGCGCCTCCGTGTCAACTGTGCAACAAGTGTCATCCGTGGCGTGTTTGTTCTTGCAATCAAAAGGCAACGTTGTTATCCGGTGACGACAGATGCGCGAGTTGACCGCGCCGTCTTGTGGAAGTTCCGGTTGTTTCTGATGTATAGCCGTCACGTCGCTGAAGTGGGCGCACCTGTAGGGCGAACAGGCGAGGAGAAAACCCTTCGGTGTTGCCGGACAACAAACCGAGTCTGGATCACACGGCTTGGACTGGACAGATCCTTGCGTCTCTCCCGTTCCCCGCCACGGCGTTGAGGACGGTCCCCGAGAGGACATCGTCAGCCGACTGCCGCGACATCCGCGCCAGCTTTGCGACCGCGTTCCGAAACTGGCGCCTGAAAAACAACATCCCGCTAAAACAAATCGCCGGGGATTTGGGCCTCTCCATCGCCACCATCAATTCATGGGAATCGGGGAATCGGTTTCCCACGGGCTACAACCTCGAGATACTTGCGAACTATACCAGCGTGCCGCCATGCCGGCTCCTCTGCGCGATGGCGGACAAGTGCGTCCCGGCGGAATGTCCGCTGGCGACGCCGAGGAACACGCGATAAGCGCGCCAACGCCTGCCCGTCGCCCGTTACACTCTAAGTAGAAACCCGCGTATTGCCTCCTCGCCGCGCGCCGCTTTAGCCTCTGCCTGTTAAGTATTCTCACAGAGGAACAGGCAGTTGAGACAAGAAAACAGCGAATTGTCGGAGAAACCAGTGATGAAAAACCTCAGCGCGATTCTCGTGGTCATCGCGTCGCTTCTGGCGACTCAAGCCTTGGCTGGAACCCTCACGGTGAACGGGAACCTGACTGTCACCAGTAACCTGACCGCCGAGTCCATCTCGCTGGGAGGCGTGACCCAAACGGGCTGGCCGGTGGCGTTGGCCGGAGGCTACAAGTACGTGATTGTCGCCGAAGGCACCAACGACCTGCAGCGCGGCAGCAACCTCCAGGCGGCTTACGCGACAGCGACGACGCTCAATCCAACGGCGACCAACCGCGTCGCGGTGCTCGTACCGCCCGGTAGCTACAACCTGGGTTCCGCCGCCTTGGTCATGAACACCAGCTACGTGGATCTCATCGGCCTCGTGCCGGCCCAAATGACCAGCAAACAGTTTTTCACAGACAGCGCGGGTCGTACTCGGATCAAAACCGTCGCCAACGTGCAGTGTCCCGTCCTGATTTATTCCAGTGCCACGGCCGGCACCCTCGTACAGGCCGTTGATTACGTCCGAATCGAGTCTGTGATTCTTGACGACTATAACCCGTCGGTCGATGGCACCAACACGGTCCTGCGACACGTGTCGATGTCTTCCAAGGCAGGGCAGTGGCGGGACTTTGACGGAGAATACATCGACTGCGTGGGCGGGCCTAACACTTTCGGCGTCAACGCCAACGCCAACGGCGTGTTTATCGACTGCATCGGCGGTGACTCTAGTTTCGGCGGCAACGGTAACGCCAACGGCACGTTTATCGGCTGCGCCGGTGGCGATAGCAGTTTCGGCGGCAACGGTGGTCTCGCCAACGGCATGTTTATCGACTGCCTCGGCGGTTACGGCAGCTTCAGCGGCGGCAGCGAAGCCGGCGGTAATGCCAGCGGCACGTTCATCGACTGCGTCAGCGGCAACGACAGTTTCGCCGGCGGGGGCAATGGCGGTACTGCCAACGGCACGTTCAAGGGTTGCATCAGCATGGGTTCCAGTTTCGGCGGCGAAGGCGGTACCGCTAGCGGCACATTCACGGATTGCGTGGGCGGTGACGCCAGTTTCGGCGGCGTGTGGGACGGTTGGACCGACGGCTCCGGCGTTGCCAGCGGCACATTTATGAATTGTACGGGTGGTAACTACAGTTTCGGCAGTGGCGGTATCGCCAACGGCACATTCACGAGTTGCACGGGCGGTGGTAACAGTTTTGGCGGTCTAGACGGGGACGGGGACCCCGGCACCCTGAGCACCTCAGCGATGCTGCAGCATTGCAGCGCGGGCACTAACAGTTTCGGTAATTTCGCCATCGCCAGTAGTGATTTCAGTTACAACGCCGGCGGGACGAACACGTTCTTGATGTTGCCGCAGCTGCCGACCAGCGCGAACGGTCTGCCGAGCGGCACCGTATACAACAATGGCGGTACGCTGATGATCGTGCCCTAGCCGCGGATGAAGAGATCACCATGAAAACTCCCCGGCATGGATGCGGTTGGGTTTGCGGACGAGCGGTCGGCACCGCCCTGATCGTGTTGCTGTCGTCGCTCTCTCTTCCGGCCCAGGTCACCAATTACTACGTGGATGAGGCCGTGGGTAAGAACTCGTACAACGGGTTCAGCGACGTGGTGGCCGGCGGCGAGGAGGGCCCGAAGTTCAATGTATCCGCCGCCATCTCCGTCGCGACCGACGGATCCGCAATTCAGGTGGACACGGGAGAGTATTCAGAAACCCTCTGGGATTCCGGCGCCAACAGCCTCACGCTGAATCCGCAAAATGACGTGAACATTTGCGGGGCCGATCTGTGCGAGACCGACACGCTCAATGACGGCATCCCCGATTGGTGGCGACTGGAATACTTCGGCACTCCCACGACCACCAATGCCGACTCCTGCGCCTCGTGCACATCCACCAATCCGTGGGCGCACGGGTTGACCAACCTGCAAGTCTATCAGAACCCCAGCGTCCTGATCGCCAACAACTACTCCACGCTCAACGACGGCATCCCCGATTGGTGGCGCGTGATGTACTTCAGCGCCAGCACGACGACCAACGCCGCCTCATGCGCCGTTTGCGATCCGGATGGCGACGGCTACTCGAACTTGCAAGAGTACCAAGCAGGCACCGATCCCACCAATTACGCCAGCCAGCCCCCCAACAACATGCCGGCCGCCGCCTGTTTCACCAATCTGTATGGGATCTACGGCACGAACTTCATTTCGATTGCTCCGTGGACTTCCCAGGGTATCTTTTACCAGGGAGACTCAGTTGTGATTTCTAATAGGATCGGTACGACCGTGGAAGTATATGACTTCCATGGCAATAGCGTCACCAATGCGGCTCCCCCGGTGACCCTGATGAATCTGAAAATGGGTCATTATTTCGTCCAGGTCGATGGAAACGCAACCAGCAGTGGATTTGGGGACCGGTCCCAGTTCAGTGTTTGGCCAATGGGATACACGAATTACCCACATGCGGACATTGGAGAACCAATTACCTTCACGGTTGCCATGTCCAATCGTTTTGTGCGTGTAGCACCCGGCTTCCAACGCTTGGCCGGATACTGGTCTATTATTTGCAGTAATTCCGCTCATACGAATGACTTTACCATATTTGACGAGTATCTTCATGGTGGCACGACTCCCACACAGATTACTTCTTGTCCCGCGCCTTGGCCCAATCCTCCCGTGTCGCTAAAGGTCCTGGACTTTTTTGCGGAGCATTACGACATGGCGAGTTCCAATTATAATTATGGCTACGGCTCGCCCTATGTTGATCAAACAAACTCCCTGACAAGTTTTATCAATGACTTTTCGTTGTTCTGCTCGAACGTCGCGGTGCGCTACACCAACGCCTTTACCTATGAAATTCTAAACGAGCCGAGCGGGTCGAGTATGAACTTTACAAACAGTTATCAAGACCCCTATAATTCTGGCGGAATCTATCCGTCGTCCTTGGCGGTCAGTGCGGCGGTCCAGGCAATACAAGCTGCCTGCCCGACATGTCAGACGTGGGCACCGGCGACGGGTGGACTCAGGGGCAATCAGGTTTCGTTTTTCACGAATTGGTATGTTTGGGCTGGGTACACCAATGTCAATGCGTTTTCATTTCATGGCGGGGATATGCTCTATGGGCCGATTGACGCCACACTGGCTTATACCAACGAAGGTATCGGGGGTGTATGGTGGCCAACAGATTCGTCGCTGGAATGTATTGCCGCAATATACGGTAAACCATTTGCCGTCACGGAAGCGTACCCATTCTCTCCCGACGTACTAGGCAAAACAAATAGTTGGTGGGTGACCCAGGCACAGTTGTGGGCCGAAACCAATTCTCTTGGTGTGCAAGTTGGATATACATCATTGCCGTATACATGGCAAACCATGACGTTCCGATTCTGGAAGAATCTGGTGGAATGGAGGTCAACAGGAGTCGATCATATTCAGACGTGGTTGCAGCTATGGGATAATGGCGTAGGACTTGGATCCCCTCCATTGGGATATGAAGGTGAGGACGCTTATGCCGGATGGGATTGGGATGCGAACAACGGTCTGCTGGGTTGTGGCCCTCTTCCCAGTGTTGATGGAGAGGCGATGGTCTCATGGTGGTTGACGGGAGCCAGACCATTGACGAACTGGCTGTCGGGTAGTGTGTTGCGGGTTGTTGACCCATTAGGGGGCTATACCAGCGGCACCCCGGGGTTGCATTTCTACACCTGGGTGTTTACCAACGCGACCACCAACACCTTCATCTGGGCCGATGAACAAACAACAGTCACGACCAACTTTGGAGTGGGACTAACTGACTTGTTTTCCAACCAATGGAATGGGCCTATCGGTATTGAACCCGTGATCGCTTGGGGCTGGCCGAAACAGTAGCGTTTCTTCCGTCCGCCCTCGGGTGCGTATTGCTCGTCGCATTCCTCAAACGCCAGCGATCGTGATCCGCCAGTCGCGGCACGGCTTCTACGCCGGCGGCGGCCCGAGCAGACGCACTTCGCGTTGGGGGAAGGGAATATCAATCCCGCGGGCGCGGAACTGTTCGACGATGGCCTGGTAGATTTCCAACTGCGCGATGCAGAAATCCGGCACGTTCACCCATGGCGATACGCCAATCGTAATCGAGGAATCACCCAGCGCCGAAATGCCGACAACGGCTTTTGGGTCCTTGAGCACGCGCGGGTTCGCATCGAGTATCTGATGAATGGTCGCCAGCGCCTCCTTGAGGTTCGCGCCGTAGGCGATCCCCACGCTCAGGCTCAACTGGCGGGTCCCGCCATAGTTGTGCATGATCTCGCCGACGATCTTGCGGTTGGGGATGATCACCCGCGAACCGTCGCTATGGAGCAACTTCGTCGAGAAGAGCGCAATGGTCTCGACCTGTCCGTAGACCCCGGCCAGTTCGATGTATTCGCCGACGCGGAACGGCTTGGTGAAAATAATCGTCAACCCGGCCAGGATGTTGCCCAGCACGCCCTGCGCCGCGAGGCCGATGCCGACGCCCGCCACGCTCAGGCCCGCGATCAGCGGCGTGATCTGCACGCCAAACTTGTCGAGCGCCAACAACAGGGCCAGCCCGAACACCAGCAGACGCACCACGCGCACCAGCAGCAGCCGAATCGGCGGTTCGAGATGTTGTTTGGTCAGCCACTTGTCGGTGAGTTTGCCCAGCCACCGCGCAATAATACCGCCCGCCACCAGGATGATGACCGCGCCGACCATCTGGAAGCCGTACGTGATGAAAAACGTAACGATGGTATTCTGCCACTGTTCGACTTGCATGGCGTCCTTATGGCGAAGGCGCTACGAGTTGTCAATTCTGGAAGTGAACACCACGAAGGCGGCGAGTGTTGCGACACACTTGATTCGACGAGGTATTATCCGTCAGCACGAAGAACCCTCACCCTGACCCTCTCCCTTACACAGCAAGGGAGAGGGGAGTTTCCTCTCCCCTCCGGGGGAGAGGATTAAGGTGAGGGGGCAGCCCATCTAGCGAACGGCGACCGAACGCTACGCCGAGTCGTCCCGGTGAACCGTGTCCGGCGAAAACGCCGGCAGGCACACCGCGATATATTCCGCGCCATCCGCGCCGGGCGTGCTGTATTGCACCCATTCACCCTTGCGCGTGAGGATCGCCTGACCCGCGCGCACGTCGATCGTCCCGGCCTTGTGTTTTACCTGCAACCCGCCCTTGAGCACGTACGTGTACTCGTCAAACTCCGGCGTCTGTCCCGGCTCGACCCATCCCGACGGACTCCGCATGTGCGCGATGCTCACGGACCCGGTCTTCGTGTTGACCCGTCCGACGACCTCGTCGATGAGTTTCGGTTTGTTCCCGGCGGATGTGATGCGAGTCGGCTTTTCAATGAGTGTCGGCATAAGATTGTTTCCTTGATTGTGCCGTGATGCGCCGCGTGGGGGCACGCGGCCTACAGCGTCGTTGGAGGGTTGTTCATCTGACTCTTCAAACGACTCCCTGATCGAGCATGGCTTCGGCGACTTTGCGGAAGCCGGCGATGTTGGCGCCGTCCACGTAATTGATGAATCCGGCCTCCTTCTGGCCATGGCGAACACACTGGTTATGGATGGCTTTCATGATTTCCCGGAGCCGCTTGTCGACTTCGTCGCTGCTCCATTGCAACCGCAGACTGTTTTGCGACATTTCCAGGCCGCTCACCGAGACGCCCCCGGCGTTGGCGGCCTTGCCGGGACCAAACAGGATCTTCGCCTTCAGAAATGTATCGATGGCCTCCATCGTGCTCGGCATGTTGGCGCCTTCGGCGACGCACAGGCAACCGTTGCGCACCAATTTCTCGGCGTCGCGACCGCTGATCTCGTTTTGGGTCGCGCAGGGCAGCGCCACGTCGCACTTCATGCCCCAGGGCCGCTGCTTGTCGAAGTACTGCCAGTGAAATTGCTTGGCGAAGTCCCGGATGCGGCCGCGCCGCACGTTCTTGAACTCTTTCAGCAGCGCCAGCTTCTCATGGTCGAAACCGCGGGAGTCGTACATGAAACCGTCCGAATCGGACATGGCGACGACCCGGGCGCCCATGACCATCGCCTTCTCGGCGGCGTATTGCGCCACGTTGCCCGAGCCGGAGATCACGACGGTTTTTCCCGTGATCGAATTGCCGCGCGTGCGCATCATCTCCTCGACGAAATACAGCAGCCCGTAGCCGGTCGCTTCTTCGCGGACGCGGCTGCCGCTCCAGTGGATGCCCTTGCCGGTGAGCACGCCGCTGAACTCGTTGCGCAATTTCTTGTACTGGCCAAACAGGTAGCCGATCTCGCGCCCGCCGACCCCGATGTCCCCGGCGGGCACGTCCGTGTCCGGCCCGATGTGCCGGTACAACTCACTCATGAAATTCTGGCAAAACCACATCACTTCCTCGTCCGTCTTGCCTTTCGGATCGAAATCCGAGCCGCCCTTGCCGCCACCCATCGGCAGCGTGGTGAGCGCATTCTTAAACACCTGCTCGAACGCGAGAAACTTCAGCGTCCCCAGCGTGACCGAGGGATGAAACCGCAACCCGCCCTTGTACGGGCCGATGGCGCTGTTCATCTGCACGCGGAACCCGCGGTTGACCTGTACCTCGTTGTGGCGGTCCACCCAGGTGACGCGAAACATGACCACGCGCTCGGGCTCGACGATGCGCTCGAGGATTTTCGCCTTGCGGTACTTGGGGTTC
Source organism: Verrucomicrobiia bacterium (assembly GCA_050015495.1). GTDB lineage: Bacteria > Verrucomicrobiota > Verrucomicrobiia > Palsa-1439 > Palsa-1439 > Palsa-1439. The sequence continues at coordinate 37,590 of JBEKBH010000013.1, forward strand.
TGTTCGATGAACGGCCAGACCGACCTCGCCACCTCGGTCACCGCTTGATGAAATTCCGTCTCGGCGGGATACCGCGCTTTCAGTGCCGCCAGCAAATCCGCCATCTCGTTTGCCATGGACCAATCCTCCCGATAGGCCGCTTGTTCTCGGGATGGGGCGCGTCATCCAACCCGATCCAAACGGAGCCGGCCACCATGCTAGGGGGTTCGCTCCCGAAGACAACACAAAAAGCCACAGGGCTTGCGGATCGGCGCAACACGCATGGCTACGCCGCTCGCGCGGGGAGGACCGTCTCGTGACCGCGCAGGAACTCCAGCACGGCGTCTTCAAACTCGTCCCGCTTCAGTTCATACGCGCCATGGCGACCGCCATCGAGCAGCCGAAACGCCGCGTGGGTAATCCGCTGCGCCGTTTCCTGGAGAAGCAGTGGCGGGAAGAAAACGTCGTCCGAGCCGCCGATGACCAGCGTCGGCGCCTGGATTCGGCCCAACAGGTCCGAGGCGTCATGCGCCAGGCAGGCCTCCAGCGAGACGAGAAAATCCGCCGGGCTGGTCGGTCGCGTGCGCAACACCGGAACCAGGAACTGGTAGAAGGTTTGGTGGAACTCCTGCATCGTGACCTTCGCCACGTCGAAGTAGAATTCCCGCCACCGGTGCTGACGCGCCAGCTCGAGCCAGCGCTCGGGGATTTTGCGCCCGGCATCGCTGACCCGATACGCCGAGCAAGCGATCACCAGTTGTTGCACGTATTGCGGGAAATCGACCGCAAAATCCTGCGCGATGTAGCCGCCCAGCGAAATCCCCAGCACGACCGACGGTCCGATGCCGGTTTCAAACGCCCGGGCGTAATCCGCCGCCATGTCGCGCGTCGTGTAACCGTGGGGCAGACCGCGTCTGCGGCTGATGACGGTCACGGTGAATTCGTCTGCGAGCCGGCGGTAGTGCGCCGCCAGATCCCATTTGAGGCTCGTCACATCCCACGCCGCGTCCGCCAGCCCGGGAAAAATTACCAGGCTGCGTCCTCCGTTTCCAAACCGGGCAAACGGGAGGCAACCCGCCAGCACACCCGATTGTATCGCCCCTACATTCATGGCCCCCCAATGCAGCATACGCCATTCCCCGCAAGAGGCAAATGGGGGGAGCGGATTATCAGAGCTTGTTGTAATCCTCGTGGCTGCCGATCCAGATCCAGATGAAAATCTCACCGTCGAAGTCAGCCAGCGCCCGGTAGTGGTCGCCGATTCGCGCCGACCACTTGCCCCGACCGTGCGGACGGAATCGTAGGGACGGGTGACGAGGATTTTGCTTCCACAGGTCAAAATTCTTACGAGCGAGTTTCTGGATGTCGGTAGGCAACGCGTTGAAACGCTGCCAGAATTCAGGTGTTGTTTTCGATTCCACCGGGCGGGGGCTTCAATTTGCCATACTTCTTGGCTTGGGCGGCTTCCTTGGCGAGAAAATCGAGCTTGCCGGACGCGGCATCGGCGCTAATCTGCCGATCCCAATCGTCTTCCTTGTACTGTTCCAGCCAGCGCAGCAACTCCTCGCGCTCCGTCGCGGTCAGGTTGACTATGGCTTCCTGGATTTCGGTCAGGCTCACACGCCTAAATTACACGATTGCTGGCCACGCGGCAAATTGAATATCCAAGGTCGCGCTGCCCATGCTGCAATGGAGTTGCGCAAGTCAGGCTCTGTATTGTTGCTGCAAGTTTGTCTGAATCCTGGCGAGCCACTGTTCGTAGGTGAATTTAAATCTGGGTTGGCCGTTCAATATGGTGTCCACCATAAGTTTTACCCAGTTGCCATTAGGCGCGTGTTCTGCAATGAGACCGTCGCTTCGCCTAAAACGACGTTGCAAAATGACATTGTTGCAGGAAGATTCCAACTCTGCGTACATCTTGGTCATGAAGGTTAGAGCCCACTGACCATACTCGACAGTTTCCTCTCTGGAGGGAAAATAGCCCTTATGCGTTACTTTGTTTCTTAGTTCTGTATACTTCTGCGGGGCAAATTCACAGGCTCGTCTATTTTCGGTCAGGTACAAGAACAGGAACGCCCCGAGCTGTCTTTCCGACTGGTTACTAATGTTCTTCCAAGTCTTGTTGTACTCGTCTTCAGGGATGCCGATTTTGGCACAAACAGTTGCGATGCAAAATTCGTAGAACCGTTCAAGCGAAACGGCAACAGTTGAGACCGCCTCGCGATAGTAGCCGTCGTTGAGGGCGTATCCAGCAAAGTCGAAGTGCATCTCGTATCGAGGGTTCATCACGACTCCAACTGTGGAATGTCCCGCCGGACAGGTAGCCCTGAGTACGCCTTCATCCGAGTATTCGCCATATATCCATGGGGCGGTGCCCGGACATTGGGAACAACAGGTAAGTATCTTCACTCTCTGAGCATAAGCGCTTCTGTCTGACCTGGTCAAGTAGCCGACGGGAGAATGCTGACAGCTGAAAGCTGCGCCTTACATGTGCCTGATCACCGCGTCGCCGAACTCGCTGCATTTCACTTCTTTCGCGCCGTCCATCTGGCGGGCGAAATCGTAGGTGACGGTCCTGGCGTTGATGGCGCCGTCCATGCCCTTGACGATGAGGTCGGCGGCTTCGGTCCAGCCGAGGTACCGGAACATCATTTCGCCGCTGAGAATGACCGAGCCGGGGTTGACCTTGTCCTGGTTGGCGTACTTGGGCGCGGTGCCGTGCGTGGCCTCGAAGATGGCGTGGCCGCTGATGTAGTTGATGTTGCCGCCGGGCGCGATGCCGATCCCGCCCACCTGCGCCGCCAGCGCGTCGCTGAGGTAATCGCCATTGAGATTGAGCGTGGCGATCACGTCGAACTCCTCGGGTCGCGTCAACACCTGCTGGAGCGTAATGTCGGCAATGGAATCCTTGATGACGAGGCTCGCGCCGGGTTTGCCCTCGGGAATCTTGCACCACGGGCCGCCGTCGATCTCGACCGCGCCGTACCGCTCCCGGGCAATCTTATAGCCCCAGTCGCGGAACGCGCCCTCGGTGAACTTCATGATGTTGCCCTTGTGGACAATCGTCACGCTCTTGCGTTTGTTGGCGATGGCATAAAGCATCGCGGCATGAATCAGGCGGATCGTCCCGAGATAGCTCACCGGCTTGATGCCAATGCCGACATCCACCACGGCCGGGCGGACCGGCGCGCCGAGGGCCTGAAGCCGTTTTAGCCACTGGTCCGCCGCCTCTTTGGTCCCAAACCGGATCTTTTTGAATTCCTTGGGAAATTCCTTCTCCAGAAAATCCAGTATCTTCTGGGCCTCGGGCGTGCCGCCGGCGTACTCGATGCCCGCATAAATGTCCTCGGTGTTCTCGCGGAAAATGACCATGTCGACCTTCTCGGGATGTTTCACGGGCGAGGGGACGCCTTTAAACCACCGCACGGGACGCAGGCAGACATACAAATCGAGCATGTGGCGCAACGCGACATTCAAACTGCGGATACCCTTGCCGACCGGCGTGGTCAACGGCCCTTTGATGCCCACGAGATAATCTTGGAACGCCTTGACCGTCTCGTCGGGCAGCCAGTTGTTGAACTTCTGGAACGCCGTTTCCCCCGCAAACACTTCGAGCCACTCGACTTTGCGTTTGCCGCCGTAGGCTTTCTTCACCGCCGCGTCGAACACGCGCTCGGACGCGGCCCAGATGTCGGGTCCCGTGCCGTCGCCGCGAATGAAGGGCAGGGTGGGGTTCTCGGGAACGCTCAGTTTGCCGCCTTGAATGGAAATCTTTGCCATGAATCGTATATCTCCTCGCCTGACGAGCCGCGATGATAACAGAGCGCTCAGGGCAGTCAACCTTGCGCGATACGCATCGGCATTGCCTTCGCGCGCGGTCGGACGTATCGTGCCGACGTGAATTACTCGGTCCTGTTCCGCCAGTTCCCCCTCGATCATCTCGACGCGCTCGCGCCCGTCGTCGCCCAAGCGTACGGCGTCCCCGATTACGATGCCCGCACGAAGATTCGCAAGGGCTGGGGATTTCTCGATCGCAACGCCACGGAAGAGGAAGCGCGCCGCGTCGTGGAAACGATTGGCGACATGGCGGGCGGGGCGATGGCCATCGAGAACGCGCAACTGCGCTCCGTGTCCAACCCGAAAGTGATCACCGGATTCGAATCCGGCGACAACGGCGTGACGCTGAAGCTTCAATCGTCCCGAGAACCGCCGCGCCCGCTCAAATGGGCGGAGATCGCCATTGTGGCGGCGGGCCGCTTCTCGGAGGAGATCATCCAGCGCGAGGCGGGCGGAGACCAGCAGAAGATGGCCGGGATGCTGATGGGGGTCGGCGTATTCATGGTGACGGGCATCCCTCCGGGGCTGTTCGGCGGCGGCAAGAAAAAGAAGAAGGAGGAGAAACCCGTAAAAACCGTCCGGGTGATTACGTTTGGTCGGATCGTTACGACGGGAGGCGAGCAATTCGCCTTCAGTCCCGACCATTTCGATTTCGCCGGGCTGGCGGAGAGGAAACAGATCAACGCCGCGGCGAACTTTCGCGCGTTCCTCGGCGAGTTGGCGGGCCACACCACGGCGCAGGTGAACCTCGGCGCGCGTCTCCTGCTCGAAAACCACTCGATCACGTTCGCCAATTACGGCGGCCTTCACGATTTCGAGACGGAACTGCTGTGGATGTTTAACGCAACGGGTGATCGTCCCGCGTAACAGGCCGCGCGCTTCAGGGCATCGCCACGCCGGGAATGGCCACGCGCGCTTTGTAAAATCCCGTGCGCGCGCAGATGTAGAGCGTCTTGCGGTCGGGATCGCCGAAGGCGACGTTGGCGGGACGCTGGTCCAGGGTGATCTCGCCAGTCTTTTTGCCCGTGCGATCGAAGATTTCCACCGACTTCATCGCGGAGATGTACAGATTACCCTGGATATCGACACGGAAACCGTCGGGACGCTCCACCCTACAGAACACGCGGCTGTTGGCAATGGAGCCGTCGGCGTTCACGTCGAACGCGCGGATGTGGCCGAGTTCGGTGTCGGCAATGTAGAGAATCTTTTCATCGGGCGAGAAGGCGAGGCCGTTGGGCTTGTTAAAGTCGCGCACGAGAAGGGTGAGCGTCTTTCCATCCGGAGACACGCGGAACACGCCTTGAAAATCCAGCTCGCGCAACTCCGCTTTCACGCCGTACGGTGGATCACTGAAATACACGCCCCCGTCGCTCTTGCACACGATATCGTTGGGGCTGTTGAGCCGCTTGCCCTGGTAGTGCGTGGCGAGGGGAACGACCGTCCCGTCGGGTTCCGTGCGTGACGTCCGACGGTTTTCGTGTTCGCACGTGACCAACCGGCCCTGCGGGTCGAGCGCGTTGCCGTTGGCCTGTCCGCTCGGTTCACGAAACACGCTGAATGAATTCGTCGCCGGCACGTAGCGATAAATCCGGCTCGCCGGGATATCACTGAACACCAATTCGTTCCGTGCCGGCACCCAAACCGGCCCTTCGAGAAACTGAAAATCGCCGCGGACTTTCTCCGCCGCGGAAGTGGTGAGGCCACTCGACATGCGGCGAAACTAACACGCGAAAGGGAAAAATCAAGAGGGACTGGAGCTACCCGCTATGACGGATGTGGACGATGTCGCCGTCTTCGACAAAGTACTCCTTGCCTTTGACGTAGAGTTTGCCGGTCTCTTTGAGCTTCACTTCCGCCGTGTGGCCGGTGTCGCCGGCCCCGATCAGTTCGGGGTACTTCATGACCTCGGCACGGATGAACCCGCGAGCGATATCGGAATGGATCGCATGCGCCGCTTCCACGGCGGTGGCGCCGTGGCGGATTGTCCACGCGCGGACTTCGTCTTCGCCGGTGGTGAAGAACGAAATGTAACCAAGCGCCTTGTAGAGCAGGCGTGTCAGGACGTGAATCGCGGGTTCGGTGACGCCAAGGGCCGCCAGGAATTCCGCGCGTTCCGTTGGGCTCTCGATTTGCGCCACTTCCGCTTCGACCTTGGCGCACAGTTCGCACACTTCACTGCGCGGGCCGGTGAGTTTGGCTTTCGCCTGTTCCACCAGTTGCGGATTCGGGAAATTGGATTCGCCGAGGTTGAGGGCCGTGACCAGACCCTTGACCGTGAGGAATTGGAGCGAACGAAGACGCTTCTCCTCGCCTTCATGCCACGGAAATTCGCGGAGCGACTTGCCCGATTCCAGATGCGGCTTGAGTTTCTCCAACTGCGCGGCTTCGTCGGCGCGTTCCTGCTCGAATTTGCGTTTTTGATCCTGACCGATGCGGTTGAGCCGGGTCTCGATCAGGCTCAGGTCGCTGATCGTGAGTTCGAGGTTCATCGCGTCAATGTCCCGCAACGGATCGACCGAACCGTCGACGTGGAAAACCGCCGGATTCTCGAACGCGCGCACGACCTGGCAGAGCGCGTCCATGTCCTTGAGCTTGTTCAACCATTGCTCGCGCGGCTTGGGTTCGTGGGGTGGGGCAGGGGCAAGCGTGCACTCGATCTCGGCGTACTTGGTTTTCTTCGGTTGGTACATCGCCGAGAGCTTGTCCACGCGCGGGTCGGCGACCTTGACCGTGCCGACGTGATACTCGGCGGCGCGACCCAGCAAGTGGTCGATTCCCACGCCGGTCAGCAGGGAAAACACGGTCTTCTTGCCGACTTGTGGCAGGCCGATGAGGGCGATTTTCATGATGATAACACGAGCAATGACGCCCGTGCCACCGATGTCACTTCAAGCCCGCGCAGAACGCTTCGATACGGTCGAGCCCCTTCTGGATGTTCTCCATGGAGCAGGCGTAACTCAGGCGCACGTGGGCGTCGCTGCCGAACGCAATTCCCGGCACCACGGCGACCTTCTGGTCGTCGAGCAGCTTCGAGGCAAAGTCGGTCGAGCTGAGGCCAAAACTGGAAATGTTCGGCAGCACGTAGAACGCGCCCATCGGTTTCACGCAGGTAACGCCCGGAATCTTCGTCAACCGGTCGTAGATGTAGGCGCGGCGCTCCGCGAACGCCTTGACCATTTCGCCGATGAACGATTGGTCGCCCTTCAAACCCGCGAGCGCGCCTTTCTGGGCGAAGCTGGTCGGGTTCGAGGTCGAATGCGACTGAATCGAGTCGATGGCGGAAGCAATCGGGTCCGGGGCCGCCACGTAGCCGAGACGCCAGCCGGTCATTGCATAGGCCTTGCTGAAACCGTTGACGGTAATCGTCAGGTCGTAGATGTTCTTGCCCAAGGACGCGAGGCTGACGGGCTGGACGCCGTCATACACGATTTTCTCGTAAATCTCGTCCGACAACATGAGGATGTCTTCCTCAAGAGCGACCTCGGCGAGCGCCTCCAGTTCTTCACGCGTATAGACGGAGCCCGTCGGGTTGCCGGGCGAATTGAGGATGATCAATTTCGTTGCCGGAGTCATGGCGTCGCGGAACTGGTCCGGCGTGATCTTGAAACCGCTGGCTTCGGTGGTCTCGACGATCACCGGCGACGCGTCGGCGAGCTTCACCATTTCGGGATAGCTCAACCAATACGGCGCGGGAATGATCACTTCGTCGCCGGCCTGGCAGGTGGCGAGGATCACGTTGTAACAGGAATGCTTCGCCCCGCAGTTGACGATGACCTGCGACGGCTTGTAGTCGAGGCCGTTCTCGTTCTTCAACTTTTCCGCGATCGCCGCGCGCAACTCCGGTATGCCGGAGGATGGCGTGTACTTGGTGAACCCCGCGGCCAGCGCCTGCGCGGCCGCGTCCTTGATGTACTGCGGGGTGTCGAAATCGGGTTCGCCGGCGCCGAAGCCGCAGACGTCAACTCCCTCGGCTTTGAGTTTTTTGGCCTTGGCGTCGATGGCGAGCGTGAGCGACGGGGTCAGGGTGGTGGCACGTTGTGCGAGTTGTTGCATGAGTGGTCTTTCTGGTGCTGATGGTTCGATTCAAGATTTCAATACGACAGGTTTAGAGTTGGCAGTGGTAAAACTCCTCGACGAGCGGCTTGAGATTATTTCCACGGACGTTGATGATTTTCATTTCGCGCTGGGCGTTCTCGGCTGAATCGCTGGCGTGCGCGGCGTTGACCATGATGTTCTCGCCGAGTTCGCGACGGATCGTGCCGGGCGGCGCCTTGCGTGGATCCGTGGGCCCCAGGACGCCGCGAATCTTGGCCACGGCGTCCGGGCCTTCATAGACAACGGCCACCATTTTTTCCAGGCCAGGTTGGGCCTTGGCGGGACCGGAACAATCTTCCGGTCTCCGGCCGGTCATGAATTCGACAATCTGGCTGAATTGTTTATCGGCAAACAGCGGCCCCATGATTCCCCCGAGCGCATTCTCGGTTTTCGGGTCGAGACCGAAACCAAACTCTTTTTCCAGCGCCAAGCGCGAGCGCTGGCCGGAGATATCTTTGAGCTTTTCACGGAGAACGGCCCGGACCGGCCCGTAAAACTCCTCCGCCTCCCCGACGCTCATGTGATGCACTTTGATGCTGATGATGTACAACCCCGTGCGCGAGAGCATATCGACGATGTTACCCGGGCGGGCGCTGGGGAAGCGGAAATTATCGGGCTTCAACAGCACGAGGGTCTGCTCCACCTTGGCGTTCCTGGGGTAATGAACGACCTTCTCCAGGAAACCGCCATCGGTTTCGGAATACTTCGCCCAGAGCTTGAGCTTGATCTCAGCCTCTTCGGAACTGGGAGCCGCCAGGACCGCTGGCTCGAAGTATTTCACCTGCCCATCGGCGCTGACAATGTAGTCGCCATACGTGTCGCGAATGGTTTCACCCGCAGTGCCCTTGCCGGCTTGGAAACTGCCGACGACCTGCCGCACCTTGTGCACCGCGTCCTCGCCGCGAAACAGAAGCATCATCACACGTTTCCGCTGTCCGCTCTTCGGGTCGGGCGAATAATTATCGAGGATGTATTGGCGGATGAGTTCCTGAATCTTGCGGTCTTGCGGGTCCTCGGGTGAAACCGCAATTTCCGCGTAGCGCTCGACCAGTTCGCGCCCGGGCGCAAACATGCGGGCCGCAACCAATTCCAGGGCGGTGCGGGTAAACAACCGGGCGATGACGCCTCCCGTGCGTGACTTGTAGACCGTGTACGGATTGATCAATACGTAAGCCAGTTCTTCTTTCACAGCTGTCATGGTTGATAATATTCAGACTGTCGCATTGACGCGGCACACCCAACGAATGCGCGAACAAACCGCGCGCGCCAGCCCGATGTACGGTTCACTTCTTGCCTCCCATGATACGGAACAACTTCGTGCCGCAGTCCGGGCAAACACCCTGGGGGGCGGGACGACCGTTCTTCCTGGTCACTTCCTGCGCCTTGGGAATTTCTTTCTTCGCTTTGCGCTTCACACCATACGCTTCTGACACGGTACTTGCCAAGAAAAGTCCACAACTCTTATCTCGTGCGGTGTTCTGTTCCGGACGTATCCGTGCACGTAGTAGGACTGCACGCGCGCATTAAATATAATCGCGCAGCAGTGAATCTCCTTCATGCCGAGCCGCGGAGCGTCGTGCCCCGCCTTCTCTCGGTGCGGGAGTGTGTAGCCGATGACGGACAACTCTGGCAAGTCGAAAAATCAAGGGGCTTCGCGGTGATGGCCGGTGTTGAAGCGGCAAGGCCGGTGGCAAACAGTTTCGATTTCCGATGGACGGCCACTTTGGCGTGCGGAGGGCAAAAGCAGTCTGCGGGGTTTTACGGGCGAAAGCGGGGACTCGAAAAATCGGACGGCTCGGCCCCTCGCGACTCGGCTGCGTATGGGCCTCCGCCCGATAGCATGGCAAGATCGGGCGGTGAGGCCGTAGCATCCTTGACATGCGGTGTGCCGTGGTACAATTGGATCACCGAGAGAGAGGGTAATGCGCAAGAGATCGATGCTATTGATAGCGCTGGGGGTGCTTCTTGCGGCGTTGTTTGTGTTCCGGCCGGCGATTTCGGCACGGCGGCGCATTTTGAGACTACGCAAAGGTGTGCGGGAGACTGAAGAGGTGTGCCTGTCGCTCAGCAACTCATTGGCGGCAGCACAGGCAAACGCAGACTGGAATCGGTTGCAGTGGTATTACGCCTTTCGGGAAGTCGAGGTAGATGATGCTGGGGCTTGGCAGTCGGCATCTCGCAAGGTCGACGATGAGTTGGCGAGCCTGTCCAACTCGATGCGTGTCGCAACCGACCGTCTAGCCAGACGTAGGGCCGAACTTGCGTTGAGGGAGCGGCGCGAATTCGAGGAGTAATAGCAGCGAGGTGGGACAATCGTGTCGTAAATCTCATGTACCGACTGAACCAAAGAGGGCGGGGCGCCCTTGTACAACGAGGACTTGTCTGGGCGAGACGGTACAACCGAAAAGCCGCGACGAGACGGGACTGAGAAGCGGGCGAAGTCGTACGGGGCGGGGGAACGTGCAGCGCGATGTCGGCGGTCAACGTGCGCCGCCTGCGACCGTCATCGTTGCCTGTTCGCCAACCACGAGCTTATTTGGCCAGTTTGCCCATGATGCGGAACAACTTCGTGCCGCAGTCCGGGCAGACGCCCTGGAGGGCAGTGCGACCGTTCTTCATGGTCACTTCCTGCGCCTTGGCAATTTCTTTCTTCGCTTTGCACTTCACACAATACGCTTCTGACACGGTACGTGCCTCCCCTTCGGTTCAAGCTTCACTCGGAAAACTTGTCGCGCATCTTACCGGGACCGGCCAAGAAGCGTCAAGGTGCAAAACCTGACAGGGTGGGAAACTACAGGCACATCGTGACCCCCTGCGGTGAAGTTGAACGTGATGAGCGGGCAGAGGTTGCAGGAGTTGCGGGGACACCTCCGGAGGTGTCCCCGCAGCGGCGGTGCGGGCGCTTCACAATCACCCCAATCACCAGCCCCGGGGCTTCAGGGCGTTTCCAACCATTTGGCAAAGAGTGGACTGACGGGGATCCAGCGCAGTTGTATCCGTTGCTTCGGGTTGGCACTGTACATTACGAAGCTTTCCACCAGATAGATCGGCCCCGACGGATCCCTGTAAACATAAGGGCAAAAGGTCAACCCGGGCAATTGGTCGCTAAATAACAGGACCCCACAGAGATTGCTGATGCTACCCATGGTGAGCGCGGGCGAGGTCATGGGGGTTCCCTCCCGCAGGGTGTGCACGACGTCGTCAATCAGCGACGGATCGGTGGTGCGCTTGTGCTCGGTCCGGCCGATTTGCCCGGTAAACTCCATGGCCCGGAACGTGGCGTGACGCCAGTCGAACGGCGGCTGTTGGCTGTTTCGGAAGACCCCATACGCGGGCATCTCGGAGCCAACATCCACCGCCACATACGCTGTCGGTTTTTGGCCGTCGATCGCATAAATCTTTGCGGCGCTATACGAAAAGCGGCCGATGGCGTTGGTGGGACCTTGGTTTTGCAATTGCAGCGCCTGTTCATCATAATCATTCACGTAGACGGTGGTCCCGGACGTGACGGTGGTGCGCCGGTACCCGGGATGTGTCGAGGGAACTTGCTGAAGAGTATATACCGGCAAAGTACGGTCCACACCCGTAAGCCCCACAGACCAGAGGATGTTGCCCAAGCCAACCGTCCAGACGATGAACACAATCAACACAATCGCAGCCGTCGTCACACAGACCGCCATTGCCAGGGCAATCAGGATCAACCATTTCTTCCTGGACATTTTTGTCTCTTTCGCCAGAGCGAGCGCAAACTACCGGGCCGTGCCGGTCTTGCCGGACTTTGCCGTGTACTGCAGGGTCATCGTTTGCATGAACGCGTCGTCATCCACCACCAGGATCACCGGGAAGTTGGGCACCAGCACTCCGGGCTCCGGTATGTTCGAACTAATCATGCCGTAATTGGCCCACAGCGTTTGCCAGGAACGATTCTTTAGCGTGGCGCGGAAGTTGCACCAGCCGGTCGGACTGTCGTAACTCTTTCTGACGAACGTACTTTGGCCGTTGCGCGCACTGCTGCCTTTGCTCGGGAGGGTGAAGGACACCTCCGCGCCGCCGACGTCCAGTGTCACCAGCTTGCCGGCGAAATTGTAATCCGGAGGCAGGACGAACGTGCCCAGAATCGTGCAACTGTCGGAGTTGGTCTTCGCGAAGTCCAGCTTCACCTGGAGTGTGGTGATCTGCATCTGGCAGGCCACCGCGACGACCAAATCGCTATTGGTCGACGCGCGCCCGTCGCTGATCGTCACGCTCGCGTTGTACGACCCGCACTCGTTGGTATACGCATGCTCGACCGCGCCGATCGTGGTATTGCTTCCATCGCCGTCGCCAAACACCCATTGATACTCCAGGGGGTTGCCGTCGGAGTTGGTTACCGTAACGCTGAACGCGTTCGTGTCATCCACCAGCACCACCGCGGTGTTCCCGGCTTGCAGCAGGGCATTGGTCACCGACAACCCTGCCGTGATTTCCGGCGGGTGGTTGGTCGGTATCACCGTATTCAGGATCGCGTGTACCACCTGCGTCGCGGTGTTCCTGTAGGCGCTGGCGTCGGTGGCAACGACCGTGATCGTATTGGTCCCGGAAGACAACGTGAACGTCGTCGCCCAGTTGGTGCCCAGCATCGACACGCCGACGCCATTGACCGTCACGCTTGGAATCCCGCTGGCATCGCTCGCCGTGCCGGCGACCGTGATGGCCGCGTTGGTGAACGTTTGGTAGTTGGCGGGGACCAACACTGTCAGCAGCGGCGGCGTGTTGTCAGGAGGCGCGTTCGTATTCGCGACGGCGATATAGTTGATCAAGTTCGTCATGCTCGATCCGCCCGGACCGAACACAGTCAGGCTCACGGGGTACGTCCCGGCCGCATTGTAGACGTGCCCCAGCGAACCCAATGTCGTGTTGCTGGTCGCGCCATCTCCAAAGCTCCAGAACCAATTGGTGATCGTGCCGGTCGACGCGTCGGTGAACGTCACGGCCAACGGCGCCGCGCCAGAGGTTGGGCTACCGCTGAACGCGGCCACGGGCGCAATCACTCCCGTGCCGCTGACCGCGTTGGTGGAGTCGCCACCGTTACTGGCGAAGACCACCGACCCATTGAACGCCCCGGTCGTGCCAGGCGCAAACGCCACGGTCACCGTGCCCGTCCACCCGCTGGGCAAGTTGTATGGGCTGCCGCCCGTGACGGCAAACGGGGTGGCGCTGGCGGCCGTGCCAGCCAAGGGCAGGTCACCGTTGTTGATCACGAGGAAACTCAAACTGCCGCCCTGGCCGACAACCACCGAGCCGTAGTTGAGGCTGCCCGGATTGACGACCAGATACGGCGCGTTGGTCATGGTCAACGTGGCGACGCTGCTGGTGACGCTGCCATACGGGCTGCTGATGATCACCGAGTAATTGCCCGAGTTGTTCGTCGTCACGTTGCACAAGCTGAGCGTGGGGCTCCCGGCCAGCCCCACCGCACGGATGCGATGGTTATCGGTGTCCGCGATAAAGAGATTGCCGGAGGCATCGACGGCCACGCCGAAGGGATAATTCAGGCTGGCGCTGGTGGCCGGGCCGCCATCGCCGGAATAACCGGCCATGCCATTGCCCGCGATCGTCGTGATGATGCCTGCGGGAGTGACCTCACGGATGCGATGGTTGTAGCTGTCCGCAATGAAGATCTCGCCGAAGGCGTCGACGGCCACGCCGGAGGGAAGGCACAGACTGGCGTTGGTGGCCACTCCACCGTCACCGGAGAAGTACGCGTTGCCCCTGCCCGCCACCGTGGTAATGGTGCCTGCGGGACTGATCTTGCGGATACGTTCGTTATAGGTGTCCGCGATGAAGAGATTGCCGGAGGCATCGGCGGCCGCGCCGAAGGGATAATTCAGGCTGGAGGTGGTGGCCGTCCCATTGTCGCCGGCAAAGATGGCCGTACCGTTGCCCGCCGCCGTTGTGATAATGCCATCAGGATTGACCAGGCGAAAGCGACTGTTAAAGGAGTCCGCAATGAGGATCTCGCCGAAGGCATCGGCGGCCACACCGTAGGGATAGTTCAGGCTGGCGGAGGTGGCCGTCCCGTTGTCGCCGGCAAAGGTGGCCGCGCCATTGCCCGCCGCCGTCGTGATGACGCCACCAGGACTGACTTTGCGGATGCGTTGGTTATAACAGTCCGCTATGAAAATCTCGCCCAAGGCGTCAACTGCCACCCCGTAGGGACTGTTCAGGCTGGCGTTGGTGGCCGTCCCGTTGTCGCCGGCAAAGGTGGCCGCGCCATTGCCCGCTACGGTCGTGATGATGCCGTTGGTGCTGACTTTGCGGACGCGCTGGTTATCGCTGTCGGCAATGAAAATCCCGCCGAAAGCGTCAACCGCAACTCCGTAGGGATTGTTCAGGTTGGCGTTGGTAGCCAAACCGCCGTCACCGGAATAACCGGGCGAACCATTGCCCGCCACCGTCGTGATGACGCCATTACTGACTTTGCGGATGCGATTGTTACTGGAGTCCGCAATGAAAAGGTTACCCGTAGCATCGACGGCCACGCTGTAGGGAGAATCCAGGCTGGCATTGGTGGCCGCGCCGTCGTCCCCGGAAAAGCCGTAAGAACCATTGCCCGCTGCGGTCGTGATAGTGCCATTGGTACTGACTTTGCGGATGCGATTGTTACTGGAATCGGCAATGAAGAGGTTGCCCACGGCATCGACAGCCACGCCGTAGGGATAAGCCAGCCTGGCGTTGGTGGCCGCGCCGCCGTCCCCGGAGAAACCGTAAGAACCATTGCCCGCTACGGTCGTGATGACGCCATTACTGACTTTGCGGATGCGGTTGTTCCAGCTGTCCGCGATAAAGAGATTGCCGGCGGCATCCACGGCGATGTCGTTTGGATAATTCAGGCTGGCGTTGGTGGCCGCGCCGCCGTCCCCGGAGAAGGCGAAGCTCCCATTGCCCGCTACCGTCGTGATGATGCCATTACTGACTTCGCGGACGCGGCCGTTCCAAGAGTCCGCGATGAAGAGGTTGCCAGTGGCATCGACGGCCACGCCGTAGGGAGAGCTCAGGCTGGTGCTCGTCGCCACACCGCCGTCACCGGAAAAGCCGGAGGAGCCATTGCCCGCCACCGTCCGGATGACGCCGTTGGTGCTGACCATGCGAATGCGATTGTTCCCAGAGTCGGCAATGAAAAGGTCACCCGCGGCATCGACAGCCACGCCGTAGGGATAAGCCAGGCTGGCATTGGTGGCCGCGTCGCCGTCGCCGGAATAGCCGTACGAACCGTTGCCCGCCACGGTCGTGATGACGCCGTTGGTGCTGACTTTGCGAATGCGGCTGCCAACGTAGTCCGCAATAAAAAGGTTACCCGTGGCATCGACGGCCACGCTGTAGGGAGGATCCAGGCCGGCGTTGGTGGCCGAGCCGCCATCGCCTAAAGCGAACGCGCCCGCGACAGTCGAAATGATGTTGTTCGGGAGGTTTACGCCATTCAACTGCCATTGGTAGCGGAACGGTCCGGTGCCGGCAACGCCCACACTCAAAGTCACGTTGTTTCCTGTCCCGACCGTCCGGCTCAGTGGCTGGTTGGTGATGGAAGGGGGCAGCACCACGTTGAGGAAGACGTTGCGGTTGGTGGTGCCAGCGCCGTTGGTGAGGTTGGTGAACGTGATGGAGTTGGTGTAGGCCCCGAAGGCAAGACCGTTCGCGTTGGCGTTGATCGAAACCGCGATGTTTGTCACCGTGTGGGCGCCCAGGGTTCCGCCGCTACTCGACAAACTCACCCAGGCCGTGGTGTTGGCTGCCAGCCAGCTGATGGGCGCCGTGCCGTTGTTGGTCAGCGCGTACGTCTGCGAACCGGGGCTGAAGGAGCCGGGCACGCCCGCGAAAGCAAGGTTGATGGCCGGGATGACAGCGAGCGAGCCGCGGCCCTGGACGGTGGACACGACCGTCGCACTGTTGTTGGCCGGGTTGGAGTCGGTGGCGCTATTGCTGACGGTGACCGTGTTGGTGAGGCTGCCTTGAATGGCGGGCGTTACGGTCATCGTGGCCGTGGCGGTCCCGCCGTTGGTCAGCGAGCTGAGACTAAAACCGACCGTGCCGGCCGATTGGGTGACGCTGCCTTGCGAGAATGTGGCGGAAACAACCGTCACGTTCGGTGGCAGGGCATCGGAGAAAACGACGTTGGCGGCGCGATCAGGGCCGAAATTACTGATGGTGATCTGGTAGGTGAGGTTGGAACCGGCTTGGACCGGTTCCGGCGCGGCACTGAGGGCGGCGGCGAGGTCGACGGTGGCGGTGACGTTGAACAGGGTGCTGGTACCGCAGTGGCCGGTGCCATCGCCGGCGCGCAGGTACACATTGGTGCAGGCTTCCAATACGGCCACGGCGCCGGTCCAGACGCCACTGACGAAGTTGCCGGAATTGGTGGGGCTGATGGAGACCGGCGACGTGACGCTCTCCGTCACCATGTTGTCCATGGCAAACTGCGTACCGGACGCGCCATAGCCGGGATGGTTCGTTCCGCCGGAGGATATGAAATCAACCTCCGTCACCCCCATGTAGTTGAAGTTGATCAGTGTGGGAGCCGTGGCGCTCAAGGTGTTGGTCGTGTCGTAGGTCAAATTGGCGCCGACGTATCCCTTCGCTTCGAGCTGAAGGTTGTCATTCCAGGCCGCGGTCAAATAAGCCGAGACGAAGTTAAACTGCGCGGTGCAGGTGATACTCGCCGGCGCCCCATAGTCATTGAATACCACATTGCTGGGAGACACCGTGCCGGGGCAGTACCCGCTCGCTTGCCAATCCAGACCGATGAGATAATTGAAATTGTTCCACGTCAGGCCCCCATAACCCGCGGGCACGGGGAGATTGCTTCCGGGCAGGTCGTCGAAGGTCACCAGTTGGCCCGGCCCGGTCTTGGCGCCGATGCCGGTCAACGCCACGGGTCCGGTGAAGCTGGGGACGACGTTGTTGCCGGCGTCCCTGGCGGTCACGGTGACGGGGAAGGGGGTGTCCTGGTGTTGCGGGGAGGGGACGGTGGCCCACGCGAAGTGGTCCACCGGGCCGAGCAGCACGTTGAACGGATTGCTCTGGACGCTGAGCCCGGCCCCATTGTTTGCGGTGAGCCGCACATTCGAATCAATCGTATTCACACACACCGCGCCCGTCCACACACCGTTGGTCCACCCGGTAATGGTGGTTGGCTGGACCGAATCGGCCCCGCCACTGCCGGCGGCACTCAGGCTCAGGGCCGTTTGGTAGACGGTGATCGTCGCGCCGTTGATGTCCATCGCGGCAATGGACACGGTGAACGGCGTCCCCGCAGACTGGGGACTGGCGACATTGGACAGGCCGAACTGATACGCGATGTTGTCCTTCACCGCGATGCTGGCGCTGCCGCTGGCGCAGCCGGTTGCGCTGGCCGTCACGGTGGCGATTTGCGTGCCGTCGGGGATGTCATTATCCACAATCGTAACGGTGTAACCCTGGGACGTTTGGCCAGCGTAGATGATGACGCTGGACGGGACGACGACTTTATTGGTGTTGCTGGAGGACAGGTTGACCAGCAGGTCGGTCGACAGGGGGGCATCGATCATGACGAGACCGTAGTAGGGGAGCACACCGGCGTTCTTATAGACAGAGGAGGCCGGCAAAATGACGGTGAGGTTGGTGTCGTTATAAACAGTTATCACGGCAGTGCCGTTCGTCCAGTTCTGGACATGCGCGGTCAACGTCACGGCTTCGGGCGTCTGGGTGAGGTGGTTGTCGAGGACGGTGATGTTGAACGCATTGGAGGTTTGGCCGGCGGGGATGGTCACCGTCGGGGGCAGCACGACCTTGGTGGAATCGCTGGAGGTTAGGGCAACGGCCACATCGCTGGCCGGCGGCGCACTGACGAAGACGGCGCCGGCGTTGGTCAGAAGCCCCTGTCCTTTCGTTGCCGCGGCCGGCGCGGTCAATGTCAACGTCGCCGTTTCGTTGTCGTACACGGTCATCGTGGCACTGGCATTGCCGTAGCCGGGAGCGCTCGCGGTGACCGTGGCGTACTGCGTGCCATCCAGCAGCCCGTTATCCACAATCGTAATGTTGAAGGTGGCGTTGGTCGCGCCGGCAGGAATCACCACGGTCGGTGGAACAAGGACTTTGTTGGTGTTGCCGGAGACGAGCGCCACGCTCAGGGCATTGGTGAGGGCGGCCGCGATGCCGACGCTGCTTTGGCCGGCCAACACGCCAGCGCCTTTGGTGGCGGCGGCGGGGAGCGACACGCGGAGGCTCGGGAACGCGAGGGCGTCGATCAGGTTTGTGCCGTTCGGGGTCCCCCAGCCGGTGCAGAGGTCATAACCGGCGACCGCAGGGAAATTGCTGGGACTGCTGCTGTTGAAGTTATTGCCGGTGGTAATGTCGTGAAAGCAGTTTGTATAGGTCGCCCCCTGGCCAATCGCATAGACCGCCGGGTTGAGAAAACCGACCGTCGGCTTGCCGAAGCTCGCCGCCTGCTGGTTGATCAGCGCCGTAAAACCCGCCCACAACGGCGTCGCGCAACTGGTGCCGCCCACATTCTCGTCGGCACCATCGACACGGACGTAAACATTATCCGCCGTCAGGGCCACATCCGGCACGTTGCGCATCGTCGTCGAGCCGTGGTTGGCGGCCATATTGATGCCCTGTTGGTACGCCGGGATGGGATAATAGGTGCTGATGCCGCCGCTGCTGCCGTCTTCGCCCCAGTTCCATACGGTTTCCGAATAATAGGAACCGCCCGCAGCCGTTGTGGTCAATGTTGTCCCGCCCACGACCGTGATGTTCGTGCTGTCCGACGGAAATGCAATGCTCGTGGTGAGGGCATCGGAGTCGCCGGAGGCGGTGAAGAACGACTGGCCTTGCGCCGCCATCTGCTGGAACACGGCCTCGCAGGTGGGATCGGGCCCGCCGCCCGTCCAGGAGCAACTGAGTTGCTTGGCCAGGTTGTCGGTAGCCATGCGGCTGAGCAGGTCGATCCACGGGCTTGGGTTGGGCGCCATATAGACGATGATCTGCGACACGCCCGGCGCCATGGACGCCACCATTTCGATGTCGAGGCTCACCTCGACTTCTCCGCCGCCGGGACCGCCTGTGGCGCCGTCGATCAGGACGTTCTGCAAGGGGATCGCCGACAACCCGGCCATGCTTTCATAATAGGTAATGTCGCTGGCGGTGTACCCGTCGAACTGCAGCAGCCCGACGCTTTGCCCGGAGCCGGTGAGCGACGTGCCCGGAACGTACGCCGCTCGGAAATCCTTCCCCATATAGCCGCCGTTCGGCCCCGACCCGTAGTTTGGCGTCGCCTGCATCGCCTTGATCGCAGGAACGGGCTTGACCACGTGCATGGGATGCGGCAGCGAATAGTTGTCCAGGCCGCTGATGTGCAGGATCGGCACCGCGAGGTCCAGCGACGGCTCGACATCCGGCGCATAGAACGTGCGCGGTTCCCGCGGATGCTGGTACACCTGCATCTTCACATGGAATGCGTTCTCGATGTCCGCGACCTTGCCGGCCACGTCCACCACCACGCGATTGGGATGCCGAGTGGTCACGGTGAGTCCGTGTGCCGTCGCGAACGCGATGATGGCCTGGTAATCCTGTTCCGTTGGACCAAACATTTCGGTGAACTGTTTGGGGGTGAGATACTGACGGTACCGGGGGCTGGTCGGATCGTAGAGCTGTTGCAGCAACGCACCGAGCGCTTCTTGGTTGCGTAGCGGCAGGCCGATGGCCAGTTGCAAGCGCGTCGAGCCCGGCAGCCGCCCTGTTGGCTGCAAATTCAGATTCGTCACGGCCTCAGGCCTGTGACCGTCGAGTTGTTGCAAGGCTCTGGCGCTACCCGCGCCCAACAGCATGAAAACGAGAAGCCAGCCAACAGTCGGACGGATGATCCCGAGGAATAACGCGCGCGCACTCGCCAGGGCCGCATCCCACAGCCGATCGCGATTGCTCTTCGGACAACAACCACTGCCGTTGTGACTTTTCTGGCCCACGCGAACACCAAGTTCGGTGGTTGACGCAAGGCCAACCACAAGTGGTAAACCTTCGGGGCCACCCGCGACTCCATGACGGTCCAGATCGTGTCACCTGCCTGTCCCTGTCACAGCCGCAGTTCACCACAAACGCGTACCATAAATGCAGTATCCATGCCCGGCTCGCGCTCGCCCATGCATCGCCGTCAGGCATCACAGAACTATTGGATTCAGGGGAGTCATATAGAGGCGATTCTCAGAAACTGACACAACCGGTCGCATTTTTGGGGGAGCGGCGCACTGTGAGAACGAACAGCGCGCTTTTCGCCGCTCGACCGTCAATCCCGGTTGACTCAAGAATCGGACACCCGTAGTTTAAGGTCGAAGCGCCGCTTTTTTGATGTGGTCTCCGACGTGGCACGGGTTTGCTGGATAGTGCTCAGATTTCCACAAATGACCGATGTTTTTTGACTTTCTGCAGGTGAAACCCAAGCGACCAAAAGGCACTGCTGCCAACAGGCAGCGGCCAACAAGCTTCAGGCAAAACCGTAACGAACGGATCCCCTAAACACAGGTTGCGAGGTTGTATTTTGCTGTTCCCCGTGGTAGTATAAATACGAGGTATTTGGTCGTCACCAAAGCAGCGCACAGGGAATGGACACTACTCTCGCGAGCCAGCCCGTCCAGGCGGCGGCGTGTACTTTGCGCCGGTCGCTCGTCGTTGTCATGGCCGGTGCTTTACTGTTCTTCGTCGCCTGCGAACGTTCCAGTTCCATCTCCGACGTCGAAGCAGAACAAGAGGTCAACTACCAACGCGCCAAGCGTTTATGCGAGCAACAAGACTTTTCAGGTGCGGCAGAGTTTTACAATAAGGCGCTGTTGGTGAACCCGGAGTTCGCCACTGCCCATTTGGAGGTGGGTTTGTTGTACGAAAACCGATTGGGCGACCCGATTTCGGCCATTTATCATTACCGGCGGTTTTTGGAACTCCGGCCGGATTCGGACAAGAAACAGTTGGTTGAGGATTTTATCGAGCGGGCCAAGCTGTCGTTGACGGCAAAGTTACCCCAATCCCCCATCGTGGATACCGGCGAGTTGACACGTCTGGAGAGTGAGAAGACGGCGTTGCTGCAAGAGAACGCCGCGCTACGAATGCGCGTGGCGGAATTGGAAAAGACGGGGAACGCGACACCATTGGTGGCGATTGCTCCCGCAACTGTTGGGGAGGCTTCGGCCTCTCCGCCGACGCCACCCGCCGCGACGGCGCCTGCGGTTGCTCCGGGAATTGTGATGGCGGCAGCACCCATGCTGTCGACGCCCGAGGCACCCCCTCTGGAATCGCCGCGACCCCGCACGTATATTGTGCAGCGAGGCGACACATTGCAATCGCTGGCCTTGCGGTATTACGGGTCGCGAGCGGCATGGGAGAGAATTTTTCAGGCGAATCGGAGCGGCCTGCCAAGCAAGGATCAGTTGAAGGTGGGGCAGCAGTTGGTGATTCCCTGATGGGACCGTGGGTCGGGTAGGGCGAGAAGGTTATGTTGAACAAGGTATTCGCGGGGTTGGTGATCGCGTTTTGGACGGCGATGATGACGGCACTGGTGCGTGTCGAAGTCTTCCCGCAGCCCACGGTCATCGAGACGTTTTCGACCGAACGGGTCATGCGGAAGGTGTTTTCCAACCCCGAACCCCTGAGCTTGGACGTGTATTACAACACCAGCAATCACATCGGTCGTTGCACGGTCGCGATCCAGCCACAAATGAGTGACAAATCTGGCGACGAACCCGGCGCGGGGCAAACGGTGGTCGGGTACAGGGTCACCAGCGACCTGAAAGTCAGGCTGTCGGCATTCGGAATGCCGTCGCGGCTGACGTTGATTGGCGAAAGCCTGTTCAGTAAGAAGCTGGAACTGGAACACTTTCGGTTTAGCACGGTCATCGGCGAAGGTCGCGGAGGCGCCAGTGGCTGGGGAGACGGTCGCGTGAATGTTATTGGAGACGATCATGCCAAAACGGTGCAGGTGGCGTTTGATTTTGGCGACTTCCACGATGAGCGTCTGTTTGACTTCGATCAGGTCAAGGGCGCGGGCTTTGCCAACACGTTCGGACTGCCAGGGATGGCCAACTTCAGCTTCCTCGGGGGTGGTGGACTTCCGAGTGGTCTCGGTGCGTCTTCGGACGGGGGCGCTCACGCGCAGCCCGTGACGACCACGTCCCTCGATCGCCTGGAAATCGCCGGCAAACTGCAGCGCGTGTACCTCGTGGATTCCAAGATCGACGACCAGATGTGGACGAAGATCTGGGTGGACGAGTCCGGTCAGGTACTCAAGGTGGTTACCTCGATGGGACTGGAGATGCGAAGCGATGTGGCGCTGGGACTGGGTGAAGATCCGAATCGGATGGTTCGCAGAAGGGACGGTGGGCGCTAAATCATGATCCGCACCGAACACCTCACGAAACGGTACGGCGGGCTGGTCGCCGTCAACGACCTCAACCTCGATATCCCGCAGGGGCAATTCTTCGCGTTCCTCGGACCGAACGGCGCGGGGAAGACAACCACCATCAAGCTTCTGGCAGGATTGCTCAAGCCCACCTCGGGTCGGGCGTTTATCGGGGGCTATGATATTCAGTTGGATCCGGTCGACGCCCGCAAGATCATCAGCTACGTGCCGGACATGCCCTTTCTCTATGACAAACTGGAGCCGATGGAATTCATGTTGTTTGTCGGCCAGCTCTATGGAATGGAACGGGCCGAACTCGTGCGGGCCAGCGACGAGTTATTTGACGTATTCGGGCTGGACGAGGTCCGCACCCAGCCGATCGAAGACCTGTCCCTCGGCACGCGACAACGCCTGGTCATTGCCTCCGCGCTGTTGCACCAACCCAGGGTGATCATCATCGACGAGCCGATGGTTGGCTTTGACCCGCGGAGTGCGCGCGTGGTGAAGAATGTTCTCAAGGAACGGTCGCGCGCCGGTGTGACCGTCTTTCTTTCCACGCATATTTTGCCTCTCGCCGAGGAGCTGGCCGATCAGGTGGGTATTTTGAACCGCGGCAAGCTGATTGCCGTGGGAACAATCGACGAACTCCGCGAGCTGAGCGGTGAACAGGGCGAACTCGAAAACACGTTTCTCGCGCTGACACGCGAAGAGGAGCGAGCGGTCGAACTACCATGAACGCCCTGAAGTTTTTCCGATTGCTGATCGCGATCAACCTGCGGATTGTCCGCCGCAACATCCTCGCGCTACGGGAGAAATCGCTCCTGATGGTGTCGGTGATCGCCGTGTTCGTGATCGGCTATTGGTTCGCGGGTTACACGATTTTCTACATGGGGTTCCGCCATCTGGCGGAAGTGCCGGGTCTGCAGGTGATCGTGCTCGACCGGATGCTCTACCTGTTTTTCGCCTTCCTGTTCCTGATGTTGATGTTCTCCAACATGATCATTGGCTACTCGACGCTGTTCAAGAGTCAGGAAACCCAGTGGATGCTCACGCTTCCCGTCCGCAGTCTGGACGTGTTCCGCTGGAAACTCATGGAGACGACCCTGCTGGCGAGTTGGGCGTTCCTGTTTCTGTCGGCCCCATTGATGGCCGCCTACGGGAATGCCCGGCACGTGTCGCCGGGCTTCTATCTGAAGGTCTTCCTGCTGTTTGTGCCGTTCACCGTCATCCCGGCGGCGATCGGGTCGATCGCGATCCTGATCGTCACCCGCTACCTGCATCGGCGGGTCTTCAAGTGGGCGCTGTTCGGCGCCAGCGCCGTGGGCATCGCCGCTGGCATCACGTTCTTGAAGCCCATGCAGGCCGAACAACTGGAGCAGGCGCAAATGGTGGCATCGCTCACGCAATTGCTGCACAACAGCAACATCACCCTGCAACCGATGTTGCCGAGCTACTGGGTCGCGTCGAGCATGATCGCCTGGGGTGAAGGCTGGTCGGGGAAGGGCCTGTTCTATTTTCTCGTTCTCCTCAGCAACGCCATGATGGCCACCCTCGTGTGCGTGACCATCAGCCGTCGGTTGTTCTACGAGGGTTGGTCGCGCAACCACACCCAGGGCGAGTTTCAGCTGGGCGTCCCGCTTCTGGACAAACCCATCAACCTCCCCCGCGCGGCCCTCGCCGACCGCATCGTCAACCTCTGGCCCCGCATGCATCACGCCACCCGCGCCCTGGTCATCAAGGACATCCGCGTCTTCTGGCGCGACACCTCCCAGTGGAGCCAGTTCGTCATCTTCTTCGGCCTGCTCGGCCTCTACGTCCTCAACCTCCGCAGCGTCGCCAACGATTGGAGCAACGAATACTGGGCCAGCTTCGTCTGCTTCCTCAACCTCGGCGCCTCGAGCATGACCCTCGCCACTCTCACGACCCGTTTCGTCTTCCCCCAGTTCAGCCTCGAAGGCAAACGCCTCTGGATCGTCGGCATGGTCCCCAACGGTCTCAAACACGTCCTCCTCGAAAAATTCTGGCTCAGCAGCGTCTCCTCCGCCGCCATTACGCTCTGCCTCATGCTCACCTCCAGTTGCATGCTCCGCATACCCGGCTGGCTCACCCTCCTGTTCGCTTCCACGGTCATCGTCATGAGCTTCGCCCTCTGCGGCATCGCCGTCGGCATCGGCGCCCTCTTCCCGAACTTCTCCTCCGCCTCCACCGCCCACCGCGACGACAACCCCGCCCGCATCGTCTCCGGCTTCGGCGGCACCTTCTGCTTCCTCCTCAGCCTCGTCTACATCGTCCTCGTCATCGGCTCCGAAGTCCTCCCCATGTACCAGAGCTTCGCCACCAACGGATTCACCGACCGCGGCCAACCCTGGGCCGTCGTCCTCTCCTGGATCTTCGTCGCCCTCCTCAGCCTCGCCGCCACCACCATCCCCATGTCCCTCGCCCTTAAAAAAGTCGACAACCTCGAAATCTAAACCCGCCTCACCGCTCCGCCGCGGCATAAGCCCAATCGCAGAACCCCCCATGGGGTAAACACCCCATAGCGAAAAATCGCCCCATTCCCCATTCTCCCCCGGATTGAAGACGAACCGATGTCTCAACGATGCCACACCTCCACCCTCCGCCCCCACTACAACGGACTCGGAGTGCCAGAGGCCGACCGACGAACCGGTCGCTAATCAGAGCCGTCTCCCCGATCCGGAAAAATGTCGGACAAGGTATCGGGGCAAAGCTCTCGATCTTTCGCATTGCCTGGTCGAAGACCCGGACAGTTGCGGGTATATCGCAAATTTCGGATCGAGCCTCATCTGTCTTCATCCGGACCGGCGGAGCTTCGAGAACGCGGGCTCGCCATGACCAACGTCCCGCTCAGCGATCAATTCCGTCTACCGAATCCGGAACAATGCCGGACGAGGTATCTCGGGGGGTATCTCTCCTTCTCAGATTGTCAGGTGAACGGCCCACACCATTGCGAGCATGCACTACGCTTCGGCAATAGCCTCCTTTGCATCCATCCCGATCGGCGGAACTTTGCGACGACACCGGATCCGCCGTCCCGTTGACCGTTGCGCGCTGATCCGTACGCGCTCCCCGTCGTTCCCGCCTCGTGTCTCCTCGCCCCTTGAGGGAGAGGATTAAGGTGAGGGGTACCGCCGCCCCCGCCCGCAATTGTAGCCGCGGAGCCGAGTCGGACGAGACGCGACCCCGTAGTATCCTTGGTCGCAGACAGGCCGCGTCGTTGCGGCACCCACCGGGCAGTATGAACGGGAGCGGATACTGTCAACGGAAGCGGCAAGCCTCGGCGAAGACGAAAGTTTTGGCGTAAGCGGCTCACCGAGTACGTCTAGTCTGATGGGCTGGATTGTGCACCTATGGCGGCGTGGTTACATCCGAAAATAGTTTGGTTCGCCGATGTGGGACTCCCGAGCAGCAGCAACGATTGCGTACGCGCTTTCACCAAAGTATTGCAAAACAACCTTCCGCCGGGTTCAGTCGCGTTGCCAGGCTTGACTGGCGCTTCGAGTTAGGGCGTGTTGCGGAAATGTCCAACTCACCCGA
This sequence comes from Verrucomicrobiia bacterium, assembly GCA_050015495.1. Classification (GTDB taxonomy): domain Bacteria; phylum Verrucomicrobiota; class Verrucomicrobiia; order Palsa-1439; family Palsa-1439; genus Palsa-1439. The sequence continues at coordinate 63,457 of JBEKBH010000013.1, forward strand.
GCAGCACTGCCCACCACCCAGGCTCCGAGCGTCGGCGTCTCCTCCGCACATCGCGAGTCAGCGGCGGAATCCAGCACTCTAGCTCCCTCTCAAACTCGTCGGTGATTTTGTTGAGCTCCTCCGTTTGTTTAGCGACCCCGATTTTCTCAGCGCACCCCCTCACATGGCCGAAAAGCTCCGTTCCAATCATGAACTCCTTGGTGGCCAAAAGGGCGATGAAGTCGTTAAATTCCGTCTGCACTTTGTCCACATCGCGCAGCTCCGGATCGCTCCTCAGCATCCAAGCCTTCTTCATGTGGCACGTGCCGAGCTTCTCGAGAACCTCAATCAAGGCTTCGTATCGAAGTCTTCGCAACTCCGAATCGAGTTCCTCCCTGCGCTTGATCCTTTCCTTCCATGCCAGTAAGAGAACAATCGACAGGAAGGTAATCAGAAGCGAGCCAAGAACTTCGAGGACGGCCTTCAGGACTTCAATTCGAGCGTCGCAAGGGTCCATACATCACCGTGGCTCGATTATGCCAGAGGGGGGAAATGATGTCGAGCGGTAAAGTTCGGCGATTTCTTGACGGCTTTGGGCTCACATCTCAACATTGCAACATTTGCCAGCGACCGCTTCCCCGCCCTTCACGCCCTTCGTGTCCCTCGTGACTTCGTGGTGAACACCTCTCCCCTTAACAGGGTGCCAGTCCAAATCTGGTCGGCTCCACGCGACGGCATCTATGGTAGCATGGTAGAATATCTGGATCAAGGCGCTAAACGCAGGAATGAACCATGTCCAAAACCTCCAACGGTAGAAGCGGCATGACGCTGACAGAACTCATGTGCTGCATTGCCATTATCGCTATCCTCGCTGCGATGTACATGGGCGGACTTGGAAAAGCGTACAAACGGGCCAAGCAAGCCATTGGCCCTCCATTCTCAGTCGAGCCGCCAAATCAGTAATTCAAATTAAGGCACTACCAGACGGAAGCCTCGCTTGTCCCGGCACGGTGACTGTGATTTACTCACCCCATGTTATCGCCGCCGAATCGCACGCCGATGGGAATGACTCGCCTTCTGGTGTTGCTGCTGGTATGCGGAGGCGTCGTGAACGGAACTTCCGTCAGGGCCGATGACAACGCCACACCCGCCGCCTTCCGGCTCATCACGCTCGACCCGGGACATTTTCACGCCGCGCTGGTGCAGAAGTTCATGTGCCCGGACATCGACCCGCTGGTGCACGTCTACGCGCCCGGCAACGACGACCTGGCGGAGCACCTGAAACGGATCGACCGCTTCAACACGCGCGCCGACCAGCCAACGCATTGGCGCGAGCAGGTCTACACCGGCCCGGACTTCCTCGACAAAATGCTCGCCGAGAAACCCGGCAACGTCGTCGTCATCGCCGGCAACAACGTGCGCAAGACGGAATACATTCTGCGGTCGGTCCAGGCGGGCCTGAACGTCCTCGCCGACAAACCGATGGTCATTACTCCCGACGAGTTTTCCCGATTAAAACAGGCGTTCGCCGTCGCCGCCTCCCGCCACGTCCTCCTCTACGACATCATGACCGAGCGCTACGAAATCACCACCGTGCTCCAGCGCGAGTTGTCGCAACAACCCGCGTTGTTCGGCACATGGGTCAACGGCTCGCCCGACAACCCCGCCATCACCATGGAAAGCGTTCATCACTTCTCCAAAATCGTCGCGGGCGCGTCGCTCCGGCGGCCGCCATGGTCCTTTGACGTGCGCCAGAACGGCGAAGGCATCGTCGATGTCACGACCCATCTGGTGGATTTGGTTCAATGGGAAACGTTCCCGGACCAGGCGCTGAGTCCGACGGATGTCACCGTGTTGAGCGCCCGGCGCTGGGCCACACCCATCACGCGCGCGCAATTCAAGCAGGTGACCGGTGCGGACACGTTCCCGGACTTTCTCAAAGCCGATGTGACGAACGGCGTGCTCCAGGTGTTCGCCAACGGCGAATTCACCTATCGGCTTCGCGGCGTTCATGCCCGGGTGTCGGTCATCTGGAATTTTCAAGCGCCACCGGGCGGGGGCGACACGCACCATTCCCAGATCCGCGGCACCAGGGCCAACCTCGTCATCCGCCAGGGCGTGGAACAAAAATTCAACCCTGTCCTCTACGTCGAAAATGCCGGCGCCGCTGACGACGCGACCCTCGAACGCGCGCTCGCGGTCACCATCGGAGCCTTGCAGGCGAAATATCCCGGTGTCGGCTTCCAACGCGATGGCAACGCCTGGCAGGTGACCGTGCCCGAGAAATACGATGTCGGTCACGAAGCGCACTTCGCCCAGGTCACGGAGAATTTCCTGCGCTATCTCCGCGCCGGGCGGCTGCCGGATTGGGAAGTGCCCAACATGATCACCCGGTACGCCACCATCATGAAGGCCTACGACCTGAGCCGATAAAACTGGTTAAACCTCACCACCGTCCCCTCACTTCCCGCTTTACTTTTTCCCGCTCCCTGCTATTCTACGTCGAACAAGGAGGAATTGTTTGCATGAAACGTGGGGAAGGTAGCACCGCTACCATTATGCCCGATTCCAAATCCGGGCCCGTACTGTCCGTCGTCGAACTCCCGCCGCATCGCGAGGAAGTCGATTCCAAACTCGAACAGGCTCGCGACCATCTGCTCGCCCTCCGCCGCCAGCAGGAGGAACTCGAACGCCAGAAAACCGAGCTCGAGGAACTCCGCCGCCGCCAGGAGGAATACAGCCGTGGCCGCGCCGAGATCACCGACAAACTCGCCCGCGGCCTCGTTGCCCTCGAACGCCAGCAGATCGAGTCCCAGCGCCTCGTCGAGCTTTGCGAATCCACCACCGCCGCCTTCCGCGACTACGCGGAGCAGATCGAGCAGATCAACGACGAGGAATGGAAGAGCGCCAATGTCCGCGACGAACTCAGCCGCGCCCTCGCCACGATCGAGAGCGCCCGCCTCGAATACAATCGCGCGCACGCCAGACTCGATTGCCTCAACCCGGCCAACGGCCAGCCCGTCGCCAGCCTCGCCACCGACCAGAAAAAGAAACTGCCGGGTTGGGACGAACTCGTCCGCTACACCTGCACCGGCGCCGCCGCCACCGCCCCGCTCATTGTCGCCGGCACGATCTGGCTCGTTATCCTGCTCATGGCGAAACATTGACCCAACGCGCGGCGATGCGATTCCGTTCCAAACGCGGCGATCCGATTGACCGGGCCATCAGCGACTTGGACCACCAGCTCGCCTCCGTTCAACGTCAACTCCGCGAGCTGTCCAATGACCCCGCTGGCCGCATTCACCCCGACTCCAAGGTCGGGGCCGCCGCCTCGCCCGCGAAAACCGTCACCCGATTCGTGAAGGGTATCTTGTCGCCAGCGGACGACGCCACCGCTGCCGCCAATCGCGCCCGCCAGGACCTTTTCGACGGCGGCGCCGAGCCACTCAAGGAACTGGAAGCCGAACCCATCGCCTTCGCCCACAAACCCGAGCCTGACCTCTTCGCCGCCACCGCCGCGGCGACCACCAACACCAGCCCCGTCCGGAGCACCGCCGCGCTGGAGACCGCCCAGGTCGTTCCGCCGGGGGAAAAACTCGCGCATTACCTCGGCGCGGGTAGCATCAAAAGTTACAAACCCCTGAAACACGCCCAACGACAGCTCCGCAACCGCTTCTTCATGTGGCTGGGCCTGTCCTTCGTCGCGCTCTGGATCATCTGGTTCGTCATTCGGTAAACCCGTCTCTTCGATGCCTACGGAGGGACGCGCTCCGTCGCGTCCGCTTTACCCCGAATTCGTTTCCGGGCTCCGTCGTGGCCGCCGCAATTGCTCGTGTCTTTTCTCCTTTCCTCACCGCTCCATCAGCGGTTTAATGGCGTTGCGCATTGCCGTCGAACGCGGGCGTTGGGGCAATGTGCTCCGGATAATTGTATGAAGAGGAAACTCCTGATAGCCGCCGTTGCTTTTGGAGTACTTGCGGGGTTCAGCCTAGCGGTCGCCGGTGGAGAGCGGGTCACGATTATATTGTACGGGGCAATGGTCGTATGCTTCGGCTTTATGTGCTTCGTTCCGTTCGTGCGTCACCGCCAACACCAGCGATGGGCCAAGATTCAGTTCTTGGCCATGTCTCTCATGGCCATCGGTTGGGGTCTCTTGGGCTTCGTGCGACATGTCTACCGCGCTGATTTATCCAGAGCGGCATTTTGGCGTTTGTACCACTACGAGACTGTCCTTGGAAGTTTGTGGGTTGGGCTGTGGCTTGGGCTTGTTCTGTCGGGGCAATTCTTCTGCTCGAAAGCGAAGCAATTGCACGATGCCCAGTGAACCGCGATGCCTCACGCATCGCTCTAACCACCGCAGCTCGCCGATCCGCTCCGCATCCGCAGGCTTGCCTTTTGTCCCGGCGTGGCTACGTTTTGAACCGGTAGCCGAAGGAGGAAACAGATGAGTTTTGAAATCATCGCCAGCCGGATGGGAGTTACACCAACCGCGGTTCAGGAATTGATCTCTGGCAAAGTGCCGATGGCCGTCTCCAGTCGCCTGAGAGTCCCGACCGCCTCTCTCCAGAAGTTCGTCGATGGCGGCACGTCCCTTCGCTTGGGGCGCGTCATTGGTTGCACGCCGTCCCATCTCCAGGAGTTGCGCAACGCGATTGGCCAAAAGGGCGCGATCGGTTTCCTCATCGGCCTGTGCAGCCGCCGCACCGAGGGCCATAAGGACGACTGACAATTCAATCGAGCGGACTGGCGGCGCTGACTGAGCTGGCGCGCTAGCCTGCTCCTCGCACTCATGCAAATTCGACCGTTCCAACCACAGGATGAAGAGGCCGTTGTCTCGCTGTGGCGGCGATGCGACCTGGTTCGACCTTGGAACGACCCGCACAAGGATATTCGACGCAAGCTGGCGGTGAGGCCCGACTGGTTCTTAGTAGGTGTGCTCGACGGCCAGATTGTGGCGTGTGTGATGGCTGGTTACGAGGGACATCGTGGATGGCTCAATTACTTGGCGGTTGACCCCGAACATCAACGACACGGTTTGGCCCGAGCCATCGTCACGGAGGCGGAGCGCCTGCTTCGCGAGGCGGGCTGTCCGAAAATCAATTTGCAGATTCGGGCTTCCAACCGTGGCGTCATTGAATGTTACCGACGACTCGGTTATTCGATGGATGATGTCGTGAGTATGGGGAAGAGATTGGAACATGACGAAAACACAGCCTGAGAGAATGCGGGAGCCACTGGCACCAGCTCCGTCCGCTCCGCATCCGCAGGCTTGCCTTTTGTCCCGGCGTGGCTACGATTTGAACCGGCAGGCCGCTCGACCCAGTCCCACGCAATGAGCCCCGCTAAACAGCAACGAACAGTCCTGAAAGACATCTGGACGAATTCCCCCGATTATCGTCGCAACTACCAGACGGACGGTGACATCGAGGCTATTCTCGGCTGCCTTGGTTTGAGCACGGCTTCCGGCTTGGTGGATATCGGTTGCGGGAACGGGGCGTTCTCTATCGCGGCGGCACAGCGGTATCCTTCTTGTCGAGTCTGGGCGTTCGACGCGCTCGAGTCGGCGGTGAGTGAGTGCCGTGCCAAGGCCGGTGACCTGCTGCGCGCGAATCTGTCTGTGGGCATGGCGTGGGCGCATTCGATTCCGCTTGGCGATGCAATTGCAGACCGCGCGTTGTTCCGGTCTGTGCTCCATCACCTCGCGGAGCCACCACTGGTTTACAGGGAGATCGGCCGGCTGCTAAAGCCCGCTGGATTGCTCGTGCTGCAGGCGCCGTGCAATTACTGGGAGTCGTCCTTCGCTCAGGTGCTCAGTGCGGTGATGATGCTGATGGATGAGACGCACCGGCGTTTCTTTTATCGGCCCGCTGAGATTGTCGCCGGTCTTCAGGAAGCTGGCTTCCTTGTTGGCGAGCCCGAGTGCTGGACGTATTCTTTCCCGTATCTCGATGACAGGCAGGCTCAAGTTGTCCGAGACCATCGGGCGCAGGAGAGATTGCGTCTGTGTCAGGTTGAGGCGGGCAAGTGGTCGATTGAGAATTATTGGGTGAGAGTTGTTGCCACGAGGAGAGGCGCATGAATGAACGGGCTTGCGTCTCGCCCCGCTGCGCCTTAGCTCAGTAACTGCCGCAGCACGAACGGCAAGATGCCGCCGTGACGGTAGTATTCAACCTCGATGGGGGTGTCGATGCGCGCCGTGATGGGCACCTCGTGCCGGCTGCCGTCGGGACGATGGATTACCAGTTTCAATGCCTGACGCGGCGTGAGACTGTTGCTCAGGCCGAGGATATCGAACGTCTCAGAACCATCGAGTTTCAGCGTCTGGGCCGTGACGCCTTCCGCGAATTGACAGGGCAGGACGCCCATGCCGACCAGATTCGAGCGATGAATCCGTTCGAAACTCTGGGCGACCACCGCCCGCACGCCCAGCAGCCGCGTCCCCTTGGCCGCCCAGTCCCGCGAGCTGCCCGTGCCGTATTCCTGCCCGGCAAACACCACCAGCGGCACCGCGGTCTCCTGGTATTTCATCGACGCGTCGTAAATCGTCGTCGGTTGACCCTCGTATTTCGTCACGCCGCCCTCGACGCCGGGCAGCATCAGGTTCTTGATGCGCACATTGGCGAACGTGCCACGCGTCATCACCCGATCGTTGCCCCGACGCGCGCCGTAACTGTTGAAATCGGGCGGCTGGACGCCGTGCCCGACCAGGTATTTGCCCGCCGGCGAATCCTTCTTGATGCTGCCGGCGGGCGAGATGTGGTCGGTCGTCACCGAATCGCCAAAAATGCCGAGCGCGCACGCGCCGCGGATATCGCCGATCGAGCCGGGCGTCATCGAGAAGTCCTCGAAGAACGGCGGCTCCTGGATGTACGTGCTCTTGGCGTCCCAGCGATACACGTCGCCGACTGACGACGGGATTTCGTTCCACGCGGGGTTTTGCGCGGCGAAATCCTTGTACAACGCGCGGAAAATCTCCGGTTTGAGTGCGCTCTTCATCGCGTCGCGGATCTCCGTCATCAACGGCCACAAATCGCGCAAATACACATCGCGCCCGGCCTTGTCCTTGCCGATGGGTTCGGTCGTCAGATCGATATCCACGCGGCCGGCCAGTGCGAACGCAACCACCAACGGCGGCGACATCAGAAAATTCGCTTTCACGCTCGAATGCACCCGGGCCTCGAAGTTGCGGTTGCCACTGAGCACGCTGGCGGCCACGAGGTCGTTCTTCACCACCGCTTCCTCGATCGGCGCGGGGAGCGGCCCCGAGTTGCCGATGCACGTCGTGCACCCGTAGCCGACGAGATTGAAGCCCAGGGCATCCAGATAACGTTGCAGCCCGGTCTTGGCGAGGTAGTCGCTGACCACCCGCGATCCCGGCGCGAGAGAGCTTTTGACGTACGCGGGAACTTTCAAGCCGCGTTCGACCGCTTTCTTCGCCAGCAAGCCCGCGGCCAGCATCACACTCGGGTTCGACGTATTCGTGCAACTCGTGATCGCGGCAATGACCACCGAGCCGTGCCCGATCTGCCAATCGCCGTTTCGCGTCGGCACCGAGTTGTCAACCGTATCAGGCGTGGGATGGTCCTCGCGCATCTCCGATTCGCTGGCCGACTCGCGCTCCTTGCCGCCGTCCCCGCGAAGCGATTGCTCCACTGGCGTAAACGAATCCAGGTGTACGGGCACCCGTTTGCTCAACTCGCCGCGCGGTTTGTTGTAGCCATTTTCCGTGAGCGGCTTCGAGAAGAGTTCCGTAAACGTCTTCTTCAGTTTGGGCAACTCGATCCGGTCCTGCGGGCGCTTAGGCCCGGCGACGCTCGGCTGCACGTCGCCGAGATTCAGTTCGACTTCGACGCTGTAATCGATCTCGCCCTTCTGCGGAATGCGGAACATCTCCTGCGCCTTGAAATAGTTGCCGAATGCGACGACCTGTTCGTCGGTCCGACCCGTCGCCCGCAGGTAATTCAGCGACTCGTCGTCCACGGGAAAAAATCCCATCGTCGCGCCGTATTCGGGCGCCATGTTGGCGATGGTGGCGCGGTCGGCCACGGGCAACGAGGCCGCGCCGTCCCCGAAGAACTCGACGAATTTCCCCACCACCTTCGCCTTGCGCAGCAGTTGCGTGACGTGCAGCGCGAGGTCGGTCGCCGTCACGCCCTCGCGCAACGCGCCCGTCATGTGCACGCCGACGACTTCGGGCGTGAGAAAATACACCGGCTGACCGAGCATGCCGGCCTCGGCCTCGATGCCGCCCACGCCCCAACCGACGATGCCGAGCCCGTTGATCATCGTCGTGTGCGAATCGGTCCCGACCAGCGTGTCGGGGTAATAGACGCCATCCGTGGACAGCACGCCCTTGGCGAGGTATTCCAAGTTCACCTGGTGCACGATGCCGATGCCCGGCGGGACGACCTTGAAGGTCTTGAACGCTTGCTGGCCCCACTTCAGAAGCTCGTAGCGTTCGCGGTTCCGCTTGAATTCCATTTCGAGGTTCTGCTTCATCGCCTCGGCGGTCCCGAAAAAGTCCACCTGCACGGAATGGTCCACCACCAGATCGACCGGCACGAGCGGCTCGACGATCTTCGGGTCCTTCTTCAGGCGCGCGACAACCGACCGCATCGCCGCGAGATCGACCAGCAACGGCACGCCCGTGAAATCCTGCAAGACGATGCGGGCGACGATGAACGGGATTTCCTCCTGCGCGGGTGATTTCGCATTCCAGTTGGCCAGCGTCCGCACGTCGCGCTCGGTCACCTTCTTGCCGTCAACATTGCGCAACACCGATTCGAGCACGATCCGAATGCTCACCGGCAGCCGCGAGATCTTGCCGACGCCGGCTGCTTCCAGGGCCGGTAGGGAATACAACCGTCCCTTGCGACCGCCCCCAAGGTCGAACGTCCGTAGTGAATTAAATGAATTATGTGGCTCGCTCATCGCTATTGAATTATACAAGTGCTGGGCCAAGAGGCAAGTCAGGTGCAGTCACCGAAGAATCGCATCTGGGTACAAGCTACTCGTCCCCTTGGGGAACGAGACCGGCTGCTTGGAAGCGTTTGTAGCGGTCTTCTCCTAGCAACTGTAGCAGCTCGGCCTGTAGTCCCTTCCTATCGTCCTTTGCAAAGGCTTCGATGCGAGCTGTCGTCTCCTCGTCAGGTTTCGCATCAGTGCCTTGGGAAGCTTGTGAGGCTTGCGACGTAAACTGTTCGACGGCCTTATCATGACGCAGGTAAGTCAGGTACAGCTCGTTGACTTGCCCGTCCGATAACTGCCAGTGCTGCTGATACTGCTTCATTTGCTGGTATCGGTAATCATTCATGCGTTTGTAGTCTGCATACTTCTCAGGACCAAGGATGCGCTCCCAGTCGCGCTCCGCCGAGTCCTCTAGTTCGCGGACTCTTGCAATGGCATTTGTGTCCCCGCGCTGCATTTCGCCTTCAGCCAGCGTCCTCTTTTGCGCCAAGTCAGCCAGTTCACTCAGTTGCTGCGCGGTCAGGTTCAAGCCCTGCGTCGCCCGCTGGATCATCGTCGAAAAGTTACCCGGCATGATAATTGGTGGAACAGACACCGGTTTGTCCGACAGCAGCTTGTCTCGTTCCTGCCGATACGCTTCATCGAACTGCTGTTGTTTTCCGGCCGCATCGTACGGATCAATCTCCCCAGCGTTAATCGCCCGTTTCAGCTCAGCGTTACGCTGATCGTGCTCTTTCTCGACGCGGTACAATTCATTGGACTCGGCTTCAGTCAGGGAATACGCCGTGCGCCCCAAGCGTATCCTCAACATTCTTTGCCGGTCATAGGCGGTGAAGCTGTCCTCACCCACAATAGCGGCAACCGACTCGTGAAAAACTTCCTCCCGGCGATCCCTCATTTCACGGTCTCTGTCCTCGTCGAAACTTCTGCCACCCCCGTTAGACTCTTGTATGAGATTAATCCAGCGACGATTAAACGTGGACTGAATCAGTGTGACCACCAACTCCGACGACTCGCCGCCCGCCTTCATCTCCCGCATAGCCCTTACAAACGGAGCCGAGAATGTGAGGCTGTAGCCGGGAGTGACAAGCACTGCGACAGGAGCGTCAGTTGCATCAGGAGCTGAGTTTGTGCTAGGGCTGACATCTTCAGTCGCGCTGGCCCTCATTCGGGTTTGCTCCTGGCTCGTGTCTGGCACGCTGCCATTGGCTCTGGATGGAGCAGCCAGAGTAGGGGGCATTGAACGGCGCTCGACGATAGCTGTAGTACAGATGCCCGCCACCAGCCCGATGACACCTCCCAGCAGAAGTTCTCGTGTTTGCGGCCTCATACCGCCTCCTTCGCGCTTGTCCTAGAACGTCGCGGAGTCTACCCGGTCCCTTCCCAGTGCGCAAGGGGGCACTAGCGACAGTCTAACCCCTGTGCCGGCGATAGGGCGACACTGCAAAACTCGGAAATGTAGGCGCGTTCGCGTCCGTAGCTATTTCAATTGTGCCAGTGCGCCCTTGATCTTCTCGAAGCTTGGCAACTGGCCGGGATCGTCGCTGGATTCGGCGTAGCAAACCACCCCCTGCTTGTCGATCACGAACGCCGAGCGCTTGGGGACGCCCCCCATGCCGAGGTTCTTCTGGGGCAGGAAACTGTCGTAGGCGATGCCGTACGCGCGGGCGACCTTGTGCTCGTAATCCGACAACAACGGCACGGTGATCTTTTCCTTTTCCGCCCACGCGCCTTGCGCGAACGGGTTGTCGCCGCTGATGCCGAGCACGTCCGCGTTGAGGCTACTGTAGGCGCCCAGGCCCTGGCTCACTTCGCACATTTCCTTCGTGCACACGCCCGTGAACGCCATCGGGAAAAACAGCAGCACGGTGTTCTTCTTGCCGAAATTGCCGCTGAGCTTGATCTTCTTCGGACCCTCCGCCGATTTCGTGGTCAGTTCAAAATCCGGTGCCTTGTCGCCAACTTTTAATGCCATTGGTAATCTCCTGTTTATGGTTCCGATGATCGATACGCCTTCACCCCTCGCGCGAGCGAAGGATGGTGGACGATACAGGACTTGAACCTGTGGCCTCTTCCATGTCAAGGAAGCGCTCTAGCCAACTGAGCTAATCGTCCCTCGCCACCGCCTGCATACTACAAGCCGCCCGAAAAGCTGTCAATCCACCCCGAAACCCTTCGGGGCTGACCCCTGAAAATCCTTCGGGGCCGACCTGTCTTTTGCTACAATCCCCGCCGAACGATGGACGTCCATTTCTACGAGGCGTTTGAGGAGGAAATCGCGATGCTGCGGCAGCATCTGCCGGCACAGGTCCACGCCCATTTCACCTCGGACACGATCCAGGAATCGGGCGACACGGAACCGCCCGCCGAACTCATCAGCATCCGCACGCAATCGGTCATCCCGCCGGCATGGACGGGGAAGGTGAGTGGCGTCGTCTCGCGAACGACCGGCTACGATCATCTGGTCGGGTGCCGGATTCCCTGCGGTTATCTGCCGCATTACTGCAGCCACGCGGTGGCCGAGCAGGCGATCCTCCTCGTGATGGCGCTGCTGCGGAAATTACCGGCGCAAATCGCCCAGTTTCCCGCGTTTCATCGGGACGGATTGACGGGCGGCGAGTGCGCGGGGAAAAAACTGCTGGTGGTCGGCGTCGGCAACATCGGCACGGAGATCGTGAAGATCGCACAGGCGCTCGGGATGCAGGTGCACGGCGTCGATCTTGTGGAGAAACACGCGTCCATTTCCTACGTGACGCTCGACGACGGCCTGGCCTGGGCGGACATCATCATCTGCGCGATGAACCTGACGAAGGAGAACGTCGCCTATTTTTCCTACGAGACGCTCAAGCGGGCAAGGAAGGGCGTCGTGTTCGTCAACGTCGCCCGCGGCGAGTTCACGCCCACCGAGGACATGGTGATGCTGCTCGATGAAAGTCATCTCGGCGGGCTGGCTCTCGATGTCTACGAGAACGAAAGCAAGCTGGCCGTCGCCCTGCGTTCGGGTCAATCCGGTTTCCCGTTGTTGGGACGGCCCAACGTGATCCTCACGCCGCACAACGCGTTCAATACCGCCGAGGCCGTCGACCGCAAAGCTCGGCAGACGATCCAGCAGATCGAGTATTTCATCGCCCACAAGTGGTTCCTCTGGCCGGTGCCGTGAAATCATCGCCTGTCATCCGTCGGATTTTGGCAGCCGAGACGCGCCCGTTGCGGCAGGCGATTCTGCGTCCCCACCAACGCGTGGACGAATTGGTCTATCCGGGCGACGATTCGCCCGACGCGGCGCATTTCGGCGCGGTTGTCGACGGCGACCTCATCGGGATCGGTTCCATCTACCGCGAGCCTCCGCGCGGCGAGACAAACGACGGCGCGTGGCGGCTTCGTGGGATGGCAGTCCTGCCGCAATTGCACCGCATGGGAATTGGCAGCCTCTTGCTCCGTGCGTGCGTCGATCACGCGAGGCGGCATGGCGGCACAATGATCTGGTTCAACGCGCGAACGCCTGCGATCCTGTTCTATCAAGCGCACGGGTTTCAGGTTCGGGGCGAGGAATTCATCTTGCCGGGCGCCGGCCCGCACTACTTTATGTGGAGCGAGATCAAATCAACCGAGGCCGGTTGGTGATGCTAGTGGCCGTTGGTTGGCGGAGGTGCGGAAGATGGCGCGCGTTTCCAGTAGAAATTCTCTTGATCGACGAACCCGCGCAGTAACTTCTTGTACTCCTCCAGGCGTTGGCCGGTTAATCCGCGCTTTTTCAATTCGGCAACAAAGGGCAGGTCATCCAGATCGTCTTTGTGGCGGATCAGGTCGGCGTTAAACGTCCCCATTTGATGGTCGAAGAAATACCGTGACATGTCCTGGGTCCAGCCACCATCAAACGTAAAGAAAACGCGGTACATCGTCCAAAAATCCAGCCGGTTCACCTGATATTGCAGCCACGTCGAATACCCGAGTGCGACCACCGTTATCACGGCCAACGCCAGGCGAACTCGTCGCCACGGTCTTGCGACGAGCCATTCCAGATAGGCCACGAACGGCATGGCCAACACGGGTAACATGAAGATCAGGTATCGCGGTCCGTAGGTCCATTCGCCTCGCCAGATCGGGGTCTTGGCCAGGAACAGGAACAACGCCGATGGCAGCAGGAACATCACCACGGTGTCGAGTTTGTATCGCCGCCAAAACTCTCGTAGCGCCAACAGACCGAAAATGAGAACGGGGAAATGAAGCAACATGCTGGCCTGGGGATCGAACAAGAGTCCCCAAATTCCATCCTGCCAGCGCCCCGTCGGCCAGTTGTCCTGCCGATGCCATATATGATAGCCCGTCAGCCACGGCTTTCCGAATTTGATCCAGTTGATCGATGCCAGGGCGGCAACGATTACCAACGCTGGCAGAAGCAGCCAACCGACCTGCTGGCGCAAAACCCGTGCCCGCCGGCTCTTCTCCAAATTCAGCACTGCATACACGACGGCCAACCAGACCATCGGGATCAACAATCCGAAGGCGAGGCGCGTCAGCACCAACGCCGCGACAAAGAACCACGCCGCCACCAACGAGCCCCGGTCCGCCGCGCTCGGTACGCCGTCGGTCTTCACCAGCCCGCGCAGGTAGATCACCAGGAAATAGAACGCGGCGGTGAAAAACAGAACCTGATAAATCTCGGCGCCCTGCGCTCGCTGGTAGTACCAGAAGAACGTCGCATAGAAGGCGCACAATACGTAGACGACCTGCACCCAGGTCCGATCCGTGTACCAGCCCGTGATGCGATACAACAACCCGCAGACCAGCAGGCTGAGGAGGATGTTGTACAGATTGAAGATCAGCAGGTCGGATCGCTCCCCAACACCAGGGATCCGCCCATGAATGGCCGACTCCAACGCGGTCGGCGGCACCGCCATCAGCGAGTTCATCAGGCCGTATTTCGAGTACCACAAACCCTTTCCAGCGTTGAAGACAAAGTACTGCCCAGGGTAACCGATATGCTCGGCGTATTGCGTGTTCACGTGGAGCGCGCCGTCCCGCAACAGGCTGCGCGTCTCTTCACGCCACGCGGACGGATCGCCCGCCCACCATGTCGCGGGCATGGCGGCGAAATTGATGGCGAAGACCACCATCAACAGCACCGTGGGCGCGATCCAACGTGGCCAGGCACCACGCCTTTCGTCGGGTGCGGTGACGGCAGGATGCGCTTCGGATGAACTGTCTTTCATGAACCCTTCGTCTGCTGCAACGGTCGCGCGCCGCTTGATCTTCGATGGAGGGCCACGCTCCGTCGTGGCCGCGCTCCCCAAATCAACGGCATGGATCGTGTCCCTTTTCTCAATCGTGCCACTCCAATATGTTCAACTCGCCTTGATACGGCCAATCCTCAATTCCTCTCACTAATCCATGCCGCACCGGATTCTGTCGCACGTAGTCCCATTTGTTTTCGTAGCTGTCACCCCGCCGGAGTTGGGTATCCCAACATGATTTCTGCCAAATCGGTTGCTCGCCCCTGCGCGGCCAGCGACTTGAAGACTGGGATTTCCAAAACTGGACCCATTTACTGAGGGAGACCGGCTCGGTGTCGTTGGGCGAACAGAATAGATGCACGTGATCAGGCATCAATACATACCGACCCACCAGCCAAGCGTCGGCCTTCTTCCAACTGGCCAGCAACAGATCGTGAACGTCGTCGTGAGCTAAAATCGGTTTCCGTCTGTCCGTGCAGATCGTCAGGAAAACCAGCGCTGAGCGATTATGAGCGGAAGACAACGGAAGATGAACTGGCGTCTTACGGTTCGGCAGATTCTTGCCACGTTCTGGACGCGCACACGCCGTCATGGTCGCCAACCTTCATCGGCGGACCGTGCTTCGTCAAGACATTCGTTGGAGCGCTCCGTTTAGCCCGAATCCCTTTCGGGGCTCCGTCGTGGCCATCCGCATTCGTTAACCGCTGCGGACGCGACGGAGCGCGTCCCTCCAGCAAGATGTTAGGGGAAACAGGAGACCCTTTCGCCTCAGCATTGACTTTGCCCCGTCCGCGCCGTATTAAACGAAGTCCCGACACTTGGAATTCCCATGGAACGGAAAACACTAGATCAACGCGCCCAGATGACCGACCTCGAACGGTTGCGGCACTCCGCGGCCCACGTGATGGCCACCGCGATCCTGCGGATTTGGCCGGAGGCGCAGTTCGCCGCCGGGCCGCCGGTCGAGGACGGGTTTTACTACGACCTGGACATGCCGCACCGCATTTCGCCCGAGGATTTCCCGAAGATCGAAGAGGAGATGAAGAAGGAGATCAAGGCGAACCACGTCTTCGAGAAGGTCGTCGTCACCCGCGAACAGGCGCTCAAGGACGCCCAGAGCGGCCGGCTCGGCGGGTTGAGCGAACGCCCGGGCAATCCGAGCAAGTTCAAGATCGGCAACCTCGAAGCCATTCCCGAAGGCGAAGAGATCACCTATTTCAAGAACGGCGATTTCATCGACCTCTGCGCCGGGCCGCACGTGATGCGCACCGGCAACGTCGGCGCGTTCAAACTCACCAGCGTCGCCAGCGCGTATTACCAAGGCGACGAGAAGAACCCGCAGCTCCAGCGCATTTACGGCACCGCGTTCAAGAACAAGACCCAGCTCGACGAGTATTTCACGATGCTCGAAGAAGCGAAGAAACGCGACCATCGCAAGCTCGGCGCGGAGATGGGCCTGTACGTAATCGACACCGAATTCGTCGGCCCCGGCCTGCCGCTCTGGCTGCCCAAAGGCACGGTGATCGTCGAGGAACTCGAAAAGCTGGCAAAAGAAACCGAGTTCGCCGCCGGTTACGTCAGGGTGAAAACCCCGCATATCGCGAAGGAAGTGATGTACAAAACTTCCGGTCACTTGCCGTACTACGCGGAGAGCATGTTTCCGCCGATGGAATTGCCCATTGAGGGACTCGGCAAGATGGAAATCGACCAGCGTTTCGAAAATCTGACTCGCGAACTTGGTCCTGTCATCTCCCGTCTCCATGCAATTGCAGAGAAGACGATGAGCGATGGACAATTCGATCGCTCTGTTGAGCCTGAGTTCCATAGCCTTCTCCAACAGAGGGCAAAGCTAGAGGCTGAATTGACGGAAGTAGTCGAGGGTCGAGAGATTGACCGTTACTACCTCAAGGCGATGAACTGTCCGCATCATCACCGGATTTTCGCGGCGGAGCCGAGGAGCTATCGCGATTTGCCGTTGCGGTTGGCGGAATACGGGACTTGTTACCGGTACGAGCAGTCGGGCGAGTTGTTCGGGTTGATGCGGGTGCGGTCGCTGAACATGAACGACGCGCACATCTATTGCACGCCGGAGCAGTTCGCCGCCGAGTTCAATGCCGTCAACGAGATGTACCTGAAGTATTTCAAGATTTTCGGCCTCGATAAATACCAGATGCGGTTCAGCACGAGCGCGCCCGAAGGGATGGGCAAGAAATACGTCGATGAGCCGGAGTTGTGGAAGCAGACCGAGGACATGGTGCGCGAGGTTCTCAAGAGCAGCGGCATCAACTTCGTCGAGGTCGCCAACGAAGCGGCGTTCTACGGTCCGAAGATCGACGTGCAGGTGTGGAGCGCCATCGGCCGCGAGTTCACCATCGCGACCAACCAGGTCGATTTCGCCGTGCCGAAACGGTTCGGCCTGGTCTATCGCGACAAGGACAACACCGACAAGACGCCCCTGTGCATCCACCGCGCGCCGCTGGGCACGCACGAACGGTTCATCGGGTTCCTCATCGAACATTACGCGGGCAATTTCCCGCTCTGGCTCGCTCCCGAGCAGGTGCGCGTCCTGACCATCGGCGACGACGCGGCGCTGGTGGAGTATGCCAAGGGCATCGTCAACGAACTTCGCGGCCAACAGGTGCGCGCCGAGGGCGATTACAGCGCCGACAAGATCAATGGCAAGGTCCAGAGCGCCGAGAAGGCCAAGGTCCACACCATGCTCGTCATCGGCCCGCGCGACATGCAGGCCGGCGCGGTCAGCGTCCGTCTCCACGGCAAAGGCAACGTCGGCGCCAAACCGAAGGCGGAAGTGATTGCCGACATTGTGCAGTCGATCAAAGAACGCCGGGCGTAAGAGCTTCTCCGCTGTGAACGCCATTGCCAGGCTCACTCGATGCCTGCTCACTGCGCTTCTTGGCGCGCTGGGCATGACACCGGGCGTGTTCGCTGCCGAGCCCATCTCCGAAACCAATGTCCCAACCATCCTCGTGAGCACCAGTGCGGAACCAATCGCGCCCGGCAAGTTCCAGCCCACGTGGGCGTCCCTCGGTCAGTACCAAACGCCCGATTGGTTTCGGGACGCCAAGTTCGGCATCTGGGCGCATTGGGGTCCGCAGTGCGAGCCGGAGGAGGGCGACTGGTATGCGCGGAACATGTACATTCCGGGGCAGCGCCAGTACCAGTGGCACATCGAGCATTTTGGCGACCCGTCGGTCTTCGGTTTCAAGGACATCATCCACCAATGGAAGGCTGAGAAATGGGACCCGGGCCGGCTCGTGGCGCTCTACAAGCGAGCGGGCGCGCAGTACTTCTTCGCCCTGGCAAACCATCACGACAATTTCGACAACTGGGATTCCAAATACCAGCCGTGGAATTCCGTTCGGGTGGGCCCGCAGAAAGACCTGATTGCCGGGTGGGCAAAAGCGGCGCGTGCAAACGGGCTGCGGTTTGGCGTGAGCGTCCACGCCGCGCGCGCGTGGAGCTGGTACGAGCCGGCGCAAGCATTCGACGGCAAGCTCACGAAGGCGGACGGCAAAGGCCAATGGTGGGACGGCCTCGACCCGCAGGACCTGTACGCGCAGAACCACAAACCGGGCACATCGCGGGGATGGGATTGGGACGCGGCCAAGGGCAGCAGCGTGCCGGACGCGGCTTACTGCGAGAAGTTCTACAACCGCACCATGGATCTCATCAACAAGTACCATCCGGACCTGTTGTACTTCGACGATACGGCGTTGCCACTGTGGCCGGTGAGCGATGCCGGCCTGAAGATCGCCGCGCATCTCTACAACAGCAACATGCAGGCCCACGGCGGCAAACTCGATGCCGTGCTGTTTGGCAAGATCCTTGATGAGTACCAGCGGAAGACCATGGTCTGGGACATCGAGCGCGGCGTGCCCGCCACCAGTTTTCCCTACGCGTGGCAGACCGACACCTGCCTCGGCCACTGGCACTACGACCGGTCCGTTTACGACCGCGATCACTACAAGAGCGCGCGGACGGTCATTCAGATGCTGGTGGACATCGTCAGTAAGAACGGCAACCTGCTGCTGAATGTTCCCGTGCGCGCCGACGGCACGATCGACGAGAAGGAGGAAGCGGTGGTCGCCGGCATCACGGACTGGATGGACGTGAACAAGGAGTGCATTTTCGGCACGCGACCGTGGAAGATTTTCGGCGAAGGTCCGGCGTCGGCGGGCGCGCCCATCACGGCGCAAGGGTTCAACGAAGGCAAGGGCAAGCCGTTTACCGCCGCGGACGTGCGGTTCACGGCCAGCGGCGACACATTGTACGCGATTGTCCTCGGCTGGCCGACGAACGGCGTGTCCATCCAATCCCTCGGCGAATCGGCGAAGCTTCTCGACAAGCCGGTGGATCATGTCGAACTGCTCGGTAGCCCGGAAACGATCCAGTGGCATCGAACCCCCGACGCGCTCGTCATCGCGCCACCGAAGAACAAGCCGAACGATTTCGCCATCGTCTTCAAGATAACGCCAAAATGACCATGAATGAGCGACACCCACACCTTATGAAAATCATCATCGTTCCATTGCTGTTCGTTGCCGCAGCCGTCGCCGCGTCGGCCGACGAGGGCATGTGGTTGTACAACCAGCCGCCGCGCGATCTGTTGCAGGAACGGTATCAATTCAACCCGACGGACGCATGGCTGGAGCATTTGCAGAAATCCTGCATCCGCGTCAATTCCGGGGGCTCGGCCAGTTTCGTGAGCAAGGACGGTTTGTTGATCACCAACCATCATGTCGGCGCGCGCAAACTGGAAGAACTCAGCACGAAGGACCGGGATTACGTCCGCGACGGCTTTTGCGCGCATACGCTCGCTGAGGAGATCCAATGCCTCAATCTCGAACTCGACGTGCTCGAGTCCATCGAGGATGTGACGGCGCGCGTGAACGCCGCCGTGCCGAAGGAGGCCGACCCGAGGGCTGCGTTTGAGGCGCGGCGCAAGGTGATCGCGGCAATCGAGAAGGAATCACTCGACCAGACGGGCCTGCGCTCGGATGTCGTCACGCTCTGGCAGGGCGGGGCGTATCATCTCTATCGCTACAAGCGGTACACGGATGTGCGACTCGTATTCGCGCCGGGAGCCCAGGCCGCATTTTATGGCGGCGACCCGGACAACTTCGAGTTTCCGCGTTACGATCTGGATATTTGCCTGTTTCGCGCCTATGAAAACGGGGCGCCGGCGAAGATCGCCCACTACCTTCGCTTCTCGCCGGGTGGCCCGCGCGACGGCGAACTGGTGTTCGTTTCCGGACATCCGGGACGGACGAGTCGCCTGCTGACCGTTGCCGAACTGGAGAACGTGCGGGATCGATCGGTGCCGTTCCAACTCAATTCCCTCAAGCGACGGGAAGTGCTGTTGGAGAACTGGAGCGCCCGCAGTGGGGAGAATGCACGTCGCGCCAAGGGGATGCTTTTCCGCGCGAAGAACGGGCGCAAAGCCATGGATGGGCGGCTGGCGGGGCTACTGGCCCCGGACTTGTTCCCCGCGAAGGCGAAGGCGGAGGCAGATTTCAAGGCGCGGCTGTCGGCCACGCCGGAGTTTTCCGAGGCGCTGGCCGCGTACGACAAGGTTGCCGACGCGACCAAAACCCTCGCGGCGCAGTCGGTCCGCGGGGCGCTGCTCGAAGGCGGCCAGGGATTCGAGTGTGAAAGCTCTGGGATCGCGCGCACCCTGTTGCGCGCCGGTGAGGAACGTCCCAAGCCCAACGGCGAACGTCTTCGCGAATTCTCGGATTCGCGAAGGGCATCGCTCGAACTCGACCTGTTTTCCGAGGCGCCGATTTACACCGATTTGGAGAAGCTGACGCTGGCCGATTCGCTGACGTTTCTCGCGACCGAGCTGGGTGTGAACGATCCGCTGGTGCAAAAGGTCCTCGCGGGCAAATCGCCGCGGGACCGCGCGGCGGAATTGATTGACGGCACTCGCGTGCGCGACGTCGCTTTCCGCAAGAAGTTGTACGCTGGCGGCGCCGATGCCGTTTCCGCGGCCAACGATCCGGTGATCGAGCTGGCGCGGCTCGTCGATCCCGAAGCGCGGGCGTTACGCAAGGTATCGGAGGCGCAGACCGAGGCGAAAGCGCAGGCGCACGCGGCGATTGCGCGCGCCCGCAACGCGCTGCTTGGCCTGACGGGGTATCCCGACGCCACGGGCACGTTGCGGCTCTCCTTTGGTGTCGTCAAAGGTTACGAAGAGAACGGCGCAGCCGTGCCCGCGTTCACGTCGTTGGGGGGACTGTACGCGCGGGCGTCGGAGATGAAGAATCAGCCTCCGTTCGATTTACCGGCGGCGTGGGAGAAGCGGAAGTCGCGCCTTAATCTGGGGACGCCGTTCAACTTCGTCAGCACCTGCGACATCATTGGCGGAAACTCGGGCAGTCCGGTCGTCAATCGCGCCGGGGAATTTGTCGGCATCATATTCGATGGGAACCTCCAGGGCCTGACCTGGGACTACGCGTTCAGCGACAAGCAGGGCCGCGCCACGTCGGTCGATTCGGCGGCGATTCTGGAGGCGCTGAACAAGGTCTATGACGCCCGGGAACTGGCGCACGAACTTGTCAATGGTCAACGAAACAGGTAGTCAAGCAAGCACCACACAACCGAAGGACATGATGAATAGAAAGATATTCCTTTGTCTCGTCGCAGTTGTTGCCGCCCGTTGCGCAACGCTGTCGGCCCAAACCCAGGAGATCGCGCCAACCATGCCAACCAATACCACGAAACTGGTTTCCACCATTTATGATTGGAACAAAATGCAGCCCACGGTGGTGTCGAACGGCATCCGCCGTACCCTGTTTGAGGGTCCCACTGCGACGCTCGACAAACTCAATTGTCACATCACCACCCTCAATCCCGGTGAATCGAGCGGTCCGCCGCGCCTGCATTTGCAGGAGGAGGTTATTGTCGTCAAGGAAGGCACAATCGAGGCGACGTTCGATGGGCACTCGCAGACTGTCGGGCCGGGTTCGGTCATTTTTTTCGCCTCCCATGCCACCACGTGCCTGCACAATCCTGGCAAAGTCCCGGCCACCTACACCGTCATTTATTACTACACGCCGCTGACGCCCAAACACTGACCGCTCACGAGCAGTTGGTTCCGCTCCGACACCGTCATTGGGGTAGTGGAGGAGGATACCGGGCTAGATCCCGCCTTCCCAGAACCAGCGACCGGTCTGCGGATCCTTTCTGAGATGTAGGTTGTAGCTGTGAGTCTCGCCGGTCTTCAACCTGATCTCATAGGGCACGAACTGGTCGGTAGGGCCGGCACCTTGGGAAGTGAACGGCTCTCCCAAGCTGACGATCTGACAGCCACCCAAGAATTGCTTGAGCGTTTCGGGGATCGGCATGGGAAAGAATTTCGCAGCTTCCGTCCAATCTTCGCGTCCGCACGCCTCGAATAAGCTCCTAGCCGCCTGTTGCGCGGTCATGGCGGCGTACTTCTCATTGTCCGTCAACTTCTGCGGTTCCTGATACCAATTCACGTTCGCTGGCAGATCGAGGCGAAAGACGGCCGGATCAATGGGCCGGTTGTAGTCAATCTGGTTGACCTCAAAGATCAGCACATCGCCGGAGTTGCGGGTGAGATAGATTCCGACCGCTTCCAACAATCCTGTCTGAGCATCGAACCGGTACACCCGACGCGTGTCTGCGTAGTCAAACTGCTGGTTCTTAAGATAGTCGCTGTCAGGAAGGTCGGATTTGGCCTGGATGGTAACGACGGATTTCGCCCGTCCATCCGCCGCTTGTTCCTCGGCGAGATTCAGTTTCCAGCCCTTGGCGATGGCGTTGTCACGGTCCTGGGTGATCGTGTTGCTCAAGTTGGCGATCTTGTGGAGCCAACCAGTATCAAACGCGCTCGATGATGGTTGCGGCACTTTCATTCCCATGTTGAGGGGCTTGACGTAGAGCACGGTGGACTGGCCGTCCATGACAGCGACTCGCCCCGGCTTCTCGACCCGCCATTTGAGGTCCGGCTCGAACTGCTTCCACAACTCGATGGAGACGAAGTCAGACGCGGGGTCGGGGTAACCGAAGTTCTCCGCCGTCGGAGTGCGCACCTGGCCGCGCAGATGGATGCTGGTAAGTTTGGCTGCCGCTTCGGCACCCTTGGTCATGACCACGACGGCTGCGGCTTGTGTCTTGGGGACACTTAAGAGAGCGGCTAGAATGATGGCAACGGCCCCCGCCATGGCGCCCAACCCCAATCCCCAACGATGTTTCTGTAGTATGCTCATGATGGTGTCCTTTTCCGGTTCCGCGTGGACGGCCAGAACCCGGCGCATGACCGGCTCGACGATGGACACATCGGCGGCCGCGTGGCTGCGCGCGACCAACTGCTGGTGCAGGTTGGCAAAGGCCGCGTATTCGGCACGGCACGCCGCGCAGGTCTCGAGGTGCGCCTGGCATTGGAGAGATTCCTCATCGCCGAGCAACCCCTCGATGCGGGCGACCAGTTCGTCCCGGCATTCGATGCAGTTCATGGGAGCTCCGTTTGGTTGATGGTTCGACCCGCGCGTTCACGGGCCTGAAGCTCCTGACGCAGCAGGGCGTACGCTCGCGACAGCGTCTTGGTGACTGTGCCGAGCGGCAGGTCGAGTTGCTCCGCCAACTCGTGGCAGGACAGCTCTTCGTAAAACCGCAACAGAATCATCTGGCGATAGGTTTCGGGCAGGGCGGCAATGGCTTCCTCCAACGGATACTCCTCCGGATCATCGGCATTGTCCGCCAGGATGGTTTCCGCGGCTTCGCGGTCCCGCTGGTGACGTTTGCGGGAGCGGAACTGTTCCTGGGCGACTCGCCCGGCGATGCCCAGCAGCCAGGAATAAAACGATTCCGGCTTGCGGAGCTTCGGCAACGATTGAAACGCCCGGACAAACGATTCCTGCGCCGCCTCTTCCGCCAGTGACCGATCCCCCAGCCGGCCCGTCAGGTACGAGAACAGCGGTCCCTGATAGCGGTGCACCAGCAGGCGGAAGTCGTCGGGATGCCCATCGCGGCAACGCTGCACGTATTCCTTGTCGGTCAGGTCCATTGCTTCTCCATCTCGAGCCAACTGCTATCGTCATCTTATAGTGACATTCGACGCGGTTTTGCGACAAAAGAACGCGGGCTTTCTTCAGCGCGACGCAGGAACGCCCGCTGGCGCAATCGGTTTGGACAAACAACGGACATGCAGGTAACAAAGTGGTAACATGCGTTTGCGATGTTTCAGACATGAAAACTACAACTAGTTTGTTGATCGTGTTCGCAACTCTCGTGATGGGCATGATTGCTGTCGTCCGTGCCCAGACCACGCCCGCCTCTCCGTCCGAACTGCTCGAAAAGGGGATTTACGCCCAGGACACCAAAGGCGACCTTGATTCCGCCATCGCGATCTACCAGCAACTGGTCGCGGAACAGGACATCAACCGGTCGCTGGCGGCGCAGGCGCAGTTCCGCCTCGGCCAGTGTTACCTGAAGCAAAACCGCACCGCCGATGCCACGGCGGCGTTTCAGAAGTTGATCCATGATTACCCAAACGAAACGAACCTCGTGGCCCAGGCGCGTGAATATCTGCCCAGTGGCCTCACCTTCGGGCCGGTGCCGTGGGTGGACGGCGAGCGTATGCAACTGAATATCACGGTGGCCAGCGGCGCGGACATCGGCACAGTCGAATATCGCGCCGATCTTGTCCAGAAGGCCAACGGAGGCAGGATTTGGCGTGTCGGGGCGCGGTTGATGGCCGGGCCGCAATCGGTCAGCAGCGTCGATGTTGACCCCGAGACCTTTCGTCCACTCACCAGCCATTGGAAACATTCGATGCTGGGGGAAGTGACGGCAGTCTACGCGCCGGGCGAAGTCACCATCCAGCGCGCCGGCAAATCGCAGCCGGAAGTGTCCCCGGTGGAGGGCACGGTGTACGACAACGAAGAAGCCATGCACGCCATACGTCGGCTTCCGTTGCAAGTTGGCTACAAGGCTACGCTGACCGTGTTTACGAGCTTGGGTGGAAACGTCCTTCCGGTGGGACTTGAAGTGGTGGGAAAGGAGACCGTTGAAGTACCGGCGGGGAAGTTCGACTGTTTCAAAGTGCGCCTGAGCCCGGTGAACCAGGATTTTTGGTTCTCGGCGGACACGCATCGATATCTGGTTAAGTTCGAGGCGGGTCCCGTCTCGGCGCAGTTGACGTCCGTCGCGCAACGCCGACCCGGCGAGCCGGTGGCATTCCACGACGATGAAACCGGCGTGTCGTTCACCACTCCGGCGGACTGGGTTATCTTTCGGGCCCACCACGGCCAACCAGAAGGGCAGGTGCTGATCCGGACGCTCGATCCCGGTGCGGATACCGCCGATGGCGGGATGCGCCTGTTTGCCACCGATACGCTCTCGGAAGCGGCGCGTAAGTCAGCGCGGGCCTGGATTGATGAGGATTTGCATGGAGACAAGAGCACCAAGGTCCGTCCCGATAGTTGGAAGAACTTCACCATCGACGGGCGTCCTGCCGTGAGTTATGTGAGGGATCTGACGGAAAACGGCCAGCCGCAGGTGCAATTCCTAGCGCGGGTGTTGGGCACGAAGTATTCCGAGTTGTTCGTGATCACCTGTCCGCCGGACAAGTTCGACACGCTCAAGGCGCAATTCGACACGATCATCGCCAGTTACCGGACGAAGTGATGTGAGCCGATTCAGACTTTTCCCGCGTCGCGTGGGCCAGGACGTTCGCGCCTGGCCCATGCTGGCGTCGTTGGTTCTCGTCGTGCTGGTGGCCGTTGGCTGCGTCCTGTGGTTCATGCGCGAGGCGATGCAGAATGAGCGGATGGCCGTGCGCGAAACCCTGGCGGAAGCGTATCGCGGGCAATTGACATTACTGCAGAAGCAAGTAACGGAGGTTTGGCGCGGCCAGAATTTTGCCGGCGACGGACCTGCAGCCTCCCAGTTTGCCCGTTGCGTAAACGACGGCCTGGCCGGGAGTGTTATCTTTTATGACAAGGCGAGACAGGTGTTGTACCCCACCGTCAACGCCGAGACGCGAAGCGCTGAGGCGAACACGGACTTGCTCGCGCTGGAAAAGTGGACCGACCGAAATGACCCGCAATTCAAGGACGCGCTCATCCGGTTGGAGACACAGGTCGCGAATTACACGACCGTGACATTGCCGTCGGCTCAACGGCGATTCCTGATGCACGAGTTGGGGCAACTGGATCCCAACACGCGATTCCCAACGCTCAACGCGGAAGAACTTGCGGCCCGATTTCTGGAAGCGAATCCATCAGTCGTATGGGATAAGACTTTTCGAGTAACGCAGCAACATGACGTTTGGTCCATGGCCTCCTACGGGCACGAGGTAAACGTCCTGGCGTTGTTCACAACGCCGGGTCTACGTAACAAGCTGGCGAGTATCGTTCGCGAAGTTGGGCCTCCAAAAGGCGTGAACGTCGCCATCCTCGCCCCCGGTGAAGATGATACGAATGCGTCCGCGTTGGCGGCGGCCCAATTGGCGCCCGAGCTTCCCGGTTGGCGGCTGTCGCTGTCGCTCGATGACCTGGCGTTGTTCGACACCGAGGCAGAGCGACGGGTCGCGCGGTATCTCGTCATCGGCAGCGGCGTGATTGCCACGATGCTCGTCCTGGCGATTGTCATGGCCCGGGGTTTTGGGCGGCAGGTGCAACTCGCACGGTTGAAGAATGATCTGGTCGCCACCGTGTCGCACGAACTGAAAACCCCGCTCACGGCGATGCGGGCGCTGGTGGACACGTTGCTCGATACCGAGCGGCTGGACGAGACGACGACGCGCGAATACCTGAGGCTGCTGGCCACCGAGAACGCCCGGCTGAGCCGATTGATCGACAATTTCCTCACGTTCTCGCGGCTCGAGCGGAACAAATTCAAATTCGAGTTCGCGCCGGTCCGTCCGCAACGGATCGTCGACGGGGCGATGGCGGCCTTGGGTGAGCGCGCGCACGCGCCCGGCTGCAGCGTCGAATCGCATGTCGCGGCGGGCGTACCGGATATCAATGGCGACGCCGACGCCTTGACGACGGCGTTGCTGAACCTGCTCGACAACGCCTGGAAATATTCGGGAGACAACAAACACATCGTCGTCCACGTCGAGGCGCGCAATGGCCGCGTCGGGTTTGCGGTCGAAGACAACGGCATCGGCCTGTCGCCGCGCGAGCAGCAGCGCGTGTTTCGGCGATTCTACCAGAGCGATCAGCGGCTGGCGCGCACGGTGGGCGGCTGCGGGCTTGGTCTGAGCATCGTGCAATCCATCGTGGACGCCCATCACGGCACCGTGCGCGTCGCGAGCGAGGTTGGACGCGGCAGCACGTTCACCATCGAGATTCCCGCCGTTGACGGGAGCGCATCATGACCCCGGCCACCATTCTCATCGTCGAAGATGACCCGACGATCCTGCGCGTGGTCAAAGACAACTTCGTCGCGCGCGGTTATCGGGTGCGGACGGCGCGCAACGGCGAGGAAGGGCTGGAGGCGGCGTTGAATGGCAGCCCGGATCTCATTGTCCTGGACATCATGCTGCCGAAGATCAACGGATTTGAAATCTGCCGCGCCGCGCGCGCTGAGAAACTCGACATGCCGATCCTGATGCTGACCGCGAAAGGGCAGGAGGAGGACATCGTGCGCGGGCTGGAACTCGGGGCGGACGATTACATCACCAAGCCGTTCAGCGTGCGCGAGCTTCTGGCACGGGCGCAGGCCTTCCTGCGTCGGAGCCAGTCGGGCGGGGCGCCGTGCTATAAGTTTGGTCGATGCGAACTCGACACGGTCTCGCACCGGTTGTTGAAGGACGGCATCGAAGTCCCGCTGACCAACAAAGAGTTTCGGTTGCTGGAATATTTCCTGCAGCATCCCGGCCGCGCGTTCACGCGGGACAGCATCATGAACGCCGTCTGGGGCAACAGCGTGATGGTCACCGCCCGCAGCGTGGACCGGTGCGTCACCACGCTCCGCCGCAAGATCGAGCCCGACCCTCACCACCCGACGTTTATCCATACGATTCGAGAGATCGGCTACCGGTTTGAAGACAATCCGGGCAAACCAACGGATTGAGTTGGGTAGCCACATTTGGCCGGGGATAGGGGGTGTCACAGCGCGGCAGGAAACGGCTCGACTTACCATGGCTGGAAGGCTAGTCTGACTTCCGTATTGGCGAGAGTCGCTCGGGTTCTGATCGCAGTCAGGCAACGGCTGAGAGAGGAACGTCGGGTATGAACAGGCGGATTTTGGTCCGGCTTGCGTCGGCGAGGACGCCCCAACCGGGGAACCGCATGACAAGGTTCCTGATGGTTGCTCTGGTGATGGCGGGATTTGTTGCTTCCGGGTTTGGCGAGTCGACTGTCGTCCTCAAATCCGGCGAAACGCTCCAAGGGGACATTCTCTCCGATACCAACGATGTTCTCCGAATAAGCGCACATAACGCCAGCCGCACAATTTCATATCAAAGGGACATCCCCCACAGCGACATCCTGAGGATCCAGACCGAAACTGCCGCCCAAATAGCGGAACGAACCGACTACGAAGCCTTGTCGAGCTTCCAGTTGAATCCGAATCAGGAACAATCGGCAGATTATTGCGGGCAAGTGATCGCGGCATTCCAAAAATTCCTGACCGATCATCCAACGTCTGACAAAGCCCCGGCGGTTCAGCAACGCCTCGACACATGGCAGGCAGAACTCCGGCATGTGTCCGATGGCGAGGTCAAATTCGGTGACAAATGGATGACCCCCGAAGATAAACAGCCACTCGTCGAGCACTGGCAGAAACAAATGAAAGTCCAGTCGGCTCAGAGCACTCTGGAGTCGCTCAAGAGGAAACTTTCAGAATTTCAACGGCAGCGAGAAAAGTTGGTTAACGATCTCGCAATGGCACAAGGCAATCTAACGGCGTCACAACAACAACTCGGAAGTCTTCAAGATTCGCAAGTGCCCGTCTATGGGACCGGCACCGTGCCGACTTGGCACAGGGGGTCTGGGGCAAGCTCGACCACAGTTCCAGTATACGAAGGCACCACGACAGTCCCCAATCCCCAAAGGGCGGCAGTACAGAGTGAAATTGGCATGTATCAACAGCAGGTGGCGACCGGAGAGCAGATGCTACAAACCCTCGATGCAAAGATCCAAAGTGTTCAGATCCAGATTCCAAAGGCCGAGCGGGATTATACGATCGCTTTCGCCCAGTTGAATGCACCGCCTCCACCACCCCCACGGCCTCCACCGCCTCCGCTTCCCGTCGTCACACAAGTGGTTGAAAAAGTTGAACCACCACCACCGCCGCCACCGAAACCGGAGCCACCGTCGTGGATCGCCCAACATTGGAAGGGATCTGCCATCGGCGTTGGGATGCTTCTTCTGATTTCTCTCGTTGGAGTGTATGCGCTCAAGGGCATCCTGCAAAAGTCGGAGCAAGCCGAAGCAGCTCGTGACGCGCAGCGGCGTGCCGCACGTGAAGAACTGAAGAAGGTCTTTGACAGAATCTTCAAGGAAGGGGAGAGGCCAGCGGGCCAGAACACGCCGGAAGGCGAAGTCATCCCGATTGGCAACGGAGAGGACGCCTACGGCGGAGGTCGCTGGTTCGTGGTCGGGGACACTTGTATATGGGCGGTCCAAAACAACGGAAGAGACGATGACAACTGGGTGTATAACAATGTGATTACCAAAGGACATGGAGCCGTCGGCGCAAGGATTGCCATGAATTCAGAATTGGCCGACGACATCCGAACAGTGGCGAGCGTTCAGTGGTCATGAGCCTCACCCAGAGACCCGCCTGTGCCGGACGGCGGGCTGTGGCGGGCACGTCGAACCCTGGCTAAAAAGACTGTTGCAATGGGGCGGGAAAAGCCGTACAAGAACAGGCCATTCACGCCTCTCCGACGGTTGGGTCGAAACGAGAGCCCGCTGGCGGGTGGGAAGCGTGGAGCAGAAAACTGTGAGTTCATGGAGTCAACATAGCTGACCCGAACAGGGCCAACAGGAGATCGCAGCAATTCAACAATTTGTCCGTGTCAATCAGAAGATTCGCGCCCGCGAAGTGCGGGTGGTAGACTCAGACGGGAAACAACTCGGGGTCATCTCGATCAGCCAGGCGCTGGCAGCGGCGCAGCAGCAGGGGATGGACCTGGTGGAAGTGGCGCCGAACGCGACGCCGCCCGTGTGTCGGATCGTCGATTTCGGGAAGTACAAGTACGAGCAGGAAAAGCGGGACCGCGAGGCGCGCAAGCACCAGCACGCGACGAAGCTCAAGGAAATCAAGATCCGGTTGAACATCGATCCGCATGATTACGTGACGAAGTGCAACCACATGCGGGACTTCCTGAACGACGGGATGAAGGTGAAAGTGACGATGATGTTGCGGGGCCGCGAGAACGCGCATCCCGAGTTCGGCAACAAGATGATGCAGAAGATCATCGAGGACCTGACGGATTGCGGCCGGCCCGAAGTGATGCCGAAGTTGATGGGACGGAGCATCACGATGATGATTTCTCCGTTCCGCGGCGCCGGCAAGAAGGCCGGTGAGCCGCGGACGAGCGCAGCAAGCGAAGACTAGAAATTTTCAGGAAGGAACGAGGACATGCCACGTTGGAAGTCAGCAAAGACGAAAAAGGCCGCGGCGAAGCGGTTCAAGATCACGGCGACGGGCAAAGTGATGCGCTATGGCTCGGGCAAGCGGCACTTGAACGCGCACAAATCGTCGAAACACAAACGCCGTCTGGGGCTAACCAAGCCCGTCAGCGACACGCACAAGCACCACATCACGGACGTAATGCCCTTTAGCCATCGCGGGTAGCACGAACAATTTGAAATCACAGCCTTGAAAGTTTAGGAGTTCACCATGCCAAGAGCCACCAACGCAGTCGCCAGCCAGGCCCGCCGCAAACGGATGATTTTAGCCGCGAAAGGGTATCGCGGCTGGCGCAGCAAGAAGTTTCGGTACGCCAAGAACGCCGTCTGGCACGGCCTGACCTACAGTTTCGCCCATCGCAAGGACAAGAAGGCGGATTACCGGATGCTGTGGAACCAGCGGATCAACGCCGCGTGCCGCGCCGAAGGCACAACCTACAGCAAGTTCATCGCGGCGCTCAAGAAGGCGAACATCGCGCTGGACCGCAAGAGTCTTTCCGACCTCGCGACCAACGACCCGAAGACATTCAGCGCCGTGCTCGCGGCGGCGAAGTAAGAGGGCGGTCGATTTGGTAGGGATGCGGTGTCCCGCGTCCGCCTACAACTTCACCACGTCCCGCTTGCGCAGGGTGAATCGGCAGATCTTGTCGTAGCCGCAGCTCCTCGCCAGCGTCACGGCCTTTGCGAAGTTCACGCCGACATCATGGGGAACGTGGGCGTCGCTGCCGAGGGTGATGGGTACGTTGAGGCGGCGGGCAATGCGGAGGAACGGTTCGCTCGGATAGATTTCCTTGCAGGGTTTGCGCAGGCCGGCGGTGCTGACTTCGATGGCCACGTTGGAGGCCGCGACGGCGCGCAACGCGTCTTCGAACACGGCCGCGAAATCGGTCTTGGGCTGGAAATTAAATTTCTTCGGCAGGTCGGGGTGGGCGAGGGAATCGAACAGGCGCGAGCGGGCGGCCTGCGTCCACACGTCGAAATATTCGCGCCAGCGGGCGTCGACGTCCTCGGTCGCCCAGTCCTGGGCGCTGCGGTCGACGTTGAATTCGCCGAGGTAATGGACGCTGCCGAGAAAGAAATCCCACGGGTAGGTAGCGGCGAGGTCGCGCACCCAATCGTCGCACCCGGGAATGAAATCGACCTCGAGCCCGAGCTTGATCGGCAGCTCGGGGAACTTCGCCTGCGCGTCGCGCACCCAACCGACGTAGGTTTCCAGGTCGGACTTCTTCATATGCCAGTCGGTCTCGCGGTCGGCCAACGGCGCGTGGTCCGAGCAGCCGATTTCGTCGAGGCCGCGCTCGACGGCGACCCGGGCGTAGTCGACGGGCCGGCCGGTGCCGTCGGTCAACTCGGTGTGCATGTGGTAATCGATCAACATGGCGGGCGAAGTGTAACGGTTCCACCGCCCGGCGCAAGGTTGGAAGCGGGGTGGGAGAACGAACCCTCACCCTGACCCTCTCCCTTAAAACGGGAGAGGGGAACGCAATTCGTCTCCTCTCCCCGCGTGCGGGGAGAGGATTAAGGTGAGGGGTAATCACCAAATGAACTGTGGCAGAACACTAGAAGCGGTCGCCACTTGTCCTGCGGGCAAGCTTTCGGTAGAGTGGGGGCGTGATGCGGAAACTATTGCTCCCGATCGCGCTGTTTCTGGCCGGCATTTTGGTGCTGCTGGCAGCGGTCTATTGGTACGACCATGTATTCGGTTCGGGCGGGCAGTATCCGACACCCGGTTATTACTGAGGCGACCATGGCACGGATCAATAAATTGTTGCATACACGGTATCGCGTGAACGACCTGGAAAAGACGGTGGTGTTTTACCGCGACGTGCTCGGGCTGCGCGAGACGGGCCGGTTCAAATCGCCGCGCGGATCGGAGCTGGTGTTTATGAAAGCTCCCGAGAGCGACGAGGAAATCGAGTTGTGCGCGTATCCCGCCGCCGGGCCGGTTCACGTACAGGCCGATCTGACGCATCTGGCGTTCGAGGTGGACGATTTGAAGGCGTTTGCGCGGCAACTGGAGAAGAAAGGCGTCAAATTGTCCGACGGGCCGACGACGACCCCGGGCATGGTGTTTGCCTTCGTCGACGCGCCCGAGGGCTACGAAATCGAACTCATCGAACGGACGAAATCATGACCACCAAACCACCACTCATCATCGCGCCGTCGATTCTGGCGGGCGACTTTGGCAATTTCGCGCGGGACGCCAAGCGGGCGGAGGAGGGGGGGGGAGACTGGCTGCATTGCGACGTGATGGACGGTCATTTCGTCAACAACATCACGTTCGGCCCGGACACGATCGCGGTGTTTCGCAAGGCGACCAAATTGCCGTTGGACGTGCATTTGATGATCGAGCGGCCGGACCTGTACGCCGAGCGGTTTATCGACGCGGGCGCGAGCCATGTGATTGTGCATCTCGAAGCGCACCATGACGTGGGCAAAACGCTGGCGCTGATTCGCCAGCGCGGGAGAGCGGCGGGCCTGGCGATCAATCCCGGTACCCCGGCGGAAGAGGTGATCCCGTTTCTCGGTCAGATCGACGAGCTGCTGGTAATGACGGTGAACCCGGGATTTGGCGGCCAGGCGTTCATGCCGGACATGCTGCCGAAGGTCCGCGCGTTGCGGGCGGCGGCGAAACAATTGCCGATCATCGTGGACGGCGGGATCAACCCGACAACGGGCCGCCAGTGCGTCGAGGCCGGGGCGAACGTGATGGTCGCGGGCAATTCGTTGTTTCGACACAAGACGCTGGATTTGGGCGCGGCGATTACGGAACTGAGGAAAGCATGCAACTGAGCAAGATCAAGTTCGGGACGGACGGTTGGCGCGGCGTGATCGCCGATGATTTCACGTTCGAGAACGTGCGCCGCGTGGCGCAGGCGACGGCTGATTATTGGAACTCGCTGGTGGGGACGAACAAGGCGGCGATTGTCGGGTACGACAACCGGTTTTTATCGGAGGTATACGCGAAACTCGTGTGCGAAGTGTTCGCGGCGAATGGAATCAAGGCGCTCTATCCGCCGTCGGCGGCGCCGACGCCGGCGGTGACGTTTGCCGTGCGCGACCGCAAACTGTGCGGCGCGGTCATGATCACCGCGAGCCATAACCCGCCCCAATTCAACGGGTACAAACTCAAGGCGCACTACGCCGGGCCCGCCGATCCCGAAATGTGCGCGCAGGTCGAGGCGCGGGTGGACCGGTCGCTGCTCCGCGCGATCAGCTTCGATGACGGGCTCAAGAACGGCACGATTGAGATTTACGATCCGGAGCCGGCGCACGTGGCGGCGGTGAAACAACTTATCGATTTGAAGAAGGTTCGCGCCACGAAATTGGCGGTGGTTGCCGATTCGATGTACGGGTGCGGCGGGCATCTGCTGGAGTCGCTCCTAGAGAAATCGGCGTGCAAGGTGCAAACGATCCGCGGCGAGCGCGATCCGTTGTTTGGCGGGATCAACCCCGAGCCGATTGGCAAGAACCTCGGGGCGTTGTGCGACGCGGTGAAGAAGACGCGCGCGCAGATCGGGTTGGCGACGGACGGCGACGCGGACCGGCTCGGGATCGTGGACGACAAGGGCAGGTACGTGTCCATTCAACTGGTGTTTTCGATGCTGTTGCTGCATCTGCTGCGGCACCGCGGACAGAAGACGGGGTTGGTGGTGAAATCGGCGAACAGCACGGTATTGATCGACCGGATTTGCCGGGCGAACGGGTTAAAGATGGCCGAGGTGCCGGTCGGGTTCAAATACATTTGCGAGAAGATGCGCGAGACGGACGTATTGATCGGCGGGGAAGAGAGCGGCGGGATCGGGTTCCAGGGTCACATCCCCGAGCGGGACGGGATCGTGGCGAACCTGATGTTGCTGGAGATGTTGACCATGACGGGGAAACGGTTCAGCGAGCTCGCGCGCGACCTGCAGAAGGAATTCGGCACGAGTTTTTATGACCGGATCGACATGCATTTCCCGCTGACGAAACGCGAGAAATTTATTGAGGCGCTGCGGACCAAACCGCCGAAGGAGTTGCTCGGCGTGCCGGTGGCGCAGATGAAGGACTTCGACGGCGTGAAGTACGTGTGCAAGGACGACTCGTGGCTGATGTTCCGCGCATCCGGCACCGAACCGATTATTCGGATTTACAGCGAGGCGTCCACGGCGGTGCGCGTCAAGAAGTTGCTTGAACACGGCCAGGCGCTGGCAGTGAGGATTGCGAAGGAGTGGAGGGGCGGGGAGGGGAACGCTCAACATCCAACGCTAAACGTTTAACGTTCAAGGGGGGTGGAGCGGCAGAATACGGAAGGCGGGTAGCCACGCCGGGGGACGAGTTTGCAAATGGAGCAATGATTAGACCTGGCCCCAATTTTGCACAATTTCCTATGCGGTGATTTTGAGTTATGAAAATAAATTTCCCACACTTCATTTCCCTGATCGTCATTTTGTCCCTTCCGGCCAGTGTAACCGATGCAACTGAAGCCATAGATGCCCCATCTAAACCGGAAAAACCCCTGGCCGACAGAGTCCTCGCGCATGATTATCCTTCCATTGCGAGGCCTTGGGGTCTGTGTGTTGATTTCTCGAATGAAGAAAGACACCGGGATATCGTGAAGCACGATATTTCATGGGAATCAATCGGACGGGGGCGTGATGGTCTGGGTGATCGGGCGATTGGCGCCAACTGGGCAGGTAATTACAGGGCGCTGGGAACTAATTTTGCAAACCTGAATGATTGTTTGGAGCGTAGACGAACGCTCTTGGCTTCAAATCCCAATGCGGTCGTCCTTGCAGAATTGAGATGGCGGGATTACACGGATTCTTCATTGCCAGAGAACCATGACTTTTGGAAAAGGGACCCCTCGGGAAATCGGATTGTGGCCAAGGGGGACAAGATGAACGAACCAAGGTATTATTTGGACAATGATAATCCACACCTGGTAAAGCATTTGTTAATCGAGGCGAAATACATCGTGGAGTCTGGTGCTTACGATGGAGTGTTTTTGGACTGGTTTGGGCCTTCCGCTACGTTTCTCAAGCAGCTTCGGGAAACCATCGGCAGCAGATATTTAATCATTGTTAATGCGAATTACAAGTATGATCCAGAGCGCGCCCAATATATCAATGGGGCCTATCTGGAGTGTTACAAAACCAATAATCCTGCCTCATTGGAACAATGGGAACACACGGTTCAAAGCCCCAAGGTCAACGTCTTGGATATGATGGGTGAACCGACAGGCTGCACAGGAAGTCCCGATTTACAAAGAATGAGAAATACGACGACCTACAGTTTGGTTCATTCAGATGGGTATGTGTTATACGGTGATCATTTCCATAAGCACAGGTGGTTTCCGTTCTGGGATGCAAAGCTCGGAAAGCCTCTTTCCGATGGGGTTCAAATCAGCAAGGATTCATATCGGCGCGAATTTGAGAAGGGATTTGCCATCAACAATTCAAATGAGGATTCGGTTACCGTTACGCTCCCAAGACTTGTGAAACGGCTTTCCGACGGGAGCAGCGGCACGATGTTTACCATTCATGGCAACGATGGCGATATCTTTTTGAAGGCTGAGTGAATGTAGCAATGATTAGACCTGACCTCAATTTCCTATACTCGTGTCGCGGCTACCTCTCGATTGTCAATTTAGCGTGCTCTCCGTGAGAATCGTCCCATGGGCGAGGACGGCGTCGGTTATGGCTTTCTTGTCCAGGGTGTCCGGGATTTTGGCAGTGGGCATGACGAACGTGATGGTCTTCGTGGCAGCCACATCTTTAACAACGTCTTGTTCGTGTGTAACAGTGGAGGCTTGGTTGACCACTTGCTGATGAGATTGCATTTCAAGGTGAGTTCCACCGACAGGCGCCACGCCGGGATTGTTTTGAAAGTGAGGTCCACTGACAGGCCCCGGACTGTTGAACACCAGGGTAGGCTGCTGTACATTCTGAACAACGGGATGGTACTCCACACTGGTGTAGGTTTCTTTTTCGAGAACCGCCTCCGTCGCTGAGTAACTGCAAAGGACGTTGATCGCCTTAACGTCTTGAAAATTGGCGGCGAGGCGGTGGAACCGCGCCAAAATCTCTGCAACGCCGTTCTCCAGCGCTGCGCGGCCCATTTTCTGGCGGCGTTCCGGTGTGTTGACCCCATGACTTGCCAGTCGAAATGCCGGCCCCCCGAACGACCGGTCCAGTTTGATGGCGACATTGAGATCAACGGCATCCACCTCTTTGTCCTTGTCCAAGTGGACATAATCCAGGTCGAACGGCGCGCACTGAAAGGCGTCTCGGTCGGCGGGGAGTGTATTCTCAAACTCGGTTTTCAGGGCGGAGTTTAACTGTTTGAGATGGGGCGCCGCATCGTCCGCGATCCGGAAGGACTTCGAGTACGGTTGGCCCAAGGTGGCCTGAACCTCCGTATCGGCGGGTTTGACATCGATGTTCTTGACGGAGTAGCCAAACTTTCGGAGCCGCAGTCTCTGGACATCGTTATCATCGTGGAACGTCAACTCGACCGTGCCCGGAGTCAGTGTGTCCGTGCAGATATAGTCCCTGCCTGCCTTCTTCCAGATTACTGCGCCGGAAGGATCAGATTTGACAGAGACCACGTATGAGTGTGCCGCTGGACTCTGATCCGCAGCCCGGACAAGACTGGCAAATCCAAGCAGAAAGACACCGAGCGTTAAGACACCAAGCGAAACGGCCGGAGCGGCGCATCTCTTTTGATTATGAAGGACAATCATGGAGCCTCCTGCTCATGGCGCTAGTGATAGGTCGCCAACACTTTCTGCACCTCGTCCGACAATTTGCCCAACCCGCCTCGAATGAATTCCTTATATGTTGAGTCGGACAGGAGGAGGACACTCTTTCTCGTGTAATGCCCGTTGAACGTTACCGACACCTCAGGTTTTGTATTGAGGGTTTCGACGTGCAGGCTGAAAATGCCTTTGGATTTTTCGGCGGCAGGAGCATTAAAAACGTTGATCGTCCCAAAACCGTTAATCGTCCCCTTGTCGCTATCTTTGTCCGTAATTGACCACCCCAGCCGCTCGATGGCCTCCTGGCAGGCTTGGAAGACCTCGTCGTACGTGTGCTGGTAAACCCGCGTGATCTGCTGCTCGCCGCAGTGCACGTCCGTGTCCATGCCTGGGGCGGGCGCGTCCGTAGCGCAGGATACGAATGTGAGAACCAACAACATTACAGCCAGCTTGCCGGCGATCGCGCCGACCGGGCATCTGGAGCCCACGTCGTTAACAAGTCGATTAATTAGTTTCTGCTTCACAGGCTGTCTCCTTGCGTGTTTGTAGTATGTTGTCTTGACGTCGATGATGAACAGATTTGCGGGGCCGTGGCGCTAGTGATAGGTCGCCAACACTTGTTGCACCTCGCTCGCCAATCTTCCCAAGTTGGCTATAGATTGACGCTGTGCAATGTTCGATGCACCACCCAAAGTCATGACAGCTATCATGCCTCCCCACTTCTCATTGTAATGCCCGTTGAACGTTATCGACGTCTCAGGTTTCGTATTGAGAGTTTCGACGTGCATGCTGAAAGTATATTTTGACCCATCGAAATGGTCATCACGACCGCTGATCGTCCCCTTGTCCTTGTCCATGTCCGTAACGACGAACCCCAGCCGCTCGATGGCCTCCTGGCAGGCCTGGAAAACCTCGTCGTAGGTGTGCTGGTAAACCTGCGTCTTTTGCTGCTCGCAGAAGTGCTCGTCCCTGCCCGAGCCTGGGGCGGGCGCATCCGTGGCGCAGGATGCGAGTGTCAGAACCAACAACATGACAGCCAGCTTGCCGGCGGTCGCGCCGACCGGACATCGAGTGCCTGTGTCGTTAACAAGTCGAGTGATTAATTTCTGCTTCACAGCCTGTCTCCTTGTATTTTGTAGTATGTTGTCTTGTCCTCCTGGGATGCGACAGGCACGCGATGCAGTTGATGGGTTGGGGTGCGCGTGTGGCGCATACGCTCGACAAACTATTTCAGGGCGTCAGCCAGGGAGTCCATGAGGTTTGCGTATACCAAGTCTTGCAATACTTGTTGGCTTGGGGACCCATAGACATAATAACCTGTGGATCGAGCCTCAATTTGTTTGTCACCGGTCTGGACCAAGATGCGGCCATCCGAGTCGATGATTTCAACCCGATAAATGATAAGGGAACCCCATCGAAACGGGAGTGGTGAGGGAAGAATATAGCCTACTATACCTATGGTGCCCCACATAATTTCCCACGCTCCCATGTTGAGAAGGGCTCCTGTGGGAATAAAAGCACCTCGTACAAGCACCTCATTATCTGCCAGCGATGAAGGTGTGGCCCCGATGCGTCCCTCGGCGGGGATTCCCTTCGAGCGAAGCGAAGACGCGACTTGTCCGGAAATGTCGTGAACATATGCTGATTCCAGGGTCTGTCTGATTGCTTCGCTTTGCGTAACTGAAACAGCGTGTTCGGATTGCAGAAAGCCTGAGACTACGACCGTTTTCCCTTTCAGGTCTGTTTGTGGTTTGGGAAGCGCGATAGCGGACACCAGTTTCGGCTCGGTGGCGCAGCCGGCTGACAGCAGCGAGATGGCGATGGCCATTGTGATCCCTCGAGTGACTTCTCGGACATTGCATATCATTTTTGGGCGTTCCTTTCTCGGTTCAACATCTCGTTCCAAACATTTATGTATTCCGTACCGTTCACCTCTCGGTGGCCGGGTCGTACAGCTCCGCGCTGTTGCCTCCGTGAATGCCCCCCGCGACCAGTACCTTCCCATTGGGCAGCAGCGTCGCCGTGTGAGCACAGCGTGCGGTGGCCAGCGGGCCGGTGGACGTCCACGTCCCGGTAACCGGGTCGTACAGCTCCGCGCTTCGGGTAGCGGTGTCGGTATTCACGAGGCCCCCTGCGACCAGCACCTTGCCATCGGCCAGCAACGTCGCCGTGAGAATAAACCGCAGGGGAGTCAGCGAGCCGGTCGGCGTCCACTTCCCGGTGGACGGATCGAACAGCTCCGCGCCATTACCTCCGTACACGCCCCCTGCGACCAGCACCTTGCCATCGGGCAGCAGAGTTGCCGTATGGCGCGCGCGGGGGTTGGTCAGCAGGCCGGTCGTCGTCCACCTCCCGGTGGCCGGGTCGTACAGCTCCGCGCGGGAAAGAGGGTTTCCCTCGATGACATTGCCGCCCGCGACCAGCACCTTCCCGTTGGACAGCAGTGTCGCCGTGTGTGCCGTGCGTCGCTTGGAGAGCGAGCCGGTCGGCGTCCACTTCCCGGTGGCTGGATCGTACAGCTCCGCGGTGGAAAGGTACTCGGGGCTCTCGCCCCCTGCGATCAAGACCTTTCTGTTGGGCAGCAGTGTCGCCGTGTGACGAGACCTCACGGTGGCCAGCGCGCCGGTCGGCGTCCACTTCCCCGTGGATGGATCGTACAGTTCCGCGGTGTACTCTCCGTGAATGCCTCCCGCGACCAACACTTTGCCGTTGGGGAGCAAGGTTGCCGTGTGAGCCAAGCGTTCGGTGGTCAGCGAGCCAGTCGGCGTCCACTTCCCAATGGCCGGATCGTACAGCTCCGCGCTGTCGGTAACAGTGTCGCCATCCGTAAGCCCCCCCGCGACCAGCACTTTGCCGTTGCGCAGCAACGTCGCGGTGTGCCACTCGCGTGCGGTGGTCATCGAACCGGTCGTGACCCAGGAACCGGCGTTAGCCCCGTGACTGAGCGATAGATTGAGCGCCAGCGCAGCCAACGACAGTACGCGTGAAAGGATGCTGTGTATGAACGTTCTAGTTGGGTGGAGTGTGGCCCGAAGGCAAAAGGGGTCAGCGAAGCGTTCGGCAGCAGACACGCCGTTTTCGACGGAACTTTGGTTTGAGTCCATTCTCGTGCCAACTCGAACCCGAAACCGGGCAGGCGAGCCTGGTGGCTACGTCGCCCTCGCCAGTTGTGAAGATTTTCACAAGCGCAGCAGCCCGTCAACGCAAATATGGGTATGCGGGCGGGCTCCTGGCGAACTCGGCGGCGCCCGCGACGCCCGTTTCCGTTTTGTTGACCTGGCAATGGAATTATGTGGACAAGCTGTATGCGAAGCTGTATAGTGGGGGCGATTTGGGGTCTTTGACATAGGGGGATGGAAGGAAATGAAGAGGGAGGCGGCTCATCGGGAGATTGGCCCTCCCGGTCGGAGGGAAGGACCACAAAAGAGTGGTGTTTTTGCGAAACGAACCCACCGTGTTTGAGTTAAAAATGCGTGTGGATGAGGTTGTGGGAGAAGTTGTTGGGAGAATGGAAACGACGTTTTTTCGGTGGGTTCGTTTGGGTTCGTTCACGCCCGTTCGCGTCGCCCTTCGGGTGCCGAAACAACACGGCCCCGGCGCTACCTTCGCGCCTCGGCTAGGAAGGCTGGACGGTCGGGACCTACCGTCCCAAGCAGGGGGCCGGTCCGCGCTTATCAAGCGCGGCTACAAGGAAGAGGGGGCCGCGAGGGGTAAAATTACCAAACGAACCCAATTCCGGCCAAGCCGGCGTGGAAAAGTCACCAAAACGAAGCCAAAAACGAACCCAATTGAGGGGGGTAGATATCCACCACGAAGTCACGAAGGGCACGAAGCACGGAACGCAGCCGCGGCCACGACGAAGCGTGGCCCTCCGAAACGACGCGGCGCGAAGCACGGCACGCAGC
The DNA here is from genome assembly GCA_050015495.1 of Verrucomicrobiia bacterium. GTDB lineage: Bacteria > Verrucomicrobiota > Verrucomicrobiia > Palsa-1439 > Palsa-1439 > Palsa-1439. The sequence continues at coordinate 103,916 of JBEKBH010000013.1, forward strand.
CACGCCTGAGGCGGGCAAGTGCTGTGGCTACCAGGGGAGGGGACGCGTGACCCTTCGACGTTGCTCGGTTCGAGAAGCTCGCCGCAGGCAGGGCGGGCGGGGTAGGCCCGCCCGAAAGAGGTACTTTTTGCGAAACGAACCCAATTGTTTTTGCCGGAGTGATGTACGATAACAGATTGGGCTGTAGAAGCTTAAAGAGATAAGGCGTGAAAAAATGCGTTGGGTTTGTTGCCCCGAAAATTGGGTTCGGTACGGGCCTCGGAGTCGGGGTAAGCGCGGTTTTTCGATGATTTTTCGTGCGGATTTGCGGCCCGAGACGACTGAAGGGAGGCTCAGTGCTGGCGTGGCGGAGCTTTTGGGTCGGATTGGTGCGTGGTGAAGCGAGGAGGACGGAGAAGAACTGTTCGCGCTAGCGTTGGCCGGAAGGTTTGTCGGGAAGCTTGAGCCGGTCCTGTTGCAGGATGATCGCGCCCGACTGCCGGAAATCCAGCGGATCGCCGCCGATCGCGCGGTCAACCCTGTAATTTGTCGTGACCCATTGCACCAACAACTGTCCCGCGCCCGGACGTTCGCCGTAGCGCTTGATTCCCCGCGCTCTGAGATCACGACTGATGATCACGACCCAGTCCGGGGGTCGCTGCTTTAGTGTCTCCAACAGACGCTGCTCACGGCCACCTTCGGTTGCCTCCGAGAAGTAAAAAAAGGGGGCCAGCGGACTTGGCATGCGGGCGAGGTAGTTGAGCATCTCGCCCTCGGGCAGCACGAGCAACGTTTGACCGGCAGGCTGGTGGCGAAGTTGCTCGGCAACCGTTTGGACAAGTTCTCCTGTTCGATCAAACTGAGGGGAGAATGCGAAGAATTGATCAACACCCTCACCCACGGCGTATGTCCGGCGCCTGTAGGCCAACTGCGATTCTACCGTGAGGACCGCGACTCCAGGCAAGAGCAGGGCAAGAACACCGGCCGCCATGGCGCTGCGCCTCCATCGCCCGGAAGCCGTGAGAGCCGGCACCTCACCGACCAGGACGGCTGATACGACGGTGCCGGCCAGAGCTGCTTGATAATAACCGAACTGGTAAATGCGACCGTTCAGCATCATCCGCAACATTAACGCCATGGCCAGGACCGCAAGCAAGAGCCGGAGGTTCACCACATCCCGTCCGGCCGAGACGGGGTTGCGTTGGATGGTCACGACGTGCCACGCGAGATACAGCGACACCAAACCCAGGAGGCAACGCCCGATTTCAATCCAGACGACGCATGACCACGAGGCACAGAGAATGGCGAGCAGCATTGGAATTCCGAAGATGGCTCGCGACTTCCCATCCTGTTGGCGGCCAAGAATCCTCCCCAAGACGACCACGACAGCGATCACGCCGACAGCGATCCCGGTGGCTGCGATATGCTGGATCAGATGACTCCAAGGCGCGTCGAACCCGAGGAAATGGATGTTACTCACGACGCCGGTATAGCGGGTAGTTGATACGACGGTCAGCCAGGCGTGGCATGCCGCCGCCCACGCTTCCATGACCGGGAGGTGGCGCAAGAAATATCCCGCGAAAACGAGCGTCGGCAGCACGGCGCCAATTGCCCAGGCGCCGAGGCCGGCGATTGTCAGGCGGCCCGCGCCCCGCCGATGCAGCACCGCGGCGGTGGCAGTGAGCAAGCCTGCCGCCAGCATGATCTCGGGCTTGAGCACGGCGGTGAGGCCAAAGAGAAACCCCGCGAGCGGGCACCACTTGTTCACGGGTTTCGCCAGCCAACGCATGAGAACGGCGACCAGCAGGAGCAAAATCAACATCCCGTGTGTGGTTTCGTGAGCGTAGGGCGTAGCGTAGTTGTGATTATTGACTTCGAAGAAGTGTGAGAAGCCAAACACAGCGATGAACACGGTTGACGCCACCAAGGCCGCGCCCGCCCCCCACGCCCGCCGCAGCAGCAAGTAAAGCGTTGTCACGATGGCCGCAAAGACGAGAAGGTTCGCCACGACGAGCCGCATCAAACCGGGGCCAAAAAGCGCGAACAATCCGGCGTTTACGTATTGCGAGAGTGGACCGTAATAGTCGTCCACATCCCGATAGAGCACCGCGCCGCCTGCGATGCGCCACGGCAGGTACAGTTCGCGACCGAAGTCGATCAAGGGGTCATTCCATCGCCGCCAGGAGGTGGCCACGTAGTAGGAGGCCACGCAGGCAAGCGCCAACAAATGACAAGGAATCGAACTCCAAAACCGTAACAGCGCCGTTCTCACGTCGGCTTTGGCGCCTGGCTTCACCTCCCGCATGATGCAATTCTACTGCCGATGAAAGCCCGTTGGCAATGCTATCGCCTTCGATTTTGCGAGACAAACCAAAACCGTTGTTGGGGGCAGTGGAGTGTGGCTGGGCTTGCGCGAGAGGGACGCGGCGCGGGGTGGGGGGGATTGGGAGTCAAGCAAAGAGAGTGTTGCGGGTGGGCGAGGGGAGAGGGACCGGCGTGGCGGAATCTGCCCGTGGACTAAAAGTGTCGAGGGGAGCCGGTCATGGCTTGCAAAAGGGCCGGGCGCAGGGCATTCTAAGCTGTGGAATAGGGTGGTCGCAATGGCTGGTGCCGAGACGAGGACGAGTGCCCGAGCCAGACTGTTGTTTGTCTCCGGCAATGGATCGGGCCGCGCGTTTGATCTGACGCAGGAGCGCGTCAATATCGGACGCGACGGCTCTAATGTCGTTTGCATCAATCACGCCACGGTTTCCTCCCATCATGCGCTGTTGGTGCGGATCGGCGACCACTTCAAGGTGCGCGACCTGATTTCGACCAACGGCACGTATCTCAACGGCGAACGGACGACCGGTGCCGTGTTGCGCCACGGGGACGTCCTGCGGTTTGGGGAAATCGAGATGCGGTATGAGGAGGTCGAGGGCGCCGCGGACGCGGAACTTCAGTTCGAATCGCCCGCGACGGTGTTGCCGTTGGGACGTTCGCGCTCGATTGCTTCGACGCCCGGTCAGGATCGGCAGTTCAAGATCGTCGGCGCGGACGGTCGGACGTACGGCCCGGCGGATGGTTCGACCATGCGCAAATGGATTTTGCAGGGATTTGCGAATGCCCACACCTGGGTGCCGGCGGAATCGCGGGGCAACTGGAAACGGCTGTCGGAGTTCCCGGAATTTGCCGGGGCGCTCGCCGGGAACGATATCCCGACCAATCTTCTCGGCACGCCGCCGAAGGAATCGCTGTGGGAGGAGCCGGTCAAGGTCGGTCCGAGCGGGCCACCGGAGCCCACGGTCACCTTTCGCGAGGAAACGCCGACGGCAAACGCGCTGGGCGCGCCACCGCGACGGAAGCGACGGGGTGTTTCCGTCCTCGTGGGCGTGGTGTTGTTGATCGCGGTGGGCGGCAGCGTGGCGGCGTGGTGGTTTGACCAGTGGCCGTTCGATATGCGCGGGCCGTTGCGGCGGTATGCGCACGGCGCCGACGGTTTTATCTACTCGGACCCGGATTTTGTGGCCGCGGAGACGGCCGAGGACAGCAAGGATTACGCGGGCTTGCTCCAGAACGCGAAGCAACTGGTCGGCGATTACCCCGACAGCAGCCTGGCGCACTACATCCTCGGCGTGGCCTACGGGAAAATGAAATTCTTCGGGGACGCGATCACGTCGTTTCAGCAGGCGATCAAGCTGAAGCCAGATTACATCGATGCGTGGAACAATCTCGGCTGGGCGTACACGGAATCGGGGAAATTTCCCGAAGCGGTGGGTGTGTTCGAGCAACTGGTCAAGTTGAGCCCGAAGGACGCGCAAGTATGGAGCAACCTGGGGGGAGTGCAAGCCCGGCTCGGGCACGAAGCGGACGCCGTGTCCGCCTACCAGATGGCGATTCAGTTGAAGCCTGATTATGCTGACGCCCATTTCAATCTCGGCGCGGCGTACGCGAACCAGGGCAAGTTCGACGAGGCGGTGAAATCGTTTCGGCGGGCGATCAAATACGAGCCGAAGTTTGCCGAGGCGTGGTTCAATCTCGGCGTTGTCTACAGCCGGCAGGGCAGCAACGACGAGGCGGCGGTGTTCTTTCAGCAGGCGGTCAAATTCCAGCCCGACAACGCCGAGGCGTGGGGCGGTCTGGTCAAGACCTACCTGGCGATGCACGAGACCGACGCGGCGGGCGAAGCCGCGCGGGAAATGAAGCGGATCGATCCGGTGAAAGCCGAGCAACTGGCCGATGAATTGAGCCGCGAGGAGCCGAAGCCAATGACGGAAGCGTCGTCGGCCGAGACTCCGCAAGTTGATCCGCCATCGTCTGACGCCGCGCCGTCACCGAAATCGGAGTAGGGGACTACCCAAACGGGGGAAAGACTGGTAGAGTGTGCGGCTCATGGATTTGGGCCACATACGGAATTTCTGCATCATCGCGCACATCGACCACGGCAAAACGACGTTGTCGGACCGGTTGCTGGAGGCGACGGGAGCGCTGGAGAGGCGCGAGATGCGCGAGCAGGTGCTGGACTCGATGGACCTCGAACGCGAGCGGGGAATCACGATCAAGGCGCACCCGGTGACGATGTCCTACCGCGCTGACGACGGGCAGGTGTACGAGTTGAACCTGATCGACACGCCCGGGCACGTGGATTTCGCCTATGAAGTCTCGCGCAGCCTGGCGGCGTGCGAAGGCGCGTTGCTGATCGTGGACGCGGCGCAGGGCGTCGAGGCGCAGACGGTGGCCAACGTCCACATGGCGTCGAAGCAGAACCTGACGATTGCGCCGGTGATCAACAAGATCGACCTGCCCAGCGCCAACGTCGAGGAGACGAAGCGCCAGCTCGAGGAGATACTGGCGATTCCGGGTGACACGGCGATTCTGGCGAGCGCCAAAACCGGCGTTGGCATCCATGATATCCTGGAGGCGGTCATTGCGCGATTCCCGCCCCCGAAGGTTTTTCCCGAAAACACGCTCCAGGCGCTCGTGTTTGATTCGATGTTCGACACGTATCGCGGGGTGGTGACGCATGTGCGGTTGTTTGCCGGTGAAATCGTGCCCGGCATGATGGTTCAGCTCATGAGCACGGGGTTGAAGTATGAGGTCAAGGACGTGGGAGTGTTCACCCCGAAACCCGAGCCGCGCAAGAAGCTGTCCGCCGGGAGCACGGGCTACGTCATTGCCAACATCAAGACCACGTCCGAGGTGAAAATTGGTGATACGATCACCGATGCGCGCCAGCCGGCGAGCAAGGCGTTGCCGGGCTTCCAGCAGGTTCATCCGATGGTATTCAGCGGGTTGTACCCGATCGACTCGGCGGACTACGAGCATTTGAAGGCGGCGCTGGGGAAACTGCAATTGAACGACTCGGCGTTCCAATATCAATCCGAAAGCTCGGCGGCGCTGGGGTTCGGGTTCCGCTGCGGGTTCCTGGGATTGTTGCACATGGAGATCGTGCAGGAGCGATTGCGCCGGCAGTGGGACATGGACATCATCGCCACGTATCCCAGCGTCATTTACAAAATCCTCAAGACAGATGGGGAAGTGCTGGACGTGGACAACCCGGTGTACCTGCCGGATCCATCGGTGGTCGACCACATCGAAGAACCGTACGTGAAGGCGTTTATAATTTGTCCGAACGAGAACATCGGCGACATGCTCTCGTTGGTCATGGAAAAGCGGGGGAGCGTCGCCAAGACCGACTCGATCGACACGCGCCGGGTGATGTTGACGGCGGGGTTGCCGCTCAACGAGATCCTTGTGGATTTTCACGACAAGATCAAAAGCGTCACGCGAGGTTACGGTTCCATGGACTACGAGCCGCAAGGCTACCGCGAGGGCGACCTGGTGAAGCTCGACATTCTGGTGAACAGCGAGCCGGTGGACGCGTTTTCGAGCATCGTGCATCGCAGCAAGGCCGAGGCCCGGGGGCGGGCGCTGGCGCTGAAGCTGAAGGAAGTGATCCCGCAACAGATGTTCCAGGTCGCGATCCAGGCGGCGATCGGCGGCAAGATCATTGCGCGCGAGACGGTACGAGCGTTGTCGAAAAACGTCACGGCGAAATGTTACGGTGGCGATATTACGCGGAAGCGCAAGCTCTGGGAGAAACAGAAGGAAGGCAAGAAACGCATGAAAGCCATTGGCAAGGTGAACATCCCGCAGGAGGCGTTCATCTCGGTATTGAAGGCGGGGTAGGGGAACCATCGATGATCAACTGGAAAGAACGCCAGACGCTCAAGTATGCCCGCGAGATCCTTCGCGGCGGCCGGAAATGGCTGCGCATCAATCGCGACCTGCTGTCGGCGAAGCAGCATGCGGAGATCGAAGCGAAGTTCGGTGAATTGGAACAGGCACTGCAAGCGGGCCGGGCCGCGGACGCGGTCGCCAGGGCCGACGAACTGGAGCGGAAAATCCAGGGTGTGCTGCCCGCCCAAACGCATTCCACGGTTCGCGAGAATATCGAGGTGCTGTTGGTGGCGGTCATTGTCGCCATGGCGGTGCGGACGTTTTTCATCCAACCGTTCAAGATTCCCACGGGCTCGATGCAGCCGACGCTGTATGGGATTTATCCGCCACCGGAATCAGCGCCGCCGGCGCCCTACAAGAGTCTGCAAGGGCCGACGATCCTCGAACGCATTGTCGGGATCCTCTTTCAGGGCAACATGTACGAGGAATACGGTTACCGGAGCCGGGGCGATCACATTTTCGTGGACAAGATCAGCTACCATTTCCGCAAGCCCCAACGCGGCGAGGTCATCGTGTTCGACACGTCCCATATCACCGAACTCGGCAACGCGCGCGGCAAGTTCTACATCAAGCGCCTGATCGGGCTGGAGAACGATGTCATTCAGCTCCAGCCGCCGCATGTGTTGGTCAATGGTCAGGTCTTGGACACGCGTCCGGCCTTCGAGCGGATCTATTCGCGCCAGAACGGCTACAGCGGCTACGTCATTATTAATGGATTCCCCGGGTCGCGATACCTGAACTCGGCGGACGCGACGTACACCGTGCCGCCGAAGCACCTGTTCGTCATGGGCGACAACAGCCGGAGCAGTTTGGATGGCCGGTTTTGGGGTTCGCTCCCGGCCAAGGACCTCGTCGGCAGGGCGGTGTTTGTTTACTGGCCATTCACGAAGCGATTCGGCCTGATTGACTAGAGGCACCTCTGCGAAACTGGGCCTAAACGGTCGTATTCTCCAGCCTAAGAGCTAGAGAGATATGACACAGCCACAACGTCGCACAATATAGATTATGTCTAATACTGTGGATACGCGAACACCTGCTTCCCTTTGAGAATCGATCGAGTCCCGCAGTTTTCCACTTCCAAACACTGCCCAATGTGTGTCAATACCAGTCCCATGACCTTAACATCGATGATCTAAGGCGGAGTCTGACAAGTGTTGGGCGAGTCACAGAGATGAATGAAACGGGAGAGTCGTTGGTGGTGATACCCGGTCTCGGCCGTGGAGAACTTGGGGTCGTGGAATCGTTGCTTCAAGCCGCCGGTATTGAGTAAGCGTCTCTGCCGGGGGACAACGATTGCATCGGCCCCCGAGTGCTCGTCAGAGCCTCCGAGGTGTCCGAAGTGAAGGAGGTACTTGCTGAGTTTCGGATTCGCACTCCGATGGGAAATCTCGTTCCTATACCGTGGTGACTGCGCCTAAGAATGTACCGAACCATCCGATGAGCCAAACACGGGCCTGCGTTCGCACAAGGCAACATTAAGAACACCTGTGAAGAATCTTCTCGTCTACGATGAACGCGAGCCGGCCCTGACGGCGCTGGCGGGGCTCCTCGACGAGTTTCGGCAGGGACACATCGTCGCACCGGCCGCCGAATGGAAGGGAATGGAACAGCACACCCGTTCGCTGACCGCGCGATGGAATGAACGGTTCCCCGGCTTTCCGAGCGAATACTTCCCCTACACATCCTTCCGGGGAGAGCGCCACCGCGGGCGGCGAGACGCGTTCCTGAAGAACCTCATCGTCCAGTTGCTGGCCGATCGCGGTTCGACCGAGACAACCGTGGTCAATCCAGCTTGTGTCTTCGGGCGACATGCGTGTGATCTGGCCTCGCGGCTGCCACGCGTCAGGGTCATCGGAACGGATATCGACCCGCGCTGGAATCGGATGTACCGGCTGGTGAGAGGGCGTCGGATTCCCGATAACTGCTCGTTCGTTACGGATGACATCTTTGCTCCGCATGTGGATGTACAGCCAACGGCCGTTGTGTTTTTTGGAGCGTGCGGCGCCGTCTCGGATGCGGCCATGGATTACGCCATCGACTCGCGGGCCACGTACTTGATGTGCCGAACCTGTTGTCATGACAACATCGGCGGAAACGTGGCGATCACCCAGCGCCGCGGCAGCGTGAACCGCGTTTTCAGGTTCAAGAACTGGGCCTATGGCCGGATGAAAAGGAAGACCAGGTACGCCGGCTATTACTTCTCGGACAAGTACACTCGTAGCGCCTATCCGAGAAGCGAGGCCGCCAGGGGTGTAAGCACGGCGGATGAGTTCCAAGCGGTTGCCAGAAATTCTCCGGACAGCGATATCTGCCGGGCGATCATCGACCTGGACAGGTACCTGCACCTGGTGGAGAAGGGATTCCGTGTCCTCTATCAGGGCGAGGTGTTCGTGGCAGAACGAAAGGTGTGAGGTATCTCACCAGCAGTCTGACAAGCCACGCTCCAACTCCTCAAAAGCGGCCCACTCGCCTCCCCTCGCCCGTTCGCGCTTTTCTACTGGCAAAGACCCCAGCTTTCTGCCAACAAGGTTCGCCATGTTCGTCCTGAACCCGCCGGACATCGAGAAATTGATGGCTGAGCCAGACCGTGCGCTTCAGCACGCTCAGTTCATGGAACTGGGTACGTTCATGATTGAGTTGGTGGTCGTGGCTGGCGTTTTCACCCTGACCGCAGCCGCGCTGAGGTCCCTGCTCATGTCGAGGATGAACGCAAACAGGAAGCCGGCCTGGGCCATTATCATCCTCGCCCTTCCCGTCCTTGGAGCCTGCCTCTTCTACACCCTCCGCAGAAGACTTTCCAGAAGGTAGACCGGGAGGCGGACCAGACGCGGCTAGACGTACCGCTTTCAGACCCACCAATTTTCGGCGGCAAACAACTCATCAGGCACGGGCATGGTCAACGCGCCGATGTCGGGGTGGCGCTCCAGTTCCACGTCGTTTTCCAGTAGCTGGATAAAGAAGGAGGCCTGCTCCCTCTGTTTCCAGCCCAAATCAGCCAGCGGAATGCCCAACTCGAGGATTTTCACGAACTTGATCAGCCGCACATCCGTCAATCTCCGTTGGGCCGCATCATCGGGATCGGTCAGCCACAACTCGGCGGAGTCCAGATCGGGCTTGAGCCGCGGAACAATCAGCGCCCGATGCGTCGGATCGACAAAGTTCACCCGCAACGTCGCCTTGTTGGGAATCGCGACGCCCTTGCGAAAATCGACTCGCAGGTAAAACGTCGCCAGGTCCGACCCGAAATGCACCGCCTCGACGCACCGCTCGCTGCGGTACATCGCACCCATGCTGCGGCCCGCTTCATACACACCCGCGCCGGCCCATTCATAGTAGGACGTCATCAACCCGTCGATCACGGGCGTAATCAGGTCGGTCGGCTTGCGCGCCTCGCGGGCCACCTCGGACCGGCAGATATTGGTCTTCAACACGTCGGGAATCGGCGCGCCGCAAATGCGGTAGACGTTTTGCAGGTGGGTTCGAAACAGTTCGTCGAAAATCAGGTCGTTGTCCGTTACGAAATCCCCGCCATACCACCAAAACCAGTCGCTGCCCTCCGCCGCGTAAATTTCCTGCATGGCGTTCTTGAATTGATCGGGCGTGATCTCCCGGCGGGCGGCCCGCGCCTGCAAAAAGTCCCGCGTGTGCCCGAGCAACTCCCAGCCGCGGTTCTCCTCGGGGTCGCCAATCCAGATGTCGAAATCCCCGCGAATCCATGATCCCGTGTGCAGCGTGCTCAATGTCGCGGTCGGAGGATGCGCCGAGAAATAATCGTGGAACGTCGTCGTCACCAGCGCGGGATTCGCGGACAACCGCTGGTACATCTCCCGCAGGAACGCCTGTCCGCCGTCGAAGAAATTTTCCCAGGCGTTTTCGCCGTCCAGGATCACCGTGCACAGCGGATCCGACGCGTGTACGCCGTAGGCGATCTGCTCGATCTGGCCCACCATGAAATCCGCCGCCCGATGCGGGTCGTTGCGCGACGCGGTGAACCCAATAAAATCGCTCAGCGTCCGTTCCCGAAACGCCAGGCACGCGCTCGCGTCGCCAAACTGCGCCCGCCAGCCCTGGAATAGCATGTTGTGGTCGAGGATTTTGCCCGGGTGCACCACCGCCAGGCTGCGCCACAGGTTTTCCTCGTCGGTGGCGAACCATTCGTAACCCAGTTCCTGCAGGATCGGGATCAGCTCCGGGCAGACGGAACCTTCCGACGGCCAGACGCCGTGCGGCGGTGCGCCGAAAACCTGCGCGTGCAAATCGCGGGCCATGGCCAGGTGCGCGCGCACGTCCTCGGGATGCGAAAACGGCGGTGGCAGGTCGCGCCCCGGCATGCAGCGCCGCGCGAATTCCGTGTTGTAGACCAGCGGCAGGATCGGGTGGAAAAACGGCGTGGTGCTGATTTCAATCTGGCCGCGCTGGGCCAGCGCTTTGTAAAAACTGAGCACGTTCTTCAGGACGTCCTGCTGCTGGTCGAACACCGTGCGTTTGTCGTCCTCGCTGAATCCCCCACCCTTGCGTTTCAGATCCGCGATTTCGGGATACAGTCGCTCGGCGGCGTAGCCGAACCACGTCAGGTTGAACCACACCTGCAAATCGCGAAGCTCCCGGTCGGTGAAACTGCGGGCGGCCTGTTCGAGGTTGACCTTGGCGGCGTTGAGCCCGCGCTTCTGCAGCAACGCCCAGTAGCGCGGGAACGGTTTGATCATGTTGTCCCAGTTTGCCTTGAAGAAATGCTCGAGGATGCCCGCTTTCTGCTCCGGCGTGAGCGTCTCGGGAGCCGGCGCGGCCAGGTCATGCCACAAATCGCGCACCTCATTGTTGGCGAGTTGCTGGATCTGTTTCACCAGCACGGGCGTGACGTTGAACGTGCAATGAAACTCGGGACACTGGTCCGCCAGCCAGATCATGTCGAGGTAGCCCTTCGTCGCGTGCAGCCGCACCCAGGGCATCAACGCCGCCCCGCGCACCGGGTCGACGTAATACGGCTGGTGCATGTGCCAGAGAAAGGCGACGTGGAGCGGCATGGCTCGGTCCCCTCGCCGTCCTCAGACGAGGATCTCGCGCAGGTATTTGGCCGCTTCCTCGGGCGGCGTCGGGTTGATGTAGAACCCTGTGCCGACCTCGAAACCCGCGATCAGCGTCAGGCGCGGCAGGATCTCGATGTGCCAGCGGAAATCCTGGTCGATGGTCGACCAATAGCCATGGTGGGCATAGCGCGCCGGCCCGGTGCTGACCAGAAAGTTGTACTGCGGCTGGTTCAGCGCCTTCGCCAACTTCGTCAGCGACACCTTCAGGCAATCGGCCAGCAACAGGATTTCGTCGGGATGGATCTCCTGGAAGTACGCGGACTGCCGGCGCGGCATGATCGTTACTTCAAACGGGAACCGCGACGCAAACGGGCAGAACGCCACGAACCCGGCGTTTTCGTACACCAGCCGCGTGCCTTCCTTGATCTCCTGCTTGAGGATGTCCTCGTACAGGCTGCGGTCCTTGTAGGCGTAGTACTGCATCGCGCCGACGAGCTTTTCTTTCATGCGCTTCGGCGTCACGGGCATCGCGATCAACTGCGAGTGCGGATGGCCGATCGTCGCCCCGGCCTGTTTGCCGAAATTCTTGAAGACCAGGATGAAGCGGAACCGCGGGTCGCGCAGCAGGTCGGTCACGCGGATCTTGTACGTCTCGATCACGCGCCCGATGCCCTCGACGGTCTGCTGCTCGAGTTGCAGGGACGGGTTTGGCGTCTCGATGATGACCTCGTGCGCGCCGATGCCGTTCATCTTGTCGTACATCCCCTGCCCTTCCTTGTCGAGTTCGCCCTCGATGCGCAAGGCGGGGAACTTGTTCGGCACCACCCGCACCTGCCAGCCGGACGCGTTCGCTTTGCTCTTCGGGTCGCGGAACGCGAAGATCTCCGGCGGCGTCATGTGCTCGTTGCCTTCGGCGAACGGGTTCTTCGCCTGCTCGGGTACGTCCACGGGTTGCGGGATAAAATCGCTCGGACGTTTCCCGCGTTCGGTCGCGATGATGACCCAACGACCTACGACTGGATCCTTGCGCAGTTCTGGCATATTCGGTTGTCCCCACTATTCGGACGCCGCGCTTCAAGGCGCCGCGTACAATTTTTCATATTCACGTGCACTGGCCCTCGCGAAAAAACGCCGGCCATCGCGTTGGCCATCAACTTCTGCCATTTCTTCGGCTGTTTGTGGAGCAAAATCGCCTGCTGCACGGCCTCCACCAACTCCGCGGACGTATTCTGGAGCAAATTTGAGGCCGGTTCCGCGACCTGTCCGCAGGTCGTATACCTTACCGTGTTGCCCGGCCCACCTGTCGCCCGCGCCAGTGGCTTCCAACGGTTCGAGGTGGTATTGCCAACATACTTTCATCGGCGGTAGACTGGCCTCGTGAGCGAAAAGAAGCAAGCCGGCCCAATGTTTACATCTCGCCAACAGCAACAGGCCGTCGTGATCTGCGTGTGTCTGGCGGTGTTGATTACTGTCGTGTTCTGGCCGGTGCAGCACGCCGGGTTCGTCAACTACGATGACGACGAGTATGTGACCGCGAACCCGCATGTGTTGGGGGGATTAACTGTTCGGGGCGTGGTGTGGGCGTTCACCGCGTATCACTCGGACAACTGGCACCCGCTGACGTGGCTGTCGCACGAGTTGGACTGCGAATGTTTCGGAATGAACGCAAGTGGACATCACGCGGTGAGTGTGTTGTTGCACGTGGCGAATACGGTGCTGTTGTTTTTGGTGTGGCGGCGGATGACGGGGGCGACGTGGCGGAGCGCGTGCGTGGCGGCGTTATTCGGGGTGCATCCGTTGCATGTGGAGTCGGTGGCGTGGGTCGCCGAGCGCAAGGATGTGTTGAGCGGGTTGTTCTGGATGTTGGCGATCTGGGGGTATGTGCGGTATGTCGAGCGGCCGACGCGGGGGCGGTATGCGGTGGTGGCGGGATGCTACGCGATGGGATTGATGGCCAAGCCGATGGTGGTGACGCTGCCGTGTGTGCTGCTGCTGTTGGATTATTGGCCACTGGGGAGGACGCGGTGGACGCCGTCAGTGGTCGGTCATCACGCTCCGTTGCGCCGCGGCGAATTGATCAGGGAAAAGATCCCGCTTTTTGCGCTGGCCGCCGTGTCGTGTGGGGTGACCATCTGGGCGCAGAACCGTGGGAGGGCGATCAGTTCGTTGGAGCAGTTGCCGTTGGGGCTGCGGATGGCCAACACGGTGGTGTCGTATGTGCGGTACATCGAGAAGGCCGTCTGGCCGAGTGGGCTGGCGGCTTTTTATCCGTATCGGGTGTGGCCCCCGGGAACGGTGATTCTGGCGGGGGCGATTTTGGTGGCGGTGTCGGGCTTGGTGATTTGGAGAGCGCGGCGCGAACCGCATCTGGTCGTGGGATGGTTCTGGTTTTTGGGGACGCTGGTGCCGGTGATTGGATTAGTGCAGGTCGGGAGCCAGTCCATGGCGGACCGGTATATGTATCTGCCGTTGATTGGGTTGTCCATCATGTTGTGCTGGAGCGTGTCGTCCCGCGCGATGGAGCGGCGGAGCCTGAAAGCGACTATCGGCGTCGCGGCGGCGGCAGTGGTTGCGGTGTGCGCCGCCCTGTCCAGAGTTCAGGTCGGGTACTGGAAGGACTCGGAGACACTGTTTCGGCATGCTCTGGATGTGACCCGGGACAATTGGCTGGCGCGTGCCAACCTCGGGAACGCCTTGACGCAATCGGGCCGGACGCCGGAAGCCATCGCGCAGTACGAACAGGCCCTGCGGGTCAACCCGAATTTCGCCATGGCCCACGTCAATTATGCGAACGCCCTTGCCGGACTGGGTCGGGTGACGGAAGCGATCGCGCAGTACGAGCAGGCCCTGCGGATCGAGCCGGATTCCGCCGAGGCGCACTGCGATCTGGGGGCCGCTTTGGCGCAGGCGGGCCGGTTGCCGGAAGCCATCGCGCAGTACGAACAGGCCCTGCGGGTCAAACCGGATTTTGTCATGGCGCACTGCGATCTGGGGGCCGCCTTGGCGCAGGCGGGCCGGCTGCCGGAAGCAATGAGCCATTATGAGCAGGCGCTACGGATCGAGCCGGATTCGGCCATGGCGCACTACAACTTGGGGAACGCCCTGGCACAGATGGGCCGGGTGCCGGAAGCGATCGCGCAGTACGAGCAGGCGCTGCGGATCGAGCCGGATTCCGCCGAGACGCACTGCAATTTGGGGGTCGTCTTGGCGCAAACGGGCCGGGTGCCGGAAGCGATCGCGCAGTACGAGCAGGCGCTGCGGATCGAGCCGGATTCCGCCGAGACGCACTACAATTTGGGGGTCGTCTTGGCGCAAACGGGCCGGGTGCCGGAGGCGATCGCGCAGTACGAGCAGGCGCTGCGGGTCGAGCCGGATTCCGCCGAGACGCACTACAATTTGGGAGTCGCTCTCGTTCGTTTGGGTAGAGTGCCGGAGGCGGTCGTACAGTATGAGGAGGCGTTGCGGATCAAGCCCGATTACCCCGAGGCGCGGAACGCCCTCGCGCGCTTGCAAGCTGGCCAGTAAGCGGAGTCCGACGACACGTGCCGACGGCGGGCAAGCCCTTGGCGGTTCCTCGCTCGACAAAGCGCGTGTGTTCGACTGGAGAAGTGTATAAAATGTCATCACGCGGATGATGACTTTGCGACAACAGTACGCGGGGCTGGTCGGTATGGCCTAATGAAGAACGCGTGGAGATCATTGGCCGCCGTGTGCGCGCTGGTCATCGGGGTTTATGCGTGCGTGGCCCGCTCGGCTGCTTGGGAATCCTTGAGCCCGAATGCGGCTGACAGTTACTACAATTTGTTGGTGCAGGGTTTTCGCGCCGGCCAGCTCAACTTGAAAAAAGTTGTGCCGCCCGGATTCATCCAGCTCGCCGACCCCTACGATTCAGCGGCCAATGCCCGCTTTCGCACCGGGCCCGACCATTTGCACGATCTGAGCTATTACAAGGGCAAGCTCTACCTGTACTTTGGGGTTACGCCCGCCTTGATATTGCTCTG
>JBEKBH010000014.1:0-96517 GCA_050015495.1 Verrucomicrobiia bacterium
GGCACTTTAGCCAGCAAACATCGCTGCTACCGCTGGGTCCGCTGCAAATACGTCATGCAACTTCCACAGTTGGCGGAGCCAGTCGATCAAGCCGTCGAGGGTTCTAACTTGCTCACCTCGGGCGTACCAACATTGGCTCGACGCTCGGAGCGACGGTTGCCGCGGCGTGGTGCGCCGCACGAAGGCGGATACACGGAATCGGATGGGGGAATACCGGCAGACGCCGGGATCGTCAGTTGTTATACGATCCGGCAAACGGCGTGGGTTCGTTTCGCCCGGAGTTGCGATGGAGCACGGCTTCGACGCGCGCGACCAGCTCTTCGAGCCGGAACGGCTTGCTCACGTAGTCGTCGGCGCCCAGTTCGAATGCCTGCATTTTGTCGTGGTGCTCGACGCGGCCCGACATCATGAT
This sequence comes from Verrucomicrobiia bacterium, assembly GCA_050015495.1. Taxonomy (GTDB): domain Bacteria; phylum Verrucomicrobiota; class Verrucomicrobiia; order Palsa-1439; family Palsa-1439; genus Palsa-1439. The sequence goes on from JBEKBH010000014.1 coordinate 413, forward strand.
GATCGGTGTCCACTGGATCGACCGGCTCTTGCGCACCATGCTGCAAATCTCGAACCCGTTCAGCCGGGGAAGCAGCAGATCCAACACAATCCCGTCGGGCCTCGATTCGAGGATATAATTCAGCGCATCAATGCCGTCCTTCTCCCAGTGCGTCTTGAAGCCCGCGTCCTTGAGCGCGTCGCACACCAGTTCGCCAGCCGCTTCATCGTCTTCGACGACTAGGAGGTGTTTGCTTCGCGCACGTGTAGCCTTGGATACCATACAGATGCTTTACGTAGAGCACCCGCAATGCCAGAAAGAATCCACAACCTTCCACCCAATCTCGCTCCGCCGACGGCCTTTGCGCCATCATCGCTCCCACCACCAAAATGCCAGTGTTTTCGGGGGAAACCATGGATCCGGGACAAGTCGTGACGCCCATTCCCCCTGAGAATTATCCATGGAGATGCCAGCCGTCGCCTGTCAAAGTTGAACGCCCGGCGTCGTACGCGACAAAAACGCGCCTGACCGGCGGCAGGTTCTTCCCAGCGGACAGTTCACCGTCGGCGCCTAGTCGAACACGACCGTTTTCTTCGCGTAGACCAGAATCCGGTGCTCGATGTGCCAGCGCACCGCGCGCGACAACACGACCTTCTCCAGGTCGCGCCCCTTTTGCACCAGATCCTCCAACTGGTCGCGGTGGGAAATGCGCACGACGTCCTGCTCGATGATCGGCCCCTCGTCCAGCGTCTCCGTCACATAATGACTGGTCGCGCCGATCAATTTCACGCCGCGCTCGAACGCGCGCTGGTACGGGCGCGCCCCACTGAACGCCGGCAGGAAGGAATGATGCACGTTGATGATCCGCTGCGGGTATTGCCCCACAAACCCAGCCGACAAAATCTGCATGTACCGCGCCAGCACCACGAGGTCGATCGCGTTCTCCGTCAGCAACGCCAGTTCCCGCCGCTCCGCCTCCGCCTTGCCGAGCTCCTTCACGGCGATCATATGAAACGGGATCCGGTGAAACCCGGCCAGGCGTTCCGCCTCGCGATGGTTGCTGATGATGAGCGGGATCTCGCACTCCAGTTCCCCGCTCTCGTGCCGGTAGAGCAAATCCGCCAGGCAATGGTCGTACTTCGACACAAAAATGGCTGCGCGCTGACGCTTCGACGACAACTCCAGCCGCCATCGCATCCGGAATTTCTCCGCGATGGGCGCAAACGCCTTTCCAAAGTCCGCGATGGCCAGGCCAAACCCCGTCAGGTCCCATTCCACACGGGTCAGGAACAGCCCCCGATCGCTGTCCTGATGCTGGTCGGCGTGCAGGATGTTCGCTTGGTGGCGAAACAGGAATTCCGACACCGACGCCACAATCCCTTTTTGGTCGGGACAATCGATCAGTAAAATGGCCGTATTCTTCATGGGGCAAGTGCCGCCCAGTGTTCCACGCCGCGCCAGTGCCCGCAAGAAAAACCTGCTTCTCACCATCCTTGGGCTGTGCCACACTGCCACCCGTGAAACAAATCCAGCGAATCGGACTGTTAACCGGCGGTGGTGATGCGCCCGGCCTGAACGCCGTCGTCCGCGGGGTCGTGAAGGCGGCGATGAATAACCATGGCATCCGGGTGTTTGGCTTCTACGACGCGTTTCGCGGGCTCGTGCGCGGCAAAGGCAAATGGCTCCACTGGAACGACGTTTCCGGCATCCTCACCCAGGGTGGCACGATCCTCGGCACCACGAACCGTGATAACCCCTTTTGCTATGTCGACAATCACCGCCAGCCGGAACGCACCCGGGACGCCTCCGGCGACGTCGTCCGCAATTACCGCCGGCTCAAGCTGGACGCGCTGATCGCCGTCGGCGGCGATGGCACCCTCCAGTGCTCCCACAAAATGTCCCGACTCGGCCTGCGCATCGTTGGCGTTCCGAAAACCATCGACAACGACGTGCGTGGCACCGATCTCACGTTCGGGTTCAACACCGCCGTCACCACCGCCACCGAAGCCGTCGACAAACTTCACTCCACCGCCGCCTCCCATCATCGTGTCATGGTCCTCGAAGTCATGGGCCGCACCGCCGGCTGGCTCGCGCTCACCGCCGGTGTCGCCGGCGGTGGCGACGTGATCCTGATTCCCGAAATCCCCTATCGGCTCGACTCCATCTGCGGCAAAATCATGGAACGCAACCGTAGCGGCAAACGGTTCAGCATCGTCGTCATGTCCGAGGGCGCCCGCGCGGTCGACGGGAATGTGGTCGTTCGCGATCGCATTGCCGGCTCGCCCGAGGCCGTTCGTTTGGGTGGCATTAGCGCCATCCTCGCCAGGCAAATCGAAGGACGCACCGGCCTCGAAACCCGCTACACCATCCTCGGCCACCTCCAACGCGGTGGCACGCCCACACCCTTCGACCGGTTCCTCGCCACGCGGTTTGCAACCGCCGCGGTCGAGATGGTGGCCGCGGGTAAGTTCAATCGCATGGTCAGCCTGCGCGGCGACACGATCACCAGCGTGCCCCTGTCGATCCCCGGCCACGCTCCCCGCCTCGTCCTGCCACACTCGCAGGCCATTCGCATGGCCCGGTCGATTGGCAGTTGTTTCGGCGACGAATGAACAACATCGTCCCCATTGACCCTCAATCGCCGCAGCCCGAACTCATCGAGCGCGCCGCGACCATTCTGCGCGGGGGCGGACTCGTCGCCTTCCCCACCGAAACGGTGTACGGACTCGGCGCGCTGGCCCTCAACCTGAAGGCCATCCACAAGATTTTTGCCGCCAAAGAGCGCCCCGACTGGGACCCGCTCATCGTCCACGTGCGCGACATGACGATGGCCCGGCCGCTGATGAAACGGTTGCTGCCGTCGTTCGAATTGCTCGCCAGCCGGTTCTGGCCCGGACCGTTGACCCTCGTCGTCGAAAAGGACGACCAGGTTCCCGGCGAAGTCACCGCGCATCGTCCGACCGTCGCCCTGCGCATGCCGTGGCACCCCGTGGCGGCGGCATTGTTGAAGGCGACCGGCGCCCCGATTGCCGCGCCCAGTGCCAACCGGTTTGGCCGCCCCAGTCCCACCCGAGCCGAGCACGTCCTCGACGACCTGGCCAATCGCGTGGACATGATTTTGGACGCGGGACCGACCCCGATGGGCGTCGAATCCACCGTCCTCGACCTCACGCAATCGCCGCCCGCAATCCTCCGTCCCGGCGGTGTGCCCCGTGAGGAATTGGAGAAGGTCATCGGCGAAGTGCATCTGGCGTCCGTCGTCGAGGACGAAACCGCGCGGGCGGGTCTGGCCGCTCCCGGCATGTCCCTCAAGCACTACGCCCCGCGCGCCCGCGTCGAATTGCTCGATGGCGAGGGGAACGAAATCGTGATCGCCCTCAAACGTCGCGTCGAGCAATTGAAACGGGAGGGAAAGACCTTTTATATTCTGGCGAACTACGGTGACAGCCGGCTCTATGCGCAAACGCTGTTCGATCAAATGCGCGACGCCGACGCGCAACGGGCCGACGTAATCCTGGCCATCCTGCCGCCGACACGCGGGCTTGGCCTCGCCGTGCGCGACCGATTGCTGCGCGCCTCGGGTTCGACCGCCCCCCGTAACGGCGCCACGGACACGCCATGAGCAAGGAGCAAGCGGAGAAACGCGCGAAAGCGCTGGATTGGTTGAACACCTTGCGCCGGGAACATCCCGCGATGAGCAAACTCGAGGCCATTGAGAAGACCGCGGTGCGGTTCAACCTCAGCCCGCTCGAGGAGGAATGGCTCCTGCAGGCATTGACCGACAGCAAGCTTGCGCCAAAACAACCGCCAGAGTAATCTCAATCCACTCCCAGCACTCGGAGGGGTGGCAGAGTGGTCTAATGCGCACGCCTGGAAAGCGTGTGGGGTCTGCAAAGGCCCTCGCGAGTTCGAATCTCGCCCCCTCCGCCAACTTCATTTGTCCTGGTAAATATGTGATCTTTCGTGATCCAAATGAGTAGGCGGCCAGTTGTCATAACACACTTTCATAACAAGTCCGCCTGCGTTCGGGGTTGTCCGCAGGTGTGCAGGAGCGGTTTCGGTATCCTGTCCGTGTTCGGTGAGCGGTGGGCCGGCTGATCCTGTGATGGTTTCCACACTACAAAATCACCCGATGAAATGTCTGGCGTTGTCCTAATTTGAAAACGCCTTCTTAGGCCAGCCCATGCCTCACCAAATACTCCCTGCCTCTTTCTTCCAATTCATACTCCTTTGGCTGGCCCAAGAAAATGAGGTCATGGAGATAGCCGTCCGATACAAGCTTGTCGGCGAGATATTCGGCCTTGGTTCGGCTGATTTGGAGGTGATGACCGATGAGACCGGCTCCAATCCCTGCCCTCTGAGACACCAATTGCAGAATCTTCACTTCAACTTCGTTCAAATCGCCAGGCGCTCCTGACGCCGCCACTGGTGGAGACTGAGCTTCCTTCAGTGCCGCTATTTGCTGCTTCAAATCCGCCTCAACTTTTTGCCGATCCGCAACCGCTTTGTTGTGCCTCGCCTCAAGCTGATCATACTTTGCCTTCGTCGTCGAAAGCTCGCCATCCAACGCTTGCGCTTGCTCTCTCAGCGCATAAAGCTTCGCCTTAATCGCAGCTGGCTTTGTACCGTTGGTGATCAGGGCGTCGATCTCGTCGATCATCTTGAGCAAGCTCATAATCATGCATCTCCTTCGGTCACGAATCCTGCCACTGACAAGGACGCAACGAAAGCGGAAAAACTGGATGGTGCGTCTGTACACGACAATCCGAAATAAAGCAGGACGGCTGGACGGCTTTCCTCGTCAACATCGTCACGGAACTGGCCATTGGGAATAATCTTTGTTTGTTGTGTCATAACAGATCATCATAACATCCATCCCCGTCAAGAGCGTTCTCTGGTGTCACGTTTCTTTGGAAATGCGCAATTTGTGCAGCTTGGTTGGTCTCGCGAGTTCGAATCTCGCCCCCTCCGCCAATATCCCGCTAATTCAGGAGAAACCACGGATCGGGTGGTGAGGGGCCGCAGCCCATCGCGTCCTGGTTTGTGAGCGTCTGCGCGGAGACAAACTCGACGTGGAAGTCTCCGAACAGGCAATTCACCGCTCCACCATGCCGGTCGATGGGTGGCAGTGGATCAACACTTGTACCTGTTGTCATCGCCGCCACTACCAAGCCGCCGCAATGCAACGTGTTTCCGTTCGACTCGATCAACAACAGGTAATGCGCGGGCTGCGTCACCCACTTTAGATTGGGCCAATAGGGATCCTGGGCGTTCCCGTAAAAAGGACTGGCAGATTGATCCGCGTTGATAAAGCCCCCTTTGTAGCGGACGATGCCGACCGGCATCTGGTAGCTGACAATCCCTGTGGGCCCATTCAGGTTGACTTGCCCGAGGCGTGACGGACAGACCCTCATCTTGCGCAATGTTGTCGTGGGATCCGAACCACCAATATACGATCTAAGGGGAGTAGAGGAGTCACTGAAATGCAATCCACCCGAATCGTAGAAAAATGTCCCGTTGTAATCATTGGCGTACATGCGAAAGGCCAAGCCCCACTGTTTCATGTTGGCGGCGCACGCGTCCCGCAACAACTCCGACCGGGTCTGGCTGAAATCCGCCAGTAACCCGCCCGAGAGCAGCGCCCCCACCCCCACCAGCACCAGCAATTCGGTCAGGGTAAACCCCGGGCTTCCGGCCCTGCCGTATCGCGTATCTGTCGTTCGTGCGGTCATATTGAGAATCCGGCTAATTCAGGACGAACCACGGATCAGGTTGTGGGTAGTCACAGCCCATCGCGTCCTGGTTTGTGAGCGTCTGCGCGGAGACAAACTCGACGTGGAAGTCTCCGAACAGGCAATTCACCGCCCCACCATGCCGATCGATGGCTGGCAGTGGATCGGCACTTGTACCTGTCGACACCGCCCCTACCAAGCCGCCGCACTGCAACGTGTTTCCGTTCGACTCGAACAGCAACAGGTATTGCGCGGGCTGCGTCACCCACTTTAGATTAGGCCAATAGGGAGCAATGGAGTTCCCGTAAAAAGGACTGACACTTGAATTCGCTGCGATAAAGCCCCCTTTGTAGTGGACCAAACCGATCGGCATCGAGTAGCTGTGAACGTAAGCGCTCCCAAACAGGTTGACTTGCCCGAGACGTGACGGACAGACTCTCAGGGTGCGTATTGTTGTCGAGAGGTTGGAACCCACAATATTGGAACCCGCAATATACGACCGAAGCGGAGCAGTGGCGTCATCAAAACCCCCTCCCGCCGAATCGTAGTAAAATGTCCCGTTGTAATCATTCGCGTACATGCGAAAGGCCAGGCCCCACTGTTTCATGTTGGCGGCACACGCGTCCCGCAACAACTCCGACCGGGTCTGGCTGAAATCCGCCAGCAGCACGCCCGACAGCAACGCCCCCACCCCCACCAGCACGAGCAATTCGGTCAGGGTAAACCCCGCGTTGCGGACATTGTCTCGATTTTTCATGGTGTGCATGGTTTCGTCTCCCTGTTTACGGTGACGTGACCAGTTTGACTCGGTAAAAGCGCGGCCCGCTGTTGGTGGCGGCGCCCGCGTCCACATAGTTTGTCTGCGTGATCATCGGCGAGGCGGGCACGGCCATGGTAACGAGATTCGTATAGCCGCTCGACGGCGAATTGGTCGTCACCTGGACCGCGTACGTCTTGCCCGTGACAACCGACCACGTGATCGCCATGCCGTTCCCCGATGGCTGGATCGACGTGATACGGAACACCGAAGCGCTGTTGGTCGGGTCAAGGCCAGCCAGATAATCCTGGAGGACGGTAAATCCCGTGCCATCGAGGTCCTTGCCAGCCAGGGTGGGATCCAGCGGGTTGAAGCCGTATTGCAGCTTCCACGCGGTCGGGATGCCGTCGACGAGGTTTCCGAGGACCAGTGTCCCGCCGCTACTCATGTACGAGCCGCAGACATTGGTCATGACCAGGATGTCCGCCTGCAGCAGGCCACCGCTGAGGTTCAGTTCGCCATTGTTCAGGTAAATGACAGCATTGTGCGCGGCGTTGGTGACGTACAAGCTGCCGCCGGCCACGTTCACCACGCCGATCCCGCCCGTGGAACAATTGCCGAGGACGAGCTTCGTGTACAGCGTCATCGTTCCCCCGTTCAGGGTCACCGTGCCCATGGCGTTCGACTGCTCGCCCGCCATCATCGAGCCGCCCAGCCACGTGCCGTTTGATACCGTCAGCAGCCCGTTCCCGAACTGGCCGACGGATGTCGGCATAAAGCTGATCGTGTTCGATGGCCCGACATAGGTGTTGGTCTGCACCAATTGTCCGCCCGTCACCCACACCGTGCCGGTCGCGCCGGAACTGCACCCGATCGCCATCAATCCTTGCACCATGGTCACCCCGCCTGCCACGGTCAATGTCCCCTGCGAGCCGTTATCGCCGCCGACTTCGACCGCGCTGAGAATGGCCGTGCCACTCAGTACGTTGAACTGACCCGCCCCATAGTCGCCAATCATCGTGATGAAGGAATTCGTCTCCACCAGGCTGCCGCCGTTCACCGTCACCGCACCGACCGACCCCGTCTCCATTCCCACCAGCAGCCGGCACAAGGGCGCCGTAATGTAGGTGCCCGCCGACACCGTGAGCGCGCCCTGCGAACCGCCTCCCAATCCAACGAAAACGTCATTCGTCGCGTTGACTTGGGCATTGGAGATAATCATCTGGCCAGCACTGTTGATGCCGATGGCCCCCTCGCTCATCAACAATTGACCGCCCGTAATGGTAATGCTGCCCAGCGCGTTCGAGTCGAGCCCGACGCAGAACAATGGCGTGACATCCAGCACGCTGTTGCCTTCCATGAAGACCGATCCGTCCACGCTGAATCCGCTGTTCGTCCCTCCCTCGACGGACAACGCCGAGTCGCCGAGATACAATGCGCCGCCATTGGTCACGATGAGCGTGTCGAGAACTTGTAGGGGCGTGGTCGTTCCCGCCTCGGACAATTCGAGTGTATCGGTCGCAACGCCGAGAGACGAGACGACCAGATCGCTCACAATCATCGAGTTCGGGTAGTTGTCCGCGGTGTAGGAATCAATGGTCACCTCTAGGGTCGTGTTCGTGGCGATGAGGATGAGCGTCTGGCCGTTTGTCGACGGCCTGGCATTCAATGACCACTTGGTGTAATCGTCCCAATATCCCCGGGTTGGACTGTTCCAACTATTGGTTTGGGCAACAGAAACCCCCGACCCCACCAGCACCAGCAGCAACATCGCACAGGTGATTGCTCTGACTTCACCGCCCTCACGCAGTAAACCAACCGGCAACAGCGCAGTTTGCAGCTTCATGATCTCCTTTCATGCGTGCTCTTGCGCGCGTAATGAGTCTATGGCCGTTCAGGGATTTGTCATGTAAAAGATATGTAAAAGTTTGCGGGGCTATCCGTCGGGCCGTTTGTCGATGGCGCGACTCGCAATGACCGCTTGGTGTAATCGTCCCTGAGTCCCGGGCAGGACTGATCCGACGATTTGTTCGGGCAACAGAATCCCCTATCCCCACCAACTCCAGCAGCAGCGCACGCGTAATCGGTCTCACTTCACCCGTCTCATGCGGAAAGCATGCACGCGATCTCCCTTCCCTAGCTGGCAGGATCTCAGCACAAACGGCGGGCTTTGTCGAGACGTAACGGGGTGGTTACCACGTAGAAAATGTCAAGCAACGTCCGGCCAGGTCGAATCTCGCCCCCCTCCGCCAGCTTCATTTTGCCTGTCACAATCGCGAAATCTTGTGGTGCCCTTGGGTGCGGCTCGGCGCAAAAGCGCTGGCCGCATCGCGCGAAGTCTGGCAGACTCGGCCCACTATGGGTATGGCTCAACAAGCAGTTAAATGAATCATGAGGTTTCGACGGAGATTCGACCATGCGGGAACGCATGCTGTACTTTCACGGTAGGGACTGGCCGAATTGGGACCGTCAGGCGACACCGGAATATCTGAAAAATTACACGTTGCCCGAGTAGCCGCGGCGATTCTGGCAACAACCGAACTCATCAGGAGGGGTTCACATGAATATACGGAATTGGTTTTGCGGACTTGGCCTGGTTCTGTTACCCGTGGCCGGTGCGTTGGCCGTCACCCAGACCGAGAAGGTGCGGAATGAAAAGGTGCTGGTCGTCGAGCAGGCCCTGGCGCCGGGGGAGGCGGTGTCGTTGCCCGTCAACCGGGCCAGCGTGGCGGTTTACCTTGACGACGGATCGATTGAAGTAACGCTGAAGGCGGGGGTGCCGCGTACGGAGAGTGTCGGGCGCGGCGAGACCGTGTTTCGGCCGGCGCAAGCCGGGACTGTAAAGAACACCGGTTCTTCGGTGTTGCGGATCGTGCAGACCGAGTATCTCGGAAAGGGCGGTTCCGAAACATGGGGCACGGCGGGGTTGGCGCCGGACTACAAGCTGCTTTTCGAGAACCAGTATGGGCGGGTGTACGACATCCGGATGGGTGCCGGAAAGAGTGAACCCCTGCATTCCCATCATGACCGCGTGGTGGTCTGTCTCTCAGGAGCGGAGCTGCAACACGAGATGCCCGATGGCCGAAGAGAAACCTCCACCTTGAAAACCGGCGAGATCGCCTGGCGGCACGCCACGACCCACGTCGGCCATAACCTGGGCAAGACCGACCTGTGGGCGATCGCGATCGAGCCGAAGTAGCCCAAACTACAAAGCTTGTTGACGGGTCTCTCAGTTGTTACAGTTCGCGCCGCAAAGGACATCGCATGAATATTCCACTCCACCATGTCATCCGCCCCGGCCTCATCCATTTCATGGCCTTCCCGTCCACGATGAAAGGCGAAGGCCCGATCCTCGATACCTGCCGACAGATTCTGGCGGACGATTTCTTCGAGGTGATCGAGATATCCTGGATCAAAGACCCGGCGGTGCGCGCAAAAGTGAAATCGCTCCTGGCCACTGCCGGCGTCGAGGTCAAGTACGGCGGCCAACCCCGGTTGCTCACGCAAAAACTCGATCTGAACAGTGCCGACGAAGCTGCCCGCCGCCGCGCCATCGAGGAAATCAAACACGCCGTCGATGACGCCGCCGAGATGGGCATCCGCGATGTCGGCCTCCTCAGCGGCAGCGACGCCGCCCCCGCGGAACGGCCCGCCGCCATGGACCGATTGGAGAACTCCCTGGTGGAACTTTGCCGCCACGCCGCGAAATCCAACTGCAACATCGTGCTGGAAGTCTTCGACCGCGACATCGACAAGAAATGCCTGATCGGTCCCGCCAGCACCGCCCGCGAAATCGCCGCGCGCGTCAAACGGTCCTGCAAGAACTTCGGGCTGCTGGTCGATCTGAGTCACATCCCGCTTCTCAGTGAATCCCCCGCCCAGGCTCTGCAACCCGTTCGCGAACACATCGCCCATATCCACATCGGCAACGCCTACTTCAAGGATCGGCAGGACCCGGCCTGGGGCGACCAGCATCCGCGTTTCGGTTACCCGGGCAGCGCCAACGACGTGCCCGAGATTGTCGCCTTCCTGCGCGAACTGTTCGCCGTTGGGTACCTGCGGGCTGACGGCTCGCGACGCGGGGCCGTGTCGTTTGAAATCAAACCCGTGGGCGACGAGGACTCGACCGTCATGATCGCCGCCTCCAAACGCAAACTGCTCGAGGCGTGGGCGAAGCTCACCCTCCCATAACCATGAAAATCACTGTCCTGGACGGTTATACACTCAATCCCGGCGATAATCCGTGGGATGAGGTCGCCAAGCTCGGCACGTTCGTCTGCCACGATCGCACGTCGGGCGACCTCATCGTCGAACGCGCGAAAGACGCCGAGATCATTCTCACCAACAAGGCGCCGCTGTCCGCCGACACCCTCGCCAAGTTGCCCAGGCTGAAATTCATCAGCGTCCTCGCCACCGGCTACAACGTCGTGGACGTGAAGGCCGCCAGGGCGCGCGGCATCGCCGTCGCCAACGTGCCGACCTACGCCACCGATGCCGTGGCCGAGTACGTGTTCGCCCTGCTGCTGAATTTCTATCGTCAGCCGCAGTTGCACAGTGACCTGATCAAACAAGGCGAGTGGTCGAAGGCGGAATGGTCCTTCTGGCGGACGCCGCTGACCGAAGTGGCCGGCCAAACCCTCGGCATTGTCGGATTCGGACGCATCGGCCGGCGCGTCGGCGAAATCGCCGCGGGTTTCAAGATGAAAGTCGTGGCCAACGACGTCTTCCGCGGCAACCTGCCGTCGTATCCCGTCGCCTGGCGCGAGGTGCCGGAGTTGTTTGCCGAATCCGATGTGGTGACGTTGCATTGCAATCTTACTCCCGAGAACACCGGCATGATCAACAAGGCGCTGCTCGGACGCATGAAACACACGGCCTATCTCATCAACACATCGCGCGGCCCGCTCGTGAACGACGCTGACCTCGCCGAGGCGTTGCGGCAGGGTAAACTCGCCGGCGCGGCGCTGGACGTCATCACGACCGAGCCGATTTCCCCGGATAACCCGCTGCTGAAAGCGCCGAACATCACGATCACGCCGCACATCGCCTGGGCGGTGCTCGCCGCGCGCCGCCGGTTGATGCAGGTCACCGCTGAAAACGTGGCCGCCTTTTTGGCGGGCAAGCCGATCAACGTCGTCAATTGAGGCGGGCGCGGGATGCAGGCCAGGACACATCGCGATCCCCGGGCGGTACTCCGGGAGAAGGATCGGAAAGAGAAAGCCGCGATGCTCCAGGTTCTGGCGCAGGAATTTCGCCTTACTGTGCTGGATATTCTGCACGAGAAAGGCACCGGCCACTGGGGCGGGGCAGCGTCGGCAGCCGAGTTGCTAGTGGCGCTTTATTTCGACGCGATGAACGTCCATCCCGAAGAACCGCGTTGGCCGGACCGCGACCGGCTCGTGGTCAGCAAAGGTCACGCCTCTTGCATGCTCTACACCGTGTTGGCTCACCGCGGGTATTTTCCCATCGACGAACTGAAGACCTTCCGTCAGATCGACAGCCGGCTGCAAGGGCATCCGTGCATGTTGAAGACCCCGGGAGTCGAGATGTCCACCGGCGCGTTGGGACACGGGGCCTCGGTGGCCTTGGGCATGGCGCTCGCGGCGCGGTTGCTCGGGAAACGTTACTGGACCTACGTGCTGCTGGGCGATGGGGACCTGAACGAAGGCCAGACGTGGGAAGCGATCATGGCCGCGGCGAAATTCAAACCGGAACGCCTGGTCGCGCTGATTGACTACAACAAGGTCCAACTCGACGGCCCCAGCGATCAGATCATGCCCATGGATCCGTTGCCGGAGAAACTCCGCGCCTTCAATTGGAACGTCGCGCCCACCGTTTACGACGGCCACAATGTCGCCGCCGTGCTCGAGTCGTTCGATTGGGTCAAGGACCAGCGCCAATGGCCGGTCGCCGTGATCTACAAAACGCACAAGGGACGGGGCGTGTCGTTCATGGAAGACAACGCCCACTGGCACGGCGCGCCGATCGACGACGCCACCTACGCCAAAGCGAGACAGGAACTGCTCCAAACATTGGAGGCGTTGCCGTGAACGCCCCAACCGTGGCCATGCGGGACGCGTTCGGTGAAGCGCTGGTTGCGCTGGCACCGGATTTTCCCGAGATGGTTGTTTTCGATGCCGATGTGTCCACGAGCACGCGCACCGCGGCGTTTGGAAAACAGCACCCAAACCGGTTCTTCAACGTCGGCGTGGCCGAAGCGAACATGGTGGACATCGCCGCGGGCGTGGCGACCTGCGGGTTGCGGCCGGTCGTCAGCACCTTTGCCTTGTTCCTCACCCTGAAGGCCGCCGATCAGATACGAAACATTGTTTGCTACAACAAACTGCCGGTCGTTTTGGCCGGCAATTACGCCGGGCTTTCGGATTCGTATGACGGCGCCAGCCATCAGTCGATCCTCGACATCGCGGTCATGCGGGCGATGCCGAAGATGACCGTTGTCGTTCCGGGCGATGGAATCGAATTGCGCCAGGCCCTCGCCGCCGCCCTGCGCCGCGATGGCCCCGCATACATCCGCATCTGCCGGAATCCCACCCCGGTGCTTTTCGCCGGCGCGCCTCCACTCGAAATCGGCAAAGTCCGCAAGCTCAGGGACGGCAACGATCTCACTATCGCCGTGTGCGGCGTCCCGACGAGCATGGCCATCGAAGCCGCCGACCGTCTCGCCCAAAAGGGCGTCTCGGTTGACCTGTTGGAAGTGTCGACGATCAAGCCGATCGACGCCGAGGCTCTGGCCGCCTCGGCGCGCAAGACCGGCAAGATCCTGACGGTTGAAGAACACACCATCCACGGCGGTTTGGGAAGCGCTGTTGCCGAAGTCTTGGCGCGGCGCGCGCCCGCGAGGATGAGCATGATCGGGATTGAAGACACGTTTACGGAATCGGGCGCCTACGACGCCCTGCTGCGCAAGTACGGAATCTCGGTCGACCACATCGAGTCCGAAGCGCTGCGTCTGCTGACCCCGGAGCGATAGAAACCGCATGTGGCAACAGGATTACACGCCGGTGGCGCACAGCATCGGGTGGTCGGCTCTGTTCGCCTCGGTGCCGATGCTCGTGCTGTTGTTTTTGCTGGCGATCCGGCGGAAACCGGCGTGGATATCGGCCATCGTCAGCCTGGTCACGGCGATTCTCATGGTTTGGCTGGTGTATCGGATGCCGCCCGCCAGGATCTTTTCCGCAGCGCTGTTGGGGATGGCGTTCGGTCTGCTCCCGATCGGTTGGATCACGTTCAATGCGGTCCTCCTGTATCGGGTCACGATCGAGACCGGACAGTTTGAGGTGATCAAGAATTCGCTGGCGATGTTGACCAGCGACTGCCGGTTGCAGGCGTTGTTGATTGCGTTCGCGTTTGGCGCGTTCATCGAAGGGGCCGCCGGCTCGGGCGTTCCCGTTGCCGTCTGCGCCGCCATGCTCACGGGCATGGGGTTTAACCGTCTCAAGGCCGCGGGGATCTGCTTGCTGGCTAACACCGCTCCCGTCGCATTCGGGGCCATCGGTCTGCCCATCCTCACGCTCGCCAAAGCCACGGATCTGCCGCTCGCCAGCCTCAGCGCCACCGCGGGCCGAATCAGCGCGCCGCTTTCTCTCTGCGTGCCGGCCTACATGGTCGTGCTCGTTGCGGGCCGGAAAGGGCTGCGCGGCGTGCTGCCCGCCGCCCTGACCTGCGGCGTGTCGTTCGCCGTCGTGCAGGTGACGGTGTCCAACCTGATCGGACCGGAATTGACCGACATCTTGGCCGCCATCACGGCCATTGCGAGTCTGGTCCTGTTGTTTAAGATCTGGCAGCCGAAAGAATGCATTCCCGCCGACGCGACGGTCACGACAGCGGCGCCGACCACCCGCTACACCGCCTCGGAAATCTTTCGGGCTTGGTTGCCGTACGCGCTGTTGGCGGGTTGCGTCTTGTGCTGGGGCCTGCCGGCGTTCAAGGCCGTGCTCGTCAGGACCAGCATCTCCATCGCATGGCCGGCTCTTCATGAACTCGTGATGCGGATGCCACCGGTGGTGGCGACGGCGTCGCCGTACGACGCGAAATACAATCTCGATTGGCTCGCCAGCCCGGGCACGGCCTGCCTGATCGCCAGTGTGCTGGCGGCCCTCTTTGCCGGTCTGTCGCCAGCCCGATTCGTTCGGGTATTCGTCAGCACGTTCCGACAGATGTTCCTGCCGCTGGTGGCCATCGCTTCGGTGCTGGGACTGGCGTTCCTGATGAATTACTCCGGCGCGACCTCCTCGCTCGGACTCGCGTTTGCGGGAACCGGCCGCCTGTTTTCGTTCTTTAGCCCGTTACTCGGGTGGATGGGCGTGTTCCTGTGCGGCTCGGATGCGTCCAGCAACGCTCTCTTCGGCAACCTGCAAACGACCGCGGCCCGGCAGATTGGCCTGAACCCGATCCTGACCGCCGCCGCCAATTCCACCGGTGGCGTGATGGGCAAGATGATCAGCGTGCAAAGCATCGCCGTCGCCGCTGCCGCCACCGGCATGAAACCGTCGGAAGAATCCCAGCTCTTCCGATTCACGTTCTGGCACAGCGTCCTGCTCGTTTGCATGATCGGCGTGGTGACGACGCTCTATGCCTACGTCATCCCCTGGATGGTTCGTTAGGGAATCCCGGCGGACTACGCCCGAATCGAGACGAATCCATCGAGCTGGGCTGTTTCTCGGCAGAGTTTGTCCTGAGTTCCCTTCGAAGGTCTTCGGGGCTTGTCGAAGCATCCTATCCGGCTGAGGAGCACGCACCCGACCACGGCAAAGAAGTTGTGAACCAGACCGGCCGCTGCCCTATTAAAGCTGCCAGAGGGGCCCCAACGACCACCTCCTTGAACAACGTGGCTGCCAGTTCTTTTCTCAACTCCTGACGAACTGCCGGTACAACTCGGCGTAGGCGCCGTCGGCGGCGAGAAGTTGCCGGTGTGTCCCCCGCTCGACGATTTTGCCGTGGTCGAGCACCAGCACCAGGTCGGCGTGGCGGATCGTGCTGAGCCGATGGGCGACGACGAAACTCGTGCGACCCTGCAACAACCGCGTCAACGCCCGCTGGATGCGCGCTTCGGTCATCGCGTCGACCGAACTCGTCGCCTCGTCCAGAATCAGAATCCGCGGGTTTGCCAGCATCGCCCGCGCGAAACAGACCAGTTGCCGTTCGCCGAGCGACAGATTCGCGCCGCGCTCCCCGACCTGCGTCGAAAACCCGGCGGACAGCGACCCGATCACATCGAGAAAATCCAGTTTACGGACGGCATCGACGACTTCTTCATCCGTCGCCGCCGGGCGCGCGAAGCGGATGTTGGCCATCACCGTGCCCGTGAACAGGAAGTTCTGCTGGCTGACAATCCCCATCTGCCGATGCAACGAGTCCCCGCGGATGCCGCGCGTGTCGAAGCCGTCGATAAGCGCCTGCCCGGTCTGGGGTAGATAGAATTTCGTGATGAGATTGACCATCGAACTCTTGCCGCTGCCCGTATGCCCAACGAGCGCCACGGTCTGCCCGGGCTCGGCGACGAAGCTCATGTCGTTGATCGCGGGCCGGTCCGCGACGTAGCTAAAAATCACATTGCGGAACTCGACGCGTCCGTCCAGGCGCGGCAACTCGCGGGCGTCGGGCGGTTCCTCCCAATCCGGTTTGGTATCGAGCAATCGAAACACGCGCTCGGCGCCCGCCATCGCGGTCATGGCCTGGCTGAATTGCTGGCCGATGGGCTGGACCGAACTGAAAAACATGTTCGCCAGGAAGAAGAATTGAATGAGCGTGCCCACGTTCATGTGAATCGCGGGGCTCAACACGCGATACCCGCCAACCACAATCAGCGCCGCGGCGAACACCTGGCTGTTCAATTCCAGCATCGGCAAAAACACGCCCGACGCCCGCGCCACGCCGAGGTTGTAATCCGAATGGTCCCTGATCAGGTCGGCAAACAGACCCGCGTTCACGTCCTGCCGGACAAATCCCTGCGTCACGCGAATGCCCGTGACCGATTCGGCCAGTGTCGCCGTCACCCGGCTCCAGCTTTCCTGCACCTGGCGGTTGGCGTAACTGAGCGTGCGGCGGAAATGGTAGTTCAGCACCGCGAGAAACGGCGCCATCGCCAGCACGACGAGGAACAACACCCAGTCGTACCAGATCATCAACAGCGCCGAGATGATCATCTGGCCGGCTTGCACGGCAGTGATGAAAAATACGTCCTGCCAGCCGACGCGCATCGCTTCCGCGTCCGACGTATACCGGCTGATGATGCGCCCGATTTTTGTCCGATTGTAGAAACTCATCGGCATCCGGATCAGATGCTGGAAAACGTCGCGCCGCAAATCCTGAATGACCGATTCGCCCAATTCCAGCGCCAGCCGCTGGCGGAAATGGAAACAGAATTGGGTGACGGCGGCGAGCACGAGAAACCCGATTGCTCCCCACATCACGCCGCGCGGGTCATGGCGCGAGATCGGCCCGTTGATGACCGCGCCCATCGCCCACGCCAGCATCGGCAACTGGATCGACCGCAGGATGACCAGCGCGAACAGCCAGTTGCGCTTGCGCGCATGCGGTTTCGTGTAGCGGAACATGCGCCAGATCAGCGCCAACTCCAGCGGCCGCTGGCTGATCTCGTCCTCATCATCCGGCTCGCGCCGAATGTGCGTGATCGTGACTGTCGGTTTGGTCGTCATCGCCTGCCCCTACTCCGCAAACTGGACCTCCGCCGTTCGCCGATACGGACCGCTGGCCCGCATCAATTCGTCGTGAGTGCCGACCTGGACGATTCGCCCGTCTTCCAGCACGATGATGCGGTGGGCGCGACGCAACGTGCTGATGCGGTTGGCAACGATGAACGTCGTGCGCCCGTGCATCGCGTTCTCGATCGCCGCCAGAATTTCTTTCTCCGTATCGGGATCAACCGCCGCCGTCGGGTCATCGAGCAACAGGATCGCCGGGTCGAGCAGGAGCGCGCGGGCGATGGCCAGACGCTGGCGCTGGCCGCCCGACAAATCCTTGCCGCCTTCCCCAAGCAAGGTGTCATACCCCCTCGGCAACTTGACAATGAACTCGTGCGCCGCGGCGATCCGGGCAGCCCGCTCGATTTCCTCCCGGCTCGCGTGTGGATGCCCGAAGGCAATGTTGGCGGCCACGGTGTTGCTGAAAAGAAAGCTCTCCTGAAACACCAGGCCGACGTTGCGGCGCAGGTCGTCGAGGTTGAGATGGCGGACGTCGGTTTCGTCCACGAGCACCCGCCCGTGCTGCGGGTCGTAAAAGCGCGGGATCAGGCTCAACAACGTGGTCTTGCCCGAGCCCGTCGCGCCGAGGATGGCCAGGCACTCGCCGGGCTGCGTCGCGAACGTGACATCCCGCAGTTCGGGATCGTCCGAGCCGCCATAACCGAAGCTGACGTTTTCAAAGCGGATCATCCCCCGGGCGCGCGGGAGCGGTATCGGCTTCGGCGGACTGACGATTTCGACCGGCGCATCGAGCACCTCGAACACGCGCCGCGCTCCCACCAGGCTTTGCTGAATGGTGTTGGCGATCTGGGCGACGTTCGAGATCTGCGCTGAAAACTGTTGCAGCAATCCCGCGAACACCACCATGCCGGTGCCGAGGGGCAGTTCGCCGGTGATGACCAGATGCCCGCCGTAGAGCAGCAGCACGAAGATGCTGACTTGTGTGAGCATACCAATGCTGGGGACGAACACGCTCACACGCCAGAAGATGTTCTGCTGCTGGGTGCGAACCTCATCATTGCTCGCCTGGAAGATCTCGTATTGTTCCCGCTCGCGGGCGAAGCCTTTGATCGTCTGGATCCCCTGCGCCGTCTCGGCAATGTGCAGGACCATGCGGTCCACCAGCTCGCGGTTGCGGACGTACTGGGGTTGCACAACGCGCGAAAACGCCGCCGCCACCACCCACAGCAGCGGCACCACCGCCAGACAGGCGAGCGTGAGCCGGGCATGGATCGTCAGCATGTACGACAGGTACAGGGCCAGCGACAGGGCCATGATGACGCTTTGCATCAGCACGTTGTTGACGAAGTTCGCCACGGCGCGCGAATCGCCCGTCACGCGGTTGATGATCGAGCCCGTCTCGTTGGCGTCGTAGAAGCGAAAGCTGAGGCGCTGGAGTTTCTCGTACACGCGCGCCCGCAGTTCGACGACGATGTAACGTTCCACCAGCACCGCCACCGCGATACTGTAGGCATACGACAGCAGCGACCGCAGCAAGGCCAGCACGAGCATCACCCCGGCAATCGCTGCCAGCACGTTCATGGGCGTCCACGATGTCGGCGGCGCGATCCCGAACGGCCAATGGGGCGGGGTCACCGTCGGCTGCATCTGGTAGCGGATGCAATCAATGCCCAGACCCGTCAACCCGAGGCCGCTGAGGCCCATCGCCAGGAGGAGGAACTGGTAAACGAAAACCTTGATGCACCCCGAGCGGTACCGCCAACTGAGGGCAAGCAGACGACGGATGATCGTTCCATCGGTCTCGGTATTGGCTTGCATGGTCGCCGGTGCTGGCATCCCGAAAAGCAAACCATGTTGGGGCGGCGCTCACAAGAGAGAACTCACGGGCGACAACGCGCTTGGCTTCGTCGCGCGGCCCGGTATAATGAATTCGCCATGCCTGCCAAGAATCCGCTTTTTTCGTCTGCCAAACCCGTTATCGCCATGATCCACCTGGACGCGTTGCCCGGCACGCCCGCCGGCGGGCGCCGCGTGCGCGAGATTGAAGCCACGGCGTTGCGCGAAGCGAAGATCTACCGCGAGTCGGGTGTGCACGCGATCATGCTGGAGAACATGCACGACACACCGTACCTGCGCGGCGCGGTCGGCCCGGAAATCGTTTCCGTGATGTCGGTCATTGCCCGCGCGGTGAAGGACGCAAGCCGACTGCCGTGCGGCGTTCAGGTGCTGGCCGGGGCCAATGTTGAAGCGGTGGCTGTCGCGCACGCGGCGCGGCTGGATTTCGTCCGTGTCGAAGGCTTCGCGTTCGCCCATATCGCTGACGAGGGGTTTATCCAGTCATCCGCCGCTTCCCTGCTCCGCTACCGAAAGCAGATCGGGGCGGACCGCGTCCATGTGTGGGCCGATGTAAAGAAGAAGCACAGTTCGCACGCGATCACGTCCGACATCAGCGTGGGCAAGACGGCTGAGGCGGTCGAGATGATGCGTGGCGACGCCGTGATTATCACGGGTACGGTGACCGGCGACCCGCCATCGCTGGCCGACGTTCGCGATGCGAAAAACCATTGCCGAATCCCGGTGTATCTTGGCTCGGGCGTAACGGCGCAGAATCTGGCGAAATTTTACAATGCCGCCGACGGATTCATTATCGGTTCGCACTTCAAGGTGGACGGTCTGTGGTCAAACACGGTGGACCCGAAACGCGTGGCCCGATTCATGGCCGCCCACGCGCGGCTCAGTTGCCGCCCACCGCTACGTCCGCCGACATGAAGGGAGAAAACACGATGAGTGCACGTTCCGCACGGATGATGACTGGTCGACGGGTAATCAGGAGGCACGCGGAGATTGCGAACACTTCAACGCAGACGAACGAGATTTAGGAGAACATGCGTCATCGCCTAGAACGAAGTTATTTTCTGGTCGCAGGACTCTTCATCGTTTTTTCCGCCATCCTAAAGCTGCAGACTTTGAAGTTCTCTCATTCTGAAAACGACGAGCGCATCTATTGGCAACTGGCCACCAACTTGGCGAGCGGGCATGGCTACACGCTTCAAGGCACGGAATTGCTTTCCCTGTTCTCGCCGTTTCAGTACAACCGCCCCTTGTTTTATCATCCGCCGCTGTTTCCGGCGCTTCTGGTCCCCTTTGTCGTGTTCGGGTCGCCTCAGTCGGCCGTCCTGATCTCCTGGGTGGGCCACTTTCTATGCATTCTGGCTGTGGCTGTCATCGCAAAACATTTGATCGGCAAGCAGGCCGAGACTCTGACGGCGCTATCGCCCCGGTATTGGTTGCCCCTGCTCGGGGTGAGCGTCGATCCGGTGTTGAACTTTCTCTCCCGAAAACTGTGGATCGACAGCATTCTTACCGGTCTTGTCGCCATGGCGATCAGCTTGTTTATCGCGTCGGATCGTGAGCGATTCCGGCGGGCCACGTTGCTTGCGGGAGGACTTTCCCTCGGTTTGGCGGCTTTGGCAAAACTGACGGCGTTGATCGCCGTCCCCGTCGCGCTGTATTGTGTGTTTGCACAAACGGCGAGGCCACGGAGTGAACGCATCCGGTGGGCATTTTACTCGATGATTCCCGTGGGCCTGCTCGTTGCGCCGTGGCTGATCTTATTCTACGTGAGGACGGGAGCGGTCTTGCCGGGGTGGGTCAAGCCGGACGACTGGTCGATGCAGCACTACCCGTTCGTGCGTGCCGCGGTGAATCGGTCGCTTGACTACTATCCCGTCACTTTGTGCCTGATTGTTCCCTTGGTGCTGGTATTGATTGCCTTTGCCAGAGCGGCGGTGGAATGGAGAACCAACTTCCTCGCGAGAGAGGGGCTGCTCTGGTTTGCCTGCTTCTTGTTCGTCACCACACTTCTCAGCGCGTCGGGGGTCGGCTATTCGATGAGGTATTTGGGTCCATGCATTCCCGCAATTTATGTGATGTTGTTCGCATATTTGTCGAACGCGCAGTGGGGCGCTCAACTCCTGGAATTACTGGCGACCCTCTGCATAAGTTTCAGCTGTTTGAATGCTGCGCCGTATTTGCTCAGTCCGTTTTTTAATGAAATCTACACTCCGTCAGAGCTTTATCGCGCGTTGGAATTGCTTCACGTTGGCGCTGCGAGCGCGATTGGCCGCTGACACGACGGGGGCGGCGCCCCGATATGACGGGGAAGTTTGTTGAGGAAATCGCAAGAACCGGAAGAAGTGGCGCTTCTGGTTCGTGACATCAAGTCGGTTGGCTGGGCGAACCGGTGGATTCATCCTGGCGGGGCTGCTCGCGTTGCCGGTGCAACGCGCGCGCCGCGCTCACCGCCATGATGACGCAAAACGCCAGAACGGGAGCCGATAGATAGGCCATGAATCGCGAAAAGCCGACGTATTCGTATTGCGCGTGGAACCAGCCATCGCGGATGCACCAGATCTCCCACGCCAGCAGGAGAATGGAGCCGATTCCGTACTTCTTGCGCACTTCCTCGGCGGTCAAGCGGCGCCGCGGCTGTTGATTGTCTTCCGCCATGGCGGTCTCCGTCGGAGCAGACGCTCAGTGTCGCCGTCGCGGGCGCACCGGATTCGTAATGTCGGGATTTGGGTCCGTTAATACATGGCGGTGCGGACGAGGTCGATAAGGGATTTGGACCTGCTCCGGCCGCGCTCGATACTCGGCGGCGCCATCTCGGCGATTTTGCGAACCGGTAGTTGCATCAATTCGTACTCGGCCTGCAGCCAATCATCGACATCGTACCCATCGGTACGTCCCCGTTCGAGATAGAGTTGGTAGGCGCGAGCAGCGATCTGTTCGGTCTTCGGACTTTGTTGCGTCATATTGCCTGACTCCCCCCTCTCTTCTTGTTTCTGCGTGGTACTACCGGCCGGTTTCCGGCCATCACATCGGCACGCCAGACCTCCTTGTTTAAGTCAGACACGCCGTATCGGATATTCGCTCAATTCTACCGGATTGCAAGTCTTTCATTTACCGTGGCATAGTTTGACCAGACCCCGCCGATTTGTTAGTAGATGTCCCGATGAACGCGTTGCTGCAACGGTTTCGGTCCATCAGCAGCAAATTCCAGGCGCAGATCTTCGCGCACCTGGGCAAACGCACCCCCGGCGAGAACACTTTTCTGGTATTGCTGCCCATCGTCGGCATGATGGTTGGTTTCACGACCGTCGCCACCGCCCATATTATCTCGTTCCTCCAAAACCAGTTCTGGGGCAGCGGCCAAAACCTGCTGACGGCCTCGTATTACAATCCGTGGTATTCGCGGCTCGTCATTCTGTTGGTCGGCGGCCTCCTCGTCGGGCTAATTGGCAAGTTCTTCCGCGTACCGACCCGTGGCGGCGGGATCACCACCATCATGCAAGCAGTTTCGCTCAAGGGCGGATACATTTCTCTTCGTCAAACCGCGCCGCGCGACTGGGCCGCCATCGTGACCGTGGCCACCGGAGGGTCGCTCGGACGCGAAGGCTCGATGGCCCTTCTCGCCAGCGCCATCGGGTCGTACTCGGGCCGCCGGTTTCATCTTTCCACGCAACAACTTCGCGTCCTGGTCTGTGCGGCCACGGCCGCCGCGCTGGCCGCCGTCTACAATGCGCCCATAGGCGGTTCGTTGTTCGCCATGGAAATCCTCATGGGCAATTTCGCCCTGGAAGTTCTCGGTCCCGTGGTGGTCGTCTCCGTCATTTCCACGCTGGTGTATCGGAGTTGCATGGGGAACCTGCCCCGTTTCGATGTTCCCCACTACGATCTCGTGTCCGCGTGGGAACTGCTCCCGTATCTCGTGCTCGGGCTGTTGGCGGGCGTGCTGTCGATATTGTTCGTGCGCGCGCTGTTTGGGTCACAGGACGCATTCGAAAAAATCCCGATCCCGAACTGGCTGAAACCGGCGGTCGGCATGTTGATGGTCGGGGCCATCGGCATTTGGTACCCGCATATATTTGGTAACGGCTTCGAAACCGTGAACCTGACCTTGCGCCAACAAGTCGGCATCGGGCTGTTGTTAGCCCTCATTCCGATCAAGATCGTGGCGTCGTCGCTGACCTTTGGCGCCGGCGGCGCCGGCGGATTGTTTACCCCGTCGCTGATGGTCGGCGCGCTGCTGGGTGGCTCGTTCGGTTACGGCGTGCACTGGTTGTTTCCGCACATCACCGCCGGGTCGGGCGCGTACGCGCTGGTGGGCATGGGCGGCGTCCTCGCGGGCACGACCCACGCGCCGCTCACGGCGATCATGATGATCTTCGAGCAGACCAACAATTACCAGATTGTGCTGCCGTTGATGTTCGTGTGCATCGTCAGCAATTTCACGGCGCGGGCGCTCAAAGCCCGGTCCCTCGACGAGGAATCGTTGCGGCGGCGGGGCATTGTGATGCCCACCGGGCCGGAGGGCAGCATCATGCAATCGCTGCGTGTCGAGGACATCCTGCACGAGGACACTCACGCCATCAGCCAGACGGCGCCGTTCCGCACGATTGTCGAGCAATTCTTCACGGAGTCCTACAACAACATCTACGTCATCGACAGCGCCGGCAAGTTTCTCGGCGCGATCCGCCTGCACTCGGTGAAAGACGTGCTGCACCAGGGTGAATCCCTGTCCTCGGTCATCGCCGACGATCTCGTGGACGGCTCCTTCGAGTTCGTCACCCCGCGCCAGAACCTGGCGGAGGTAATGGACATTTTCTGGCGCGAAAACGCCGAGCGCCTGCCCGTCATCAACAACCTGACGGAGCGCAAACTCGTCGGCTGGATCTCGAAGCGCGATCTTCTCGGCGTGTACAGCCAGGAAATCCTGCGCAAACGGCAGTTGATGGCCCGGTTCGTCGTCCACGAAGGCGACGAGACCCGCGATGTGTTCGTCGAATTGCCGGAGGGCTTCGAACTGCGCACGCTCGAAGTTCCCGCCCACCTCGATGGCCGCACGGTCGCCGACATCGCGCCGCGTTCCCACTATGGCGTGCACGTTCTCGCCATCAAACGTCGCGACCCGGTCACGGGTCGCATCGTCACGGAACTGCCCGGTCCCGCGACGCGCCTGATCAGCGGCGACGACCTGATTGTGGTCGGCACGTCCGACGGCCTGGCCCGGTTCACGGCGGCGCTCGCCACCGGCATTGAAAATGCATCAAAGTGAGTTAGGCTATACAAGGACATGAGTGCGGACCAACCATTACCGTCGCCGGATGAGATCCAGAGGAAGCTCTCCGAATTCATGAAGCAGGAGTTCGGGGACCGGGTGGTGTTCGCCGCGCAACCCGAACGCGCGGAGACCACGCCGCCCAGCGAGGACGGGAAACGCAAGGGCATCGAATTCGATTTCCACCTGAAGCCCAAGGACATCAAGGCGCACCTCGACCGCTTCGTTATCCGCCAGGAAGACGCCAAGAAGGCGCTGGCCATCGCCGTGTGCGACCACTACAACCACGTCAAGGCGGCCGAACGGGGTGAGGAACTCCGCGATTACGTGAAACAGAACGTCCTGCTCATCGGCCCGACGGGCGTGGGCAAGACGTACCTCATCAAGACCATCGCCGACCTGATCGGCGTGCCGTTCGTGAAAGCGGACGCCACGAAGTTCAGCGAGACCGGCTATGTCGGCGGCGACGTGGAAGACCTCGTGCGCGAGCTCGTCCATCGCGCCGAGGGAGACGTGAACCTGGCGAAGTACGGCATCGTGTACCTCGACGAGGTCGACAAGATCGCCACGCCGGCCAACATCGTCGGCCGCGACGTGAGCGGCCGCGGGGTGCAGACGAATTTGCTGAAGTTGATGGAGGAAACCGAGGTGCCGCTCCGCTCGCCCACGGACATCCAGGCGCAGTTGCAGGCGGCCTTCGAGTACCAGCGGCGCGGGAAGGTCAAGCGGGAGACGATCAACACGAAGCACATCCTGTTCATCGTCAGCGGGGCGTTCGACCAGATGCTGGACATCATCCGCCGCCGGGTCCGTCAGGCGGACATCGGGTTTGGCGCTCATCTCGTGGAATCCGTGGCCGAGGCGGAATTGCATCGGCGCGGGCAAACCGAGGACTTCGTGAAATTCGGGTTCGAGCCCGAGTTCATTGGCCGGCTGCCCGTCCGCGTCGTTCTCGACAAGCTCAGTGTCGAGGACCTCTACCACATCCTGAAACAGAGCGAAGGGTCGGTCGTCAAGCAATATGAGTCCAGCTTCAGCGCGTTCGGCATCGACGTGATTTTTTCCGATGAAGGACTGCGGGCGGTGGCGGAACTGGCGGCGCTGGAGAACACGGGCGCGCGCGGACTGCTGACCATCTGCGAGCGCGCCCTGCGCGAATTCAAGTTCGAGCTGCCGTCGTCGACCGTGCGGCAATTCGTGGTCACGCGGCGGCTGGTCGAGCGCCCCGAGGCGGAATTGCAGCGCATCCTGAAAGAGCCGGCCTACGAGCACCGC
The DNA here is from genome assembly GCA_050015495.1 of Verrucomicrobiia bacterium. Classification (GTDB taxonomy): domain Bacteria; phylum Verrucomicrobiota; class Verrucomicrobiia; order Palsa-1439; family Palsa-1439; genus Palsa-1439. The sequence goes on from JBEKBH010000014.1 coordinate 25,961, forward strand.
GAATTGATGCGCCAGCTCGTGCACGATTTCGAGCGCAAATTCGCGGAGAAACACCACCTGCAGATGCGGCTGGAGCCGGACGCGGTCGAAGAGATCGTCGACCGCGCCCAGCGCGACAACAAGTCCGTCAGCGAATTCTGCCGCGAGTTGTTCAAGGACTACCAGTTCGGTCTGAACCTGATCAAGACCAATGCCGGCCAGACGGAATTTGCCATCCCCAAATCCGCGCTGGCGGATCCTGACAAATTCCTCAGCGACTGGGTTGTATCGAGCTACCGGAAGGAGCAAGCGTAGCGGCGCCTTCTGACTGCTGCGTGGGCACCCTGTCGTTCCGTCCGTCGGGGACTTTGGCAGGATCGATGGGCTCTCCTTTTCCCTGGGTCAGAACGTATTCGGTGTACGTGTTGTGCGGCCTGTAAGTATCGAACATGACGGAGTTCACAGACAGAGGCGGTTTCGGGGAGTAAGCATAAAGGCAGATGCCAATTTTGTCGCCGACTTGTCTGGAAATCTCCCGTAACGGGATCAGATAGGTGTCCACCCGCACCCGGTTGGGCATGTCCGCTTGGACGTAGCGGATGCTGTCGGTGGCTTTTACTGTTTGGGTTGCTCGGTGATGGGCGAAGCGACGGGTTGAACACAGACCCACCTTTCCAGCGTGCGGGTGTGGGCCATGGCATTGCCATCTCGATAAGCGGTGGCGGTTATCTCGTCGCCCTCGGCGAGTTCGTGAAGTCCCGGAGGATTCACCAGAAGGATGGTTATGGATTTGGATCTTTTGGGGCTTGCGCTCGGACGACCCCACGCGATGACGCTATCGGGCAGAACGCTCTGGACCCTCAGTTTCCATTGCACAGCGGCGGCGGCCTTACTCTGGGCCTCGGCGGCGGCGGCTTTACTCTGGGCCTCTTCGAGCTTGGCGGCCTCGGCAGCGGCCTTTTCTTGGGCGGCTTTCCATCGGGCGGCTTGTTGTCGTTGGGCTTCGGCGGCCTCGGCCTCAATCTGCTGCTGCGTGAGTTCCCATTGCGTGGCGGCCTTCGGGTCGTAGCCGAATCGCTTCTGAAGTTCGGGCGGCAGGTTCGCCAAGGGGATGGTCGCCACCCCCGTGGAATGGAAGATCGTGACCGTAGCAGGCGTGGGGTGTGCGAAGCGGACGTTGTTGTAAGTGATCCCGTCAACGGTGAGGGTGAGATTCGTGTCCTCAGCGAATCCCAGGGTGACCACAAACAGACCGATCCACAGGATCCTCATGATCCGTCTCATGATTCTCTCCCGATTGGCCACAGTTTCCCAGTCGAACTGCAGCGTACCGGAAGGCGACGGTCGACGCAACGACGAAAGCGAAGGCGTCAGATGGCTCATCACGCCGGGGCTTGTGGATACTATCGGGCCGGCTCGAAGACTCCCGCGATTTGGCCACATTGGCCGGTGCCCGCCGTCCCTAACTATTGCGGGACGCGGACGCGATAATAGCTGAAGGGAAAATTGGTGAGAGCGCCCGCGTCGAGGTAGTTGGTGACGTTTCCCTGGGTGTTGGTGATGGTGAAGATGTCCGTGAAATTTGTCATGAACCCGCCGGTGGCGTCGCCGGTCGATCGTTGGAGGATATTGGTAAAGCAGATGCCGCCTGTGATCCAACTGACGAGAATATCGCTTCCTTGCTGGGTGATCGCGTTGATCGCGTACGGCGTCGTCAGGTTCCCGAGCACAACGGTGACGGTCCCCGTCATTTGCCCGATTTTTGGCGCCACCATGCGACAACCGGTACTCTCGCTGTGGACCGTGCAGTAATAGTTGTATGAGCCCAAGTTGGTGAACGTATGGCTGAAGGTGAATCCATTGGTTTGTGCACCGGAGTCCCAACTCTCCAGTTGTCCCGGCGCCGCCGTCGTGCTGTGATGAGTCGTACCACTGACCCACACCCACGTAACCGTGTCTCCAAGGTTTATGGTTGGATTGTAGGACGTCGAATTCGTCCCAAAACCGAAGCTGAAGACCTCCAGAGTATTCGTGGCCGCCACGGCGCCTGCGGCGCAGAGAACGCAGAGACACGCCGTGGCAAAAACCGATTTCGCCGTACTACTTTTCATTCGCCCCTCCCGATTGCCGTGAATTGAGCGGTACAGCACGACAGGTTTACCGCGAAAGATTGTCGTGACGTCCGCGACCAGAGATAAGAGGTTCACGGGCGCGATTTGTTCCGGTCGAGGATGGCGTTCTCCGCGGAGGGGCCGCCTCCGCTTGACGCGTGGCGGGATGGCGGCTAGGTTTTCTGTGGTTCCGAATGAGGAAAACGAGAAAGGGGGATGTCGTGAAGCATGTGAAACTGACCGGAGGAGTGGTGTTGTCGGTGATGTGCGCAATCGCGGTGTCGATGCTGGTGAGCTGTGTGGTCGAGGGTCCGCCACCGCCACCACCACCGCCGCCACCGCCCGGGCCGCCCGAGGCCGCGGTGGGCTACGACTATGATTATTACCCGGACGAAGAAGTGTATTTCTATCCCACCACGGGCGTGTACTTCTGGTTTGGGGGCGGAGGATGGCATTCGGGGCGACGTCTGCCGGACGGCATCGTGCTTCACGACCGTGTGAGGGTCAATCTGAATACGCGCCGACCGTACGAGCAGCATGAAAGCATCCGGGCGCGATACCCGTCGCATCGGGCGGCGCCAAGGCCGGAGGAATCCCGGGAACACGGACCCAGATAGTGCATCTCACTATACGACCGATAGCGGGTCGGCCCGCAGTTGATCGGTCTCTCTCTGTCCGGTAGTCGGCGCGAGGCGCTTCGTTAACCCGAAGCGCCTCGTGCGTTTTTGCGCCAGGGAGAACGGCGGGGCAACCGCGAATGCGCGCAACTGGACGAGAAGTGGCGAAGACACACGAATTGAACGAAGGCGGGCGCGGTCGATCAAATGGTGCCGGGCTGGGAGCTGAGCCCAATTCCCCTACTGGGATTGATGGCGCGCCGCCTTTATTTTGCGGTTGGGACCAGGGGGCGAGGAGCGGAAGCAGGCGTGAACACCGATTCCCGAACCAGCTGCGGGTAGCATCGTTTGCAGCCCGGGTTTCCGCAGTTGGCGATGGCGTGGCTGGCAAACGATTTTGCCGTGCCGTCGCTGCTGCTCGTTTGCCTCTTATTGGCCTTGGCCTGCGACGCGTACAAGGCGGTGCGGGCGGCTTTCGCGGCGTGTCTTTCAGCCCTTTTGGCGTCTGATCGTGCGGATTTGGATTTCTTACCCATCGTTATTCCCTCTCAAATTCTGGTTTCGCTCCCGCTCAACAACGGACGAATCGGGAAACTACTTGATGAACCGAGCCCGGGCTTCTGCCTTTACCAGTTGTGCTTCGTAGACGGTGATTCGGTTTTCCCATGAACTCTTGAAGGAGGGATCCGTCGATTTGGCGAGATAGCGGCGCACCTTGCCGAGTTGTTTGCGGATGTTGCGCTCTTCCGGGCTTCGTTTTCGGCCATCTTCAGAAATGGGCAGGGTGCCCTTTATTTGTGCCATGCTCTACATTACGCAAACAAGCGGCGGGCGCGCCATGGGGTGTTCACCCTATGTCGGGGCGGGAACTGGGGGGGCGTTAAAAACAAACGGAGAGTCGAGGCTCGAACTGCTCTACTCTGCGCTAGCAACTTCTGCTTGCCCTCGACTCTCCACCGCAACGTAAGCCTGATTGCGCAAATAGCAACCGATAGTTTCGTGGTGTTGCAGCAGGGGCAACGTTCTGATTGGGGTTGACGGGAAAGCCCTTCCGTCCTTACTGTGGGCCGCGGAAGGAGGAGACCATGCCGATCTCATACAGCGTGCATCAGGAGGGCCACTACATCCACGCCGTTGCGAAGAGTCCTCTCACCAAGCAAGAGTTCGTGGATTACGAAGTGGCGCATGCGACGGATAAACGAGTCAAGACCCCCGTGTCGGAACTCTTTGAAATCTGCGCCGACGCCCTCAAGAATATCACGATGGAGGATATCCGGGAAGTGCTTGGGCGCCGTGGCGAAGTGGGTCGCCTGCCTACGCCACATCGTTGTGCCATTGCCCTGGGTTCTACGGATGACCACACGCGGAATTTGGCGAAGTTCTACGAAGGCATGTCCATGCTGCACTCCCCAGAAGTCGTAGTTGTCTTCGGCGACGCTGACGTAGCCAAGCTGTGGCTACGACTTGGATCGTAAACAATCGAGCGCCCCGCTCGTTCGTGGACGAGAAGTGGCAGAAGCGATGCGTCCACGTATTGTTTCGGCGAACGAGCCTGCTCCGCCGAGGCGGTTACCCGTCGACCCCGACCTCGGAGTCGGGGTAAACTCTGCTCCGTTCAACTTCGCTCGGTTCGACCTGGCTCCCTTCGCAAGCTCAGGACAAGCCCTTCGAGGCTCCCTTCGGCGGATTCGGCAAGCCCACCGCAAGCAGGCTCAGGGTAAACGAAGGACAGGAAAGCCGGCCCTACCAACGACGCAAAGAACGGCGGTCAGGAATCGCGGCGATCAAAGCCGATGCGGCGGCCCCGCCAGAGGCGGGCAAGGGCCACGTGATGGCCGAAAGGGTTCGGCCAAACCCGGCCGGAGGCGGGCAAACGTGGCCTGCGGGGGGCGGGAAGTGGTAGCGGGTGGTGTGCGCGGTCGGGAGGCCGGCGCACAACGAAAGTATCGGATTTGGGAATTGACACTATATCTTGTTGTGATACTATTCGGCGAATTGTTGTCACGTTCTTTGAAATGAGGAAGAGGCGCCACAACCGGTTGGGGGTGATGGAGAGGGCGTAGAAAAGTAAAAATCGTAAAACGAACCCAAATCCGGTCAAGCCGGCGTGGAAAAGTTGCCGGAACAAAGCCAAAAACAAACCCAAGTTGAGGCCACAATTGCGGGCGGGGGAACCCCTCACCTTAATCCTTTGCGACCAAGGCACGGCGAGGTCGGAGTACCTGTTTCTTCATTCCTCGGGCCTCGGGGCTGCGTGGGGGCATCCCCGGGCACTCTACAAGCGGGTGGTTTGGGAGGCAAGCCCGCCGTAGGCGGCCGGTCAGGTATCGCGGCGATCAAATCCGATGCGGCGGCGGGGCCACGCTCGGCGAGCGCGGCTACAGCGAAAACGGCGGCAAGCGGCCAGCACGGCACGCAGTGCCGTGGCTACAAGAGGCGGACGAGGCCTACCATTCGGCCTTCGTGCTCTTCGCGGCTTCGTGGTGAAAACGATTCGCCTTTCTACTTTCCGTACAGGTCGTTGAGGAGGGCGGCGAGGCGGTAGCCGGCGAGGACGATGCGGCGTCGGGCGGTCTCGGTGCCGGCTTTGACGTAGTCTTCGGTGAGGGTGACGTTTTTGGCGCCGTAGGGCGCGCCGAGTGTGCCATAGACCTGGGTGCAGGCGATGGCGTGGGATTCCATGACCCATTTCATCACGTCGAATTTGAGGTCGGTGCCGGGGGCGGGTGCGTAGGGCGCGAGGCGGGTCATCCAGTCTTTCAACTCGGGAGCGCCGGGCGCGTCGGCTTCATCGAGGCGCGGCGCGGCCTTGACCTGGCCGGCCTCGAAGGACCGGCGGTAAGCTTCGTCCCAGAACGTGTGGAGATTGGGCGGCCAAGGCGTGTCGACGAAGTTGGCGAGGCTGACGCCGTTGCCGCCCGCGTCGTCCTTGTATTGGTCATCCGGTTTCGGGTTGGGATTGTAGCGGGCGGTGGTGTGGAGGGGTTGATGGATGTCGCCGACGAAATGCATGACGAGGGCCATGGCGACGGATTCGTTGGGCACGAGTGTGTCGAACTGCTTGGTCTTGATCAGATTGACGCAATACGGCAGTGCGACCACGACGTTGCCGTTGGTTTTGGAAAGCGCGGGGGGATTCGACAGGACGTCGGGGTCGTTCGTGGCGCAGCCGATGTCGATGTAGTGCCACACGCGGTACCACCCGCGGAAAGGGGTGTCGGCGTTGCGGGCTTTGATGTCGTCGGCCCAGCAGCAGATGTTGACGGCATTGTAGGGGACGCCGTCCTTCTGGATTTTGGCGGCAAGCTCGGTAACGCGGGCTTTGGCTTTGTCGTTGAGCTGGTCGTAGGCGATCTGGCCGACGAGCATGTGGCCGGTGCCGTCCCAGGCGCGGGCGGTGAAGGTGGCGGCGAGGGTGAGGACGGCGAGAGCGGCGGTGCGGGACAAATTCTTGACTTTCATCAGTCTCTCCTGTGTATGCGAACAATTCAGTGCCATCAATGTGTGAGGAGCGAGTATGGGGCAGAACGGGGGCGGGGCGCAAGCGCGGAGATGGGCGAGGTGAGCGAATCTAAGACTTTGCTTTTTGGGGGCGGGATGTGTAGAGTAATGGGCAGATTGCTGGCTGGTGGCGGCGATCTACATGGAGGAGGAACGATGAGAGTGTTGAGGTACTGCAGTATTGTGGTCGCTTTGGTGGTGGCGGGGATTTGTCCACCACTGAGCGCCGGGGAACAAACGCTGGATGATCAGGTCAAGGATGCCATCCGTCTTTTCAAGAGTGACAGCACGAACATCGCCAAGCTGTTCGACACTGCGTACGGCTATGCGGTGCTGCCGAGCGTGGGCAAGGGCGCGGTCGGTATCGGCGCGGCGGCCGGCGATGGCCAGGTGTACGAACAAGGCAAGCTGATCGGTACGTGCCGGATGTCGCAGTTTACGATCGGCGCGCAGTTGGGCGGGCAGGAATACGCCGAGGTGATTTTCTTCGAGACGAAGACTGCGCTGGACGGCCTGAAGGTCAGCGAATGGGCAATGAGCGCAGGGGTCAACGCCGTGGCGGCTGCCGAGAGCGCGTCCGCCGACGCGAAGTACAAGAACGGCGTGCTCGTGTTCACCATCGCCAAGGGCGGCCTGATGTTCGAGGCGAGCGTGGGTGGGCAGAAATTCCACTTCACGCCGTTGAGCAAATAGCCGGGCGAAGCATCGTCGTATTATTCCCACCGACGCGGTAGGGACGATCTGCTGGTCGTCAGCGGCTCGTTCCTGCCGGTAGCAAATGGGCGAATCCGCCCTTTTCGCGGCGTGCCCGCTATGCGATAATCCGCTCTCGGAATGGCGGACATCATCCTCACCACGCTGAATGCCCGGTACGCGCATTGTGCGTTCGGGTTGCGGTACTTGATGGCCAACCTGGGCGAGTTGCAGGCGCGGGCGCGATTGCTGGAGTTCGACATCAACCAGCGTCCCGTCGATGTCGTCGAGGCGATCCTGCGCCACGAGCCGAAAATTGTCGGCCTCGGCGTGTACATCTGGAACACGGCGCCGTCGTTGCAGTTGGTGGCGGACCTGAAACGGTTGCGGCCCGATCTCACGATCATCATCGGCGGGCCCGAGGTCAGCTACGAGTGCGACGCGCAGGAAATCGTCCGTCTGGCGGATCATGCGATCACGGGCGAAGGGGATCTCGCGTTCGCGGAGTTGTGCCGGGCGGTCCTCGTGGAACGGGCGTCCCGCCCGTTCATTACCAGCGCTCCAGCAACGGGCGGGACGCCCGTTCTACAGAAAGTCATTCCCGCTCCCCTGCCCGACTTCGACCGGTTGGCGTTGCCCTACGACCTCTACACCGATGCGGATATCGCGCATCGCGTCATCTACGTGGAGGCGTCGCGCGGTTGTCCCTACGAATGCGAGTTCTGCCTCTCATCGCTCGACGTGCCCGTGCGCAACGCGCCGCTCGAGCCGTTTCTGGCGGCGATGCAACGCTTGCTCAACCGCGGTGTGCGCCAGTTCAAGTTCGTCGACCGCACGTTCAACCTCAACCTCCAGACCAGTTCGACCATCCTGCGATTCTTTTTGGAGCGGTACCGGCCCGGGTTGTTCGTGCATTTCGAGATGATTCCCGACCGCCTGCCGCAGGCGTTGCGTGAGCTCATCCGGCAATTTCCACCCGGCGCGCTCCAGTTCGAGGTGGGCATCCAGACGTTCAACGAAGACGTCGCCAAACTCATCAGCCGGCGACAGGACAACGCCAAGGCCGAGGAAAACCTGCGCTGGCTGCGCGAGGAGACCGGCGTGCACGTCCACGCCGATTTGATCGTCGGATTGCCGGGCGAGGACGTAGATAGCTTTGCGCGTGGATTCGACCGGTTGGTCGCGCTTGGCCCGCAGGAAATACAGGTCGGCTTGCTGAAGCGGCTGCGGGGCACGCCGATTGTCCGTCACGACCGCGAGTGGGCCATGGTCTACAGTCCGCATCCGCCCTACGAAATCCTCCAGACCAGGCTCATCGATTTCTTCACGATGCAACGGCTGCGCCGGTTTGCCCGTTACTGGGATTTGATCGCCAACAGCGGCAACTTCGTCGAGACAACTCCCCTGCTCTGGCGCGTTCCCCTCTCCCTGACCCTCTCCCCGCACGCAGGGAGAGGGGAAGAACGCGATCCTCCTCTCCCCTCGGGGGAGAGGATTGAGGTGAGGGGTTCGCCGTTCCAGGGATTCATGCGTTTCTCCGATTGGTTGTACGCGCAGACGCGCCAGACACATTCCATCGCCTTGGCCCGATTACGCGAACTGGTGGCGCGGTATCTTACGGAAGAAACCGGCTTGGTTGGTGAGAAAGTTCGCGCCGCCATTCAACGCGATTCAGAGCACGCCCGCGGTTCTTCTGTGCCCGATGCTCCACCGCGGCAAGCTCGTCATCTCGCCAAGTCGCAATAGTTGAACCTAGGGGCGCATCTCTGCGTGCGCCCTCCGATGGGCGGCAGACAGGTCTCTGCCCCTACGGGATAAGCCGCGCCCGGTAGTACCGTGACGACGTATTCGTGGCCGCGCCCAGATCGAGGTAGTTGGTGACGGTGCCGACAGCCGTGTTGTTCGTGACGATGAAGATGTCGGTGAAGCCATTGGCGCTGTAGCCGCCGCTTCCATCACCCGCGGTGGCTTGCAACGTGTTGCTTGCACCCGGCCCCATCATCCACGTGATGAGCATGTCGTTCCCCTGCGGCGTGATGGACGTAATGCGAAATGTATTTGGATCGAGCAACACGTTGCTCACGATCAGTGTGCCGCCGGTGTGAATGAACTGCGCGCAGGCATTGGTCATTACCAATGTGTCCGCCTGTAGTACGCCGCCGTTGAGAATCAACTGGCCGTTGCGCACCTCCAGCACACCGCTGCCGTTGTTCGCAACCACGAGATTGCCGCTGTCCAGTTCAAGGACGTTATCGCAGGTTGTCGAAGCAGCCCCCACGACGAGTTTTGCGGCAGCAAGTGATCCGTTTTCAACCACTACCGAATTGCTCGACCCTTGGCTGCCAATGATCAACGCGCCATTCTGCCAAACACCGCTGTCGACTACGCGCACGACATTGCTACTGCCTCCGAGGTATCCCACCGTACATTGGTTATTGACCAGTTGTGCGAAGTTGCTGATCACTAAACTGTTTCCGCCACCGTCATAGCCGACAACCAGATCCAAATTGCTCCAGACCGACCCGCCGCCGGTGACCACCACGCTATTGTTGGAGTCACCCCCGATCGTGGTGGACTCACTGACCAGGAGACCTCCGTTGTCGACCACCACACTATTGCCCTGGCCCGATGCTCCGCCGACGTACAGGGTGTAGTTGTCTTTCCAGACCGAGCCGATCCCCGTGATCACCACGCGGTTCCAACTGGACGACGCGCCCACGGTGATATAGCTGGAGTCATACTGGAAGACCTCGCCGCCATTGCTGATGATCAGGCTGTTTCCGTCACCGTGATAGCCGATGGTCAGATTCCCGTAGAGATTGTTCCACATCGAGCCAGCGCCCGTGATAATCGCGCAATTGTTACTGCTGCCGATTTCATAGCCCACGTATCCGGTGGTGCTCGTCAGCAGGCCCTTATTTCGGATCAACAGTACATCGGCAAAGGCGTTGGAGCCGACAAGATAAGTGCCCACAGTATTGGTGGTACCATTGAAGATATTGGTCTGGAAATTGGCGGTGTACTGCGCCTCTGAGGATCGAGGGCCAAGCGTGACCAAGATGAGAAACCCCGCCGTCAGACAACCACGTCGTATTCGGTGCATGATCATCCCCTTCAGCCGCTGGTGGCTGCAAAACGCTCGGGGGTGAAACCAAGCCTCGGGTTCATTCTAAGTATTCCAGCGGTGCCGAAGCAAGGCAAAAACAGCCCTGTAGCCGAGGCGACTCGCCCTGCCCACCATCGCTGGCCCTCAGGGTGCCGGTGCTATGACGATCTCGGTCGTTTCCCGACGTTACCCGCGTAGGCGGCTCGCTCGACGGCGCGGGCGACGCGGCGGACGACCTGCTTGTTGAACACGCTGGGGATGATGTATTCCTCGCTGAGTTCGTCGGAAGTGATGCAGCCTGCAATGGCCTTGGCGGCGGCGAGTTTCATCGGTTCGGTGATGGCCGTGGCGCGGGCATCGAGCGCGCCACGGAAAATGCCGGGGAACGCGAGGACGTTGTTGATCTGGTTCGGGTAATCGCTGCGGCCCGTGGCGATGATGCGCGCGTAGGGCTCGGCGTCCTCGGGCATGATTTCGGGAGTCGGGTTGGCGAGGGCGAACACGACCGGCCCTTTCGCCATTTTCTTGAGCGCCTTGACGGTGAACACGCCGGGTCCGCTGACGCCGATAAACAAGTGCGCGCCGCGGGCGGCGTCCTCGATCGAGCCGGTCACGTTGCGCGCGTTGGTATGCCCGGCGAGCCAGGTCTTGCTGACGTCAAGATCAGGAAGGCGTTTCCGGCAAATGATGCCCTTGCGGTCGCAGCAGATGATATGGCGGGCACCGGCAGCCTGGAGCATCTTCGTGACCGCGACGCCGGCGGCGCCGGCGCCGACGATCAGGATTTTGATTTCGCTCATCTTCCTCCTGAGAAGCTTCAGCGCATTCAGCGCGGCGGCGAGGACGACGACGGCCGTGCCGTGCTGGTCATCGTGGAACACGGGAATGTCGAGTTCCTCCTTGAGACGGTCTTCGATCTCGAAGCAGCGCGGCGCGCTGATGTCTTCGAGGTTGATGCCGCCGAACCCGGTGGAAATCCATTTCACCGTGCGGATGATTTCTTCCGTGTCCTGCGTTTGCAGGCAGATCGGATAGGCGTCGATGTCGCCGAATTCCTTGAACAACATCGCCTTGCCTTCCATGACCGGCATGGCGGCTTCGGGGCCGATGTTGCCGAGACCGAGCACCGCGGAACCGTCGCTGACCACCGCGACGGAGTTGTGCTTGATCGTGAGCGTGCTGGCCTTGTGTTTGTCCTCGGCGATGGCCAAACAGACTCGCGCGACGCCTGGCGTATAGGCCATCGACAACGCATCGCGCGTGGTCAGCGGAATCTTGTTCTGGATGCGAATCTTGCCGCCCAGATGCATCAGGAATACGCGGTCAGACACGTTGATCACGGTGACGCCCTTTACGCGCTTGATGGCCTCAATGATCGCGTGGGCGTGTTTGTCGTCGCGGGCGTTGACGGTCAGGTCGCGCACCTTGAACTGCCGGTCCGCGCGCACCACGTCCACCGCGCCCGGGTCGCCCTGTTGTCGGGCGATCACGTGCAGAATCTTCGCAAACATCCCGGTGGTGTTCACGAGACGCAGGCGCATCGTGAAACTGTAACTGACGCTGGTCGCTATCTGGCCCATGATCCTCGATGTTCCTCCACGATTTATTTCTGTTTCCGATGTCGAAAATGCTGCCAGCCCAGCCAGCCGATGGCCACAAACGGCAGCACCAACGCCAACACGACAAAGAATACTCCCGCCGCGCCTTCGCCCACGCGGTGCTCGACGAAAATGAAACCGACCACGAGCGGTAACACGCCGTACACCATGTACCGCAGCAGCAGGCCCCAATGGAACAGTTTCATCAACGGCAACTATAGGAAGGTAATGCGAGGGTTGCACGAAAAATGAGCGCGGCCGGCAACTGCCAGCAAACGAAATTACGGCAGGCGGAGGATGATTTCGTGCCCGTTGAGATCAAGCGTGACGCGGCGGTTGTCAATCGTGACCACGCGCGCGCCCTCGATCTCTTCGCCCTCGTGGACCGTGACGCCATTGATCATCGCGTCGCGGTTGTCTGAGGCGTAGGTGATTCCCTGAAGGACAAGCTGCGGCGTGGCCGGGGCGGCCGGTTGCTCGGCCTTGATCCGCTCCATGACCTTGGCGACGATCTGATCCTCGGCTCCCTTTGTGTCGGCGGGCGGCGCAGTGACCGGCGGCTGGGGCGTCGGCGGCAAAGCGACCTCCGTCTTTGGCGATACCACCGCCGTCGGCGTGGGACGCGTTGCCGGAGTCGACGATTTCGGTTCGGCAATCGACAACGTTTTGCCCGGGTTGAGGCTTTCCTCCACGCTCTGGATGCGCGGGACAACCCACATGGCGAGAACAATGATGCCCGCGAGGACCGCAGCCCCGATCACTCCCATGACCACGAGCACCCGCTTCGGTCCACGCGCTTTGACCTCGCTCTCCAGACGATACTCAGCCACGACGGGCGGCAATGTCTGGGCGGATTGATACGCCGAGTCGCGTGTGCGCTTGAGCGCCTCGTTGATCAGGCTCACGCGAGCACGCCCTCCAACTCCTCGATGGCGAGGTTGACCTCTTGACGCGTCATCACATCGATCTGGCCCACAAATCCCGCCAACAGCGTCTTGTCGCAGACGGTATTGATCAAGCGCGGGACGCCCTGCGAGTATTTGTAAACCAGCCGGATCGCGCCTTCGTCGAAGCTTGGCCGGCCGTTGGCGCCGGCGAGTTTCAGGCGGTGATTGACGTAACCCGCCGTCTCATTCAAGTCGAGCGGGCCGAGATGATAGCGAACGGTGATGCGCTGGCGGAGTTGGCGCAACCCCGGTTGGAGAAGTTTCTCGCGGAGTTCGGGCTGGCCCATCAGGACGATCTGCATGAGCTTCTGGCGGTCGGTTTCGAGATTGGAGAGCAACCGCACCTGTTCGAGGAGTTCGTCGCTCAGGTCCTGCGCTTCGTCGATGACCAGGACCACATCGTTGCCGTGATTGACCTCGGCGAGCACGAACTCGTTCAGCGCGTGGAGATAGGCCACGCGATCGATGCCGCGCACCTTCAACCCAAACTCCTGGCAGATGGTCTTGATGAGTTGATGACCCGTCAGGCACGGATTGAGGATCAGTGCGGTCTTGTACTGCGGCCCAAGCTCTTCGAGCAGCTTGCGGCAGATCGTGGTCTTGCCCGCGCCAACTTCACCCGTCAGTTCGATGAAGCCCTTGCGCTCGCGGATGCCGAACAGGAGATGGTTGAACGCCTCCTGATGCTTCGCGCTGAAAAACAAAAAGCGCGGGTCGGGCGTGATATTGAACGGTGCCTCCCGCAAATTGTAATGCTGCAAGTACAAGAACGTTCCCCCCATTGTGCGACTTGAAGACACCAAAAAGAGCATGTCCTGTGCCGCGAGGGGAACCCCAACCCGTTGCGCGGGCGAACTTTCGGTTTGAATGCCCATCGTCACCCGCGTAGATTACGAAGCACATTTATGAAAGATCCCCGTCTCGAAAAGCTGGCGCGATTGCTGACCGAATACTCCGTCGCGTTGAAACCTCGCGACATCGTCGCCATCCAGGGTGACGCCTGTGCCGCGCCGTTGATCCGGGAATGTTACCGGGCCGCGCTGCGCCGGGGCGCGTTTGTGATCACCGACCTGCGGATCGATGGCTTGGCGGAAACGTTTATGGCCGAGGCCAACCAAGACCAACTCAAATGGGTATCGCCATTTGCGAAGTTCAAGTTCCGCCACGTGGACGCGCTGATCAGTTTTTGGGGTGAAGAGAACACCAAGGCCCTGACCAACGTGGACCCCAAGCGGATGGCCGCGGCGTCGTCCGCGCGCAAACCACTCAACAAAATTTTCATGGATCGCAGCGCCAGCGGCGCGTTGAAGTGGGTCGGGACCCAATGGCCGTGCAACGCCAGCGCGCAGGACGCCGAGATGTCGCTGACCGAGTACGAGGAGTTCGTGTTCGGCGCGGGCCATCTGGATGCGCGGGATCCCATCGCCGCGTGGAAGCGGATTTCCAAGGAGCAGCAGGCACTGACCGATTTCCTGAACAAGTCGCGCGAGGTCCGCATCGTCGCGGAAGACACAGATATCCGCTACTCGTGCAAGGGCCGCAAATGGATCAACTGCGACGGCCATTATAATTTCCCCGACGGCGAAGTGTTCACGGGCCCGGTCGAACACAGCGTCGAGGGACACGTGAAATTCAGTTTCCCGGCGGTGCACGGCGGGCGCGAAGTGCACGGGGCGCGGTTGACGTTCGCGCGCGGGAAAGTGGCCAAAGCCGTGGCGGACAAGGGACAGGATTTCCTGCGGGCGATGATCAATATGGACAGCGGCTCGTGTTACCTCGGCGAAGGAGCGATTGGCACGAATTACAACGTCACCCGCTACACGAAGAACACGCTCTTTGACGAAAAGATCGGCGGCACGATCCATCTCGCGCTTGGCGCGGGGTACAGCGAAACGGGCAACAAGAACCGCAGCGGCCTGCACTGGGACATGGTGTGCGATTTGCGCAAGGGTGGTGAATTCTATGTGGACGGTGAACTCATCCAGAAAAACGGCCGGTTCCTCAACAAGAAGTTCCCACAACCGTAGTGGGGGCCGACGCAGCACAACACGTTTCGTGAACTTCGAGGTCCTCTATTCGGCAGCGCACGCGGAATTTCCAGACACGGAACCGCTCGGGGGCGGGAAAGCGGTTGCGGACTATTTGATTCGCGAATGGCGCGAGCACCAGCCGTTTTCGCTCACGGTGCTGAGTCCCAGATCGTTGGGGCTACTCGACAAAACCCACCCCTGCCCCTCCCAAGAGGGGAAAACAACGGGATACTCCCCTCCACCGGAGGGGTTGGGGGTGGGTTTGTTCCACTCACACAAGTCGCTCGCCGAGTTGAGCGAGTTGGAGTATGCCCGGTTTTGCCGAGAGTTTGAGCGCGCGGCAACGGCGGAAATCCTGAAGCGCGACCCGCGACAGTGCGTCGTCCTGAGCAACGACATTAGCGAGGGACCGGACTTTGGCACGCTTGGCGAACGAGGCTACTGCATCGTGACGATCTTTCACGTCGACGTCGTCGAGTATTTCACCCGGTTCTATCTGCGCGGACTGGTCTGCCCGGAAACGGCCGCGCGCTTCCGCTGGTTCGGCGTGATGCCCGACGTCCTGCGGCTGGTGTTCGAGAAACAATATCAATGTGTGCGACAGAGCGCGCGGATCGTCGTGCCGTCGCCGCCCATGAAGGAGATGATCTTGCGGTGCTACCCGTGGTGCCCGACGGAGAAGATCGTGGTGTTGCCGTGGGGTGATGTTTCCGCGCGCGACGCGGCAGGCCCGGTCCCGGAAACTTTCGGGACCTCCGACCCCATCGCTGACGACGAGGTTGTCATCATGACGTTGAGCCGGTTGTCGCCCGAAAAAGGGATCGAGCGACTGCTGGCTGCCCTTCCCCATGTGGACGCGCACGGGAAGAGACTCCGCATATTCATCTGTGGCGGGGCGGCGTACATGAAAGGGCGCGCGTACGAACGGAAGCTGCGCCGACTCGCGGAAAGCGTCACCACCCCACGCGTCGAGTTCACGGGTCATGTGGTCGGCGCGGAAAAAGCCGCGCTATTGCAACGGGCCGACATTTTCGTCTCCCCATCGCGTCACGAAAGTTACGGCCTGACGATTGCCGAGGCGCTGGCGGCGGGTTGCCGCGTGATCTCACACAACCATTACGGCGCGGAGGGCAAGATTGTGGACTGCTCCGATCCACGGGCGTTCGGGCAAGTACTGGGTGACATGATCGGCCAGGGCCGCACCCGAAAGGCCGAGACTTTGAACCCTGAACCCTCACACGCGGCCGAGCAATTGACGGAACTACTGGCTAGTTCGCTGCAGGGTGAGCGGCGATCGCCTTGAGGCAGTAGCAATCCCGCACACTTGCTGCAATTCTAGGCCTTGATGTTTGCGCACGGGTTTGCTATGTTAGCCGCCATAGGAAACGGGCGCATATAGTGGACGATATACTCGAGCGTTATCCGAAGACCGTGGCCATCAAGGGCAATGCGGAAGCCACGTTGCGCCCGTTGGAGGCGTCCGACGAAAAGTCGTTCCATGAATTCTTCTGCGCGGTTCCCGAGACGGAACGCCTATTGTTCAAGCACCGCGTCACCGAACCGGAGGTCATCCACGATTGGTGCCAACACATCGATTACGGAAAAATCCTGCCGCTCGTGGCCATCGTGGACGGCAAAATCGTGGCCGACGCGTCGCTTCACCAGCAGCTTGGCGGTTGGAAACGCCACATCGGCCGGATCAGCGTCGTCGTTCATCCCAACTATCGTGGGCGCGGTCTCGCGCGGGCATTGGTCCACGAATTGATCGAGATCGCCCGTGACGTTGGCCTGGAAAAACTGGAAGCCGAATTCATGGGAGAACAGCAGGCGGCCCGGCTCGTGTTTGCCGAAGCGGGCTTCAGTGATTTGCTGGTCATTGCCGATTATGTCAAGGACATGCAGGCCATCTCGCATGACTATGTGTTGATGGGCCGTCACATCATTACCGACGAAGAATACGCCGGGACGGGTTGATTCCTCGCGGAATCAAATCGTCGGCACTGTGACACCGTCCTTGAGCCGCGCGCCGCACGATTCACGGACAGTGAGATAAATCGGTAAGACTTCCTGTACACGGCTGACCTTGCCGTGGACCAGATCCACCAGGCGCTCGCAGGCGAGTTTGCCGATCTCATACAGGGGTTGGTGGACCGTCGTCAGTCCCGGAATCGCAAAACTCGCCTGGGGAATATCGTCAAACCCGACCACCGCAACGTCCTGCGGCACGCGCAGGCCGAGTTCCGTGAGCTTCTTGATCGCGCCGAGCGCCATCTTATCGTTCAACGAGAAAATTGCCGTAACCTCCGGGTTTCGCCGCAACAATTCCTCCGCGGCCTTCATCCCGCCCTCCTCCGTCAGCCGCCCGTCCACAATCAGGTTCGGATCGGACCCGATTCCACTGTCCTCGAAGACTTCCTCGACCGCCTCAATCATGTCCTGGCTGGTCTGGATTTCGCCGACGCCGCCGGCGATAACCCCGATCCGCTCATGTCCCAGACGGACAAGGTGCTTGGCCGCCTGCCACGCGCCGTAGCGGTAATTCGAGACGACATAATTGAGATCGAATTCCTTCGAGTAATTGTTCACCAGCAGGAACGGCCGCGCGCCGTCCGTCAACTCGGAGACGAACCGATGCCGTGAGTTCGCGCCGATGAACAGGATGCCATCGACAAACCTCTGGTCGTAGAGTTGGCGATACTCCTTCTTTTCGACAAATTCGTTGCGGGCAACTTCGAGCAGGATCTTGTAGCCAAGCTGGCTCGCGCGCTCGTAGATGCCACTGACAATCTCGCCAAAATACACGTCGGCGAACGCATGGCGGAGCTGCGGCACGAGAACGGCCATGGTCCGCGTGTGCCGCCACGCCAGCGCGCGCGCCATACGGTTGGGTTGATAACCGAGGCGCTCGATCGTCTTCAGCACGCGCGCCCGGGTGGTTTGGCTGATCCGGGGATTTTCGTTGAGCACGAGGGAAACCGTGGACAACGAGACGCCGCTTTGTTCGGCGATGTCCCTGATCGTGTAGCGCCTCCTGAACTCGTTCATTCGACTTGCCTTTCGCTCAAGGGATCGCCCTTCCCTTGCGCCCGTCCGGGTCGTTTGTATGACTCCCCCCGCGGCTGCGCACTCCCAACCCTCACCAACTGCAACTCGTTGCCCGTCGTCCGCGCCGAGGGCCGATCTGACACTCGCGTGTGCCGGCCGCGAAAAACCAGCCTTCCTACACGTGCTCACTCTTCTAAAACCAACGGGGGCCACAGTCAATGGAATTGTTAAACCGTTCTCCCGCCGACCTCGGTCCCCGAACGGGCTTCGCAGAGTTGCGGGGCCGGTTCTTTTTGTGTACAAACCGTGAATGCGCCCCGGCTTCTACCTGCTCTACTACGGCGTCGGCAAATCGCTGTTCACGATCATCTTTCGCGTCATCTTCCGCACCCGCGTCGCGGGACGCGAACGCATCCCACGCGAGGACGGGCTTCTCATCGTCTCCAACCACATCAGTTTTGCCGATCCTCCCCTCCTCGGCGCGGTGATGCCCCGCCCCGTCGAATTCATGACCATGGTCGAGATGTTTCGCAAACCATGGATGGCGCGTCTCCTGCGCACGATCGGGTGTTTCCCCATCGACCGCTCCCGCGTGGACCAACGCGCCGTGCGCGAGGCCATCCGACGCCTCCGCGCCGGGCGCTGCATTGCGATCTTCCCCGAAGGCGGAATCCGTCTCACGCAGAAATCCGTGCTCGGCGGCGACCCGGACATCAAACCCGGAGCCGGCGCGATCGCGTTGCTCGCCCACGCGGTGATCCTGCCCGTCATCATCCGCGATACCCGCAAGCCATACGTCGCCCGCAACTGGCTCCCGATCCATCGGGGCCGGCTCCGCCGCGAGACCATCGGCATCACGTTCGGCCAGCCATTCTGTCTGTGGAACCCTCACGATTCGGCCGCGGAAGAACGTCGCGAGCGCGCCGAAATCGTGGTCCGCCAACAGCTCCTGAAAACCGTTGAACTGGACTGACGTTCTGCTACAGTCGACCCGTGTTCCGTAACGCTCTGGCAGCTCTGTTGACGCTCCTCGCCGCCCAACCTCTGGTCTCGGGCCAGATGACCCGCCCGGTCCATCTTCGCACCACGGACAACGTGGGCATCGTCGGGACGTATTATCCGGTCCGACAAAACCCCGCGCCGGCCGTTCTGCTCATCCATTCCGTGGAACGGGACCGCAACGTCTGGGCCAGTTTCGCCGCGACCCTCCAGAAGAACGGCCTCGCCGCGCTGGCCATTGACCTGCGTGGCTACGGCGAGAGCACCCGCAAATTGACCGCGGACGGCCCGGTCACGCTGGACGTTCGCACCTTCACCGGCGGCGATTATCGAGACATGATGCTCGACGTGGAAACCGCCTTTGACTGGCTGCAAGCCCAACCGGAAATCGACGGGAAACATATCGCGTTGATCGGGGAAAGTTTTGGCGCCAACATCGTGCTGCGATACGCGGCGGTCAACGAGGACATTGCCGCCATCGTGGTTCTCAGTCCGGGCATCACCTATCGCGGTGTGCGGACCGATGACATCATCTCCCAGGTGTCGCACGCGCCCCTGCGCATGTTCGTGTCGCAGTACGACCCGTTTGCCTTCGAGTCGTCCAAGCGCCTCCTCGAAATCCGCAAGGAAACGGGCACCCCCACGGCGACCAACGAACTGACCATTTGCACGGGCAACCTGCACGGGGCCAACATGCTCCTCGGCGTGAGAAGTCTTCCCCAGATCGTCGTCAACTGGCTGAAGGATGCCTTCACGCATCCGCCCGCCTCCTCGTCCGCGCCCCCGGCCAACGCTGTCCCGCCTGAACCCGCGCCCGTTCCCGCAAAATGATCCCATTGCGAGACGATCGACCGCCTCGCACGTTTGCGTTCGCCACCCTCGCAATCGTCGCCGCCAATGTCGCCGTCTTCTGGCACGAACTTTCCCTCGGCAGCCCGGGCCGACTCGACGCGTTCTTCGCCAACTTCGCCCTCACCCCGGCCGACCTGACACACGCGCCCTCGCCCAACGCCGCCCGCACCGTCTTCACCTCGATGTTCCTGCACGGCGGCTGGGCTCACATCATCGGCAACATGTGGTTTCTCTGGATTTTCGGAAGGAACGTCGAGGATTCCATCGGCCACTTTAAGTTCATCGTCTTCTACCTGCTTTGTGGCATGGCCGCCGCGGCGGCCCAGGTTGGCCTCTCGCCGGATTCGACCGTCCCGATGATCGGCGCCAGCGGGGCCATTTCCGGAGTGCTCGGCGCGTACCTGTTGTTGTTCCCCCGCGCCCGCGTGCTCGTGCTGTTCCCGATCTGGATCTTCTTTCGCGTTTTCTACGTGCCCGCGCTCCTGTTCCTCGTGTTCTGGTTCGGTCTGCAACTGCTCAGCGGCATGGCCGTCCTCAATAGCATGGACGTCGACGGCGGCGGAGTCGCCTTCTGGGCGCACGTCGGTGGGTTCATCGCGGGAATGTTCCTCATCCCCGTCTTCAAGAAACGCGGCGTCAGGCTCTTTCAATAGCCCAAAACGCCCCAACAGCCGTGTCCGACACCCCGACCGATCCCATTTTGCGGAGAAGCCGAGGCGCGAGGGTAGCGCCGAGACGGGGCCGTGTCGTTCCGGCACCCAGAGGGCGACGCGAACGGGCGTGAGCGAAGCCAAACGAACCCAACGAAAAGCGGTGTCGAAGGGCCCCGTCCCAACCCCGCGTTCGCCCATCGTCCCAACCGGGGAGAGGCGTCGAACTGTAAACACTGGTCGCGCGTGGCAAACTCGGATAAACTCTTCGCGTGTTGAAACTGCGTCAGCTCATCCCCACGTTGATACTCGCCGCCGGCATTTGGGCGTATCACAATAGCTTCGCGGTGCCATTTCTCTTCGATGATCATTCCTCGGTTGAGGACAATCTGACCATTCGCCATCTGTGGCCGATCTGGAACGTGCTCTCACCGTCCCCCACCACGTTCGTGGGAGGTCGCCCGGTCGTGAACCTCTCTCTGGCCCTGAACTATGCGCTGGGGGGGACACGTGTTTGGGGGTATCACGCGCTCAATCTGGCCATCCATGTCCTGGCGGCATTGACGCTGTATGGCATCGTGCGCAGGACATTAGCGCGGCCAGGGTTGCGAGAACGATTTGGCGCGGGGGCGGAATGGGTCGCCTTGGCGACGGCGGTAATCTGGATGGTTCATCCGTTACAAACCGAGGCCGTGACGTACATCTCCCAGCGGTGCGAGTCGTTGATGGGGTTGTTCTATCTGCTGAGCCTGTATGGCTTCATTCGAGGCGCGGAATCCCAAAGCTCGCTCGGGTGGTTCACCCTGTCCGTGGCCGCGTGTTTCCTGGGCGTGGCCAGCAAGGAAGTGATCGTGACGGCTCCGTTGATGGTCCTGCTGTACGATCGGACGTTTGTCAGCGGCACCTTTCGGGAAGCATGGACCCGACACCGGCGCCTGCATCTGGGGTTGGCCAGCAGTTGGCTGTTGCTGGGCTGCTCGATCACCGGTTTGCACAACCGCGGCGTCGGCTATGGCCCGGGGCTTACGGGCTGGGACTATGCGCTGACGGAATGTCGAGTAGTCGCCCATTACCTCCGGCTGGCTGTTTGGCCACATCCGCTGATTTTCGACTACGGGGAGTATGTGCCGACACGGCATCTGGCGGCCGTGGTGCCGTACGCACTGATTCTGGCGGTCCTGGCAATCGGCGTTTTATTCGCACTGAAGCGGCATCCGGCCATCGGGTTTGTTGGGGCTTGGTTCTTCGTGATTCTGGCCCCGACCTCCAGCGTGGTGCCGATTATGGCATCACCGATGGCGGAACACCGGATGTATCTGCCGCTGGCATCCGTGGTCGCGCTGACCGTGTGCGGCTCGGTTGCGCTCGGGAAGCGTCTGTTCCATGAGCGGCAGGGCGTTGTGCTCGGATCCATGGCGGGCGCGTTTGTGGTGGCGCTGCTCACGTTTCTGACAATCCAACGCAATCGCGACTACATCTCGGAGGCGACCATTTGGCAGGATACTGTGGAGAAACATCCCCACAGCCCTCGGGCGCGCTACAACTTCGGGGTCCTCTTGGTTCAACAGGGCCGGTTGCGGGAGGCAATCGGGCAGTACGAACAGGCCCTGCGGATCAAGCCCGATTACGCCGAGGTACACTACAACCTGGGGGTCGCCTTGGTCCAACTGGGCCGACTGCCGGAGGCGATCGGGCAGTACGAGCAGGCCCTGCGGATCAAGCCCGATTTCGCCGAGGCTCACAACAATCTCGGGCTCGCCTTGATGGGACAAGGCCGCCTGCTGGAGGCAATCGCCCACTACGAGCTGTCATTGCGGATCAAACCCGATGACGCCGAGGCTCACTACAATCTCGGGCTCGCCTTGATGGGACAAGGCCGCCTGCCGGAGGCGATCCACCACTACGAGCAGTCATTGCGGATCAAACCCGATGACGCCGAGGCTCACAACAACCTCGGGAATGCGTTGCTCCATGCAGGCAAGGTGCCGGAGGCGATCGGGCATTATGAACAGGCCCTGCGGATCAAGCCCGATTTCGCCGAGGCTCACAACAATCTCGGGCTCGCCTTGGTCCAACTGGGCCGACTGCCGGAGGCGATGGAGCATTGGGAGCAAGCGCTGCGGATCAAACCCGATTATGCCGAGGCGCATTACAACCTCGGGGTCGCTTTCGAGCAAGCCGGCCGCGTTCAGGAAGCGATCGGGCACTATGAGCAGGCCCTGCGAATCAAACCGGATTTTGTCCCCGCTCAAAGCAACCTGGCGAAAGCACGGGCTGCTCAATGAGTGGTTGACTTGCGCACGTCAATCCGTCCCCTCCACCAATCGTCCAACGCGATGACAGACTCAATCCTTACTCGTCATCAACCTGCGGTTGTGGCAGCGGCGCATCGTCGGCATCGTGTTCGCCGATCCAATTGTGGTGGTGTTCGAGGGTCTTGTCGAGCGTGGCCTTTTGCTTGTCGGTCAGCAAGGTGCGCACCTTGTCCACGTAACCCCTGCGAAGATCCCGGAACCCTTTGCGCAGGTCAGCCAGCTTCTGGACGGTTGCCTCGTCGCCGGCGTGGCGTGCCTCGCGCATTTCCTGGTGCGCTTCTTCGGGGTCGTAATTGTTGTAGTCGCACCATCTCTTGGCGTCTTCCTTGAAGTTGGCGGCGATCGCGTCGTACTTCGTCTGTTGCCCGGGCGTCAAGGCCAGGGCTTCGAGCACACGCGGCGGCAACACCGTCATGGATCGCACGGGCCGCTGGGCGGGCTGGTTGGAGGGGGACGGTGCGTTCGTGTCGGCGGCTCGAACCGCCGTGGCGGCCACAAGGCCCACCAAGCAAACAATTGCAATTCCGCGCCTCATCCGCGGCCCATAACATTCCTTACTTTGCCAAATGTCAACGCTTACTTCTGGTGATACCGGGGTGCATCTTGACACTGCCACTGAATTGTAGCCCCGACAACCGATGTCGGGGTGCGTTCTCGTCGCGATTGTAGCCGCGAATCGTATTCGCGGTGCGTTCTCGCCGCGAAGGCCTTCGGAGCTATATTCCTCAGCGGTTTCCGATTACGCCGCCCCCCTTCCCAATCCGCCTCGGAACCTCAACCCGCAAAGCTCGCCATCACACCTGCGCCTCAGCGGCGCCGGTGAGCGCGATGGCGTTCGCGGTGCTTCGTCGCCACGTGGCGAATCCTACCAGTGCCAGTTCGACGGCGACGTACCCGATCACATACGAAAATCCGCCCACCCCGAATCCATAGCTGTGCAGGCCTTTGCCCAATACGAAATTCACGCCGTACCACGCCATGAGCACGGCCATGAAACACACCACGCTCGAAACCGTCAGCGCAAAATTGCTCAGCCAACCCGCCAGCCGACCGTGCAACGGGATCAGGTAACTTACCAGCGCGATCAGCGCCCACGTCTCTTTCGGGTCCCAACCCCAGAACCGTCCCCACGCGTAGTGCGCCCAAATCCCGCCGAGAATCGTCCCCGCCGCCAGCAGCAACACCCCGATCTGCATGGCGCGATACACGAAGTTCTCGATCTTGGCGATGGTTTGCCTGGCGGTCGGCGCAAACAGGTAATACCCGATCGCGACGTGGCCCACCCCCATCGCCACCGCAAACGCCGCGTACCCGAGCGTGATCGTCGGCACGTGGATGCTCAGCCAGAAATTGTCGCGCAACACCGGCACCAGCGGTCCGATGCTCGGATCGAGCACCGCGGGAAATTGGTCGGCCAACAGCAGCATCACGACCGATAACGGCGCGACGGCGACGACGTAATACCGTGGCCGATAGACCAGTTCCAGGATCAGCGCGAAAAACGCCGCCCCGAAACTCACCCAGACCACGGATTCATACATGTTCGTGATCGGTGGACGACCGGAAATCATGATCCGCAAGTAAAATCCCCACGCGTGCACCGCCACGCCCGCCAGGAACAACGCCACGCCGATCCAGTACACGCCCACGTTCCGCGACCGCCACGTCGCCAGCATCCACACAAACGCCGCGAGGTAAAACATCCAGGCTTTGCGGAACGGATGAAACGAATTGTAATGCACCTCGCGCTGGAGACTCGCGAACGTCGGGTACACGGTCGGACTCAGCGACACCAGAAACGACCGGAGTTGGCCCGAGGCCGCGGCAAACGCGCCCGGATCACGCGCCACGTACGCTCCCGCCAGTGTCTTGAAGATGTTCTGGAGTTCGGCTTCCTTGTCCGCGCCGTAGTACTTGGCGATGTCGGTCACGGGCACCCACGCGCCCTTGGCGCTGCTCGGGTGCGGCACCACCGCCAGCGATTGCGCGCCGACCGCTGCGTCCAGCAACGCCAACCGGTCGGCGACGACTTGCGCCTCGCGCTCCTCGTGCGTGAGATCAGTCTTCTGTTTGCCGCTCTCCTTTTGCTCGATGCGCTTCATCATCTCGCGGAACTGGTCCGTCGCCAGTTGGGTGTACGTGAAGTATTTCTGGTCGGCGGCCAGCCCGAGCTTGTCCCGCAGCGGCTTGTAGTTCACCAAAATGATCGGCACCTTGCTCCACTCGCGCGTCTCGAACCACATCGACATCAGCACGTCCATCGGCTCCATCCGCCGGCCGCTTTCGGGATCAAGGAAGGTCTTCTTGCCGGTCAGTTTCTCGACCGTCTCCAGCGCCACGGTATCGAGCGGTTTTTTCCGTCCGTCTTTTTGCACCGCCAAAAACTTCAGCGCCGTGAAATCCAGATCGTCGGCAAACGCCGCCGTCACCGCGAGCGTGAGCATCGCCAGAATCGTCATGAGCTTCTTCATACAGCCACCGCCTCTTTGTTCACCGGCTTGGTTTTCCCGTCCCCGGTCGCTCGTCGGCCATCGTCGTTGGTCTTCTTCTGCAGCCAACCGCGCCCCCAAAACATCAGCGCGATCCCGCCAACAATCAACACCGCGCCCGTCCACGTCACATACGTCACGATCAGCGGGTCCTTCTTCACCTGCAACGCCGTGTATTTCAGGTCGTTCGGGTTCCACGATGCCTGCGAGAATTTGTAGCCGTTGAACCACGCGGGATGGTTCATCCAGATCGAGGCGCGCTGCGTCAGCCCGCGCACGTCGTCGTGAAAGATGACCTTGCTTGTCCAGCCCGCCACGTTCATGCTGCCCTCGTCACGCTCCACCTGAAAATCCTCCAGCTCGACCCGAAACGGCAGTTGCATGAAATCCCAGGCGTACATCACGTGGATCGTCTTGCCGCCAACCTCGAGCGCCGCCGGCTGGCCAAACCGCACCCACGCCGATTGTTCCTGGCCGGCGGCGTGCGCCGTCACCTCGAGCGCGGGTGCGCTGTCGTCTGTATCCGTCGTCGCCGGTTCCACCCGCTCGGATGTCTCGGCTTTGGCGACGTACTTCAACGGCGTAAACTGAAAATCCATCCAGCCCGTCGCCACCGGCTCCCCGACCTTCATCTCCCCCGATTTGAACCCCGCTTTCGCCGAGATCGCGTAATGCAGCGTGCCGTCAGGTGCCAGCACGACGGTTATCACGCCACTGCGCGGTTTCGGCGCGGCGCCTCCCGCGAGGGTTACGCGAGCGCCAATTGCCTGGCCGCTTATCGTCCGCACGATCGGATCCATTTGTCCCGACGCGAATACGAATTGCCGCTCCTCGTCCCCGCCCCGGCTCAAGACCACCACCGCCGCGGGATTGTTCGGCTCGTTCGACACGGTCGATGGCTTGTGGTTCGCATCCAATTGAAAATCGGGCCAGTAACCGGCAATGTGCGCTTTCACTCCGGACTCTCCTAGGGTCACGTCCTTGTCCACATCCTCGGCCAGCGGGACGGTGAACGGTTTCCCGTCGATCTCGATGTGCAACGCCGGGCCCGTGTTCGCCGCATCCGCCGGCGATGCCGTCAGCCGTTTCACTTCGTCCTGATTCCGCGCCATGACAAATTCAATGTTTGCCGGACCGATGTTCGCACGACTTCGTTCCGGTGACGCCGCGAGCAGCCAATCCGTCACATCCTGACCCGCCATCTCGCTCTTCAACTCGAATTGCAGCGCTGGATTCGGCTCGGCGCCGCCGTCCTGAACAAGCGCCATGACGCGGCTGTTGGGCATGAATGCGTCCAGCGTAAGCCGCAGGTCTTTCCCCGGTTGGATCGCCGATGGTCGGACGGTCCCATCCCGCTTCACCCGCACGAGCGCCTTCGCGCGCGCGCCCGTCTCGGGCACGACCACTGTCACCGCCTCGTCCTCGACACGCACCACGTTCGCGGGCGTGTCACCGACGTGCATCTCCATCATCCCTTCCGTGCCGTAATGAAACGCCGCGCTGCAGCCCCCGAGCAGGATGATGATCCCGGCGTGGGTGATGACAAAGCCAACGTGTTTGCGTTTCCACGGCCAGCGGGTCAGCGCTGCCGCCGCCACGTTGATAGCCAGCAGGCCCAACAAGCCGTTGAACCACCAGCTCCGGTAGACGATTTGCGCGGCGACGCGCGAGTTGTCGTGGGATTCGAGGAACGTGCCAGCGGCCATGGCCATCGCCAGCAGCAGCAAGACGACCACGGCCAGCTTGAGTGACCCGAAGAATCTCAAAAGAGGATGTTGCATCACCAGTTGAACGCCATACTACACTGGCCCGCGACGTTCCACAAGCTTCCACGCGAGCCAATGCGCCTGGTTCCGCCCTGACCGTTCTTGCCAAGCCCGCGCAAATCGGGTAATCCAGACGCGGGATGATTTATCGCGCTTTTGCAAAGACCGGGTGGCAGATCAGCCAGATCGGACTGGGCTGCTGGCAGTTTGGCGGAGCGATCATGCTCGATGGCCGGGCCGATGGGTGGTCGGGCATCGACGACAACGAGTCCGTCGCCACGATCAAGCGGGCCGCCGAACTCGGCATCAACTTCTTCGACACCTCCGACATGTACGGTTGGGGCCACAGCGAGGAGGTCCTCGGTCGCGCCTTCAAGGAGATCGGCAACCGCGACCGCCAGTACATCGCCTCCAAGGTCGGGTTCTGGCACGACGACCAGTTCAGACGCACGCACAACGAGTCCAAGGACTACATCCTTCGCGCGTGCGACGCGAGCCTCCGCCGGCTTCAGGCCGACCACATCGACCTGTATCAATGCCACCTCTGGCGCACGCAACGCTGGGCGGAATTCCTCGACGCGTTCGAGACGTTGCAGAAGCAGGGCAAGATCCGCTTCTACGGCGTCTCGACCAACGATTTCGACCTGGTCCAGCATTTTGACGAGCGCCATCACCTCACGTCGGTGCAATCTAACTACAACCTGCTCGATCGCCATGCCGAACAGGACATCCTGCCGTACTGTCGCGCGCGCGGCATCGCTTTCATCGCCCGTGGGCCGTTGGCCATGGGCAAATTGTCGGGCCGGTTGACCAAGGACCAGAAGTTTGACGCCAATGACATCCGCAGCAAGTGGCTGGAAGCCGAGAATCGCGCGATTTTCGAGCGCGACATCGACACGGTCGAGCGCCTGAAACCCATTGCCAAGAAATACGGGCTCACCATGGCCGAATTGGCAGTAAAATTTGTCCTGACGCATGGGGCCGTCTCCGCGGCAATCCCCGGCGCCAAGAATCGCATCCAACTGGAACGCAATGTCGCCGCCAGCATTCTGCCACCGCTCACGGCTGACGAACTCGCGGCCATCCAGCAAGCGCTGGCAAGTTCGTAGAACGGCCGTTTTGACCGTTTCCGCGAGTCAATTCCGCGCTTCACAGACGCGCGGCGACGACCTATCCTCGTCCCATGCTCCAAATGGGGAAGATTTTTATCGGTCTCGTGTTTTGGAATATCGTGTTGTTCGCCGTGACCATTTCGCTGGCCGTCACCCACCAATCAGCGCACTGGCAGCACCAGGCGATCGGCGTGCTCACGGGGATCTACACGTGCTTCACGCATTGCGTTGTGATGATGCATTTCATGGGATCGGGTCGGGGAATCAAGGAAGCCGTGGAAGCGCATAACCTGCCTAACGATCCGAAAACCGGCTACGTCCGACGCACACGACGGTTCAAAGGTCAGACTTCGGGTCATGCCACGCTCTGCTGCATCTTCATCATCATCACGGTCTGGCTCGGAGGCTGGATGGACACGCACAAGCTTAATCCATCGGCTCACCACTGGCATATGTGGTTTGCGATCTTGACGATCGCGTACAATCTCTACGCGTTCCGGGTGGAATACAAAGTCATCAACGAGAACACCGCGATGATCCGCGAAATCGACGCGAAGATCGCGGCGGAAACCTGATCAGCCTTTCGGCGGGAGCTTCTCAAACCTCCGCCACACTTTTTTCGCCACGCGTTGCGCTTCCACTCGAATCCTGTCTTCATCCACGCCAGCCACGCGGCGATTTTTCACCACCCATCGCCCATTGACCATCACGTCAGTCACGAATTGCGATGACATCGCAAACATCAGGTGCCCGTAGAGATTCTGCGGCGTGACCGGTGTGGGCGTCGGATACTCCAGCACCACCAGGTCCGCGGCAGCGCCCGGTTCCAGAACGCCGAGCCGCACATCCAACAAGACCGAGGCCAACGCCTGCGCGCCCGTCAGGAATCCAGCGATATCGCCGATGCCGAGGCCGTTGCGCGCCTCCCGCGCCTTGAACCAAGCGAATTTCGCTTCTTCAAACATGTCCGCGCCAATGCCGTCAGTGCCGACAGCGACCTGCTTGCCCATGAAATGGACGGGCGCGTATCCGACCGCATTGTTCATGTTCGAGCGCGGGTTATGCGCGAACCAGCAACCCGCCTCGCGCGCGACCGCCAGCGACAATCGATCCAAATGCGTGCCATGACCCAGGATCGTCTTCGGCCCGAGGATGCCGGCATCCGCCAGTCGATCGATCAATCGAGTGCGGTGTTTTTTCGTGCAATCCGCCTGGTCGCACGGGTCTTCGGCCACGTGAATGTGAACGCCCGATTCCAAACCTTCCGCCAGATCCGCGCACGCCGAGAGCGACTCGTCCGAAAGCGTGAAGGAGGCGTGCGCGCCGACCAATCCGCCAAACATCGGCCCGCGATTCTTCGCCACCCATGTCTCATTCTCTTCCAACCCGAGCGTTGCCCCGCGTTTTCCGTTGCGGTCGGTCACCTCGTAGCACAACACCCCGCGCAGGCCGACCTTCGTGAACGCTTCGCCCATCACGCCGAGCGAACCGCGGATGAAATTCGGCGAGGCATGATGATCGATCAGCGTTGTCGTCCCGCACCGCGCGGCGTCCAGCAAGCCAACGAGCGCGCTGTAATACACCGCTTCGTCGTCGAGTGCGCGGTCGAGCGTCCACCACACGAACTTGAGGATTTCATAGAAATTGCGGGGAGTTTTCTTCGGAGCCGGCATCCCGCGCGCCAGCGCCGAGTACAGATGCGTGTGCCCACACACCATCCCCGGCATTACGAACTTGCCGGACAAATCCAGCGTCTTCTCACCTGCGCCCGCCGTGATCTTGCCGGCCTTGGCGGTGATGAGCCCCCGTTCAATCCGCAAATCCGCCCGCTCGACGGTCGAACCCGCCAGCGAAATCAATGTCGCGTTCTTGAGTAGCATGGCCTCGCCAAGCGGTTAACACGAACGCCCCAACCGCGTCAATCCCGCGCTCGCACAACCAACGCGATGATTTTTGCCTTTGCCCGGACATCCTTCCTGATAGTACAATAAACGTATTCATGATTCTGAAGTCCACGCATCCCAAAGAAACATTTGACCGGCTCGCGCGGCGGGCGTTGTTCGGGTTCATCATGACGTTCATCATCTCGCGCGTGATGGTGCTCCTGATCATGTCGGGACACAGCCCGAACCTGTACTGTTTCGTGCACGGTACGCACGTCCACCATCTCAACTACGGCATCTTCCTGTTGGCGATTGTCTGTGGGTATTCCATCTTCGCGCGTCCGGACGGCCGCACCGCCGAAGTGGTCGCGCTGCTGTACGGGCTGGCGATGGGTCTGACGTTTGACGAGTTCGGCATGTGGCTGCATCTCGGCGGCAGCTATTGGCAGCGGGCCAGCGTGGATGCCGTCATCATCGTCGCCGCGGTGATCGGTCTCATCGCCTACGCTCCCCCGCTCGAACGCCTCGAAAAACGCCACTTTCGCGCGTTCATCGCCGTGCTCGTCGCCCTCGTTGGTTTCGTCTATGTCATCTTCTGGACGGGCGGTTACATCGGCAACCTCTACGGTCCGAAGTTACGCGAGTTGGAGATTTCCTCGTCACCCTAGCCGTTGCGCGGGCGTCACCAACTTTTTACTTTCGTTACGGGTCGAGATCTGCTATCAGTCTTGCCGGGCGCGAGTCGCAGAAAGGCTGTACCAGGTCATGGGCATTGGCTGGAGCAATGGGAAGTGGCTGGCACGATGTGTCTTCATCGTGTGGTTGTGTTGCTCTCTCCCGTTCACTTCCCGCGCGCAATCCAACGCATGGGACGTGGCCGTGCTCGATAAGATCCTCGCCAACGTCGCACCCCGGCAAAATGTGGCCCAGGTCGGCGACATGTTCATCCAGGTGTCGTACCTGCAAGCGTGGCGCAACCAGCTCGCGGGCGGACCACAACCCCTCATCGCTTTTCAGGGCCCGACGATCCCCATCTGGACCGGTGGCAACCTGTACTACGCATTTTCCAACAACGTCTCCGCCGCGCACCAAACCGCATTTATCGATGGAATGAACGAATGGGCCATGTTCGCCAACCTCCATTTCATCCAGCGGACGACGCAATCCAATTACTTTACGATCGTCGATGGCGGCACCTTCCAGGAAGGGGGTAATTCCGCCGTCGGCATGGTGGGGGGCCAACAATTCATCAATATCGGCAGCACATCGTGGAACCGCCCGACGATCTGCCACGAGCTGGGGCACACGCTCGGACTGGTCCACGAACAGCAGCGCTCCGACCGCAATTCCTACGTCACCATCCTCACGAACAACATCATCCCGGGGCAGGAAGGCAACTTCGTCTTGCTGACCAATTCCGTCAATGAGACGGACTACGATTTCTTGTCGATCATGGAGTATTCGCGGAACGAACTCTCGATCAGCAATACGCTCGACACAATTGAACCGTTACCAGCGTACAATCAATATATCAACCTCATGGGCCAGGCCGATCCCGTGCTCAGCGCGTTGGACCGCGCCGGCATGGCCCTGGTGTACGGCCCGCCAGCGACTCCGGTGACCAACATCGTCATCAACACGCAGGACAGCGGCTACGGCAGTTTGCGCGCCGCGATGTATTACGCATTCGACCATCCCGGTACCACGATCAAGTTTAACATCCCGACATCCGACCCCGGCTTCAGCAACGGTGTGTTTACGATCATGCCGACCGCCGGGCTTCTCAGCTTGGTCAACGGGATGGTTATCGATGGCAGCACCGAACCGACCAACTACAACCCCAACGGTCCCGCCATCGTGTTGAACGGGTCGCTCATGGCATTTTCGGATTCTTACGTCAACGGCATCCATATGACCGGAACCAATTGCGCGGTGCGCTCGCTCGTGATCAATGGATTTAATCTCAATGGGGTTGCCATCGAAGGCACAAACGCTGTCGGGAATGTCGTGGCCGGTTGTTATATCGGCACTGATCCGTCCGGGACGACCTCCGTCAGTAATAGCATTTACAATGTCTTGATCGATACGGCGGCCCAATCGAACACGGTGGGCGGCATCACCGACAGCGCCCGCAATATTCTTTCGGGGAGCGCGTTCAACAGCCTGGTCATCAGCGGCGCAGATGTCATCGGGAACACCGTGCTTGGCAATTATATCGGCCTCAACGCCGCCGGTACGGTCGCCCTTCCCGACGGCGGTGCAGGCGTGTACGTCGAGTTTGGCGCGGCTTCGAATACCATCGGCGGCGTGAGTGCCGGCGCCGGGAATGTCATCAGCGGTAATGGCACGCAGGGCATTTACATTCAGGGTTCCGCCGGCGACGGTAATGTCATCCAAGGAAACTACATCGGCCTGAACGCCGCTGGTACCACCGCCATCGCCAACGGGTTCGCCGGTATCGAGATCGACAGCGGCCCGCAACTCACGCAGGTGGGAGGCACCCTCTCCGCCGCTCGCAATGTGATCTCCGGCAACACCCTTCAAGGGATCGGCATCTTTGGCGCCAACTCCAGCGTGGTCCAGGGTAACTTTATCGGGCTGAACGCGGCCGGCACGGCGGCTGTTTCCAACCTGGCCGCCGGGATCGAAATCGATGATGGGGCGCAATCCAACATCGTTGGCGGCGTGGCGCCGGGGGCGGGCAATGTTCTCTCCGGCAACTTTACCCAGGGCATTGGCATCTTCGGAAGCAATACTGCCGCCAACGTCGTACAGGGCAACTTCATCGGCACCGACCCGCTGGGCATCAGTGCGATCGGCAACCGCTTCGCCGGAATCGAAATCAATGAGGGGGCGTCTTCGAACGTGATCGGCGGCACGACCACCGCCGCCCGCAACATCATTTCAGGCAATGCGGCGCAAGGGCTTTATTTGGACGACGTCAACACGGACGGCAATCAGATTTTGGGCAATTATATCGGCGTGAACGTCACCGGTGGCACGGCGCTCGGCAATGGTTTCTCGGGAATCGAACTCTGTTGCGGCGCCAGTTCCAATATGCTGGGCGGCACGACCAGTGGCGCCGGTAATCTGATTTCGGGCAATGCCAATTACGGCATCTATCTCGGCGGCGCGGGAACGGACGGAACTTTCATCGAGGGCAACCTCATCGGGGTCGACGCCACGGGCGCGTTCGCCGTCCCCAATGCGTTCGATGGCGTCTATGTCTATGGCGGCGCTCAACTCACCCGGATTGGCGGCACGGCGCCCGGGGCGCGCAACGTTATCTCCGGCAATTTCGGACGCGGCGTGGGAATCTTCGATCCCGGCACGAAAAACAATTCCGTTCAGGGCAATTTCATCGGACTCAACGCGGCCGGTAGCGTCGCTGTGGGTAACGGTTACACCGGTGTGAACATTGGAAATGGTTGCCAATCCAACACGATTGGCGGAGCCATTGGCGTGCGCAACATCATTTCCGGAAATTCCAATTCGGGCATTATCGTAGAGGACACCAATACCGCCGGCAATGTCATCCAAGGCAATACCGTCGGACTGGATGTCACCGGCACACTGGCGATTCCCAACCAATACGATGGCGTGGCCGTTTTCAATACCGCGTCGTTCAACCAGATCGGCGGCACGACACTCGGCAGCGCCAATCTCATTGCCAGCAACGGCTCTTATGGAGTGGAGGTCGACGACATCGGCACAACCAACAACTCCATCCTCGGCAATTCAATCTATGGCAACGCGTTTGAAGGAATCGCGCTATTCAGTGGCGACTATTCCCTCCCCGCGCCTTCGCTGACGACGGCGGTCTTGGGCACCAACACCACCGTCAGCGGTTCCCTGGCCAGCAGCTCGAACGCGACGTTTCGCATCGAGTTCTTCGCCAGCCCAGCGGGTACGGTCAACGTTCAGGGCGAAACATTCGTCGGGGCTATCAACGCCACCACGGGCAACGGCGGCACCGTCAACTTCAGCGCCGGGCTCGGCAATACTGTTCCCGCCGGCGCGTTTATCACCGCCACAGCCACGGATCCGTCGGGCAATACGTCACCCTTCTCTTCCCCCGTCACCGTGACAACCACCGACTCGGTCGGCGACGGAATCCCCGACCTGTGGCGCAAGACTTACTTTGGCGGGACGGGTACGACCACGAACGGCCAGTCGTGCGCATCGTGCGACCCTGACGGAGATGGTTTCTCGAATCTACAGGAGTTCTATGCGGGCACCGACCCGACGAAGGCGGCCAGCGCATTTCGCATCACGTCGGTCCAAAATGGCGTAACCGGTGTGATCATCAGTTTCCCCGGCGTTGCTGGAAAGACCTATCGTGTCGATAGGAGAAACGACATGATCCTTTCTCCATGGACGCTGATGGTCGACCAGATCGTCGGCACCGGCGGTACCATCCACATCATCGACCCCAGCGCCATTGGCCTCTCCGAACGCTTCTACCGCGCCGACGTTCTTCCGTGAGATGACGGCGCGCGGCTACCTGGCTGCCAAGAACGCATTGTAGATGGCTCGGGTTTGCTGTGTCGCGTGGCGGTAGGTCTTGAGAAACTCGGTCGCGTTGGGAAACCCAAGGCGCCTGGCAAGGCGCTGTTGTTCGCGCGGGTCGGTGGGGATTTTGGAGATGCTGGTGTTCTCGACGCGACGCAAAGTGGACTCGATCCGACGGAGGAACACGTAGTTTCTCCGCAACGCCGCGCTGTGTTCCTCCTCGATGATCCCGAGCGCGGTGAGCCGGTTGAGAACGGCGAGGGTATGGGCAATCCGCAGTTGCGGGTGCGCGTGGCCGTGGCGAAGCTGAAGCGCCTGCGTGAGAAACTCCACGTCCACGAGGCCGCCGGGACCGGTCTTGAATTCGAGATCAAGGTGCTGCTGGTCGCCGCGCTCGGTCTCGATCCGGTGACGCATCTGTTTGATCTGCTCGAATTCCTCATCCGCGAGCGGGCGTCCGTACACGACATCGTGCGTCATCCGCATGAAATCCCTGCCGAACCGCGCGTCACCCGCCACGAGCCGCGCCTTGACGAGGGCTTGCCGTTCCCAAAGCTGCGCGCGGTTTCCGTAATAATCCCGGTACGCCTCCAGCGAACTCGCCAGCGTTCCCTTTTCACCGTCAGGCCGCAGCCGCGCGTCCACGGGAAACAAACTTCCCTCGCCCGTCTTCCGGCTCATGAACTCAATCACGCTCGACGCCAATTTGACCGCATCGGCCTGATCACCGGTGTCCGTTCCACCCACGAACAACACATCGAGGTCGGCGCCGTACCCCAGTTCCATCCCGCCAAATTTCCCCATGCCAATCACCGCGAACGGAAGCCGGGTCAACCCGCGTTGCTGTTGGACGCGTTCCAGCGCGAACCGCAGACACGCCTCCGCCAGCCCTGTCATCTCCGCGTGTGTCTGCTCGATGTCCGCCAGCTCCGTCACGTCCTCGATCCCGATGCGCACCATCTCGCCGGCTTTCCAGTTGCGTGCCGCTTCCATTGGTATGCGACCATCAGCCGGCGCAGCGCGCAATTCCTCGCCCATACGATAGACGCTCTTGGGATCGCTGAGCACCACCCCGCTGACGATCCCGTCGAACAACTCCGGCCGCCGGGCCAGCGTATCGCTCAGATACCGGCTCGCGTCCCCGAGGCGCATGAGCATCTCGACCAATCCCGGGTTGCCGGCGAAAATCTCGTACAACAACCCGCGTGACCCGTACGCAGTCACAAACTTGTCGAACTGGGACAGCGCGGCGTCGGGATCGGCTACTTGCGACGCCCGATGCACCAGCGTCACGAACACCTGCACGAACAATTCTTTCGTCCGCGGCGAGACATGCCCGAACCCCGGCCCATGCCAGAGATTCTCGACCGCCTTTATCGCGGCCGGCACATCCGCAAATCCCGCGTCGCCGAGCACCTTCGGCAGCTTGTCGGAAGCCAGCAGCGTTTCGTCCCGTTGGGTTGCGCCGCCGCCGGCGCCCGCCAGAACGGACTCATAGATCTTCCGCACCGCCGACGTGTGCGCCTCCTGGACCGCAAGGAACTTCTTCACCGAGTCGAAGCCGAGGCTCCGCGCCAGGCGGTACAGCGCATGTTCCTGGTCGGGAATCGTATGCGTTTGCAGTTCCATCTCCATCTGGAGGCGATGCTCGACATTGCGCAAAAACCGGTACGCATCGGCCAGCGTCGCGGCCTCCGTGGCTGTGAGCGTTCTCGTCCTGACGAGCGCCGGTAGCGCCCGGAGCGTGTTGCGTTCCCGCAGGACCGTCAACCGCGCCCCCCGCAGCACTTGAAACGACTGAACGATAAACTCGATCTCACGGATGCCGCCGATGCCGAGTTTCACATGGCGCGTGAGTTGTCCTTCGCGCACCACCTCCTCCTCGATGCGTTTCTTCAAGGCGGCCATTTGCTGGATGACGTTGCCGCCGGCGTGGCGCGCGTACACGAACGGCTGCACCATCCCGACGAACTCCGTGCCGAGTTTCCCATCACCCGCCACGGGCCGCGCCTTGATCAAGGCCATGCGCTCCCATGTCTCGCCGAACTCCGCATAGTAATTCTCGCAACTGTCGAGGGAGCGGACGAGCGGGCCGGACTTGCCTTCGGGCCGCAGCCGCAAATCGATGCGGAAAATGTTGCCCTCCGCGCTCGACCCACCGACCGCGCGAATGATTTCCTCCGCGAGCTTGGTGAAAAACTCGTGGTTCGTAAGCGTCGGCGTGAGGTTCCCCTCCTCGCCATACACAAACATCACATCCACGTCGCTGGAATAATTGAGTTCCTGGCCGCCGAGCTTCCCCATGCCGATCACCGCGAAACGACCGGCAGCGACGGTCGCGTCCCCCTTCAATTTGTGCGTCGCGCGGAGCGACCCCAGCGCGATCTCGAACACCGCCTGCAAACAGACATCCGCCAGGTTGGACAACTCGAAGGTCGTTTCCTCGACCGTCGCCCGCCCGATCAGGTCGCGCGTCCCGATGTGGAGTGTTTCGCGACGGCGAAAGCGGCGAATAGCGTCGTATTGTTGCGCCGGTGGACGGATCGGCAACAGCAACCGCGTCAGTTCCGCGGCCAGCCATGCTTTGCCGCGCGGTTTCTCCAGAACCTGGGGAGCCAGGAAGAAATGGAAATGCTCGGCGTTTCGGGTCAACGTCTGGGCCAGCGCTTCGGAATGGGCGAAGACCGTGATGAGGAGGTCAAGCTGTGCGGGGGACTCGTGGAGGTAATGATAGAAGATGCTCGGGCTGGGCAACGCGGCCACCAGCCGCTCGAAACTGACCAGCGCCCGATCCGGATCAGCCGATTTCTCGCAGGCACGGATCAAATGACTGAAAATCTTCCGGAGGTTGCGACGCTCCAACGCGTCCGCCTGCAGTCTTCTGATGGCGGCCAACACGCGCCCGACGTCGCGAAATCCCCGATCGCGGAGGAACTTCTGCGCGGCCGGGTTCGATGACGAACCCTTGCCGACAAGCTTGGGCAACATATCGGGCTTCGCTGTGGAAGATCGCCGTCGGGAGGCGGCCTTGAGCCGGGCTTGTTTCTGGCGCGCGCGCGACATGCGGGTTCACCGCTGTCGCTTCTGCATCAATTCCTTCGCGGATTCAAGAATCTTCCGCTCACGGCGGGTCAGGCTCTGCATCCCGTCGCGGGCGATCTTGTCGAGAATCGGGTCGATCTCCTCGCGCACAAATTCTTCGGATGACATGGTGCGCGGGCTGGGACGCGGGCGCGGTTTGAGCCGCATGACCGTGTTTTGGAGCCACAACAACCACCGCGGCGGCGTGCCATACCCGAGTTGCTTGATGTACAGGTAGCCGAAAGCTGCGCCACCGAGATGCGCGAGGTGCGCGACTCCGGCATCCGTCCCTTGAAGCAACGGGACAACATCGAACGCAATCGCGATGAGCGCCAGGTACTTCGCCCGCAGGCTGATGGGAAGGATGAAGAACACCAACAGCGTCACCTCACGGTCGGGAAACAGCGTGGCGAAGGCAATCACACAACCGAGCACCGCCGCAGACGCGCCGATCACGGGAACGTAGGAGTGGAAATTGAACGCGAACCACAGCGCGGCACCGAAGATTCCCGCCATGAAGTACAGCCGCGTAAAGGATTTCGGGCCGATGAAGTACTCCACCTCGCGCCCGAAGAACCAAAGGATAAAGAGGTTGATCAGGATGTGCCAGATCCCGGCGTGCAGGAACATGTACGTAATCGGCTGCCAGAGAAACCCGCGCCGCAGGCCATCGGCGCTGAGGGCCAGATACTGCTCGACATAGGGAAAATGCGCCGCGCCACAGATGAGTTGGATAAAGAAGACGACCACATTGATCGCGATGATCAACTGAGTGACGGAGCCAACCCGTGCTATCAAATCGCGAAAAGAACCCGAGAACCGCTGAAACGGTCCACCCACTTTCGGTTGTTCCCACGAGTCCAACATGCCAGTACAAGAATAGTGCATTTATTCGGCCCCCGCAAATCGTTTTCCCGCCTACGAGCCCGACAATTCGCGCGAGCGTTTTTCGGCGGCCCGCATGGCTTCGGCAAATATCTCCGCCAGCTTGCGCTGGGTCATCACCTTCAACGCGGCTTCGGTCGTGCCCCCGGGGGAAGTCACCCTGCGGCGCAACGCCCCGGGTTCCTCCCCGCTTTCCACCAGGAGTTTGGCCGCTCCGTACACGGTTTGTATCGCCAATTTCTTCGCCAAGGCTTCATCTAATCCCACCGCGACACCTGCGTTGATCATCGCTTCGATCACGCAAAAGACATACGCCGGGCCGCTGCCGCTGAGCGCGGTCACCGCGTCGATGAACCTTTCCTCCACGCGCACGCAGATGCCGACCGAGCCGAGAATGGATTCCGCCGTCACCAGATCGTCGTCGGTCGCGTGCGCCCCCTTGGCCACGCCGGCGGCCCCCGCGCCAACCAATGCGGGCGTATTCGGCATCACGCGCATCACGCGCGTCCCCGCGCCGAGTTCGCGCTCGATCCGCGCCGTCGTCACGCCAGCGGCGATGGAGATGACCAGCTTCTCCTTCGACATGGCCGATTTAAGACCGGCCAGCACTTCGCCCACTTGCTGGGGTTTGACGGCCAGCACCACAATGTCGGCGACCTTCACCGCCGAAAGATTGTCGTCAATCGCCCGCACCCCGAGCGTCTTTAGCAAGAAGTCGCGCCGTTCCGCGCGCACGTCGGCGGCAATAATTTGCGACGGCACAACCGTCCGCCCTGCGAGCAGGCCGCGGATCAACGCTTCGCCCATGTTGCCCGCGCCGATGAACACGATGGTTTTATTCTGAAGGCTCACGTCGTTTTCGTTCTCCAAAAATGGCCGTGCCGATGCGCACCATGGTCGCTCCCTCTTCGATCGCCACCTCAAAATCGTGGGACATGCCCATCGAAAGGTCCCGCAGACCGAGCGCATCCCGAAGTTCCCGCAGCCGACGAAAATACGGCCGCGCCTCCGCGGCTTCCGTCGCGTACGGCGCCACCGTCATCAGCCCCCGAACCTCCAGGCGCGGCAACTGATTGATGGCCGTGAGGGTGGACTCCAAATCTTCCGGCTTCAAGCCAAACTTGCTGGCTTCACCCGAGACGTTGACCTCGAGCAGAATGGCCTGCGTCTTGCCGGCGCGTTCGGACCACTTGTTCAGTTCGTCAGCCAGTTTCCGGCTGTCCACGGAATGGATGACGTCGAACAGGGCCACGGCATCCCGGGCCTTGTTGGTCTGCAAGTGGCCGACCAGATGCCAGCGCGCGCGGCCCGATACAACGGGAATTTTTGCCCTGGCTTCCTGCACTTTGCTTTCGCCGAAGACCGTCTGGCCGGCCGCCAAAGCGGCCTCCACGGCTTCCGGTTCAATCGCTTTACTTATGGAAATCAACGTGATCTCCGATCGATCCCGACCCGCCCGGTCGGCAGCGGCCTGAATTCGTTGATCGATCACTTTGATGTTGTCTGCGATGGCACTCACGTCTAGATTGTACCGAGAAGATGATCCGTATCGCAAGACGCGGCTGCACGCAAACCAAGACGCCGGGTGGTGGAGCGGCTTTATTTGTGAGCGCGGTGGCAACGAAAGCTTGCGCACGGCCTGAGAATAACTAGAATCGGCCCGTCAATGCCAATGCCGGATTCATCAAAGCTGGGACACTTTAACCTGCTGGAAGAAATCGCCCACGGCGGCATGGGCACCATCTACCGCGCCTTTGACCCGACGTTGAACCGCGAGGTGGCCATCAAGGTTCTGCGCGAGGATCTGGCGCACGACCCGAAGTTCCTGAATGATTTCCTGCAAGAGGCGCGTTCTGCCGCCGCCATCAGCCACCCCCACATCGTCCAGATTTATTTCGTCGGTGAAGAGAAGGCGCAGTACTACATCGTGATGGAACTGCTTCAAGGGCGGACCATCCGCGAGATCATCGAGCAGGACGGCCCCATACCCGAGGAGCGGGCGCTGCAACTGACCATTGACGTGGTGGAAGGATTGCGCGCCGCCTACAAGAACAAGATGATCCACGGGGACATCAAGCCCGCGAATATTTTCATTACCGAGGACACGGGCGCGAAAGTTTTGGACTTTGGCCTGTCGAAGTTGGCCAATGTCGAAGTGGCTCCCACGGATGGCATCTGGGGTTCGCCATATTACATTTCCCCCGAACGCGTCGGCCAGAAGGCGGAGGATTTTCGCAGCGACGTGTACAGCCTGGGTGCCACGCTGTTCCAGACGTTGACCGGACATCCACCGTTCGAAGCGGACACGCCCGAAGAACTGGCGGCCAAACGCCTCAATGAGAAGCCGCCGCTGTTGTGCGACCTGAATCCGAACCTCACGCGTAAGACCGAGGAAGTGGTCAACAAAATGCTCAACAAGAGTATCTTGTTACGGTATCGGGATTACGATGCGTTGCTGGAGGACCTGAAGGACGCCAAGACCGAGGCGACCGCCAAACGTCTCGGCGTCGATTTGCATCCCAAACTCCAGCCGCCGCCGCCGCCACCGCCCGAGCCACCGCCGCCCAAGTCTCCACTGCCCTTGGTGATCACCGCCGTCGCGGTTGTGCTGGTGATCGTAGGCATCCTGGCGCTTTTATTCTGGCCGCGCGCGCCACAGACGACCCCATCGTCGCCTTCACAAAACCAGCCGCAAAACAATCCACCGCCGCCAACCGTGCCGAAGCCACCGAAGCTGCCACCGCCACCGCCGCCACCGGTGACACCTCCCAAGCCTACCGTGCGCACATACGGTGTGGAATTTACGACCACCGCTCCGCAGGCCCACATCGTCAGTCTGGTGGGTGAATTCAACAATTGGGATCCAGCCGCGACACGCATGCACGAGCGACCCGATGGGACGTGGGCGGCCACGGTACAACTCGCGGCGGGACGCCACCAGTACAAATTGATCGTCGACGGCAAATGGATGCCCGACCCGGACAATCCGACACAGGTGCCTGACACCCACGGGGGCACGAATTCGGTGCTTGTGATCGGCAAATAGTTGTGACGATCGAGGGCATCCCGCTCCGACTGGAGCTTTCGGCCCGATGAAACTCATCCAGGTCTTGTGTGTCGTGCTCACCGAATTGAGCATCGGCAGCCTGTTGATGGCCTGCCTGCTGCCGCCCCGAGAGATCCGCGCGAGCTTTTTCACGTTCATCAGCCTGTTGTGCGCACTGTCCGCCGCCATCGCCTTGGTGCTATCCAAGTGGTTGTTGCTATCGGCATGGACGGACGTGCGCTATCTGGGATTGACCGTCATCGGCGCCACGGCGGCGTTCGGGGCGTTTCGGTTGGAGAAACCCGATCTGGGCAGGCTCCTGCTGCTGGTTTCGGGATTACTGGGCTTCCTGTTCGGCTTGATGCCGCTGGCGGAACACAGCCTGATGTCGCGCGGGATTGATACGTCGGCGCCCGGGTTCTTCGATGCCGGGGTCATCAGCGGCACGCTGTTGCTTGGCGCAACCAACGTCGCGATGATCCTGGGTCATTGGTACCTGCTGATGCGGCGCCTGAGTTTTGAATACCTGCGGCGGTTCGCGCAAATCGTTCTCGTCGCGGTGGGACTGCGTATCGTGGTCGTGTTCGGCACACTCCTGTTGCTCGGGGATTTTGACGCCGACCTCGCGCGGGTTTTCATCCCGTCACTGTGGTCGATCCACGGAAACCTGTTCTTCTTCGTGATGCGCCTCCTGTGGGGCTTGGCGCTGCCGATGGCGTTGGGCTTGCTCGTGCTGCAGTGCGCCCAACAAAAGTCCAATCAGTCCGCCACAGGCCTGTTGTACCTGATGGAGATCAGCGTACTGTTTGGAGAACTGTTTGCCGCGTATCTGCTGATCTGACCAAACCCGGTGGCGGCGCGCGGTGCTTGCACCCCACACACACCGCGTGTTACACTTCGACCGTGATGGTTTCGTCGGGACGTGGCGCAGCCTGGTAGCGCACTTGCATGGGGTGCAAGGGGTCGCGAGTTCGAATCTCGCCGTCCCGACCATTTTCGAGTTTCACGCTGAATAATTATTATGGATCCACTACTGAAGCTTCTCGAAGAATACGCGTTGCGAACGCCGGCCGACCTGGCGAAGATGCTCAATCTTCCCGCCGACGAGGTCCAGCGCCGCATCAAGCAATACGAAGACGACAAGGTCATCCTCGGTTACAAGGCCGTCATCAATGACGACAAGGTGGATACCGACCTCGTCAAAGCCGTGATCGAGGTGAAAATTCAGCCCGAGCGCGAAGGCGGCTTCGACCGCATCGCCAAGCGCATCGCCAAATTCGACGAGGTCACTTCCCTTTTCCTGATGTCCGGCGGCTACGACCTGCTGATTTTCGTGGAGGGCCATTCGTTGCGCCAGGTCGCCCAGTTCGTTGCCGAAAAACTCGCCACCCTCGAAGGTGTCACGTCCACGAGCACCCATTTCATGCTCAAGACCTACAAGGAACAGGGCGTGATGATGGAAGGCGGCGAAGAATACGAGCGGCTGAAGATCAGCCCGTAATGCCGGGTTTGCACCGCCGCCCGATTCAATCCCGACGTCGTTCCAAACAGCTTTCTGGGCGTAGCCGTCGCCGCCGCCTACTGCCCGCGAACGTGGGCTCTATTGTTTGTTCGGGATCTCCACGGGAAAAGTCAACGTGATGGTCGCATTCGTAGTTCCGGACCCACCTCCCGTCTTTTGTCCGGCTGCGCTATTGGTCTTTTGCGTGTTGGTCAGGATAGGAGCCAGATACTCCAGCAAGTTGGTCAGGTTCATGCCGCTGCGCAGGACCGTCAGATTCGTAATGGAGCCCTTGTCGTCCCTCAAGATGGACACAGATGGGTATTCGAGGGTCGATGTCTCCCGTCTTTCAAAGCCGATATCTTCGGGTGAGGTGGCCATGCCAGCGCTCGTCGCGAGCACCAGCTTGGCTGGTCCGGGAGAGCCCAAGCTCACCTCATTGGTGCGCCCTGCGGGTAGCACCGCGATCACGGTATGCTCGCCTGCGTATAGAATGTCACATGGCCTGCCACCCACCGAGACTGCTTTTACGGCAGAGACAGCATTCTTGGCAAAGTTCGATCCTTGAATCGTGAACACGGTGGGCGCGTTGACCCAGCCACTGGTGGGAGCCACGCTCGCGATGACGGGGCCTCCCAATTTGTTCGTCGCCATGCCGATCAACGGCGCCAGCGGGAACTCTTGCGCTGCACTAGTGCCAAGCTCGCTCAATGCCCTGAAATTGTTTCGCAATTCGCCGCGGGCGAACGAGTCCTCGTTGCTCACCGTCACGTTCCTCATGGGGAAGCGTACTGTGTCCTTCTTGTGCGGATCCAAGCGGTCCGCTACAAAATCCAACCGCCGGGCCATCTCGACCCGCTCTCGATTGGTTTGGAGCGGCATCCCGTGATTCCTTGGAATCCAACGCGACTGGGTTTCAAACACGTAATTCGTCCATTTCCATGTGCCATCGTCGTTAAGGACATCCTCTTTGTGAATCGCCACCGCCACCACTGCCGGGAAGCTGATTGCGTCCAACGTGGCACCCGCCCCGCCATAAGTTCTGCTCGTGTCCTCCACGGCCGTCAAGGAAGGGTACAACTGGAACCCAAAGCTGGTGCTATCCGTATAGCTGGTGGCTAGGGGCGATGCGGTCCGCGTAACCGTGTCACCCTCCTGCCGTTTGAGGTAGTCGTACAACTGCTGGGCCTGAACATTAACGCCCTTGGCGGCGAAACTCAGCGCCAATTGGGCCGCCAATTCAAACTGGTTTCGCTGACTGTTGCGCAGATCGAGGCGTTGCGAATCAATTAACGGCAGGACTGCCAAGACTGAGGGCTGCTCGTCTTGCTGGTCGGGGTCTGTTGAATATACTGAATGTGTCTTGTTGCCAACGCCTTCGTCACGAGAAAACTCCATCGTGACGTTCACATCTGCAATGTAACCCCGACGTGTTTGCCAGCCGGGCTGGCAGCTGACCTGCATCGTCCCGATCAGGACAACAAAATTGGTAGGAACAACTTCCGGATCGGCCAGAATCTTGAGCAACAATTCCGCGATCTTGTCGTTAAAACCGATCATGACCGCCT
Organism: Verrucomicrobiia bacterium; assembly: GCA_050015495.1. GTDB lineage: Bacteria > Verrucomicrobiota > Verrucomicrobiia > Palsa-1439 > Palsa-1439 > Palsa-1439. Next base: position 70,247 of record JBEKBH010000014.1, read on the forward strand.
GCCGTTCCGAAATGCTGGGCGCCTGCTGCGTCAATTGTTGTAGCGCTGAAAAGGCGCTTGAAGCTAGGTTTTGTTGTCCCATGGGAGCCGGCAATGCAGCCGCTACAGCCGTGGGCGTATTCGATCCACCGGCGGGGATGGCCGCCGTAGCCGGAGAAATCGGTTGGGTCAATTGCACATTCAGGCTGCTCAGGATTTCCCGGAATTGCTCGTTTGAGACACGCTCACCACCTTGGATTTCCTGACGGGCCTGACTGACATAGAAATCTACGTTCGTGGCGTAGTCGATCTTGAATTGGCCCGTATTCGGGACAAAAAGTATGTCAGAGATCGTAACCTGCCCCCACCGGTCGACCCACCTCTCCACGTAATCCAAGTCGTCTGCGGCTTTGTGATACGCGTAGTCACGGTCCAAGAGCGAGCAACCGCTTAGACAGAATGCACCAGCAATGACAATCATCGCGAGTCGCCGGCGCATTCGTTTGGCATTCATTTGCCGTTGGCAGTGGTAGTTTCGGGGGACACCTTCCAATTGTGTGATCTTGTGCGACATGCCTCACCTCTCTCCATTTTGGTAACCGCGTTTGATGAGATATCAATGACATGAGACTGTCATCCTCGACGGCCTTCGCGGGTCGTTTTGAAGCCAAAACACGCTGTTGCACCCACAACGTGGGGGAAGGAACTCGAACCTAACTCGCTAACATGTGTCTTCTATCAAACGGCGCAAGGCCTGTCCACTATGATTTTCGAGGTTGCGCCGCAGTTTTACCTCCACCGCTCATAACCCCCAAACCCTCCTTGATTTGGCGGCGAGGTGGATTACAGTATGGGGTTTATGCCTTCCGAACGCCAAACGAAGCGCGATTTTGTCGCCGAGCACGTGCGGAGTATTCCGCGCTCGGGGATTCGCGATTTCTTCGACATCGTCCAGTCGATGGACAACGTCGTGTCGCTGGGCATCGGCGAACCGGGCTTCGTCACGCCGTGGCATATCCGCGAGGCGGCCATCTTCGCCTTGGAACGCGGCAAGACGAGCTACACGTCGAATTTCGGGCTGCTGAAGTTGCGGCGGGCGATTACCACGTACCTCAAAGAGCACTACCACATCGAATACGACCCGAACACCGAAGTGCTGGTGACGGTCGGCGTGAGCGAGGCGTTGGACATTGCCCTGCGCGCCATCGTCAACCCGGGCGACGAAGTTCTCTACCACGAGCCATGTTACGTCTCGTATCACCCGAGTGTGCGGCTAACGCATGGCGTCGGCAAGGCGATCCGCACCCGCGCCGAGAACAAGTTCGCGCTGACCGCTGAAGACATCGCCGCGTCGGTCACGCCGCGCACCAAGGCGATCATGTTGAATTTCCCCAGCAATCCGACCGGGGCGACGTTGACCCGCGAAGAGGTCGAGAAAATCGCCCGCGTGTGTATCGACAACGACCTGCTGGTGATCACCGATGAGATTTACAGCGAGCTCACCTACTCCGGTAGGCACACCAGCATCGCGGCGTTGCCGGGGATGAAGGAACGGACGATTTTCCTGCACGGGTTTTCGAAGGCGTTCGCCATGACCGGGTTTCGCATTGGCTACGCCTGCGCGCCGGCGGCGCTCACGGAAGCGATGCTGCGCGTCCACCAATACTCGATGCTCTGCGCGTCGATCATCAGCCAGGAAGCCGCTCTGGAAGCCTTACAAAAGGGCATGGAAGACATTGCCGTGATGCGCGAGCAATATCGACTGCGCCGAAATTTCATCGTGAAATCGTTCAACGAGATCGGCCTGCCCTGCCACATGCCGAACGGCGCGTTCTACGCTTTCCCGTCCATCCGCGAGACCGGCCTCACCTCGCGCGAGTTTGCCGTGCAGTTGCTCGAACAGCAACGCGTCGCGGTCGTGCCCGGCGACGCCTTCGGCCCCGGCGGCGAAGGTCACGTCCGCGCCAGCTATTGCGGCCCGATGGCCGACATGGAAAAGGCCGCCGAACGCATCGCGGTATTCGTTCGTAACCTCAAGTAGGTTCTCACTTCCCCTGCTCGATTTTCTGTTCGTAGGCGCGGTCGGCGTACCCGGAGGTGCGTTCGAGTTTTTCCCACTCGTGCTGCACGCGCCCGTAGGCGTCCTGCGTGAGTTTGTCGGCGTTCAGGTTCGGGAACGTCTGTTTGACCTTCACCCAGGCTTTGATCAGCAGTTCGTAATCGTTGCTGACACGGTCGTCGGACTGCCACTCTTCCGCGGTCCCCGCAAAATTCTCCGTCTGCGCATGGAAATCAATGACCGCGTGCGTGGCCTCTTCCGCCGCGCCCTGGGCCTGCTGATGACGGACGATGTCTTCGAGGTCGCGCGCGGTGATGGCCAGCACCTTCGCCTGCGCCGCCATGTTTTCGTGGTGCGTCGGCGTGACCGCCACGTGCGTCGCGCAACCGACCACCGCTGCCAACGCCAAAGCGACCGCCAGCTTGCTGAATCTGCTCATGTTGCCTCCCGTGGGTTATACAAACATCTAAACACGGGGTGCGGCATCGGTCTAGACAAACCTGCCGGGTACCGTTACACTTCGCCTCCGGATTCTCCCATGAGTGAGGCGAAACAACTCAATGTCGGCCTTGTCGGCGCCGGCGTCGTCGGCGGCGGGGTGGTCAAACACCTCAGCCGCAATGCCGACCTTATTGCCGAGCGCCTGGGCATGCGGATCAACCTCAAATGGGTTTGCGACAAGGACGAATCCAAGTTGAAATCGCTCCCGATCCCCGCCTCCCAGAAAACCCGCGACGCCCAGAAGGTGTTGCAAGACCCCGAGATTCACGTGGTGGTCGAACTCGTTGGCGGCACCGGTTTCGCCAAGACGCTGATTCTCGACGCGTTCAATCGAGGCAAGGTGGTCGTCACCGCAAACAAGGCGTTGCTCGCGCATCACGGCGAAGAAATCTTCGGCGCCGCGGCCAAGAACTCGACCAACATTTTCTATGAAGCCAGCGTCTGCGGCGGGATTCCGATCATCAAGGCGTTGCGTGAGGGTTTCGTGGCCAATCGCTTCCCGTTGATCTACGGCATTGTCAACGGCACCTGCAATTACATCCTCACGCGCATGACCGCCGAGGGGAAGGATTTCCACGACGTGCTCGCCGAAGCCCAGAAACTCGGCTACGCCGAAGCCGACCCATCGCTCGACGTGGATGGCGGCGATTCGGCCCACAAGGCGACGATCCTCGCGTCGCTGGCGCACGGGTTCTGGACCGGCTTCGACAACACGTACGTCGAAGGCATCCGTCACGTTTCACAGTTCGACATCCAGATCGCGGGCGAGCTCGGTTACACCATCAAACTCTTGGCCGTCATCAAGAGCGCGGATAATTCGGACTCCGCGCCCGTCGAAGTGCGCGTGCATCCGACACTGATTCCGCACCAGCACGTGCTGGCGAGCGTCAGCGGCGTGTTCAACGGCGTGGTCGTCCGCGGCGACGTTGTTGGCGACACGATGTTTTACGGGCGCGGCGCGGGGGCGGACGCCACGGCGAGCGCGGTGATTTCCGATCTTGCCGACGCGGCGTTGAACCTGAAGTTTGGGAGCCGGCAACGCGTGCCGGCATTCGTCTCGCACCGGCTGAACGCACGGGTGCGCACCATCGACGAAGTCGAGTCCCGGTATTATCTGCGGCTGACCGTCGCGGACCGCTCGGGCGTCATCGCCAAGGTCTCGAAGGTCCTGGCGGATTCCGACATCAGCATTTCGTCGGTATTGCAGCGCGAAGCGCCCGAATCCAAATCAGGTCAGCCCCAAAGCGACCATGTGCCGCTGATCTTCATGTTGCACACCGCGAAAGATCGGGCCGTGCGCGAGGCGGTCGCCGAGATCGACCGGTTGGACGTTGTGAAAGACAAGACCGTGGTCATCCGGGTGGAGAGCTTCGAATGACCATGAGCGCCTGGCGTGGAGTCATCGAACAATACCGGAAACACTTGCCCGTCACGGACAAGACGCCGGTGGTGTCGCTCAACGAAGGCAACACGCCGCTGATTCGCGCCTACAATCTCGAAAAGGTGATCGGCGGCGATTTGAAGTTGTGGCTCAAGTACGAGGGGCTGAATCCCACCGCCTCGTTCAAGGATCGCGGCATGACCGTGGCGGTCTCGCTAGCCATCGAACGCGGCGCCAAGGCGGTCATCTGCGCCAGCACGGGAAACACATCCGCTTCCGCCGCGGCGTACGCAGCGCGCGCGGGCATCAAATGCGTCGTCATTTTGCCCAAGGGCGCGATTGCCATGGGCAAGCTGACACAGGCGCTCATCGAAGGCGCGACCGTGATCGCGTTGCGGGGTAATTTTGACGACGCATTGCGGATTGTCCGCGAGATCGGCGCGCGCTCGAAAATTCAAATCGTCAACTCGATCAATCCGGACCGCATCGAAGGCCAGAAGACGGCGGCGTTTGAGGTGTGCGACGCGCTGGGGCGCGCACCCGATTTTCATCTGCTGCCCGTGGGCAACGCGGGGAACATCACCGCCTATTGGAAGGGCTATACGGAATATCGCCGCGCCAAAGTCACTTCTTCCACCCCGAAAATGATTGGCTTTCAAGCCGAGGGCGCGGCGCCCATCGTGCGCGGGCATCTAATTGAGAAGCCTGAAACCATCGCCACCGCCATTCGCATCGGCAATCCCGCGAGTTGGAAGCTCGCCGAAACCGCCCGTGACGAATCCGGCGGGTTGATCGACATGGTCAGCGACTCGGAGATACTGGACGCATACAAGCTTCTCGCCGTAAAGGAAGGCGTGTTCGTCGAGCCGGCGTCCGCGGCGGGTATCGCGGGCCTGCGCCGGTACGTGCCGAAGGGATTTTTCCCGCGCGGTTCAACCGTGGTGGTGACACTGACCGGGCACGGGCTGAAAGATCCGGACACGGCGATGGCGAACGTTCCCTCACCCACCACCTGCGAGGCCAACGCGGATGAAATTTTGAAAGCAATTGGGATCTAGACGGCCATCGGCCGCTTCTGACAACTACACATGGCACTGATTGTACAAAAATACGGCGGGACATCGGTCGGCAACCCCGAGCGGATCAAGAACGTCGCGCGACGCGTTCTGGCGACGCAGCAGGCAGGCAACAAGGTCGTCGCCGTCGTTTCGGCGATGAGCGGCGTGACGGATTCGCTCATCAAACTGGCGAAGGAAGTCCACCCCGAACCGAACGAGCGTGAAATGGACGTACTGCTGGCTACAGGCGAACAGACCACCATTGCACTGCTGGCGATGGCACTGCACGGTCTCGGCGCGAAAGCCGTGTCGCTGACCGGCGCGCAGGCGGGGATCGTCACCGACGGCCTGCACACGAAAGCGAAGATCGCCAATATTACGCCGAAGCGCGTGCACGAGTTTCTCAACAACGGCAATATCGTGACCATCGCGGGTTTTCAAGGTGAGACACCCGACGGCCAGATCACCACGCTCGGGCGTGGCGGCAGCGATCTGACGGGGATTGCCATCGCTGCCGCCGTGAAGGCCGACCTCTGCCAGATTTATACCGACGTGGACGGTGTGTACACGTCCGACCCCCGCATTGTGCCCAACGCCAAGAAGCTTCCCGAAGTCAGCTACGACGAGATGCTTGAGTTGGCCGCGCTCGGCTCGAAAGTGATGCAGGCCCGATCGGTGGAATTCGCCAAGAAGTTTGGCGTCGTGTTCGAAGTCCGCAGCAGTTTCAACGACAACCCAGGGACCATCGTGAAAGAAGAAACCGCAAAAATGGAAGACGTGGTCATCCGCGGCGTCGCGGTTGACAAGAACCAGGCCAAGGTCACCATCGCCGGCGTGCCCGACAAACCCGGCATCGCCGCGAAGGTGTTCAAGACCATCGCCGACGCGAACATCAACATCGACGTCATTGTCCAGAACGTCAGCGAGAAGGGGTTCACCGACATCTCGTTCACGGTTGGCTCTGGCGAAGCCGGCAAGTCGACCAAGGTGTTACAACCGGTGGTCAAGGGAATCGGCGCGCGCGAGGTCACCTCGACCAGCGAGATTGCCAAGCTCTCCGTCGTCGGGATCGGGATGCGGTCACACCCGGGCGTCGCGGCGAAGATGTTCGAGACGCTCGCCGCGAGCGGCGTCAATATCGACATGATCTCCACCAGCGAAATCAAGATCTCGGTGATTATCGCCCTCAAGGATGCCGACAAGGCCGCCCGCGCCATTCATGACGCGTTTGAGCTGGGCAAGTAAGCCCGCAGGACGCGGAAACGAAACGGCGCGATACCTAGACGACGGGCATCGCGCCCCCACAACCAGGAAGCGGACCCCGCGTGTTTTTTCGTGACGGACGGGGGGAAGTGTGCTTCATTGGCTGGCGGGGAAATTCGCGCACTGGCGTGGGGGGAAGCCGGTGTGGCTGCCGAGACGTTGGCTCGGTTATTTTGGGGATACCCACGCTCGCACGCGATCAGTCTTTTAACTGATTCGATTCAGCCGTGGCGACACTGGATGCATAACAGCCAAGGGGGGAGCGTGCTGCATGAAGCGATCACGGAAGATTGCTTTGGTCGTTGGGTTGGCGGTCGGCCTGACCGGGGTGGCGTTGGGGGCTTCGAGGGGGTCTGAGAACGGGGACGGTGGGACCGTGTCCAACCGGATCACGAATTACTGTGATTCGGTGTGCGAACTTCAGGCGCAAGACTCGGCATTTTCACTATTGATCGAGGCCTACCGGGAGTTTCAAAGCCGGCAAATCGAGATCGATTACGAAGCGCGTCTGCGCGCCGCCGCGGGCCTTGGCAAGGATGGCGATACGCCCGTCATCGACACCACGCTCCACAGCGCCCACACGATGCGGGCGTGGACCGAGGCCTTGGCCGCCAAGGAGCGCGACCTGCGCCTCGAACAACTCCAGACCCGGGTGGTGAATTTTGCAAGCGCGTATCAATGTGCCCGCAAAGGTGACGAAATGGCCCTCGATGAGCCTGTCGCCAACAAGGCGGATGCGCGCGCCGCCGCGCGCGAACTGAAGACATGGCGCGTGCTGGCGCTGGGCTCGCTGACGAGCGACGGTTTTCAAACGGTCGTATCGAGGCCGGCGGCGAGTATCTTTCTGGATTCAGCCCCTGCGAAGCCTTGGCAGACCGAGGTGGTTGGTCCTTGTGAAGACGCAACGACGCGTACGTCGGCGTCGCTGGAAACGGTGCGGTAGACATCGGACACGGCTGGAGGTCCGCGTCGGACCCGGGCGTCCGGCCCGACAATCCGAATTTGATGCAACGGGCGGATCGCGGCACCACTGCATTTTGCGCCAGCAGTTGACAGGATCGCGTGCATTCCCGTACGATCTGCGGCGTTCCGACGTCGGTATGAAGCGAACAATTGGAGGTGGACGATGCGCCGTTGTCAGGTCGTCTGGCTGGTTCTTTGCATTGTGGTGGCCGGGTTCGCGGGTCATCCGGCTGCGGCGAGGGACCTGAAGTTTGGGTTTACGCCCGTGCTGGGGCAAGAAGCCGAGCGAGCGGAATTTGAACCGCTTACGTCCTACCTTACCGACGCCATCGGTCAGAAGGTCGTTCTGTATGTCGCCAAAAGTTACGGGGACCTGCGCACGCAAATGGAGGCCGGCGACGTGGACATCGGAAGTTTCTCGCCGTTTGCGTACGTGGACGCCGCGCGTGGAGGAAAGATTCGGATCATCGCCCAGTCGATGATTGATGGCTCCGCAAGCTACCGGGGCATTATCGTGGTCCGCAAGGACGGAGGGCTCACGTCGATTGCGGACTTGCGCGGGAAGCGGTTTGCCTTCGTCGATCCGAAGTCGGCTTCCGGATATGTCTACCCGCGCGCCATGCTCGTTGAGAAGGGCATCAACCCGGACAACTTCTTCAAAGAGACCATTTTTGCGGGCGACCACAAAAAGGTCATCGCCGCCGTCCTGAACGGCCGGGTCGATGCGGGCGCCACGTACGACAACGCTCTGGGAATCGCCAAGGCTGCCGGGATGTTGTCCGACAATCTACGGGTCATCGCCAGCACCGACCCAATTCCTCACGACGCCATCGCGGTGCGGATCGGATTGGACGAGACGCTGGCGAAACAAATTCAAACCGCCCTGGTGAACCTGAATAAGACTGAGGCCGGCCGCCGTGTCGTCGCCAACAGCAAGAAGAAGCTCTCCGGCCACGTGATTGCCGAAGACAGCACGTTCGATGTTGTCCGTCGAACTGCGAAAATTGCGGGGATGTGACGGATGTGATGAGCGCCGAATGAGAAGCCCACAAACGCTTTGTCCCCCTGCGGAAACCCTTCCGTTTCGCTCCGGATAGCCGCCTCTGGGCGGCAAGGATGCAGTTGACGGACGCGATGGTTGGTTTTAGTCTTTCCCTGCCATGAGCAGGCGAATCTACATCTACGACACAACGTTGCGCGACGGCGCGCAGGGCGAAGGCATCTCGTTTTCGAGCGCGGACAAGATTCGCATTGCCGAGCGGCTCGCCGCGTTCGGCGTTGATTACATCGAGGGCGGCTGGCCGGGGTCGAATCCCAAGGACATACAGTTCTTTGCGGAAGCCGCGCTTCTGGATAGGTTCAGGCCCGCTAAGATCGCAGCGTTCGGGAGCACGCGTCGGGCGCACACGAAGTGCGAAGACGACCCGCAGATCACTACGTTACTACAGGTTGACACGCCGGTGGTGACGATGGTGGGCAAAACGTGGTCATTGCACGTGGCGGAGGTGCTCCGCACGACGCCCGAGGAAAATCTGGCGATGATCGGCGACTCGGTGCGGTACTTCAAGAAGCACGGCAAGGAAGTCGTCTACGACGCCGAACATTTCTTCGACGGATACAAGGACGATCCGCGGTACGCCCTCGCGACACTCAAGGCCGCGCAGGATTCGGGCGCGGACATCGTCGTGCTGTGCGACACCAACGGGGGCACGATGCCAGGCGAGGTGGCTCGCGTCACGGCGGAAATCGTCAAGCAGATGAAATGCCCGGTCGGCATCCACACGCACAACGACTCCGGCGTGGGGGTCGCGAATGCGCTGGCGGCCATCGAGGCCGGTGCCGTCCAGGTCCAGGGAACCATCAACGGGTACGGTGAGCGCACGGGCAATTGCAACCTGACGACCGTTATGCCCTGTCTCGTGTTGAAGATGGGCTACGAGTGCATCACGAAAGACAACATCCGCAAACTGCAGGATCTCTCGATGTTCGTCGATGACCTCGCCAACGTGCGGCACGATATCCGCCAGCCGTTTGTGGGCGCGACGGCGTTCGCGCACAAGGGCGGGATCCACGTCAACGCCATCGAGAAGGTGGCCCGCAGCTACGAGCACATCGAGCCCGAGGTCGTGGGCAACCACCGCCGCGTGCTGGTGAGTGAACTCAGCGGCCGCAGCAACATTTTGATGAAGGCACACGAATTGGGCATGGACCTGAGCAAGGACACGCCCGAAGTGCGCGACATTCTGCAGCAACTCAAACAACTCGAACATGCGGGCTATGAATATGAAGCGGCGGACGCCAGTTTTCATATCCTCGTGCAGAAACTTCTCAAACAACACAAGCCGTTCTTCAAACCGATTACATATCGGGTCACCACGGACGGACTTTGGCGCGGGGAGGGCTCACAACCCAGCTCGTCTTCCAGCAGCGACGAGAACCGCATCGAAGCCGTTGTTAAGATTGAAATCGATGGTGAGAGCATACACGAAGTTGCGGAAGGCGACGGGCCGATCAACGCGCTCGATAACGCCTTACGCAAAGCTCTCAAGCCGAAATATCCGAGCATCGCTCAAGTGCGGCTTGTGGATTACAAAGTGCGTATCCTTGACAGCGGAATCGGCACCGCGGCCAAGACCCGCGTCATTATTGAGAGTACCGACGGCCGGGACACGTGGGGCACGGTGGGCGTGCACGACAACATCATCGAGGCCAGTTGGGAAGCGCTCGTGGACTCGGTCGAGTACAAGCTGTTCAAGGACGAACAACGAAAGTAGCGTTGTTCCCGTGGACCAAAGCAACATCCTGCTGATGGACTCGCGAGCCATTATCGACCACGTTCGCGCCAGTCCGAAGGACAACGGCGTGCTGAAGTTGATCGTGTTGCGGTTGCCGAACGAGAAGCGACGAACACCGTCCCAAGTAACACTCAGCGCGGCCAATGGCGTCGAGGGTGACCGCTGGAATCTCAAGCCGAATCCGAATCCGCTCTCGCAGGTGTCCGTAATGAACGCGCGCTTCCTCGAAGCCATCGCCGGCGACCGCGAGCGCATGAATCTGGCTGGTGACAACCTGATTGTTGATCTCGATCTGTGCGAAGCGAACCTTCCGGCGGGCACGCGGCTGCGCCTTGGTCAGGCGGTGATCGAGGTGACCGACCAACCCCACACGGCGTGCGCCAAATTCGAACGCCGCTACGGCAAGATCATGCGCGATCTCACGGACACGCCCGAGGGCTGCGCGCTACGGCTTCGTGGGTTGTACGCCCGCGTTGTCCAGGAAGGAGAGGTGCGCCTTGGAGACATCATCGGCAAAGACGCGACCCACGCTTGAGACCGGGCGGCTGGTGCTGCGACCGTTCGAGTTGAGCGACGCCCCTCGCGTGCAACTTCTTGCGGGAGACCGCGCCGTTGCGGCGACGACGAAAAACATCCCCCACCCTTACGAGGACGGCATGGCCGAGCAATGGATCGGTGCGCATCAAGAGCGCTTCGAAAGAGGTCGGGGCGTCGTGTTTGCCATTACGCGGAAGGATGGCGGTGAACTCATCGGCGCCATCGGTCTGACCCTTAACCTCGCTCAGGAGAGCGCCGAACTGGGCTATTGGATCGGGAAAGCGTATTGGGGCCGCGGCTACTGCACGGAAGCGGGGGATGCCGTGCTGCGATACGCCTTTGGCGAACTTCGTCTCCACCGCGTCCACGCACACCATTTCGCCAACAATCCCGCCTCGGGTCGAGTGATGCAAAAGTTGGGGATGCGCCACGAAGGCCGGCTGCGCCAGCAGATCAAGAAGTGGGACGAGTTCTTTGACGTGGACGCGTACGGAATCCTGCGTTCCGACCTGGCAGCACCTGATCATCATTGACCGCGCGGTGGTGTTTGAGGTTCAGGTGGGCGGCTGTCTCGCGGGTAGCGATTGCCACGGTCCGCGAGCCGATGCGGGCAATTACATTCCGCCCGCTTGCTGCAACATGCGGCGGAGTTCGGTGCTGAACTCCTGCATGTCCGCCTGGGTCGGTTTTCCGGTGCCGAGTTCGGGTTCGAGCCCCAACCGTCCCATGTCATCGAGGAACCAATGCGCTTTCGCGCCCGATGAAAAGCGCGCGTACCCGCTCAGCATGGAGCCGGGCGCGGGCATCTGATCGACGCTGATCGAAAGTCGACCTCCTCCGGCCGGTTCCCCGGCGGCCGGCGACGCCGCGAGGTCCTTCGGCGCGGCTTTCCCTCCCACGCCGGCCGCGGCACCGGCGGCCGGCAACACCGTTTTGAGCGTCTCTTTCTCGGGCAATTTTGCGTCGGGCATCTCCGACAACAACAAGCGCAGATCCATGTATGTAATCGGATCGTTCTTTTCCTTGTGCAGGTAATCTTGAATCTGCGACAGCGTTTGGCCCTTGGCCAGCAATTGCGCGACAATCGGCTTGCGTTCCTCGTTGGTCATAACAGTCAGAGAGACTACACGCAACCGGTTGTTCACTCAAGGCCGGGTTCAACCATGCCTCCGGCTCCCCGCGCACGGCGCGGGATTGTTTTGGATTGTCTGGTTGGTATTCGGCCGATAAACTTCGTCCAACAAAGATGCGGGGGCTTACGCCTGTTCGCCCGAATCGCGCTGGACACGCCGTCCGGAACGCCACTGATCATGGAACCTTGTGAATTCCCTCAACCAAACCCGCGCGGCACCTGACCAACCGCGTCGGCCGGACGCCCGCCGATACCGCGGTTTCCTGGCAATTACCGCGATGCTGATCGGGGTTGCCACGCTTTACCGTCCGTGGTTGGTGACGGACAGCAGCCAGACACTTTTCGGCTTCGACTATCTTCAGCTCCATGCGCGACGCCTGGACTATGCGCGCGACGCGCTGGTGAACGCACACCCGCGCTTGCCGGCGTGGTATTCCCGCGAGTTGATGGGCACGCCGTTCTGGTCCAACATGCAGAGCTTCCCGTTTATTCCCACCCGGTTCCCGCTCTTGCTCGTCGACCCGCTACAGGCCTATGCGTTGGGCGTGAACCTTGCGGCCGGGTTGGCTGCGCTGTTCACGTACTTGTACTGTCGGCGGATCGGGTTGACGCGTTTGGCCGCAGCCAGCAGCGGCTGGACGTTCGCCGCTTCGGGCTTTTTCGCTTCACGCGTGATGGCGGGGCACCTCCCCCTGCTGGAAGCCTACCCGGCCCTGCCCCTCTTGTTTTGGCTCATCGAAATCGTGATTCAACAGCCGTCGCAAACAGGCCGATTCAATCTCCGCCTTCTTGCCCTGAGCCTCGCTTGTAGCGGCATCGTGCTGGCCGGCCATCCGCAATTACCGGCTTATGCGCTCGTTGCCGCGGTTCTCTACGTCGTCTATCGGGCGCGCAACGCACAGTCCCGGAAGGCGTTTCTGGCGATCATCCCGGGTATCGGATTGGCCGGAGTTGTCCTCTGCCCCATCGCCGAGCTGATTCACCGCAGCACCCGCTTCCTTCCATTGGATCCACCGCAGAACGACATCTCATTTCCCTATAGCCGCCTAGCCGCTTTTCTTTTTCCCTGGAAAGACGGATTCCCGGACCCATTCGGCTCAGCCCTGTCGCTCACGAGCTATTCGAGCAACGCGTATTTCTGGGAAACAGTCTGCTACGTCGGTTGGCTGCCCTTGCTCGCGCTCATGTTCCTGATGTTTCGGGGCAACTGGCGCGACCGTCCCTGGCCGTTTCTGATCGCGTTGGGAAGCCTGGCATTGATTCTCGCGTTGCCCATCACTAATCCGTTTCGCCCACTCGTTCACGGCACCATCTTACGTAGTCCGTCCCGGCAGCTTTACCTGACCGCCTTTGCCCTCGCGCTGGTGCTGGGTCGAGCCATGGATTGCTGGATACACATCTCACGGGCAAGAGGTCGCATTCTCATGTTGGGAATTGGCACCATCGTGCTGGCGGCCCATGTCGTGGATCTTGGCTCCCACGACCTCCGGTTCATTCGCACGCTTCCCGCCCCTGGTTTCCACCCGAGCAGCGCCTACAATGGGTTGCCCGGGCAAATTGGAAATGGACGAATCGCCATGGACTGCGAAATCCTGTCCACCCTGAATCGCCAGATCGACGATGTTGGATTTTTCGATTCCATCTTGCTGGCGCGACCGTATCGCGCCGTGTTGGACTTGTCGGACATGTCACCGGCTTCGAATATCCAATGCCTCAACGGTTCCCGGATGACTGTCCGCGCCCTGGCGGCCACCGCCACGAAACTCGTCGTCACGTTCGCCCAACGCGACGACTTGTCTCACGTCAGCGATGACGGTCCCGTGCACATCTATGTGGTGCCTTCTCCCGCGCCTCGGGCGTCTTTTCTGCCGTTCTCCCAAGCCAGCTTTTTGGACGAGAACCAAATCCACCAGCGACTTCGGAACTCGAGCGTGAATCTGGCGCAATCCATCATGCTTCCGCCCAGTGCCGACAGACCTGCGCCACCTCACCCCTTCACCGCGAGTCACGCGCCCTCGGTCACCTACGAGCGCCCCTCGAGCGACGTCGTCATGGCGAAAGTGCGGACCGACCAACCCGGCTTCCTTCGGGTCATTGAGTCCTTCGATTCAGGCTGGCACGCCAGCGTGGACGGGGTGCCCGCACGTGTCCTGCTTGCGGACGGCTTTGCGCTGGCTGTCCGTCTGGAGCCCGGCGTGCATGAGGTCCGCTTGGAATATCACACGCCGGGTGTCATCACGGGAGCCGGTATCTCAGTGGCCAGTTTCGTGATGCTGGTTATGCTTGTGTTCAACCGTCGCTCTCCGCTACAACCCTTGTCCGATGGGCACCGCACCGACTGAAATTCCGAAGGCTTACGAGCCGAAGCAGGTGGAGGACAAGTGGTACGCCGACTGGCTGGCGAAGGGGTACTTCACCGCCAACGCTGCGTCCACCAAGCCGGCCTACTGCATCGTCATCCCGCCACCGAACGTAACCGGCGTGCTGACGATGGGCCATGTGCTCAACAACACCATTCAGGACATTCTCTGTAGGCGCAAGCGAATGCAGGGCCATGAAGTGCTGTGGCTGCCGGGCACCGACCACGCCGGCATCGCGACACAGACCGTTGTTGAAAAAACGCTGCGCAAACAGGGGGTGATGAAGCACCGCGACGACCTTGGTCGCGAGAAGTTCCTCGAAAAGGTCTGGGAGTGGAAAGAGAAACACGGCGGCATCATTATCCAACAACTCAAGAAGCTCGGCTGCTCGTGCGACTGGACGCGCGAGCGTTTTACGATGGATGAGGCCTATTCGCGTTGCGTTCTCCAAGTCTTCGTCGATCTTTACCAGAAGGGGCTGATCTACCGCGGCAAACGCATGGTGAATTGGGATCCGGCCGGGGGGACTGCGTTGTCCGACGAAGAAGTCGTCATGACCGAGACGCAGGGTCACCTGTGGCATTTCAAGTATCCGCTGGTCGGTTCCGGGGAATTCGTTGTAGTGGCGACGACGCGTCCCGAAACGATGTTGGGTGACGAAGCCGTGGCCGTCAATCCAACCGATGTGCGCTACACGGGTCTTATTGGCCGTATGGTTTTGCTGCCGCTGCGCAACAAGCAGATCCCGATCATTGCCGATGAGGCGGTCGATCCAAAATTCGGCACCGGCTGCGTCAAGGTCACCCCCGCGCATGATCTGGCCGACTACGAGATGGCCTTGCGCCACCAGCTGCCGTTCACGGTTGTCATCGCGCCCGACGGGAAAATGACCGAAGAGGCCGGGGAGGATTTTGAGGACCTCGATCGCTTTGAATGTCGTGAGGCCGTGGTCGAGCAACTCAAGGTGCAGGGACTTCTTCTCAAGGTCGAAGACTACACGCACAATGTCGGCTACAGCGAACGCACGAATGTCCCGATCGAGCCATACCTAAGCGAGCAGTGGTTCCTGAAATATCCGCAAGTCCCGCGTTCCACGGAGGCGGTCGAGAAGGGCGAGATCAAGTTCTATCCGGAGCGTTGGGAGAAAACCTACGCCCATTGGATGGGCAACATTCGCGACTGGTGCATCTCACGCCAACTCTGGTGGGGACACCGGATACCGGTGTGGTATCGAAACAAGGAAGTTTACTGCAGACTGGAAGCGCCAGAGGGTGACGGCTGGCAGCAAGACCCTGACGTGCTCGACACGTGGTTCAGTTCGTGGCTGTGGCCGTTCGCCACAATGGGCTGGCCCGAGAAGACCGAGACGCTGAAGAAGTTCTATCCGACCACCGATCTGGTGACGGGTCCCGACATCATTTTCTTCTGGGTCGCGCGCATGATCATGGCCGGTTACGAGTACATGGGTGACAAACCGTTCGGCACCGTGTACTACACCGGCATCATCCGTGACGCGCAAGGCCGCAAGATGTCGAAGTCGCTCGGCAATTCCCCCGATCCGCTCGATCTCATCGCGAAATACGGCGCCGACGGCCTCCGCTTTGGTTTGATGCTGATTGCGCCGCAGGGCCAGGACATCTTGTTCGATGAGAAACGCTGCGAGGTCGGCCGGAACTTCATGAACAAGCTCTGGAACGCCGCGCGCTTCATCCAGATGCAGCGGGCGATCCCAAAGGCTGTTCACGAGTATAGTCCCTACAACGACAAGATAAGATACGAACTGAACGAGACCATCAAGTCTGTCAGCAAGGCACTGGACGAATACAAGTTCAATGAGGCAGCGAAGGAACTCTACGACTTCGTCTGGAGCGATTTTTGCGATTGGTATATCGAGGCGACGAAGTTTCTCCCAAATCAAAACCTACTTGAGGAAGTTTTTCAAACGAGCCTCAGACTCCTTCACCCTTTTGCACCCTTCATCACGGAAGAACTTTGGCACGGCGTAGGATACGGAACTGATACCATACAGTTGGCGGAGTGGCCTACGCCACGTTCGGATAGCGAGATGACGAAATTGAAGGCAACCCCCGAACGTGCTGCAGAAGTTGATAGACTTTACGAATTGGTTACAGCAGGCAGAAAACTCCGTAGCGACTACGGAATAGATCCAAGAAAAGAAGTCGATTTCATTCTTCACTTCAAGTCGGACGCTGCCTACTTTCCCTCTACCGAGATTACGCGTTTTTTGGGAGCGAAGACCATTTACGGGAAAGCAGTAGCACCGCCTAAGGGATCACCGTCCATAGTCACCTCAACTGCAACGATTTTTTTGATTGGAGCTGTCGATCCTGAAACCGAGCGTCAACGCCTCACCAAGCAGCTCGCCGATGTCGACAAGCAACTGGCCGCCACAGACGCAAAGCTGGCCAATGGGAACTTCGTGGCGAAAGCCGCGGCGATTGCCGTGCAGCGGGAGCGGGACCGGCAGCAGCAGTTGCGCGAGCAACGGGAAAAGATTCGGGCGCTTCTGGACGCGCTTCAGTGATCGAACTTGTCGAGGTAGTCGGTAATCGGACTGCGACGTCCGCGATCCAGCTTCTGGAGCTGGTCAAGAGTCTGGAAGTAGCCACGGAAGGAATCCGTGAGCCGTTCCGGCGCATAAATCCGTTCGGCTTCATCAAGGTAGGCGGTGATCCCGTGCGCTTGTTTGTCCGCGACGGCCCGCGCGGCTTCGGCGCGGACCAAGGCCCGATGAAATCGCGTCACGTTGCCCCGCTGGAGCCAGACCAGCGCTTCGATGTAATCGTCCATGACCGGTAGATACAATGGGTGGGCCACGCCCCGTAACGCGCCGATCCGATCGATCTTGAACTTCAACAGGCCCGGTAACCACGGAGCGCCCGTGCACCGCCACAGGTCATCAATGGCCACATCCGTTTCACCGGGCATGCCCCTGCGTCCGCCGGTGGGGCCGAGCTTCGTCACCAGGATTGCGTTCAGACCGCGTTCGGTATCTTCCACCGACAGGTCTTGCGCGACCGACATCGAGGTGTGGCGGACCAGTTCCATACTCCACCATTTTTCCAGCGCCGTCGTGTTCGGGAAATCGTCACGATAAACCTTCCAGAACGCGTTGCTGGCCACCTTCTGCGCACCGAGTTCGGACAGGAAACTTTGCAGTTTGCGGGGTCCCTGATGCAACTCCAGCAGGCCGTCGGTAAGGATCCACGCGTCCGCCTGAAACAGTTGCCGTTCCATGGAATCGTCGGGGAGGGTCTCCGTTTTCAACAAATCCCTCGCTCCCTGAGGCTGCCCGCCCGCCACGGACCGCTGCGCGACGGATAGCAAAGGCTCGTAGTCGCCGTTGATCGACACCGCCAGACCTTCCACCAGCCAGAGCGGTACGCTCGGCACCGTATACGCCTTGCCCGGCTCCGTTGCCTGCTCCCGGTTCGCCCATTCCGAGCACAACGCGTCGACCATGGTCGGCAGCAGTTCCGTTTCGTCGATCCGTGGTGGCACCAAACAACGAATCCGATACTCGAGGTGTTCATCGGTCTGAAACACGGCCATCGACACCGGCGGCGCGTCGGTCCGCCCGGCCTTGCGTGCCTGCACCAGCAACAGAATGGAGTCGCGCCAGTTGTCGGCCACGTCCAGTTGTCTCAGCCATTCCCGTTTCACGTACTCGGCGTACGCGCATAAGGCGGACGGCAAAAGATGGTCGTCGGCGTAGGCGACGAACTGGCGGGAGGCGCTGACCGTTTTGACCAGCGCATTCGTGGGGGTCGGTACGGCGGCGACCACCGGTTGCGCCAGCACGGCCATCGCGGCCGCCAACCACGTGCCCAACCGTCGCGCGTTCATGACTGCCAGATACAGACCTAATGCGGCTGATAGTTCAACACGACCGATTGTGGAGTGACGGATATGGACGAGAGCGAATCGAGCACCTGCTTCTCTTTGTCCAACTGGACGAATAGCTTGGCAAAGCAACGGTCGAAAAGTCCTGTCTTAACCAGGAGCCATTGGCTCAGGGGGAACGCGCCAAGCGCGCCTCGTGTTGGCTGGAAGATGAAGTGGCCGCCCTCAATCGTGGGCACCCCGGTGTAGCTGAGATAAATCTGCTTTTCCACCGAACCGGCGATATGAACCTTCGCCAGGAATACCGCTGTGACCACTCCGTCACCGAGTTCGAGTTGCAACTTGGTCGGGACGACTTCCAAAGTGCCCGCCGATCCATTCTCAAAGCCAAGGGTTTGGATGAATGAGTTCAGCTCACCTTCGCTGATGGCGATGCTGTTCGGCTGCTTCTGGACGAGAAGGTCGTCCAGGGCTGCCCGCTTTTTGTCGGACAGGACCAGGTCCTCACTCGACGTGCTGATCGGGCGGATGTTCGGCACCTGAAGCGCCAGAAACACGACCACAACGACGGCCGTCAGGATGGCGATGGTCACCACTCGGGACATGATCTTTCCCGCGCCGACCCTGGCCTTCTTGACCAGCGACTTGCCGCCCTGGCTGCGCGCTTTGATTTCCGTAAGATCGAGCTTCGCACCGCACGAGTGGCAAAAAATCCGGCCCAGTTCGTTATCGTACCCACACTTTGAACAAGCAATCATACATTAATCCTTCTTGGGCGACTTCTTCGTGTCGCTTGCCTTCGCCGCTTCCGTCTTGGAAGCAGCCGACGCATTCGTCGTGGCGCCACTGTCTTTCTTCGCCGCCTCGGTATAGCCCGGCTTTCGATAATCCGTACTGTAGAAACCCGAGCCCTTAAAGATAACCCCTGCGCCCGTGCCAAGCAACCGCTTTACGCGTCCACGGCACTTCGGGCAAGTCCTCTTCGGCGCATCTTTGATCGATTGAAATAATTCAAAATGATGCCCGCATTTTTGACATTCGTATTCGTAGGTCGGCATAGGTAAGACGTACACCCTTATCGAGTACTTCCATACACCAAGTCAACGCCGAATTCCACTGGGCCGGCGTGGCGACAGCGAACCAAACTTTCGCTTGAAAAAACGCGCCAGCCCCGTACCATACGCCCTCGAACCGAGGAGCTAGATTGAAATCCCCTGCGGCTTTTGACCTGAACCGGTACCTTGACCAGACGTGCGCGCGCGTCGATGCCGCGCTCGACAATCTCTTGCCAGCGGAATCCACCCCGCCGCCGACCATCCACAAGGCAATGCGGTACTCGATTTTTGCGGGCGGGAAACGCATTCGGCCCGTCCTCTGCCTCGCCGCTTGCGAGGCTGTGGGCGGCAAACCTGCCGCCGCCATGTCCCTTGCCTGCGCCGTCGAATGCATCCACACGTACTCGCTCATTCACGACGACCTGCCGAGCATGGACGATGACGATCTGCGCCGCGGAAAACCGACAAACCACAAGGTCTTCGGTGAAGGCATTGCGGTGCTCGCGGGTGACGCCTTGTTGACCGAGGCATTTGCCCTGGTTGCCAGGAGCCAGCCGCCCAAGCGTTACCCGGTCCGGGCATTGGTGAGCGACCTCGCGATGGCTGCCGGCAGCCTCCGGCTTATCGCCGGTCAAGTGCAGGACCTCGAAAACGAGGAACGTCGCGCCAGCCTCGAGGAGGTAAAGACAACCCATCTCAACAAAACCGCCGCGCTCATTACCACGTCAATCCGTCTCGGCGCGATGGCGGGCAATGCCAGCCCGGCGGAACTCAAGCGCCTCACCCGTTACGGGCAGGACCTCGGCCTCGCGTTTCAGGTCATTGACGACATTCTCGACGCCACGAGCACCAAAGAGGTCATGGGCAAGAGCGTGCGCGCCGACCAAAAGAACAACAAGTCCACCTTCCCCACCGTCCTCGGCCTCGACAAATCGAGGGAATACGCCGCCGACCTCATTGCCGACGCGCACAAACAGTTGAAGCTGTTCGGCTCCCGGGCGACTCCGCTCGCCGCCATCGCCGATTTCTTTTTGACGCGGAAGAAGTAGGTTGCGAATGAGTGCCAACTCACGCGAATTACTTGCGACGATTGGCTTTACTTCGCGGTGAGAATCAGTTGGGCAGCGCGCGTGCTTGCGCCGGCTCCGCCGAGTGTGTTCACAACCCTCGCCAGGTCCTGCCGCACCGCGTCGCGTTTCGAGACATTTCCCAGCAGGTCGCGCGCAACGGCAGCGATCCGGTCGGGTTTCGCGTCATGCTGGATGAATTCGGGGACAATCGCGCGGCCGGCGATGACATTGGGCATGGCGAGCCAGTTGACGGTCACGACCATGCGGCCAACCAGGTACGTCAGCCAGTTGACCTTGTAAACGACGATCATCGGGCAACCGTAGAACGCGCATTCCATGGTGGCCGTGCCGCTGGCCGTGATTGCCAGCGTCGCGCGCTGCATCCATTCGTGAGCCTTGCCGATTTTGACTGTCACGCGCGGGTGTTGGATCGTCGTCGCCATGGTTTCGTTCACCGCTACCGCGACGAATTTCGCCTCGGCCGGCATCTTGTCGACGACCTGCCGCATGATCGGCCAAATCTTGGCGACTTCCCGTTCGCGGCTGCCGGGCAAGAGAAGGATGCGGTTCTCCTCACGCGGCTCGGCTGGAGCCTCGCCCTCCCCGCCCATTCTTTCCGCAAACGGGTGTCCGACAAACTCAACGCGCAATTTCGGCGCGCGCTTCGCGTACCAATCCTTCTCGAACGGAAAAATCGTCAGCATCAAATCGACGTCGCGCTCGATCTGTTTCGCGCGGCTCGCATGCCAGGCCCACAACTGGGGCGAAATGTAGTAGATGACCCTGATACCGCGCTTCTTCATTTGCGCGGCGAACCGCAGGTTGAACCCCGGGAAATCCACCAGAACGACCGCATCCGGTTTGCGTTTTTCAGCCTCTCGCACCAAGTCCCAGAACATGCGGCGGAACTTCCCGTAATTCTTCAGCACCTCGACCAGGCCGACGACGGCATGCTCAGTCAGTTCGAGCAATAATTCCATTCCCGCCGCCTTCATCTTTGGCCCACCCGCGCCGAAGATCACGACATCCGGGGCCTGCGCCCGCAGCGCTTCGATCAACTCCGCCGCATGAGCGTCTCCCGACGCCTCACCGGCAATGAACATGAGGGAGCGCGGTGTCATGCCATTTGTTCCCCTCCTTTGGAGGGGTTAGGGGTGGGTTTCCGAGCCCGCTGTTGTTGAACCCACATTTCAACCTGATCCGCCACCGATTGCAAGTCAGCCACAACTTCCCGTTCCGTGAATCTCAGGAACTGTATGCCGAGGCTTTCCAGCCGCTTCTGACGGGCAACATCACGTGCTCCCTTTACTGCATGACTCCAACCATCAATCTCAATCGCCAGTCGCAGGTCCTTGCAGTAGAAGTCTACGATATAATCGTCAATGGCCCGCTGACGGTCAAAGTCGTAACCGCATATTTGCTTTCTGCTGAGCTTTGTCCACAACAATGCTTCGCCTCGAGTCATATTCTTGCGCACTGCGCGGGCGCGTTCCTTCGAGGTGGGGTTGTACGGGATGATGGAGTGGCGCATGTTGGTAAATAGTAACGACACCAACGACAGATGACAACGACGGAACCCACCCCCAACCCCTCCAAGGAGGGGAGCGGAATCTGATTGCTTACTGGCGAAATTCGCCCACGCCGTCGACCGTCGGAACTATTCCCCTGCTCGAAGGAGCTAGGGATGCCTAATCTGCTCCGTAATTTCCATCGCGACTTCGAGGGCCTGTTTGGCGGCTTCGCCGGTCACGAGCGGGTCGCGATGATGGCGAATCGAGTCGATAAAGTTTTGCAGCTCGAGCTTCAGTGGTTCATCGCGTTCGATGGGCACCGGTTCGCGGACGATCTTGCGTCCCGCGAATTCGCTGACGATGCTGGCGTGCTTGCCCGCGAGCAGCTTTTTTAACAATCCCGATTCCTGCGCGTCCTGGGCGGCAACCCGATAGAGTTCACCCTCTTGTTTCATGTAGTCGAGAGAGATGTGCGCCGCGCCGTGTTCGGTGCGGCCGAAGATTCGGATCTTGCGCATCCGTTCCGGGGACACGCGGCTGGCGGTAATATTGGCCACGCACCCGTCCGCAAATTTCAACCGGGCATTGGCGATGTCTTCACTCTCGCTCAGCACGGGGATGCCGACCGCGTCCACCGTCGCCAGCGGCGCTTTCACCAGTGACAGAACCACATCGAGATCGTGAATCATCAGGTCGAGGACGACGCCGATGTCCGTCGAACGCCCCGGATACGGCGACAGCCGATGCACTTCAATGAACCGCGCCTCCCGCAGGATGTCGGTCAGATACCGCACCACGGGATTGAAGCGTTCGACATGTCCGACCTGCAGCACGCACTTGTTTTTTCTCGCGAGGGCAACGAGTTCTTCGGCTTCGTGAAGGCTGTCCGTGATCGGTTTCTCGACGAGGACATGCTTGCCGCGTTCGAGGAACACTCGCGCAACCTTGTAATGGGTCTCGGTGGGCGTCGCCACGCTGACGGCATCGACAAAGTCCGCCAATTCCGCCGCGTTCTCGAACGCCCCGCCGCCGACTTTCTCGGCGAGGGCGCGCACGCGGATACTGTCCGTGTCGCACACGCCCACAAACGAGCATTGGCCATTGGAGCGTCTGGCCAGCTCGGAATAAATGCGCGCGTGCTGCGAGCCGAGATGCCCGACGCCCACCACGCCAACTCTGAGGGTATCGCTCATTCGGAAGGTATCGCCACGAGGCAAATCCCGGCCTCATTCGCCGCTTGGAGGAGTTTGTCTTTGTCGAGCAACAGGCTCCGGCCGGCTTCGATCGCCATGACGGAAATCTGCCCGGCCCGGCACGATTCGACCGTCTTTTCGCCCACACACGGAATATCGAAGCGGAAATCGTGATTTAGTTTGCTGACCTTGACGACCAACGCGCCACCCTTTTCGCCCGCCAATGCGCCGCCGCGGCGGATACACTCATCCGTGCCTTCAAACCCTTCCACCGCGAGCACCGTGCCCTTCTTGACGACCACCGTCTGGCCGATGGCGAGCGCGCTAACAGCCTTGGCAATCCTCAACCCGAACTCGATATCCTCCTGCTGGTCCTTGCTCGGCTTCAGACGCGTCAGCACGCCCGACGGTGGCACGGATTCGCCGAGGAACGGGCGCGGGTCGATGAGTTCGACCCCGTCCTTGCCCATCTCGGCTGCGATCGCGCCGAAAATCGTCTCGGCATTGCGTTCCTTGAGACGGAACGCCACGGTCGTCATCCGCAGATCGAGCCGCAGGTTTTTGAAGAGGTTGGACGGTGTGATTCCGCCCGCCATCACGGCGCGTTTCACACCATGAGAGGTGAAAACTTCAATGAGTTTGTTGAGCTGGCCGAGCTTGATCCAGCCGACGTGGTCAACAAGTTGGTCAATTTCCTGGCTCGTCTCGCCGTCAAAGGCCGCGGCCACAATCGGTCCCACACCGAGTTGCCGGGCCGATCGTGCCAGAATCAGGGGAAACTCGCCGTTTCCTGCAATAATGCCGAGTGGCTCCATCCGGCGTCAATTCTTGCCACTTCGCCCGCCGATGGCAAGGAAACATTCAGCCGCTTTACGGGCCAAAGACTTTCAGGTAGCGTGCGCGACGGAATCAAGCGCCGGCGGCGGCCAATCCCGGTCCGTCGATCTGTCGCAGGGCGCGCACCGAACTTTGCAGCAGGGACATCAGGCCGACATAGAGGAAACCAACCTGGAAAATGATCACAAACGGTATATACGTCCATTGGTTGCGATCGACAGCCTGGATGACGAGGTACGTGAAGTAGACGCCCAAGGCCAGTTCAATGAACGGGTACAGACCGCGTAGCGTTCGATACTTGTTGTGGGTCCACGATTCGCCGCGGCGCGACACGCCGTACTTCGGGGTGCGAATAAACTCGCTACGGTGGTTGAACATCGCTTCCAAGACGGCCCGGGCATTATTGACCGACAGACCGACGCCCACCGCCATCAACACGGGCAGGAATATCAATCGTTTCCACCATTGAGCGTGAAGCTCGCGTTGGGCGCAGAAATAAAACGCGCTGATCGACACCGACCCGGCGATGAACAGCGGCAGATCGACCAGCAACATCCTCGTCCACGGGTTCCCGCCCGAAACCTGATACGTTCCCGCCGCTGCCGACGAATGGAAGCACAGGCAGAGGATCAGGAGCAAGACGTACCCGTAGTTGCTGGTCAGATGAGCGGTGCCTTCGAACTTGATCTTGAAGGGCAATTTGCTGCGCCAGAGCATCGGCAGCACTTTCTTGCTTGTCTGAATCGACCCCTTTGCCCAGCGGTGCTGCTGCGACTTGAAGGCGTTCATCTCGACGGGCAATTCGGCGGGCGTCACAATCTCGGGCAGGAAGAGAAACTGCCAGCCGTTGATTTGCGCGCGATAGCTCAGGTCGAGGTCTTCGGCCAGTGTATCGTGTTGCCAGCCGCCGGAACTCTGGATGCACGTGCGCCGCCAGATGCCCGCGGTCCCGTTGAAATTGAAGAACCGACCCGAACGGGCGCGCGCGGTCTGCTCGATCAGGAAGTGCCCGTCCAGGAGCATCGACTGGATCTTCGTCAACAAGGAGTACTGTTCGTTGAGGTGGCCCCAGCGGGTTTGGATCATGCCAATGGCGGGGTCCGAGAAGTAATGAATCGTTTTCTGGAGAAGGTCGGGCTGCGGAACAAAGTCAGCGTCGAAAATCGCAATGAACTCGCCCGTGGCCTGGTGCAAACCGTTTTCCAGCGCGCCAGCCTTGTAGCCCATGCGGTTGGAACGATGGATGTGGTGCACTTGAAAGCCGCGCTCGCGCAATTGCGCGGCTTTGCGGGCAACGATGTCCGTCGTTTCATCCGTCGAATCGTCAAGCACTTGCACTTCGATCTTATCCTGCGGGTAATCGAGGGACGTGACCGCCTCGAGCAACCGCTCGGCAACGTACATCTCGTTGTACAGGGGCAACTGGACGGTGACCTTGGGGAGTTCGGCGAGGTGACCGAGTGGTTGCGGCACTTCTCGACGATGGCGAAAGTACAGAAAAATCATCCAATACCTGTGAATGCCGTAACACGACAGGCACACCAGAACCGCAAAATAGATTATCGTTCCGACCAAATGAAGCGCTTGCATAGCCTCCTAAATTAAGCCCCACGGCTGCGGCCGCTGTCCCTTGGCGCCCACGGCGGCCCGCCGCCCAAAATCACACTTGACCGCTCTTCCTCCGGTGAGCCATCCTCACGTGCGGCCATCATGTCAGAGCGTGACACGGAATCAAGTCCAAAAACCAATGCCTAAATCCGTTTCCCACAAAGTCTTAACCCTGGCGCAGGCGACCCGATGGCTGGCCTCGGCGCGCCGCCGCCACCACCGCATTGTCGCCACGAACGGTTGTTTCGACCTGATTCACAAACAGGGTAAACAGCCCTAGACGGTCGGCCATACTCACGCACAAGCATCTGATTCGCGTTACGAGACGCTAGCGCTCTCGTGCTCTCGCAACCAACGTCAGCCCCAACAAGCCGAAGCCAACAAGGTACATGGGATCCGGCTCGGGAATCGGTAGCGCTGGACCGGAAGCGGAGAGTTCAAAATTCCACGACCCACTAGGATTTTGGGCAGTCGGAGGGAAAACGGAAATAAAACCTAGACCACCATCCCAATTTGCAAAGGCTAGGGAACCCTCGAATCCGTCTATATAGCTGCCGTATGACGAGTTCGTCGGAAACCCAGCGTCCCACGGAAAGGCCGTAGCGTTTTGTCCTGTAGGCAGATATGTGTAAGTGGTTTCACCTTCGTGGAATTCGTAGTTTGGCCCCAACTGGAAATAGGAAAACTCGAATGATACATCCCAAAGACCAGATGGTGAAGAATACGAGCCTCCGCCAGATTTGCCAGTCCCATTTACACCCACAGCAAACTCCGTGTTTGAATCGATACCCCAACTGGCGTTTTGCGCCCGACCCGTAGTCACACACGCCCAAAACACAGTTAGGCTCAGCAAGACAGACCGTGTCGTTTTCATAAGACTCCTCACAATCCGCTCTGGCTTTACAGACACTATCATGCAAGTGGGTTCCCATCAACACAAACAGGAGCCCTCACCCCCGTCTCGTCGCGGCTTTCCGATTCTACCGTCTCGCCTACGGTGTCAAGGATACTACGCCGCGCGGCACACGACCGCCGCCCGTGCGTTCCTCCTTGACATGCTGTGCCGCCCTCGCCCCTCGCCACATCACGAGACAGTCCCCGCCAA
>JBEKBH010000015.1:0-94088 GCA_050015495.1 Verrucomicrobiia bacterium
CTCACCGCATCGCTGATTGTGGCGACCACGCTGGCATTTCTCTATCGGCTTCCGTGGCTGCAGAAATTATCGTTGGGTGCGCTGGCGGTTCCGACGGCGATCGTCTGCAACTTCCTGCGAATCGTGAGCATCTGCCTCGTTGCGCCACGGACGACGTTGCCCTACGGGTTCGTGCATGAGACCCTGGGATTGATCTTCTACTTCCTGGGGCTGGGGCTGATTTGGAAGATGGCCGGCGAAGCCAAGGCGAAAGACCATCGGGGCGAGAACCGCCGCGCGTGACCTGGTGGCGCGGGGTGGTTCATTTGACGACTGTCCCCTCACCTTTATCCTTTGCGACCAAGGCACAGCGAGGTCGCGTTTGCGCCATCGGCAGGTCTGTGGCGCGTCTCAGCGGCTAGTGCCACTTTCGGCTCCGAAGACTCGGCTCCCCCCGAAGGGGAAAGGAAACTTCCCTCTCCCTTGTGATGCAAGGGAGAGGGAACGGGTGAGGAGTTAACTTCCCACCCTGCGCACCCATAAAATCAAGTGTGTCGCGCCACTGGAGTCGGCCGCGAGTCAGTTGCCGAATCCCGAACGCAGCATTTTTAGCACCGTGACAACCGGGCTGGCCTTGTCTTGCGCCCCGTTCCCGAGCAAAGGCAACAACGCGAAGCCTGCGTACAACAGTCGCGCAAGGAGGACACCGCCGGCCACGGCCAACGCAAAAGCGCCGACACGAAACCAGAAGTTCTGTTTAATGTCGCCGATTCTCTTGTCGATGGAGATTTCCATGGCACTGGTTGCGGGTGTTTGCATTTTCATAAGGCGCCAATCTAGCGCATCAACACGCTGATACCACCCAGCAGGATCCCCGTCCAGAACCCGGCCCACATCAACGTGCCGACTTCCATGCGTCGTTCTTGGAAATGGGAGTGGACAAGAATCTGATGTTTGCTTTGGCTGGTCATGTTGTCGTGCATACGCAGGGAGAATGGAGGGCAGGGGTTGTGCCAGAGAGAGAGTACAACCGTGATGCTGGTGTTGTGGTGTTGCGCAACATGTTTGTGTCGAGCTTGTTGCAGGTGAATTTTCCCGGTGCATTTTCTGCGATCACGGAAGTCCGGCTGGTAACCGTCGGGCCGGGATGTTCATCGCGCTGGACACTGTGTTCAGGGCACTGTCAAGTCCGGCAGGCGACACGGCGTCCTCCCTTGTGACTTGCGCACCGGTCACTGGCGAAGCGACTGATTTGGTGTACAATAATCGCCATGCGGGGAATCCGACGACTGATCGTGTGGAGCTTTGCCGTCCTGCTGGTGTCCTGCGGGCAAACGAAGCGTGTAAACGTCGAGGACGTGCATGTGACCCCGGTCACGTCCGCCGATGTGCAGCGGGCGATTCACGAGCCCGGGGCGAAGGCGGTGCTGGTCAATGTGTGGGCCACATGGTGCGGGCCGTGCCGCGAGGAGTTTCCCGGCCTCGTGCGGGTGGCCGAGAAATACAACGGACAGGGGTTGAAGACCATCCTGGTCTCGGCTGATGATACCGGGGACGTGGCGGCGGTGAAAAAGTTCCTCGCCGCGGAGGGCGTTGATTTTCCCGCGTACATCAAGGCGGAGAAGGACCAGGCGTTCATCGACGGGCTGGACAAGCAGTGGACGGGCGCGCTGCCCGCGACGTTGATCTTCGACGGCAACGGCAAACTGCGCGATTTTTGGGAAGGCGGGGTAACATTCAACGTTTTCGAGCAGAAAGTGGTCGAAGTACTGGGCAACAATCAAAACCGATAGGAGGCAATACATGAACCGAGGTTTGTCAGTGGCATTGGTGGCATCGCTGGCCGTGGCCGGCAGCGCGTTTGGACTCAACATTGGCGACAAAGCGCCGTCGACCAGCGTGAAGATGAAGAACGTGGACGGCAAAGACGTGTCCATTGCGGACGTGGCCGGTGCGCAAGGCACGCTGGTGGTGTTTTCATGTAATCACTGCCCGTTCGTCAAGGCGTGGCAGGGACGCATCGCCTCGGTCGGCAACGCGGCAAAAACCAAGGGCATCGGCGTGATCGTCATCAATTCGAATGACCCGACGCAGTACCCCGAGGACAGTTACGCAGAAATGCAGAAGCGGGCGCAGGACCTGGGCTTTACGTTCCCGTACGTCGTGGACGCCACGTCGGACGTAGCGCGGGCGTTCGGGGCAAGCCATACGCCCGAAGCGTTCCTGTTCGACAAGGATGGGAAGTTGGTATACCACGGCGCGATTGACGACTCGAAGGAAGCCAACCAGGTAACCGCTCACTACCTGCAAGATGCGGTCGATGCGGCGCTGGCCGGCAAGGCGGTTCCCGTCGCAGAAACCAAGGCGATCGGCTGCGGGATCAAGTTCCACGGCAAGGCCTGAGGCGCGGTGGCGGCGCTCACATCGGGTTTGTAATCGGGGGCGACAGGGGTTAAGAATCGCTGCCACGATGAACTCGTGGCGGCGACTGGTGATTTGTCTGGCGGCGGTTTGCGTCTTCTACGCGCTCCACGTTCACCTGAAGACGGCGAAGATTTTCGCCAACCCGACGTGGGACGCGCGGGACGAAGTGGGGCAATTTTGGAGCGAGTGCGCGTTCCAGTACCGGTTCGCGAAGTTTTTCGCGACGCATCCGGTCGGTGAATGGGGCCAACTCCGACACGACCACGACGTTCAATACCCCGACACGATTGACGACTGGGCCGAATTCACCGTGGCGATGGAAGCGCCGGTCGGCGCGCTCTACCGGTGGCTTGGAAACACCCCCCCTCACCCCAACCCTCTCCCCGAGGGCGAGGGGGCGCGCGCAGGGATGCCGCTGCATGTGTTCGTGGTCTGGTACGACTGTCTCGTTTCCAGTCTTTCGGTGTTTGGCGTGTTCTTCCTGGCGCGGGCGCTGTGGCGGAGCGACAAATCGGGCGTGTTTGCGAGCGCGCTGTACGTGGCGTTGTATCCGAGCTACGGGCGGACGGTGAAGAACCTGTTTTTGCGGGAAGACTTCGCGATACCATTGATCATCTTTGCGCTGTGTTTCACGGTGCGAGCGGTACAGGAGCAGAAGAGACGCGACCAGATTCTGGCGGCGTTGTTCTGGCTGGCGGCGCTGGCGAGTTGGCATTTGACGCAGTTCGTGATGGCACCGTTGCTGGTGGCGGCGGTGTTGGTGTATTTGGGACGGGGGGAAACGCCGCTGATTCCGTGGTTTGTTTTGACCTTGGCGGCGGGAACGCTGGTGGTCCCTGTCTTGCGGGCCAAGGAGGTCTTTTTCTCGCCGACCATGTGCGGACTCTACGCGCTGGCGCTGGCGGTGTGGATCAACGGGGGACGGAAACGGGCGATCCTGGTGTTTGCGGGTTGGGCAGCGGCACTGCTGGCGTTGAGCGCGCTGTGGCAGCGGTCCTCCGGCGAATACGCGCACGTATACGAACTCTTCGTCTACAAACTGCGATTTCTCGGACAACGACCGGCGGATCCCGCGCGGTTGCCGTGGGAGGCGCGGCTGTTGTGGGAGGGCGGCGCGTTCAACACGGCGGACTGGGGCGAATTTTGGCGGAGCCTGAAATGGTGCGGGCCGCTCGGGCTGATTGCGGCGGTGTTGCTAAGCAGCCGCAAACGGGGCGCGTGCGCGACGAACATGTTTATCGTGTTCACGCTGCTGCTGGCGCCGCTGGCGTGGATGGTAGTGCGGAATTTCACGTTTCTCGGATTCGCGGCGGCGGTGTTGACGGCAGGACTCGTGACGAGGCGAATCTGGTGGAAGCTGATTGTGTTCGCCGCCGCCGTGTGCCAACTGGCGACGCTCAATGCCCGGCCGCTGGATCGGCAGCAACCGAGCCCTGACGAATATCGGCCCATTGTGAATTGGATCGAGGAACACGCGTCGACGAATGCCGTCGTCCTGGCGTCGATCGGGGATTCGCCCGTGTTCCTGGCGCACACGGGACGCCCGATCATCATGCACTCGAAATTCGAGAACCAACGGATACGCGACCGGTACCGGGAGATGCTCGATGCCATGTACGGCAGCGAGGAGCAATTTTACGGGTTCGCGCGCAAGTACGGCGCGGACTACTTCGTGTACGACGTTGGATTTTTGTACGACGGCACGGAATCGCGGCGGTACAAGGCGGACAAGCTGGGGCCGCTCGACCCGGACTGCGCGGCGATGCTATTTCAGAATCATCCCGAGCGGTTGAAGCATTTCCGATTCGAGACGGCGAACGGCCGGTTCGCGATTTTCCAGGTGCTAAATTGACCGTGGAACCCTCACCCTGACCCTCTCCCTTACACAGCAAGGGCGAGGGGAACCGTTTGCCTGATCAAGGCGAGGAGGATACTTTTGGATTGTCCTCTGACAAAACCGTAGCCTTGCGGAAGAGGATGTCGCCGTTGACCTCGAAGAGGATGCCGTCGACGTTCGCGCGGCAGGCCATCAATTGCTGCGCGTGCGCGAGCGGGACCATTGGCGCTTCCTCGAAGACAATCTCCTGCGCCTGGCGATAGAGCGCGGCGCGTTTTTCCGGGTCGCGTTCGCGGCGGGCCGCGACCATGAGATCGTGGTAGGCGTCGTTCATCCAGAAACTGATGTTGAGCGCGGAGCCGAGCGTGGTGGTGTCTTTGTCGAGCAACACGTAGAGGAAATTGTCGGCATCGCCGTTGTCGCCGACCCAACCCATCAACGCCATCTCGTGATCGCCATGGCGTGTCCGGCTGAGGTGCGCGCCCCATTCGTTCGGGACGATTTCGACGGGGATACCGGCCTTGGCGAGATCGGCCTTGATCATCTCGGCGGCACGGAGCGGGTTGGGCAGATACGGGCGCGGATTGGTCATGACATCGAGGCGCAGCGGATGTTTGAACTCTGGCAATATCTGGTCGATTGCGCGCGGCGGCTGCTCGGGGATCGCATCGTTGTAACCGGCGACGAAGGGTGGCAACGGATTTTTCGCGACGATGGCCGCTCCACGGTAAACATCCTGGACAAGGTCCTTCTTGTTGATCACGGAGGCAATGATGCGACGCAGACTTGCGTTGTCGAGCGGCGGTTTTTGGCAATTGAAGGCGAGGTAGCAGACATTCAAGCCGGGCGCGGTGAGGAGCGTCAGGTTCTTGTCGCCGTTGATGATCGGCAGGCTGTTCGGGTCGATGCCGTCCATCGCCTGGATCTGGCCGGTTTGGAGTTGGATCAGGCGCGTGGATGAATCGGGAACGACTTTGAATACGAGGCGCCCGACACTCGGTTTGCCGTCCCAATAGTCGGGATTGGCGTCGAGCACGATGCGTTCGTTGGGGACCCATTCGACGAATCGAAACGGGCCGGTACCGACGGGATGCTGCTGGTCAATGAATTTTGGGCTGATGAGATGGGCGGCTGGGATGCAGAGGCTGGCCAGCAGCGGCGCGTTCGGTTCACGCAGGCGCAGGCGGAGGGTCATCGGATCGACGACCTCGACGGCGGTGATCATGTTGAACATGGCGGACCAGTAGGCGAACGTCGCGTCGGGAAGGTGGGCCGGGTTCGATTTATCCATTTGGCGGAGAAAGCTGAACGCGGCGGCTGGGGCGTCGAGCGGCGTGCCATCGTGGAAGTGGACGCCGGCGCGAAGTGTGAAGGTGTAGGTGAGGCCATCGGGGCTGATCGTCCAGGAAGTGGCGAGGCAGGGTTCCGGCTCGGTGGTGCCGTGTTTGAAGCGGACGAGGCCCTCGGAGACGTTCACGAGGACTTTCATCGACTCGCCATCGTCGACGTCGGCGGGATCGAGTTTTTGCGAATCGGCGCCGCGGGCGAAGGTGAGGGTGACCGGTTCGGGCTTGGCGGAGCGCTGGTGGCAGCTTGTTAGAGACGTGACCAGAACGAGGGCGAGAAAACCGGGCCATTTCATGGCGCAATGGTAGCCGACGGGCGGGACGGGGGCAAGACAAGGACGGGAAGTTGAGCCACGAATTCACACGAATGGACGCGAATCAAGGCGAAGGGCAAGCTCCGGGCACTGATGTTCACCACGAAGTCACGAAGGACACGAAGAAGACGCCCTTCGACTTCGCTCAGGGCAGGCGAATCAACGTGAAGAACACGCGAAGTATTCACCACAGGGACGCAGAGGGCACAGAGAGGTTGAAAGCTCTGTGTCGCATCGTTGAGGGGACGATGCGACACGGGGGTGCTCCGTTCAGGAGACGGAAGGGAATTGCTTTCACCACGAGGGCGCGAAGTAGACGCGAATCACACGAAGGCCGGGGGGCCGTGGATCAAATGTTGCAAGGTTGGGATCTGAGCCCAATTCTGCAACACATGATTGCATAATAAATAGACCTGACCCCACGTCGTTCAGCGGGCGTTGTAGAGGTAGGCGTCGCGCAGGTCGGTGAGGATGACGTATTCGTGCTTGCGGAGATACTTCTTGATCTGGTCGAGGTGCGTCGCGGGCTTCAGAGCGGATGAGGCAAGGCGCTCATCACTGTATAGCTCGAACAACGGCTTCACTTCCACCAATACGGGCTCGGACGCGCCTTCGGCCACAGCGAAGTCCACAAAGCCATGCACGGTCCTGACCTGGGGCTGGGCGCTCAGGCCGAGCACGTCGGTCATAAGGGAACGAAAGAGATCTTCAACGGCGCTCTCCGGTTTTGAACCGTTCTTGAGGTCGAGGACATACTTGTTGATCGGCTCGTATGCGGACAGCCGCGAATCCTTCTCCAGCAGCGGCATGAGCTGGATGTCGCGCAAACTGGTCAAGTCACATAGGGCCTTGAGAATGGCTGCCTTGTCCATCAGTAGTCAGCATGCTAGCAAGACTGTGGGGTCAGGGCAAGGAATGAGCGGATGGAAGAGCGTTCGCGGGGCATGCCGGGCAGTCTACAAGCGGGTGGTTTGGCAAGCAAGTCCGTCTGAGGCGGGGCAGGCCTACAACGGCAAGGAGGACCCACCCCTTTATCCCCTCCGGGGAGGGGAGCGGCGCGGTGGGGGGCGCGGCCTACAACGGCGAGGAGGACGGCGGACGGACGGGACGCGCCTCACAGCCCCGATATCGGAATCGGGGTAAAAGGCGCGGCTACACCAGAGACGGCGAACGGCGACGACGGAGCGTGGCCCTCCGATGGAGGAAGGGACGGGCTGGGGGCGGGGGCCTGTGCTTCGTCATCCCTATCGGATTTGGGAATTGACACGGTATCGTGTTGTGATATTATCCGACGAATTGTTGTCATGTTCTTTGAAATGGGGAAGGGGCACACAACCGGTGGGGGGTGATGGAGAGGGCGTAGAAAAATGAAAATTGCAAAACGAACCCAAATCTGGGCAAGCCGGCGTGGAAAAGTTGCCGGAACAAAGCCAAAAACGAACCCAAGTTGAGGCCACAAGTGGCCGGGGGGAGGAGGAGATGGTTAATGGGAAATCCGCCAGAGGCGGACAAGTGGCTGATGGGCAGAAGCGACGGCAAGCGGGGCGCTCGCCCTACAATACGGAGACGACCGGCGCTTTGCCGTCAGGGCACGACGAGACGGCCTCTCGGCGAGTTAGAGCGCCGCTACAGTGAGGAGAGGGACCCCTGCAAAAAACATATTTTTTGCGAAACGAACCCAAGGTTTACGACTCGCAAATGCGTATGGATGAGCTTGCGGGATAGGTGATTGTGACTTTTGATTTTGGATTTTTTGGTTGGGTTCGTTCCCCCATAAACTGGGTTCGGTTGGCTGTGCAGGCGTGCGTGGTGGCGGTTGGGCCACTGGGAAATGGGGGTAAAAGGGCATAGCTTTGGGTAGGAGGAGGATGCGGGCCTGGGGGCGGGTGGGAGGCGGTGGTGGCGTTTGACTTTGGGCGGCGCGGCAATTAGAGTAGTAGACCGCATGGGAAATGGTTCAGCCACTGCCACCGTAAGGGTTTCCCCTTTGCCAATCGATTGGCGGAAGGGTGCCTTGTGCGTTGTTCTGGCTGGGTTGGTGATCTACGCCTATTGGGGGCAGCGGGTCGAGCACGAACTGACTTGCTGGCAGTGGTTGATCGAGCATTGGAGCCGGATCTCGAATTACTCGCACGGCCCGTTGATCCCCTTGATTGCTTCGGCTCTGCTGTGGTGGAACCTGTCGGAGCATGACAAGAAAAACGAGGATTGGGGACCGTATTGGCGGGCCATGGGGGGTGCTGGCGCTGTATTGATGATCTGGATTGTCGGCGGTTCCATTAACAAGGATTGGGAGGATCAAGCTTATTACTGGTCGCTGATGCTGCTGCCGTTGACGATCGCGTGGCAGGTGTGGGCCTTGCGAGGTCATCTGGTGGGGCAGGACGAGCCGCCCACGGTGGCGGGACCGGCGGTCGTGGCGGTGGCGATGGCGATCTATTATCTGGGAGTGAAAGCTGTTCAGCCCCGCGTGGTTGTCATCTCGGGGATCGTGTTGTTGTACGGTTTGGCGTTGAGTTTTCGCGGTCGCGATGTCTTTCGCTGGGTATTTTTTCCGATTACGTTTCTCTTCCTCATGGTGCCGTTGAATTTTCTGGACAACATGGTCGGTTTTCCGCTGCGGATGTTTGTCGCCAGAGTCTCCACGATGGCGTTGA
Organism: Verrucomicrobiia bacterium; assembly: GCA_050015495.1. Lineage (GTDB taxonomy): Bacteria > Verrucomicrobiota > Verrucomicrobiia > Palsa-1439 > Palsa-1439 > Palsa-1439. Next base: position 8,558 of record JBEKBH010000015.1, read on the forward strand.
ATGGGATGGGCATCGAGGCCGTGCAACGTGGGTCCGGCATCATCGCGGTGGAGAGAGTATCCGGCGTCCTCTACCCCGTGTTCAGCTTTGACGTGGCCGATCCGTGCAGCGGGATCCGCTCCCTGATGGCGCTGACGACCGTTACCGCCGCGTACGCCTATGTGACACAACGGGCACAGTGGAAGCGTTGGTTTTTGTTTCTCTGCGCCATGCCACTGGCGGTGCTCGGCAATCTGGCGCGGGTAATCTCCATCGCGTTGGTGGCGAAGGCATACGGTCAAAAGACAGCGATGGACGTTTACCACGAATGGTCGGGGTTTATTCTCTTTCCCGTAGCCCTAGCAGCGATGGTGCTCATCGGACTGCTGTTGAATCTCCCATTTCACCGCCTGTTCAAACACTGGCTGAATCCGCCGCCGCCACCGCCGGACAAAGGGGCGGATGACGACGGGTTTCCGCCTGCATGACGAGAGAAATTGCATGAGTGAATCATCCGCGACAACAACGCCTCCAATGGCCGTACAGCCGGAAGGACAACCCACCACGCCACAACGGCACGGTCCGAGCACCAAGCAAATCTCGATCGTGGTGGTAATCCTGGCGGTCGGGGTATTGCTCACGGCAACGACCTCTGACGTGGCGAAAATTTCCGAGCCGGGCGTGAAATTGTATCCCGATGGGACCCCGTATCTGGTCGGTCAGGCGGGCGATTGGGCGGGCGGGGAGAAGACAGGATTGACCGAGGACGAACAGCGCCTTCTGCCCGCGGATACGGAGGGTTCGCGGCGGCTTTTTAGGGACGGGGATGGCGACGAGCTGTATTGCTCGATTGTACTGGCAGGACGCGACGTGACGAGCATTCACCGGCCCGAACTCTGCCTGCCCGGCCAAGGATGGAAAATCCAGAGCGAGTACACGGAATCCATACCCGTGGCCACAGCGCCGGGCGGCGTGTTGAGCGTGATGCGTATGAACGCCTCTCGCCCGATCCGCCTGGCCGATGGCAAGACGAAGGAGGCGCTGTCGGTGTTTGCCTATTGGTTTGTGGGCAAGGATCGGATGACGCCTTACCACTGGCAGCGCATCTACTGGACCGCCAAGGATCGGGTCTTTTACAACACAAACCACCGCTGGGCGTATATTTTGATTCACCTGCCGATCAAAGGCGATGTGGAAGAAGGCACAACCACCAAGTCGCAAGACGCTGCCATGAAAGTGGTCGCCAGATTCATTCAGGACATCTACCCGTCCCTGGTCGTGAAATAACCGCGGCGGTGGAACCGGCTTTACGTGGGTTGATGGGCGGCGCCGGGGACGCCGGAGTGTTCCGATGTCAAACAGACGAAGAGAATTCATTATTCAAGGCAGCCAGATCGCTGACGGACTGCTGATTGCCGCTGTCTTTTGGTTCGCTCACGCGTTGCGCGAGCAACTCGCTTTTTCCTTCCCGTTTCCCTACCACGTCTTCGGGTACACGATGCAGCACGGACTGATCGCGCCATTTCGCTACTACAAGTACTTGTACCTGGTCGTGCTCCCTGTGTATCCGTTTCTTCTGGACGTTAACGGCTTTTACAGCCGCTCCCACAGCCAGCGGCTTCGCAATACGGTGTGGATTCTCGTCAAGAGCAGCATCATCTGCACGCTGGCGGTCATGGCGTACATGTTCTTCTTCCACCAAGCCATGCTCAGCCGCGGCGTCGTGGTCATATTCTCGCTGTTGAGCATCGCCGCGCTGTTTGTGAAGGACCAGTTTTTTCAGGCGTTCCTGCGCCATCGGGCTCGCAGCGGAAAGGAAGTCACTGAGATCATCCTCGTGGGCTCGGAGGAACGCAATGCGGAGTTCGCCGCGCTGCTCGATGAACACCCGGAATGGAGCCTCCGGGTCACGGCCAAACTCGATTCCAACACCAACCTGATTTCGGAACTTCCCGCGATGTTGCACCGCTACCCGGTCGGGTGCGTCGTGTTCAACGTCAGCCAGACCGCGTTCGGCGAGATTGAGAAGGCCATCCTCGCGTGCGAGGTCGAAGGCGTCGAGGCGTGGCTCGTCGCCGATTTCGTCAAGACCTCCATCGCCCGCGCTACCGTCGACGATTTCTACGGCAAGCCTCTGTTGATTTTCCGGACCACCCCCGAGATTTCCTGGCAGCTTGTCTGCAAACGCCTCATCGACGTCATCGGCTCGACGCTCGGCTTGGTCGTCCTCGGTCCGCTGGTCATGCTGCCCGTCGCGATCACCATCAAGCTCACCTCGCCCGGCCCCGTCCTCTTCAAGCAACGGCGCAGCGGCCGCCACGGACGCCTGTTCACCATGTACAAGTTCCGCTCCATGATCACCAACGCCGAAATGCTCAAGGCCGAACTCGAAGTCTTCAACGAAATGCGCGGCCCCGTCTTCAAAATCGAAGACGACCCCCGCATCACCCCCTTCGGCCGCTTCCTCCGCCGAAGCAGCATCGACGAACTCCCCCAACTCTGGAACGTCCTCGCCGGCGACATGAGCCTCGTCGGCCCGCGCCCGCCCATCCCCACCGAAGTCCTCCACTACGACCCCTGGCATCGCCGCCGCCTCTCCATGAAGCCGGGCATCACCTGCCTCTGGCAGGTCAGCGGCCGCAGCCGCATCGGCTTCGACCAGTGGATGAAACTCGACATGCAATACATCGACAACTGGTCCCTCTGGCTCGACCTCAAAATCCTCGCCCGCACCGTCCCCATCGTCCTCACCGGCCTCGGTGCCGAATAGCCGGGCGGCGAGGGTAGCCTTCCCCCTGACCAGCATCCCCTGTCCGCCGTAGCTTCGCGATGGCGAGTCGCTGCCTCGCTCGGACTCGAACCTGCCAGAAAACTCACACCGGCTTGGCTCCAGATGGGCCACCTTCACAACTGGCTTCACAAGCGGATGACACACCGGCACACAGCACTATGAACGTGTCGGACTGGGCGTCCACACCCTACCCACTGTCGGCATCGCTACAAATTCCGAATTCCCCCATAACAACCTTGCTGGCAAGGCGTTTTGAATGTTGTCGAATTGGGTTTCGCTCCTCGGCTGTCGATTCTCCTTACACAACGCGATGGTCTATCTGACATAATATCTCTGGATTACGATTCTTTGTCCTGTCCAAACGATTCATAGCGAACGAGATCTGTTCAGGCATATTAACATGAGCCAAATTATGGCGCGAGCCGTGCTAAACGTCGATCGAGGTTTCAGAGGCGTAGTTTAACCAAAGTGTGATAGAGGGAGGAATTGTGAAAAGGCTAGGACTTCTCGTTCTTTCGGCGGCGTTCCTATTCATTGCAGCAACCACCCAGGCCATACCCGGCCCCGGATCCGGAGGCGTCAGTGGCGATGGCGTCGTAGGGCTCGGCCCATCCTTGATCAGTCCAACATTGACAACGGTTTCTCTTGGCGGCGGAAACTACCAATACACCGTTAGCTTCGTCAACACAGACAACTCGCAGATTTGGGATTTCTTGCTGTGGACTGTGGGTACACCATACAGCTATTCTAGCAGTTTCCCAAACATCGCTGACGACCCGCTCAGTTCTGTTGCCGCTCAGTACAACGCGCAGAATATCAATCCGCTCCTAACCGATAACCTGGAGGCATTCTACAACAGTCCCTTCCCTCCGGCAGCAGGCTTGGCAATTGGAGGTGACGGCTCCGTAACCTTTGACTTGTCCGGGCTTTACACCTCGTTCCTTTATGGGTACGAGGACCTCAATTCCGGCTGGGCACAGTCGAATGCAAGTGGAGACATGGCGGCCATTGGCTATGTTGGCGCGTCTGCGGTACCCGAGGCCTCTTCCACATTGGTTCTTATGGGGTTGGCCGCTCTCGGCGCGCTCGGTTTCAGGAAAATGGCGAAGGCCTAGTTTCCTGTCTCCTTTGTGACGACAGCCGTGAACGCAGTGCTGATCGTCGCTTGGTAAGGCAATTCAGAAAGCCGCTCGATCCTTGGATCGGGCGGCTTCTTCTTATCTGTTCGTGGCTCGTCAGCCGGATACGTCTGAACGGTCAATCAGATTCGCAGAGCACGCCCAAAGAGGTGGCCGCCCCGTTCATCCCGAATTCACTGAGGGGGGTTCACCCCGAGTCCCTAGGGTCTTGTCCGCCTTTGGCGGATTACCCGCCTACAACGGATTTGCTTGCCAATCCACCCGCTTATAGACTGGCCACCGCAGATTGCGGGATGAGCGATGCCGGCGCGTGCGGGCGTAGCGACAGTCAATCGCGGGCTTGCTCCGATCTCAACTTCTGCGCCCTCAGCGTCTCTGCGTGAGACATACGTGGCGAAGCCCACGTTTGGCCGAACTCTTTCGGCCATCACGTGGCCCATCCGGGCGAATCTGTGGCTCGCCCTCTGTGCCCTCTGCGTCTCTGTGGTGAGTCCTTCGCGCTCTTCGTGACTTCGCGGTGACAGTGATTCCTCCTACGTGCTCCGACAGCGGATTTTTATTGCCCCCCGCCCCAATTTCTGCGAAGCACTCTGACGCATGACAGCCACCACTCCCGCTCCCGTTTCCGTCGTCACCGGCGGCGCCGGCTTCCTCGGCTCCCATCTCGTCGACCGACTCCTCGCCGAGGGCCATCACGTCATCGCCATCGACAACCTCATCACCGGCAATACCGACAACATCGCCCATCTCGCCGGCAACAAGAATTTCCAGTTCATCCACCACAACGTCACCCAATTCATCTACCTCGCTGGCCCCGTCGATTACGTCTTCCATTTCGCGTCGCCCGCCAGCCCGATCGATTATCTCCAGCTCCCGATCCAGACCCTCAAGGTCGGTTCCCTCGGCACGCACAACGCCCTCGGCCTCGCCAAGGCCAAAGGCGCCAAATTCCTCCTCGCGTCCACGTCCGAATGCTACGGCGACCCGCTCGAACATCCACAGACCGAATCCTACTGGGGCAACGTCAACCCCATCGGCCCCCGTAGCGTCTACGACGAAGCCAAACGGTTCGCCGAAGCCATGACCATGGCCTACCATCGCTTTCACAAGGTCGATACCCACATCGTCCGCATCTTCAACACCTACGGCCCCCGCATGCGACTCAAAGACGGCCGCGTCGTCCCCGCCTTCATCGGCCAGGCCCTGCGCGGCGAACCCCTCACCGTCTTCGGCGAAGGCCAACAAACCCGCAGCTTCTGTTTCTGCAGCGATCTCATCGACGGCATTTTCCGCCTCTCCCAATCCGATTTCCACGAGCCCGTCAACATCGGCAACCCGACCGAGTTCACCATCCTCGATTTCGCGAAGCTCATCATCAAGCTCACCGGGAGTAAAAGCCAGATCGTCTATGAACCCTTGCCCGAGGACGACCCGAAGCAGCGCCGCCCCGACATCTCCCGCGCCAAAAAACTCCTCGGCTGGGAACCCAAAGTGAAACTCGACGACGGCCTCCGCCAAACCATCGACTACTTCCGCGATAAAGTCTGAGTTGTTGGTAGGGCGCGCTGGCTCAGCGCGCCGCTTCTTCTCGACCGTTTCCTTTCTTTAGGTCTTGAGCCGAGCCTGACCGCAACGGTACCATCCGCCATCGTGATCTCTCGTTGTCGGCTTTTCTGAGAAAACGCCATGCCTTCTTCACTCCGATCCATCTGGTTTCTGGCGCTGGCGGTTATCGCCGCGCTCTGCCTCGGCGCTTTCTGGGTCCTGCTCGGCACCAATTATTCTCCCGAAGTTTATTGGGCGCTGCCCGATGTACCCGGCGTTCTCGAAATTGCCTGGATGATGGCCTTCACGGCCCTGATTGTCCTTCTGCTGCGCTCCGCCAGCCAGCGACCGGACGAATGCCGCCGCTGGGCCATCACCGGCCTCGTCGCGGCGGCCGCCGCCTGCGTCATCCTCGCCAAGCGGGTTCTGGGACTGCGCCCCCAATGCCTCGACCCGATCCTCTTTTGCACGGCCTGCGGGTGGACGATCGCGTTGTGGCGGCGCGACCGTCCGCCACTGGATTCGGAAGGAAACTGGTCGTCGCGATTTTCCGGTTTCGGTTACGACTTCGAGCCGGCGAGTTTGCTGGCGCTGGCCGTTGTCGCCGCTGCCGTCGGGTTGTCGGTCTGGTACCTCGTCCAGCAGGTTCAGTGCTTTAACAATTTCCAGCTCGGCTACATCGATTGCGGGTATTTCGCCCGCATGATGTACAACACCCTCCACAACCCGCGCGAATTGTTCCTCCGTGTCAATCCCGACAAACCGTTGTTCTTTGACCATTTTCAGCCGGGATTTCTGCCGTTCGTCCCGGTCTGGTTTCTCTGGCCGGGCCTGAAGGCGACGATCCTGCTCCAAGTCCTGGCCGTCATGGTCTGCGCGTGGCCCATCTATTGGATCGGCCAAAAACTTCTTCACGACAAAACGTCCGCGCTCCTGCTGGTCATGGTTTGGTTGGTCTTTCCGCCGGTGTCACAGGTCATTTACAGCGGTTCGTACGGGTTCCACTCGGGAAATCTCTGCCTGCCACTGTATTTTCTGGCGCTGGCATTCTGGCTCAAGCAAGGCCCCGGCTGGGCTCTCCTGTTCGCCGTGTGGGCGGTTCTCATCAAGGAGGAAGCGGCGATCCCGATTGGAACGTTCGGGCTTTACCTGGCCCTCTTCGGCAACCGTCGCCGTCTCGGCCTCGCCATCGCCGCGGTCACCTTCGCATATTTTCTCATCGTGACTTCCCTCGTCATCCCCGCGATCACCCATCAGCCGTATATCGCGCAAAGCCTGTTCGCCCCCCTCGGCGCAACCAAGAAGGACATCCTCCTCTCACCGTGGTCAAACCCCAAAGCGTTTTGGGGCAATGTGTTAGCGCCATCGTCCTTCTATTTCGGCGCACTTCTGCTGGCGCCCCTGTTGTTCGTGCCCCTGAAGAAACCCTCGATCCTGTTCGTGGGATCGCTGGTGTTTCTCTTCGATTGCCTGAATCCCACGCTCAAAAGCATTCGCTACTGGTATCAACTCGCCCTGTTCCCCGTCCTGTTCTGGGCGCTGGCCGCGGCGTTGTCCCGCGCCACCCCGGCCCGGCAACGGGCCGTCCTTTCCGGGGCGACCGTCACCGGAATCCTGTTGTCCGTGTTTTTCGGCAACGTCTTCTGGAGCAAAGCCACGATGGTGCCGCTACCGGTGCCACCCGACCGGCCGCAAATCGTCGAGCAGTTGGCCCGGCGCATTGACCCACAGGGTTCCCTGTTCGCCACCCGGCGCGTCGCGGCGCATTTCATCACGCAGAAGTACCTGTACACGGATCCACCCCTGCCGCCGCAAATCGATTACGTCCTCCTGGACATGCGCGATTCGTGGAGAACGACCACCAGCCTCAACTGGCTGACGAACCTCCGCGACATCCAGCGCCAGGCCGAGTCTCTCCCGTCGTTGCGCCTCGTGGACGCGCAGGATGGCGTTCTCCTCTACGCGCGCGCCGGCGAACCCATCGATGCCCGCCGACTCGTCGAGCGCGACGCCCTGCCTCCCGAAACCGTCCATCAATCATCGGAACTCGGCAAGGGAGTGACGTTCGAGGGCTATACCGCGACCGCGCTGACCTCGATCGGCCCCAACCCTCACGATCGCGTCCTCATCACGATGTTCAGTTCGGTCAGGGCCCCGGTGGATGTGGACCTGGCTGTCCGTTGCCGCGTTCAATCGTCAGCGCGGAACCTCGACGCGCGACCGTTCACATCACAATTCCAGCCGCTCGGCCAGTGCGTCTGGCCGGTCAAACGTTGGGTGCCGGGAAAATTCTACGCGGACGATTTTGTGATCGATGTTCCCGCCGGGATGGCCGCCGCCGGGTTGTCCATCTCGTTCGCATGCCAGCCGCTGTGACGCCCACGCCGGGCCCGCGCAACGTCCCCATTTGCTCTTGGTGGAGGGACGCGCGGGAATATTCTCACAGGTGGAGCATCCCATTGATACGGGCGCGTGCGCGCCGGGTATCAACAATGGGATCAACAGGAGAAACGTTGTGCGCAATATAAGGAAATCCACCTCGGTCTTGGTTCTCAGCATTGTGTTCGCATTCGGGACGGCGCACACGCTCCCGGCGCAGACACTTTCGGCGAGTGGTCAGCTCAGCGGCACGGCGTCCAACGGCGCGTTCAGTTATACCTTGACCCTGAGCAATTCGAACGCTTCTACCACGAACATCGAGACGTTTTGGTTCAGTTGGGTGCCGGGGGCGGACTTCATGCCCGCCAATCCAACGGACATCAAGACACCGGCCGGGTGGACGGATCAAATCACGCACGGCGGCTCCGGTGACGGGTATGCGATTCAATTTGTCACTTCGACCGCGCCACTGGCTCCCGGCGGCTCGCTGACGTTCACGTTTACGAGCACGTCGTCACCCGCGACCATGGCGGGCCACTCGTCGTATTACTCCACCACCCTGATCGGGACCTCCTTCGTGTACAGCGGGCCGCCCGAAACCGGTGCCAGTGACGAGTTTGTCGTGGAAACTGTGCCCGAGTCTTCCACGAACCCCACCAACCTGGTTTCGTGCTCGTTCTCGAATGTCGTGCAGACCTGCAAGAGCAAGATGAAGATCGATAAGACGACTGAGACCACGAACACCACGACCACCTGCAAGCTCAGCCTTCAACTCGTGGCCATCAATCTCGGCGTCGCCAACAGCCCGGCGTTCGACGTTCTCATCTGGGCCGGCCAGGGCAGCAACTTCGACTCCAGCACGGGTTTCTCGCCCGCCACGAAGAAAATCAACGCCCTCAAGATCAACAAACTGGGCACGATCAAATTGAAGGACACTTTCGATAGCAACCAGTCTGGCACGTTCATCTACTGCACCGATACCAACAACAACGTCATCACTTCCGTCCAAATTGAATAGGCCGGGTTGTGCAGTTCGTTCGCATGCCAGCCGCTGTGACGCCCACGCCGGGCTTGCGCGTCCGCCAATCACATTGGTGTCTTGATGCCGATGGCGCGAAGGGCGCACCAGCCGCGGGCCCCCTCGAAGATCATGAACGAGCCGGTCACGCCGAGAAACACCCCGGCGATGATCATCCCCGAAAAATGCGCGAACAAGCCGGTGACGAGCAACGCGACGCCACACAGGCCGACAATCACGCCCCCCACCAGCCGCGCCCGTTTGCCCCGCTGGTCGATGTTGCACGCCAGTTTCATTTCGTCGGCCGGCTGGCCCAGTTGCCGGTAAACACCGCCGCCAGCGCGAGCAGGATCACCACCGCCCACCGAAGTGCCGATGGTGGCGGCCCGATCTTCAGCCAGCCCGGCCAGATCGCCCAGAGCAGGGCCGCCGCGCCGAGGAACACGACCCCGATCCACCCGAGCAATACAAACGTCCGCCGTTCTTCCCGCAACGCCGTGCGCAATTGCCCGATTGTCTCCTTGTCCACCTTCAGCTTCTGGCCGGCCGCTTCCTCCAAAATCTGTTCGTCCGTCACCGTGCTCAGAAACTCCTTCACAAGGCTGCGCGCCTTGTCGGCTTCGTGCTCCAGCACGTAGATGCCGTTTGCCTTATCCGTGCCGCTCAGGGACTCGACGCCATCGAGCGGCGGCATTGACGGCGGTTCTCGCAGGGTGGCTTCCACGCCGTTGTCGCGCAGGAACCCGACAATGATGCTGCCTTCCCATTCGTCGTGCGCGTGATGCACTTGGACCAGATTTTCCGACGGTTTGCCTTTGGCCATGGCGCAATCTACTCCGGCTTTTGTTGTTTTTCCAAGAATTTTGAGTTCCCGTCCCGCCGCCGCTCACGCCTGCGATAATTCATCGCGGACGCGTTGCGACAGGTCGTCGATGTAGAACGGCTTCTGGATAAACCCGCGCAAGCCGGCGTCGAACATCCCACGGGCCACCCCGTCGTCGCACCCCGTCAGCAAAATCACGCGCACCTCGGGATTGATCCGCTGGAGGCACTCCAACACCAGGTCCCCCGTCATCTCCGGCATCACGTAATCCAGCAGCACCAACCCGATCTCCGGCCAGCGTTTCTCGTAGGTATCCAGTCCGCTCTTGGCTCCCGGGGCGGCGAGCACGGGCAACCCTTCGCTTTCCAGGCATGCCCGGACAATCTCCAGGATCTCGGGTTCGTCATCGATGGCGAGCACGTACTTCGGGGAGGTGGCGCGATTGTCGTTCATGGCTCAAGCGTTGCCAACGTAACCATCGGCCATGTACCATAGTCTGGTTCGGCCAAGAAGAGAAATCGACATTACTATGCGCACCCGTTTTCAAGACAGGGTCGTCATCGTCACCGGCGCCTCCAGCGGCATCGGGTTGGAAACCGCGCTCGCGTTCGCCCGGGAAGGCGCCCGCGTGGTCCTTGCCGCCCGAAACGAAACCAAGTTGCGCGAGATCGCCGACGCGCATCCCGAATGGCGCGACCGGCTCCTGCCAGTGCCCGCCGACGTGACGAACGACGACGATGTGCGGCGGCTCGTCGCGACAACCGTGGCGAAGTTTGGCCGCGTGGACATCCTCGTCAACAATGCCGGCGTCGGGATGCGCGCCACGTTCGAAGACACGCCCCTCGACGACGCGCGGGCGCTCATGGACGTGAATCTCTACGGACCCATCCGCTGTATCCAGGCCGTGTTGCCCCAGATGCGACGCCAGGGCGCGGGACAGATCGTCAATGTCGGCAGCGTGCTCAGTATGGTGGTGGCGGCGCGCAACAGTGTGTACTGCGCCAGCAAGTTCGCCCTGCTGGCATTGAGCGATACGCTCCGGATCGAATTGCACGGGACGGGAATCGAGGTCATCTCCGTCCTGCCGGCCTACACCGACACGCCGTTCTTCGACAACATGTACCACTACGGCGGCCCCGCGCGCCAGAGCCCGTTCGCGGGACAGCATCCTTCGCGGGTCGCCCAAGCTCTTCTTCGTGGCTGCGCCCGGCACAAACGCCAGGTCGTATTGACGGTTTCCGCGCGACTCGCCATCTGGCTCCGTCGGCTTTGCCCCGCGCTCCTCGATGCCGCTGTCCGTCGGTCGGCTCAGAGGCTGGAAAAGGCCAACCCGAAGACCTGATTCGGTCTACATATCGAGTTCACTGGCACACTCCTCCTATTCGTGGCCGCCATTCTTGCGAATGAATCTTTGGAGCGTAGAGTCGTAAGGATTCTTCGCAAGTGTGTAGGGTGTCTCCCCAGACTTCGTCCGCGCATTAATATCGGCATGATACTTTAGCAAGAGCCTCACCATGTCTATATTCCCTTTCTCCACTGCAATATGCAACGGGGTCACACCGTCTTTGTCTTCGGCGTTCACATGAGCACCAGAGATAATAAGAAATTCGGCAACGTCTTTTTCCCCAAACCAGACCGCTGTATGAAGCGGAGTTACCTGAAAGTTGTTGGTGGCGACGACGAATTTCCGGTCCGATGAGACGAACAATTTGACAAAATCAATACCCGGTCTAACGGCATGATGAACGACAGAGTTGCCGTCGTTATCTCGCGCGTGAATGTCAGCATGACTTACCATCAGCAGGTCGATGGTTTTCTTCAAGCCGTCACTATTATTGGCGTAGATGGTGTCAAGGGCGCATAGGAGTGGCGTTCGGCCCCGCGCGTCCTTGAGATTCACAAGCGATGGGTCTTCTTGAAGAATGTTATTGATGGCAGCGCAATTGAGACTCTCCGCAGCGCTGTGAATCGTGTCGGCTAGTGCACTGCTGCTAAACGCTACGGCAGTGATCAAGTAACTCCCGAACAGAAGTGGCCCGCACGGATGCATCGCGCCCGATGGTACTGCGGCTACAGAATCTTGCAAGCACCGTCGAGCCATCAAGAACGTCGCCGCGGCGCGCGTCTGATGTGGATTGGTTTCTCTGGCCGAATGCCTGTGGTCACGTAACAGTTTTGGCCGTGACTTTCGACCTATCCAAATCAGGCCATTGGGGTCTGTTGGGTCCGACCTCAAAAAACTAGAGTAAGCGCGTTGGCTGGAAGCCGGCCGCGGGCCGGCCACCGGCAGGTGAAATCGGAAAACCGAAGACACGAAGAAAGGAACAGACATGAGTAAACTGACATGGATATTGGTCGGTATCGGCGTGGTGGCAATCGCCGCCATTGCGACGGTCAAACGGCAAAATAATCCGCCTTCGCCTCCCGCAGCGACAACGGCTCAATCGGCGGAAATTCCGGCCCCGAGCGCGAACCCGCCTCCGAGTGCGAACCCACTTCCACCTAGTTCGTCAGCGAGTGTGAGTGCGCCGGAACCGGCCGAAGAAGATCACAGCGGGACGGCACAGGCCGGCGAACCGGCGACAGCGTCTCTCGGCATTGTGGCTCCGGATACGTCGGCGGCCAAGCCGTCTGTCACCGCGAACTTCAGTCAACCGCTGCAGACGCTGGTCTCGCCCCAGGCGAGCTTCGCGCAGAAGCAGGCGGCGTGGAAACAGATCCGCGATGCCGGCCAGTTGGATGAAGCGATTGCTCAACTGAAACAGGCCGTCAAGGATGACCCGTCGGTTGCCGCGTATTCTGCCGCGTTGGGTCAGGCCTATCTCCAGAAGCTGGGGACCACTCAGGACGTTCGCCAGCAAGCCATCCTCGCCATGGAAGCCGACCAAACGTTTGACCAGGCCTTGACGCTCGACCCCAACAACTGGGACGCGCGCTTCTCCAAAGCCTCCGCCCTGGCGCACTGGCCGGCCGAATTGAACAAGTCACAAGAGATCATGGAGAACCTCTCCACGCTGATCGATCAGCAGGAGGCTCGCGCGCCGCAGCCGGAATATGCCCAGTCCTACGTGTTGCTGGGCGACCAATATCTCAAGGCGGGCTACCCCGACAATGCCCAACAAATGTGGCAGCGCGGCGCGGCGTTGTTTCCAAATAACGAGGCGCTTCAGAACAAGTTGGCCTCCTCCCGGTAATCGCCACCAAAGAAACGAACTTTAAGGAGGGTTAATTTAGGTTATGATCAAACCAATGAATCCAAATTCAGGCACCTCGACGCCTGAGGTGAAACGACTCCTGGCGGGACCACAAATCGCGGTTCATGTACTGGTGCTGGGATTGCTGGCCTACTTCTTGGGGTTAAGCCTTTACAAGAGTTGGCCGGAGTGGGGCCACCGCGAATTGCTGCTGGTTATTCTGGCGGCCATCCAGACGGGGCTCTATCTGAAACGGTGCGTTTTTACCCCGCGGGATGCGTCACCCCGATGGTGGTACATCTACTTTGTCGGCAGCCTGGCCTGCTGCGTTCCCGAGTCGCTGATCGCGCCGCATTTCTCATGGCTGGCCGCGCCCTATGTGGCGCAGATGTGTTCCATCCTGTCGCCGGGCGTTTCCGTTCCGGCCTCGATTCTCGCGCTCACGGGCATCGAGTTCGCCGCGTTCGGCTGGGCGCATCTCGCGAGCCGGCCTGTCTCCGACTGGGTGTTCCGTGTCGCCGTGTACGCCTCCTGGATGCTGATGGGCTTGTTGATGAACCGGGTTGCCGATATCAGCAAAGGGCGGGCGGAGCTGATTTGCGAACTGGTGGCGGCGAGACGCGAACTCAGACTGGCCCGTGATCGTGAGGTCGAACTCGCCACACTCCGCGAGCGCGAGCGCCTGGCACGGGATCTCCACGATAACCTCGGCCGCACGCTCGTCACGTTGACCGTGCAATTGGAAGCCGTCCAGAGGTTGTTGCCCGCGGATCTCGATCGCGCGGGGCCGTTGTTGGAGGAAATGAAAACATTATCCCGCTCCAGCACGGAGGCCTTGCGCCGTTCGCTGGACAACCTGCGCGCCGCCGGCTTGGGTGACAAGTCGCTGACCCAGGCCCTGCCATCGTTGTGCGCCGATGTGAGCCGTCGCACCGGCCTGAAAATCGATTGCCAAATTGCCGCAGGCGTGGACGGCTTGCCGCCCGCCGTCGCCGAGGCTCTCTGGCACGTCGCCCAGGAGGGATTGACGAACGTGGAAAAACATGCGCAAGCTCACCAGGTTGTCGTCAATCTGAGTCTGCAGCCCCAGTTGGCTGTCTTGCGCGTCAGCGATGATGGCGTCGGTCCGTCGCCGGATGCCGAGAGCAAGCCCGGTCACTATGGCCTGCGCGGTCTGCGGGAACGCGTCGAAGGCGTCGGCGGGACGTTCCGGTTGACAACGGCGCACCCGAAGGGCGCCCTCATCGAGGCGCGCGTGCACTTGATCGCTTGAATGAAACCGATCCGCATTCTTCTGGCCGAAGACCAGACGCTCATGCGCCAGGGGTTGAAAACCATTCTCGATCTGGAGTCTGGTTTTCGTGTTGTGGGCGAAGCGAGTGACGGCGCGACCGCCGTCAAACTTGCGCTGGAACTGCGACCCGACATCATTCTCATGGATGTTCAGATGCCGGAACTAAACGGCGTGGAAGCCACCGCCGCCATCTGCCGGGCTTGGCCGGGTGCCAGGATCATCATCCTGACCACGTTCGACCGTGACGACTACGTCTTTGCGGGCGTCCGGGCCGGGGCGGTCGGGTATCTCCTCAAGGACCAGCCGGCGCGGAAGCTCATCGAGACCATCCGCGCCGTGCAGGCCGGCGACGTGTTCATCCAACCGGAGATCGCCTCGCGCGCTCTCCGCGCCACATTGCATCCCACCGATGGATTGATCGAGCCGCTTTCCGACCGTGAACGCGAAGTGCTCGTGATGTTGGCCCAGGGAATCGCCAACAAGGAAATCGCTGACAAGCTTCACATCGCCGAAGGCACGGTGAAGAATCACGTCTCGAACATCCTCGGCAAACTCCAGGCTCAAAACCGCACCCAGGCCGCCGACATCGCTCGAAAACGAGGGTTGATCTAACACGGCCGATGGCCGCTCAGAGACAGGCGAAGGCCAGTTCGAAGAGCCGATAGCTCGCCTCGTCGTACAGGCAGAACACCACGCGCTCCACGCCGGCTTTGCCTTCGAGGTGGCGTCTCGCTTCCCCGAGCAGCAACGGCGCGGCCCGCTCAATCGGGAACCCGTAAATGCCCGTGCTGATCGCCGGCAATGCGATGGATTTCAGTCCCTTCTCCTCGGCCAGCGTCAGGCTGCTCTTCACCGTCTGGCACAACAATCGGTCCGCCTCCAGCGGATCATGCCGGCTCCAGACCGGGCCGACGGTGTGAATGACAAACTTCGCGGCCAATTTGCCGCCACCCGTGATCACCGCCTCGCCGGTCTTCAGCGGCCCGCGCGTCGAAATCAGGACATCCGATTCCTGTTGGATCTGCGGCCCGCCCTTGCGCGAAATGGCTGCGGCCACGCCCCCGCCGTGTTTGAGGTATTCATTCGCCGCGTTGACAATCGCATCCACATTCAGCGCGGTGATGTCACCCCGCGCGATTTCGAGCACTGCGTTACCCACCGTCTTTTTCATCGCCGGAAACCTCCTACCACAATACCCGCGCCGCGCGCTTTTTTACATACCTTTTACTTTGCCCTGGCGACAGGACGGATTACACTGACATCGGGAACGCCATGAAAATCCTTGTCGTCGAAGATGATCCCCTGCTGCGGGACGGGTTGGTGGACTTGCTCACGGGCGCGGGCCACGCCGTCGACGCGGTGGCCGACGGCCTCACCGCCACGAAGCGCGGCCTGGATCCGGACCTTGATCTCGTCGTGCTCGATGTGATGCTCCCGAGACTCGACGGCATCGAAGTCTGTCACCGGCTCCGCCAGGCCCGGCCGGACCTGCCCATCCTCATGTTGACCGCTCGGGGCTCCGAGGAAGACAAAGTCCGCGGCCTGAAAGTCGGCGCGGACGATTACGTCACCAAACCATTCGGGGCGCGCGAACTGCTCGCGCGGATCGTGGCCCTGGGCCGGCGCGCAAAATCCGCCCCGGCAGAACCGGAGATCATCGAGCTCGACGGCTGCCGGTTCGACCTCGGCCATTGCGAGGCGCGCCGCCAGGACAAAATCATTCCGCTGACACTCCGCGAAGTCGGCATCCTGCGCTGGCTCCATCGACACCGGGCGCGGGTGGTCTCCCGCAGCGAATTGCTCGAACAACTCTGGGGGGCGAACGCGGACACGGAAACCCGCACGGTCGACGTGACCGTTGCCCATCTCCGCCAGAAGATCGAGCGCGATCACGCGGACCCGGCGATCGTCGTTTCCGTGAAGGGCATCGGCTACATCTGGGGCCGGCGATGAGATTCTGGCGCAGTCGCACGACGCTGGCGCTCGTCTTGACGACTGCCGCGCTGGTCGTTCCCTGCGGCGCGTGGTACATCGTCGGTTCGCGCGAAGTGCAGCGCACGGTCGACCAGATCGAACTGCCTCCGCGGCAATTCGCCAGCAATACCGCCATCCAACTGGCGCAGCGCGTTCAGGATCGGCTCCAGACGCTGTTGGAATCGGAGTCCAACCGTCCCTTCTATCAGTATCAATCGCTCTATCATGACCCGAGAGGCGCGTCCGAAGGCCCGTCCGTCACACCCTCGCCCCTCGCCCAGGGACCGACGGACCCGCTCATCCGCGCGTACTTCCAAATCAACCCGGCGGGACGAGTCACCCTGCCCACGCTGCCCGAGGCGAACCTGGAGGGCGAAAACCTTGGCCAGCTCGCGGCCCAACACGCGATCCAGAACGACTTGGAGGCCGCCGCGCATGGTTCGGCCTGTGTCGCGCACCTCCAAAAGGGGCCGCCACAACACCTCGAAGTCATGGAATCCGATGCGTGGGTCCAGAATGCGCAGGCGGCGAGGATTTACTCGGACATCAAATCCGGCACCAATGCGGCAACCCTGTTTGCCAATGACGAATTGCGCCTGACAAACGGGCAACGGAAGGTCACCATCGGCGTGGGCGAATTCCAGTGGTGCTCCATGCAGACCTCCAACGGGCCGTGCCTCGTCGCGTTGCGCAATGTCACCACGCCCGAGGGCGTCCTCGTGCAGGGATTTGTCATCTCCAGCGAAGCCGTTGCGGACACTCTCAAGAACGCCGCGTTGCCCGCCCGGTTCATGCCCAACGCCACCGCCGGCTCGTATGTGGCCGGCGCGCGGCTGAGAAACACCGGCTGGTACATCGTCGTCAGCGCCGCCAGGGAATTCGCCGCGGCGGATGCGCTGGCCCGCCACAACTGGATCAGTTTCCTGCAATTGTTTTGGGCCGGGGCCGGCGCCGCGAGCGTGGCCGGCCTCTGCGTCGTGGCGTTGGTCTGGCGCAGCGAACGGCTTGCGCGCCAGCGCTCGCAGTTCGCCGCATCGGCCGCGCACGAACTGCGCACCCCGCTCGCCGGTCTGCGGATGTACAGCGAGATGCTCGCCGACGGGTTGGGCGACCCGACACGCACCCGGGACTACGCCCATCGCGTCGCCGAAGAAGCCGCGCGGCTGGGTCGCGTCGTCTCCAACGTCCTGGGCTTCACGCGCCTCGAACGCGGCACGCTCCAGATTCGCCCCGAACCCGGCGATCTGGCGGCCGCCGTCCGCGAGTGCGTCGAACGCCAGCGTCCCGCCCTCGAAGCCGCCGGGGCGCGCGTCGAACTTTCCATCCCGGACCAGTTCCCGGAAGTGCCCTTCGACCGCGATGCCATCGCCGGAATCGTCCAGAACCTGGTGGACAACGCCGAAAAATACACGCGCTCGGCCCGTGACCGGGAGATTCACATCGCGCTCTCGTCGGCCGATGATTCGGTGACGTTGTCGGTACGCGACCGTGGACCGGGCATCCCGGCGGACGTGCGGGAAAAACTCTTCCGTCCGTTCGTGCGCGGCAACCGCGACGATGCGCCCGCGGGCCTCGGGCTCGGCTTGGTATTGGTGAAAGCCATGGCGGAAGCCCACGAGGGCCGCGTCAACTGCGCCGACGCGCCCGGCGGCGGCGCGCTCTTCACCGTCATCCTCCCGCGATAGCCTCGCGATTTTTTACAACTCTTTTACATGACAGGTCTCCGAACAGCCGTACACTCGTCTCGTGAGCACGAGCTCACACGGGAGGAGATCGTGAAACCGCGACTTGCGCTGTTGCTGGTTGGTCTACCACTGGGCTTGGCCGTTCTCAGCCTCACAATTCCCAATGCCGCTTCACAAACCGTGACGGTTCTTTACGCCTTCGGCAGTTCCCCCAACAATGGATACGGTCCGTCCGCCGGGCTGGTGCAGGGCAGCGACGGTAATTTCTACGGAACGACCTCCTCGGGCGGGGGGTACAACTACGGCACCGTATTTCGGATCACTCCCAGCGGCACTTACACGAACCTGTACTCCTTCGCCGCCTTCCCCGGCGATGGAAACTCTCCGGGAGCCGCGCTCGTGCAGGGCAGCGACGGAAACTTTTACGGGACGACGGTTTTCGGCGGGACGACCAATTACAATCCTTGGTGTGACTGCCACGGCTACGGCACAATATTTCGGATCAGCCCCAGTGGCACCTACACGAGTGTTTACTCCTTTGGCGGCTCCCCCAACGATGGGGAAAATCCGTATGCCGGGCTGGTGCAGGGCAGCGACAGCAATTTCTACGGGACAACCAAGTACGGCGGGACGAGCACCAATTGCCGCTCCTACGGATGCGGCACCGTGTTTCGGATTAGTCCCAGCGGCAGCTACACGAATCTATACTCCTTTGCGAGCAAACCCACCGATGGGGCAGAGCCAATGGCCGGGCTGGTTCAGGGCGGTGACGGAAATTTCTATGGGACGACTTCTGCAGGCGGGGCGTACGGCAACGGCACCGTGTTTCGGATTAGCCCCAGCGGCAACGAAACGATTCTTTACTCCTTTCGCGGTCCCCCCGCCGATGGGTCTTCTCCATGTGCCGGATTGGCGCAGGGCACCGACGGCAATTTCTACGGGACAACCTTCGGAGGCGGGACGACCGACAATTGCGGCGACGAAGGATGCGGCATTGTGTTTCGGATCAGCCCTACCGGCAGCTACACGAGCCTGTACTCCTTCACCAGCCAACCCAACGATGAGTACCAAACAACAGCCGGTCTGGTTCAGGGCAGCGATGGCAGTTTCTATGGGACGAGCCAGTCCGGCGTATTTCGAATCAGCCCCAGCGGCAACGAAACGAATCTTTGCCCCTTCAACTCGCATGTACAGGAATGCGTTGCCGGGCTGGTGCAAGGCAGCGACGGCAATTTCTACGGGACGTCCTTAATGGGCGGGATGGGCGACTTGGGCACCGTCTTCAAACTGACGGTTCCCCTCAGCCCACCGGCCAATCAGATCTCTGGAATCCAGTTCTTCAATGTTTCCGGGACCACAATCACCATCGTTGCCCTCCCGATCCCATCCGTGGCCGGTGAGACGTATCAGTTGCAGTACAGTGACTCGATGTCCCCCGCCAACTGGATCAATACAGGCGATCCGTCCCTCAGCATCGGCGGCCAGTTGGTTTTGGTCGACATCGCGGAACCATTGCCACCGCAACGGTTCTACCGGGCCGTCATAACGCCATAGGGGCGGCGCGCTCTTCACCGTCGTCCTCCCGCGATAGCAGCACGGAGTCTTACAGGCCCTCTACTTCACAGGTCTTAGAAACCTGATTCGTCTTGACGGGGTCCTGTGTTTGTTGCAAATCTTGCCCGGGTGCTGACGCCAGGCTCGACTCACGCCGAGGTGAGCCGGGCGGCGACAGCGGTGCTGATCTGCCGTAGGGATCGCGGGTGATTTTCGCCTTTCGAGGAAGGGATCAAGACGATTGTGAACCGGACCGATGCCGTCATGCTGCTGGTTTTTTTGGTGACCTTCGTCATCGTCCCGTCGGCCTTTTTTCTCATGGGACGCCGACGGAAACACGCCGACGAGCCGAATCTCCAGGAATGCCCGTCGTGCGGGGCGGAAAATTATCTGACAAAGGAACGCTGTTTTTGCTGTGGTTATGATTTGGCGGCCGGGCGGTCGGCCGGACCGGGCGAGGCGATACTCCAGCGGGTCAAACAGGCGGACGAGAGCCGAACGAAGTCACGAGCCGCAACGAAATCCCCGCAGACCGTCGACGAGTAGCCGCAATCCGCTAGGAAACAACGGAGCGGCCAGTGGGTTTGTTCATTACGTGGCGGATAATCCGGACGGCTTCCTGGACGCGGAATGGCTTGCGGATATAACCGTCAATCGGGTATTGGGCGAGAATCTGGCGGAGCCGCAGTTCTTCGCCGCCGGACACGATGATAACTTTCACGTTCGGGTTGAGCTTCTTCAACCACTCGAACGTCTTGGCGCCGTCAAGCTGGGGCATGTAATAGTCGAGCAACACGAGGTGAAACGTATCTTTTTCCTGGGTGAACTTTTCCAGCGCCTTCACGGGATTGGCCAGGGCATGAACGTCGAACCCGAGCGGCTGCAGCAGTTCGGTGATGAGAAAGCGGTACTCTTCGTTGTCGTCGATGGCCAACACGCGGATGCGGGAACTGACAGCGGCTGCCTGGACGGCATCCTGGCCAGCCGCCGTGACCGCGTCCGTTTGCCCGATATTTTCGGCTGTCAGTGGCATCTGAAAATCCTCCCAATCTCTTGTTTCCCACCCACTAATGATACGAGTATCGACCTCAAAAACAGCAGGCTCGGTGCCAAATCTTGACCGTTGCGGAGCGCGGCACTATCATCGGTGAAAATCTCGTTCAAAAATGGCTAAAACAGGCAAATTCATCACTTTTGAGGGCGGCGAAGGCTGCGGAAAGTCCACGCACATCGAGCGTTTGGTAACCCGCTTGCGGCAAGAGGGTTATCACGTGTTGATCGCCCGTGAACCGGGTGGCACAGAAGTGGGCGAACAAATCCGTCACATTCTCCAATACAGCAAACAGTCCGCGGCCATGGTTCCCGAGACCGAGTTGTTGCTGTTTTGCGCCAGCCGGGCCCAGCTGGTTCGGGAGGTGATCGCGCCGGCGTTGAACGACGGGATCATCGTTATCTGTGACCGGTTTCTCGATTCGACCACCGTGTACCAGGGCGTCGGGCGAAAGATCGATCCCCAAGCCGTGGCCGCCATCAACCACTTTGCCGTGGGCGCTCATCTGCCCGACCTGACGCTGGTGATCGATCTCGACCCGCGCATCGGCTTGGACCGGGTCCGGGGCCGCGAGTTGTTCGACCGGATGGAAAGCCAGGCGCTGGAGTTTTACGAGCGTGTGCGGGAGGGATATCTGGACCTGGCCAAGCGTGAAAATCGTCGCGTGAAAGTGGTCGATGGCAGCCAGGCCATTGACGTGATCGCGAAGCAAATTTGGAGTTTGGTGAACGATGTCCTTTAGCGACTTCCCGCAACAGAAGGAGATCGCCGCGCAACTGCGTCGCAGCCTGGAGCGCGGACGGTTGGCGCACGCCTATTTGTTTGCCGGGCCCCGCCGAAGCGGCAAGGAAGCCATGGCACGGACGCTGGCGAAAGCCCTGAACTGTTCGAAAAAGGATCATGATAGCTGCGACCGATGCGATTCCTGCCGGCGCGTCGACGAAGGAGTGCATCCCGACGTCTACTGGGTGCGGCCGGAGTCGAAGAGCCGGCGCATCCAGATCGACCAGATGCGCGAGTTCATGAAGTCGGTCAACCTGCGGTCGTCGATGGGCGGGGTGAAAGTCGGGATCGTGGTCGACGCCGATTGTATGGGCGAGGAAGCGGCCAACGCGTTTCTCAAGACGCTCGAAGAGCCGCCCGCCCAGACCGTGATCCTCCTGTTGACCGCCGACCCGCAGCGTCTGCTGCCGACAATTCTGTCGCGGTGCCTGAAAATATCTTTCGGCCCGATCGCGGCGGGCGCCGTGTCTTCCTCCGTCGCGAAATTATTGCCGCTGCTGGCGGAGTTTTCCGCCACCACCGGGGAGCGAATTTCCCACAGTTACCAGTTGCTGTCGGAATTGACGGCCCTCCTCCAGGAAATTCGCAACGAGACGCGCGCCCGCGTGGAAGCGGAACTCGATCTCGACCGTTACGAGGAATTGGAGCCCCGGGTGCGGGAGCGCCTCGAAGAACAGCGGGACGCGCGGGTCGAGGGGGAATACCGGGCGGCACGCGAGCAGGTGCTCGAAGAAATGTACAGTTGGTTTGGCGACCTGCTGCTGTGCGCCGAGGGAGCCGACGATCAATTGTTGGCCCATCCCGACCAGGCGACGACCACCCGGCGAATCGCGGACGGATTGACGAGTCCACAGGCCTGCCGTAACCTCGAGGCCATCGAGCAAATCCGTGACGCGCTGTCGCGCAACATTTCGGAGACACTGGCGTTCGAGGTGGGACTGCTCAAGCTGACGCCGAGAGCGGCAACGGTGACACGGTGATCCGACGGCGGGCGATCGATTGAATGAAGGGGCTTGCGAACCGGTTCGTGTTGGGCCTGGCGGCGGTGGCGTTTCTGGCGCCGCTGAAATTCGGCGCGCCCACCATGGTGCAGTGGGCCGTCGCGCCGCCGACCAACGCCCTCGAGTGGTTCTATTTCACGTGGCCCAATGAACTCGCGATCATCCTCGTCTTCGCCGGCTTCGTCTGGCTCGTGCTCGATCGGGATCGGATGCTGGCGCGGGTGGATTGGCTGTTCGTGCTGCCGCTGTTCTTCCTGTTGACCCAGTTACTCGCTGCGCCTTGGACGATCTGCCCCCAAGTGACGATGGATACGGTCATGCTCTTCGCAGCGGGCGTCTTGCTGTTCTACGTTGGCGCCTGGTATGCGCGGGATGGCGCGGCCACGGGGCGGATTTTCGGGGGGCTGGCCTTGGCGACGCTGTTCGCTTGTGTTCTGGCCATGCAACAACATTTCGGCGGCTTGGAAGAAACCCGCGCGTACGCGTCCACTCACGTGGATGCAGCGACAGCGCCCCGGGACCTCCTGGCGCGGATGACCAGTAACCGCGTGTTTGGCCCGTTCGTTTATCCCAACGCGCTGGCGGGGTTTCTGGTCGTGGCCTTCGCCCCGGTGCTGGCGTGGATTTGGGTCCGCGCGCGCGGTTGGGATGTACGGGTGAAATGGGTCGCGTTGGTGTTTGCCGCGGGCGACATGCTGTTTTGTCTTCTGCTCACGGGTTCTCGGGGCGGGTTCGCGGCCTTCGGACTCATGACGTTGGCGGTTTTGTGGTGTCTGGTCCCGAAAGGCAGAGGCGGCGCGGCGAAAGCGATGGGTGCGCTGGTCCTGTTGCTGGGCGTGGTGGTGGCGCTCGCCCGGCATGGTGGGTTGCTCCATTTTGGGACGGAGAGCCTCGAATCGCGGACGGATTATTGGCGGGGAGCCATCCGCATTATCAGGGATCATCCCTGGATCGGCACGGGGCCGGGCACATTCGGTTCGATTTATCCCATGTACAAGACGGCGTTGACCGAGGAGGCTGCGGCCGTCCACAACAATTTCCTGCAGATGTGGTCGGATTCGGGCGTCCTGGCGTTTGTCGCGTTTGCCGCGCTGTGGGTCATGGCGGTGCGAGACTCGATTCGGCTGGCGCGGAAACGGGCGGGTGACGTGGCAGCCGCCGCCATTTGCGGGGCGTTGGTGGGCTGGACGGTGCACGGACTGGTTGATTTCGACTTGTACGCACCGGGCGTCGCGCTGCCCGTGTTTGTTCTACTTGGCACGTTGCAAGGCTTGAAGGAATTGCCCAAGACCGACTCCGTGACGCCGCGTCGAGGGGAAAACTGGCTGGTCGCTGGAATGTGTGTGGCGCTGGTGGCCGCCATGCTCTGGATCGAATGTCGGGCACTGGCGGCGGCGTTCATGGGCGAGGAAGCCCGTCGAATCGAGGCCATCAATCCGGTGGCGGCTCTCGGCGAAAGCCAGCGGGCGGTGGATTTGGTGCCCTGGAATTCGCGCCTTCAATCAGGCTTGGGGGATACGGCTCTCCGGGCGGGCAAAATCGAGGAAGCATTCGCCGCATACCGTCGTGCCATCGAGTGCGACCCGTACCGGGCTTCGGGCTGGTGGCAACTGGCGAGGGCGAAAATGGCCGCGCATGGCGTTGATGCGGAAGCCCTTCAGCTTCTCAGTAAGGCTGTCGAGTTGAACCCGACAAATCCTCGCTACAGCCAGGCTCTCGCCGCCGCCAAGGAAAGCGTTAGACAATCCACGGGCGCTTTGCTAGAGTCCGACCCCGCCAAGGAAACGCGATCCTCCAAATGATAGATGCACCTTGGCGGCGGCGAAACCTGCGGCGTGCGGAGACGCGGGCTTGGCAAATGGATGGCGAGCGGATGGACGGACGCCCTTTTAAACTTCAATAGGACAAGGCCAGAACCATGGAACTGGAGCAAATCAAGGCGATTATTGGGATGATGAAGGACAATGACCTTTCCGAGTTCTCGATGGAACAGGATGGGTTGAAAATCCGCATCAAGCGCGGCCCCGAAGGATTCCAACAGAGCGTGACACTGCCGCCGGCGGCGCCACCGCCGCCCGTCGCGGCCCCGGCTCCCGCGCCAGCACCCGCCCCGGCTCCTATGGCGCCCGCAGCCGCGCCGGTCACGGCGGATGCCAAGCACATTGTATCCCCCATGGTAGGCACTTTTTACCGGGCCCCGGCACCGGACGCGCCCACGTATGTCGAGGTCGGTCAGGAGGTCGATCCTGAAACGGTCGTCTGTATTATCGAGGCGATGAAGGTCATGAACGAGATCAAGGCCGAAGTCAAAGGAACCATCACGGAGGTCCTCGCGGAGAACGCCAAGCCCGTGGAATTTGGCCAGAAGCTGTTTGCGGTGCGCGTTAAATAGGCGGACGCCGCTCTACGGCTACCGCCCCGGAAACACAGATCGCCATGTTCGACAAAATCCTGATAGCCAACCGCGGTGAAATCGCCGTGCGCATCATTCGCGCGTGCCGCGAACTGAGTATCCGGACCCTGGCGGTGTATTCCAAGGCGGATGCCGACTCGCTTCACGTTCAGTTGGCGGACGAGGCCATCTGCATCGGCGACGCCCCCAGCCAGGAAAGCTACCTCAAGATTGACCGCATTATCAGTGCCGCCGAAGTGGGCGACGTCGAGGCGATCCACCCCGGCTACGGGTTTCTCTCTGAAAACGCCCATTTCGCCGAGGTTTGCGAGAACTGCAACATCAAATTCATCGGCCCGCCCAGTTCGGCCATCCGCGCGATGGGCGACAAGGTCGCGGCCCGCGAGACCATGCGCAAAGCGGGCGTGCCCGTGGTGCCCGGCAGCGACGGTCCGGTCGAGAACGAGCAGGACGCTCTCAAGATCGCCCGAAAAATCGGTTACCCCGTGATCGTCAAGGCCGCCGGCGGCGGCGGCGGACGCGGGATGCGAGTGGCACACAACGATCCCAGCCTCGTCAAGGGCTACCACACGGCCCGGTCGGAAGCGGAACGCGCGTTTTCCAATTCCGTCGTCTATCTCGAACGATACATCGATAGCCCCCGCCACATCGAATTCCAGATTATGGCCGACCGCAAAGGCAAGACGCTACATCTCGGCGAACGCGACTGCAGTTTGCAGCGTCGCCATCAGAAACTTCTCGAAGAATCGCCTTCGCCGGCCTTCACCAACGACATCCGCAAGAAAATGGGCAAAGCGGCGATCAAGGCGGCGGAAGCGGTCCGGTATGTCAACGCCGGGACTGTCGAATTCCTGCTCGATGCCACCGGCCAGTTCTTCTTCATTGAGATGAATACCCGAATCCAGGTCGAACATCCCGTCACCGAGGAGGTCACGGGGATTGACATCGTGAAGGAGCAGATCCGCATCGCCGCCGGTGAAGATCTCGGGTACGACCAAAAGGACATTCAATTTCAAAAGCACGCCATCGAATGTCGGATCAACGCCGAGGACCCGTTCAACAACTTCCAGCCCTGCCCCGGCCGCATTGAGTTCCTGCATCTTCCCGGCGGGCACGGCGTCCGCGTGGACACCCACGTCTATGGCGGCTATGTTATCCCGCCGCATTACGACTCGATGATTGCCAAACTGATATGCTATGGTACGGATCGTCGCGTGGCGCTGGATCGCATGGCCCGCGCGTTGGATGAGCTGATCATCCGGGGGATCAAAACGACGATCCCCTTGCACAAACTGACATTGAAAGATCCGAATTTCCGTCGAGGCAGGTATTCGACGAATTTCGTGGACCGGCTTTTGGCGGCCAGCCAGCCGTTGGTGCCGCTTAAGCCGCAGGAATTGACCCCCGCACCCGCGGGCACCCCGGAATAAACATAATCGAGGGAGTTTAACGGTAACGAGATGAAGAAGATTGCGACACTGACCGGCGGCGGCGACTGCCCCGGGTTGAACGCGGTAATTCGGGCGGTAACACGCAAAGCGTTGCTCGAAGGCTACGAGGTGTTCGGTTTCCGAAATGGCTGGGCCGGCGTCCTCAAAGGCGATTATTTCCCGCTCACGCGCGAGCGCGTCTCGGGCATCCTCCATCTGGGCGGCACGATCCTCGGCACGTCGCGCACCAATCCGACCGACGAGCAGTTGGATACGCTCGTCAAGCACATCAAGAGCATGGAACTGACGGCCCTTATCGCGATCGGCGGCGATGATACGCTGAGCGTCGCGTCCCGCCTTCACAAACGCGGCATACCGGTGATCGGCGTCCCGAAGACCATCGACAACGACATCGATGGCACCGACCAGACGTTCGGTTTCGACACGGCGATCAACATCGCCACGGAGGCCATCGACCGCCTGCATAGCACGGCGGAATCCCACAGCCGCGTGCTGGTGGTGGAGTTGATGGGACGCCAGGCGGGCTGGATCGCGCTTGAGGCCGGCATGGCGGGCGGCGCGGATCTGATATTGCTGCCCGAATTCTCGCTGTCGCTGGCTGAAATTTGCGGGATCATCAAACGCCGCCAGGCGGGTGGGAAGAGTTTTTCCATTGTCGCGGTCGCCGAAGGTTTCAAACTCGAGGGCGCGGAAGTTCTCTCGAGCAAGACACTCGATGCGTTCGGCCACGTGCGTCTCGGCGGCATCGGCGAAACGCTGTGCAAGGAGATTGAGAAAATTACCGGGATCGAGAGCCGCGGGGTGGTGCTGGGCCATATCCAGCGCGGAGGCACCCCCAGCGCCTACGACCGCGTGCTCGGAACGCGGTACGGCGTGAAGGCCGTCGAACTCGCCATGAACGGCGAATTTGGGAAAATGGTCGCGTTGCGCGGCCCCGACGTCATCGGCATCACCATTGACTCGGTCATCGTCGAGGTCACCGACAAGAAGACCGGCCAGCCGAAGCTGCGCGTGCGCAACCGCCGCGTGCCGAAGGAACTCTACGACGTCGCAAAGGTCTTTTTCGGTTGATGTCCACAGCCCGACTTGCCCGGTGCCGGTTGTATGGGTTTATCGACACGATGTACATCGGGGGCCGCGACCCCGGCGAGCTCGCGCGCGATTTGGTTGCGGGCGGCGTGGATATTTTGCAGGTGCGCGCGAAGGAACGCACGCATGCTGAGCGGGTCGAGATCGGACTCCAGGTGGTTTCCGCGACATTCCCCTACCAGGTGCCCGTGATTATCAATGACGATATCGAGGCCGCATTCGAATCGGGCGCGGACGGCGTGCATCTCGGCCAGGAGGATTGGGCGGCGATCCCGCGCGAACAGCGCGCCAGTCGCCTCGCCAATATGCGCGTGGTCGGCATCAGCACCCACTCCATCGAAGAGGCCCTGACGGCGGAACGTGACGGCGCCAGCTATATCGGGGTCGGCCCGGTTTTCCCGACGGCCACCAAACCCGCAGCCCGATCCGTCGGGACCGACTTGGTGCAGCAGGTGGCGGCCCGGGTCAAGGTCCCGTTCTTTGCCATCGGCGGGATCACGCTGGACAACATTGGCCAGGTTCTGGAGGCCGGGGCGACGCGCGTGGCGGTTGTTTCGGCGATCCTCAGGGCAGCGGATGTTACGGAAGCGTCCGCGGAATTCAAGAAACGTCTGGAGAGCGGGAAATGAGCCTTCTCATCACCGGTTCGGTGGCGCTGGACAGCGTGAAGACGCCGATCGAGGAACATCACGATTTGCTGGGCGGTTCGGCGAGCTACGCCTCGGTCGCCGCGAGCTTTTTTGCGCCGGTCAACATGGTCGCCATCGTCGGCACCGACTTTCCGAAAAAGTATATCGAGTTGTACCGCGCCCACGGGATCAATCTCGACGGGTTGCAGGTGGCGGATGGCCGGACGTTTCGGTGGAGCGGCGAATACGAATGGGACCTCAACAAGCGGCGGACCTTGTCGGTCTGCTTGAATGTGTTCGAAACGTTCCAGCCAACACTACCCGACGCGTACAAGGGGACGCCCTACGTGTTCCTCGCCAACATCTCGCCGCAACTCCAGATGCACGTGCTCGCGCAGGTCGCCGGGCCGAAGTTCGTCGTGGCCGATACGATGGATCTGTGGATCGAGACGCAACGCGACGCGCTCGTCGAGTTATTGCGCCACATCGATTGTCTCGTGCTCAATGAAGGCGAGGCGCGCGAGTTTACGAAACAGACCAACCTCATCAAAGCCGGGCGGCTCATCCTGAAACAGGGCCCGAGATTCGTGGTCATCAAGAAGGGCGAACACGGTTGCCTGCTGTTCGGGAACGACCTGTTCTTCAGCGCGCCCGCTTATCCGCTCGAGGACATCCACGATCCCACCGGCGCGGGCGACTGTTTTGCCGGCGCGTTTACGGGGTATCTCGCGCGCACCAACCGCATCGACCACAATTCGCTGCGCAACGCCGTCATTTACGGCAGCGTGATCGCCTCGTATTGCGTCGAGGATTTCAGTCTCACCCGGCTCCAGTCACTCACCCAACCGGAAATCAAAGAGCGCTACGATCTGTTCAAGGTAATGAGCCATTTCGACATGGCGTGATCGCGTTCCCGCGAGAGGGGGGCGGCGATGGCGGGCTTGGATGGAACGCGCCGGACACGACCAAAACAGCCGTAAATGCCTGCCTTGCAAGCCACGACTTACAAGGGGCCGGTCGATGGGTGCGTAATTCGTGATCTTGGCCGGATTCTACTTGCCGAGAACGGAGCGGTGTGATATCTATAGCGCATTGGTGGCGATGTAGAGTCTCGGTTTGGGTCACACACCCTGTGCCGATTCACGGCGAGTAAAATAAGCGGAAAAATCGCTAGGGGTGTATCGTGGAGACATTTGCTTTTCAAGGGCGGGGTGGCTACCGGGGAGTTTCTCATCTTGGTTCAGGGCGATATCTTCTAATCATTTGCGCGGCGGTCGCGCTTGCCGTCGCCTACGGCCCTGTCACCCGGGCGCAAACGTTTGGGCCGTCCTACAGTTTGACAAGCCTGACGAATGGCGGGACCATTCTGGTTGGCGACAAGCTCTTTTCTAATTTCTTCACCGCTGGCGATCCGTTCGCCAATAATATCACCGTGACGGCACTTATATCGGACGGCAACTTTGGCCTTCAGTTCGGCGGTGGATTTGCGGCCAATAACAATGAGATGGATTTTCGGATTGGTTATATGGTCAACGTAACGAACTCGAACAATCTGATTTCCGGGGCGGATCTGTCCTTCAATGGAGTGACGCTGGGCAGTGGTTCAGCTCTGGCCGAAGTCACTGAGGATGTGGACACCAACATGGACGTCAATGTCCCCTACGGACAGATGTCCGTCTTCGTCACCCCAGCATCGCAAGTGTTGTCAACGAATATGCCGATTAACCCGCCTCAGGCATATCTGAATCTCGAGAAAGACGTGCTCGTTGACTCGTTTACCATAACGGCTTTTTCGACCATTTCGACGATCAATCAGGACTACATGCAGATCCCCGAGCCGAGCACGATCGCTTTGGCGGCCGCAGGACTCACCGGGCTTCTTCTACTCCGCCGCCGCGAGCATTGACACGACCATTTGGGTCAATAGTCGTCGGTCCCGGAGCAATTCAACCTCCAGGCGGTCTGCTTCCGTCGAATCAATCGACGTTCAGAAGCCGGCGCGCTCAATTTCGCTTTCGCCGAAGAGGATGTCTTTGGCCTGATCGTATTCGCCTTCGGGGATGACGACGCGGGTGTCGCGGGCGAGGTCGTCGAGGTTCGGCGTGGCGGCCTTCTCTTCCATGGCGGGATGGAGCCCCCACTTCTCCAGGATCAGCACGACCATCTCGGACTTGATCGCCTGGCCCTCAAAGATGGTCTTCAGGCTCATCGCCATCGTCCAGTTCCACGAACAGGTGCAGGAGGTAGCCCAGCAGGTGAATGCGCAATGCCGCCATGTGCTTAGCGCTTTGCGGGTCGAAATCCGTTCGATTCATGTCCACTTCGTCGATCTTGTGAACTTCCCCGAGGATCAACCGCGCTTGGTTGAGGGCGTTCATCCACGCCGCCACGTGCTCGACGGGAAACGCCACCTGCCAGGCATCGCCGTTTTTCTTGTCCGCCGTCAACGCGGTCAGGTCCCGCGCCACGGTTTCACCGGCGGAGACGAACAAATGGCGCAGTTCCGGCCGGGTCATTTGATGCCATTCCCGGTTGATCTTGTCGTTGCCGTTGGTCGGATTGGGGTAGAGCCGGGCGCGCGCGTCGGGCGAATCACGGAGTTCGAGGATTTCGGGCAGCTCGCGCAGCATGGCCACCAGGACGGATGGGATGCCGCTGATCAGGATCCGCTTTTCATCGAGCGGTTGGACGGTCAGGTCGATCACGCCGCTGATTTTTCCATGGTGGCCAGCAATTGATAGCTGTGAAGTTGGTGGACGTAATGCTCGGCCCGTTCGCGGCCGCCCGACCACACCAGCGACCGGCCCTGGTTGTGCACTTCCATCATCAACGTTTCCGCCCGGGGCCGCGGATATCCGAACACCCGCATGAACACCATCGTCACGTAGCTCATCAGGTTGATCGGGTCGTTGTGGACGATCACGTTCCACGGTGAGGACAGTTCGTCTTTCGCCTCGGTCTCCCCGATGATGATGACGCCCGGTTGCCCCGTTTCGGTCGGTGGTGCCATACGTCCGTACCATACCAAACCCGGGCGGGTTTACCAACTTTGGCTTGATTTGGACGGCGAAACGGCGAGAATGAAGCAGTCTCGTGCGGGCGTAGCATAGTGGTAATGCACCGGCTTCCCAAGCCGGCGAGGTGGGTTCGATTCCCATCGCCCGCTCCAAATCCTCCTTGCTCTGCAATCAGGACTGGCGGTTTGTAAGGGGTAAGAGGATGGGGGGCAGGTAGGCTGGAACAGCCAGAAGAAGGCTTTGACCTTCAACGCCCCATGGTCAAATCTGCTGAACCGTAGATGTTGGATTTCGATAATCAACGGCGTCATCCTGTCGTCATTCCAGTTTGTGCACGCCATATTGTCAGTGCTTTGAGCATGTTGACTCTTTTGAGAACTCCTTCTGAACCAGCGGGTTGAGGCGGATTTTCACAGAGCGGCATGATTGTTGCAGGGCTTCTTCTTTGGAGAATGAATGTATGACCAGCGACACAATCAGACGTCAAAGATGTTTTCCAGATTCGGAAGGATGTCGGACCAGGTACTTGGGGCAATCTCTCGGTTTGCCCCAGCAATGCCCTGAGGAGCCACACTGGGCAAGCATGTTGGTCGTTCCATTGGTCATTTCGGCTGATGCCCTGACCGTCGTTCTCCTGCTGCTGGCGATAGTTCATTGGCTTAAATGACGCAAGTTTTTGGCGACGGCCCCACTGCCATTATTTGAGGTGGGTGAGTGCCGGGGGGATGGTCTTTCGGGGGCGAGGATGGGGGAGAGATCAGGCGGCGAGAACTGGCAGGAGAAACGAAAAGGAGAGCCGAGTTTCCGAATGACACCGGTCAATTCTGGCAACTTGCACATTGCCCCCGACCCTCCGCTGCACCGTAAGCCCAATCGCAGGAATAGCAACCGATAGTTTCGTGGGGCGGTTTCAAGGGGAAGTGGCAACGGGATGCGGGCGGGTGGATACGGCGCGGGCGTACACCGATCTGCGATTAGCGGTTCACTTTGGCGGAACGCGCTGCCTGCTGCCTCTGAGCAATCTTGATGCTGGCTGTCCTCATCATCGCTTCCAATCCCGCAATCTCCCTCGCGGCCTCACGTTTGTCAGTTCCCTGGGGCAACTGGCTTATAGATCGTTTCAAGAGCGACAGAATACGGCTCGAACGCCTGAGTCTCTTCATCGCATCAAGGGTCTTTTGCACGGGCAGACGGTAACGCACAAACTGCGGCATTTCAATGGTTCGGATCGGGGAACTGGCCGCGGGATGCGGGCGGGGAGGCGGGGGCTGGATTCGGCACGACTTGCCACAGGGGGAATGCTAGTCGTTGCGTATCTCAATCATTTCTTGCACTTCTTGTATCTTAATGCAGCACCTACAATAGCACCCACGGCTGTTCCAATGGCAATACCCATTGCTACGTTGTGCATGGCGGCTCCCATTCCTGCTCCAAGGGCAACGCCCACGCCGATGCCCAAGCCCATTGGCTGTCCGGACGAACATTTTGCATCCTTCTTATTCGGTTCTGGTTCCATAAATTGACGATGCCCTTGATGCTGCCTAATTGCTTCAACCTCACCCGCCCTTGACTCTCCACGGCATCGTAAACCCGGCTACGGGAATAGCAACCGATTTTGGTGGTAGTATGGCGGCGAGGAGGCAATGGCGGGACTACGGCGGTGGGAAGCGGTCGGGCGGCTGAGGCTTTTCCTGATTGCTTTTGGGCAGGAAAGTAGTATTCTCGGGAGCCGAGGTCAGTATGCCCGACATCTTCTTCAAATGCGGGTCGTGCGGGAAACATCTTGTGGCTGATGACGCCGGAGCGGGGCAGACGATCAACTGCCCTGACTGTGATGCTGTCCTGGCCGTTCCCGAGAACGTCTTCGTTCGGGAATGTCTGCTGTGCAAGACGAGCGTACAATTCTCTGATGACATGAAGGGCGAGATTATCTCCTGTCCTTTTTGCCAAAAGAGATTCTCTCTTTCCGGCGGAGAACCGGTCAATCTGGCCCGTTAGGCTGCTCCGCCAGCTTGTTTGCGGCGATGCCCCGATGAACTCTGTCGATGTTGCTTGCCCTGCCGTTTGATGGCGGCAGAGTATGAGCCACAGTTGAACTCTGCATCCCTCGAAATCAAGTCGATGTTGGCAAGGGCGGCGGGACTTGTTAGGCAGCAAACCTCGTCACAACTCAATGTCCTCCAAACAATGAAAGCAACGTCGGGACGGCTGCACACAGCCACACGAACGCAAGTAAGCAAAATGCTGGTGTCAGTGAACGGCTGCGACTGCGGAAAGAGTCTGGATGAAAACAAAAACTGGTGGTGAACAAGATGGCCGCGCTGACTGAAAGCACTGGAAGGCTGCAAGACGACGTGACGCAGAGAAAGAAAACCAACATGACTGCCGAGAGAACATACAGCTTTGCTGACTCTATCTTTGGGGCTTCGGTTGCCCTCATGACGTCCCAAACCTGAACCCGCCACGCCCGAAAATCAAGGCAAGACGGCGGGGGGCAATGGCGGCGACAGCCGGGTCAACGGTTGGGGCGTTGTCCTAATTCCAGAATTTGGTCTTCTTGCTCTCCGTGCTGGTGTGCAGGCGACTTAGATTTCAGTAGTTGCACTATTGCCCCCGTGTTCTTTGCTATGTACAGGGCGGCGATAGCGATTATGCCCTGCACCATTAAAAACAGGGCTCCCGCGGTGAGAATAATCAAATCCATGAATGCAGACCTTCCTTTCGCTTCGAGCGACTTTTCATTCCTATTTTATGTCTCGCCATCAGGAATGCAACAGCCTGCAGAATCGGCAGGACAATTGCAGCTGGATGGCGGCAGAAAGGAGAGTCGAGGCTCTTCTCTCGTTTTTGAACCCACGAGCCGCTCCCAAGGGTGGGTATTTCTCCCTGAAACAATCTTGCTTGACGAGAGGGTCGCTCAACTCTCCACGGCAATGTAGGTCTGATCGCAGGAATAGCAACCGATAGTTTTGCGGCGTATGGCGGCAACGGCGGCAGAACTGGCAGGGAACAGCGGCGGGCCAGCCGTTAATGCTTCGGTCTCTGGGATTGCCCATGACCCCAGCGTATCGCGCCATAATTGGCACTGTATTGCTTCGCGTTGAATGGACGACGTTTTGACCCCTTGCCTGCCTGTCTATTCTCCGCCTTGCCTGCTGGTTTGGTCTCCGTCCCATCAACTGGTTTGGTCTCGGCGCTAGCTGCCTGTTTGTTCTCCGCCTTGGCAACCGGTTTGATCTCTGTCTTGCCTGCGGGTTTGATCTCGGCGTCACTCATGGTCTGCCTCCGGGCTAATCTTAACCTACAATCGGCTGATTGTCCCGACCGGTGATTCGCTCCGCCTTGGCTTTCTCCGGGATACTCAGTTTCGGCCTCACTGCCCAACGCCGGGTCGGTCGGGCCGACTGCCTGTCGCACATCGATTCACCCGGACAACTTCGATGCAGGGAGTGACGTGGCTACCCTTTTATCCCCTTCCAAGACGGGAGGACGGCCAAGAATCGGTGGTTTGATTCGGCTTGAACTGCCGCCGCATCATGCATACAAACTGTGACCATCACCCCGTTTGGGGCCGGCTCCTCTGGCCCACGTGACTCTCTTTGTCGCCCGGGTTGCTGTGCCGGGTGAGGAACAGCGGGCGGAATCATGATCTATCCGTTTTGGGACGAGCCGGTCGGTTATGGGATCTTGATGGCGATCATCGCCGTCCTGCACGTGTTCGTGTCGCATTTCGCCATCGGGGGCGGGTTGTACCTGGTCGTCACCGAACGCCGGGCGACAAAGGCCGGTGACCAGGCGACCCTCGAATTCCTGCAGCGACTGAGCCGGTTCTTTGTCCTGATCACATTGGTTTTCGGCGCGTTGAGCGGCGTGGGGATTTGGTTTGTCATCGGTCTGCTGAACCCGGCCGCCACCGAGGCGCTGATCCACAACTTCGTCTGGGGCTGGGCCATCGAGTGGACGTTCTTCGTCGTCGAGATCACCGCCGCGATCGTCTATTACTACGGGTGGAACAAACTGGCGGCGCGCGAACACCAAATCGTCGGCTGGATCTATTTCCTCTTCGCCTGGCTATCGCTGGTCGTCATCAACGGCATCATCACGTTCATGTTGACGCCCGGCCGATGGCTGCAGACCGGGAATTTCTGGGACGGTTTCTTTAATCCGACCTATTGGCCGTCCCTGGTGATGCGCACGGGCGTATCGCTGATGCTCGCCGGCCTGTATGCGCTGCTCGTGGCGGCGCGGTATCCCGCCAGCGATTTCAAGGCGCGCACGGTCCGCTACACGGCGACGTGGGGCATCGTCGGCCTCGCCGTAACCGCGCTGTCGCAATGGTGGTATTGGAAAGCCATCCCTGCGGCGATCACCACCAAGGCGGAACAGATCATGGCGACCCCGATGCACGCGATACAATATTCGATCTGGCTGGCTGCCGCCATCGGCGTGCTGTTGGTGGTGTTCGGGTGGCTGGCGGCGCGACGGCTGCCGATGGCGGTTGCGGCGGGATTGATGGCGCTCGGGCTGGCTTGGTTTGGCGCGTTCGAATCATTCCGTGAATCTGTCCGCAAACCCTACATCATCACCGGCTACATCTATGGCAACGGGGCGGAGGTGGCCCGCGCCGGGGCCTACACGAACGGCGGGTTCCTCGCCCAAATCCAGTACCCGACCGGCGATGACGGGGCGGATTTGTTCCGACATTCGTGCCGAAGCTGTCACACACTTACCGGGTACAAGGCGCTGAAACCGGCGTTCGACGGCACGGACCGCGCCTTCATCGCGGCGATCGTTCGTTCGACAAACTTGCTCAGGGGCAACATGCCGCCGTTCCTCGGCACGGGAGCCGAGGCCGACAAGATTGCGGATTACCTTTACCGGCGGATCGACCAGCGGCCTCTCGATCAGGTGTATGGTTTACAGGGCGAGGCGCTCGGTCGGAAGGCGTATGACATCCGCTGCGGTAAGTGCCACATTCTCGGCGGGGTTAGCGACAAATCGAAGTCGTTCGCCGGGCAGGGCCCGGACGAACTCAACACCATGCTCGATATGAGCGCCGACCTCGGCAAGGGGATGCCGGCCTACACGGGCAGCGGCGCGGAACGAGCCGCGCTGGTCTCCTACCTTCAGGAACTGGGCAAACAGGTCAAACGATGAACCTCCCCGATTACGAATTTCTTTCCGCCCCGCTTTGGCTGATCACGGTCCTGCATCTGCTGACGCTGACACTGCACTTCGTCGCGATGAACTTTCTGTTCGGCGGCGTCATCATCACGCTCTACGCCGCCGTCCGGCGACGCTGGGACGATCCGACGCTGGCCAAGTTTGCGCGGATGTTCCCCAGCGCGATGGCGGCGACGGTTACACTCGGCGTGGCGCCATTGCTGTTCCTGCAAATGGTTTATCCCAAGCAGATGTACGCGGCGGCGATTGTGAGCGGCTGGTTCTGGCTGTTGATCATCGCCGTGGCCATCGTCGCCTATTATGCGCTGTACCGCTCGGCGTTAACGGCCGAGCGCACGGGACGGATCAGCAAATCGGCCCTCGCGCTGGCGTTGCTCGGGCTGGTCTACATCTCCGTCACATACAGTTCCGTGTTCTCGATGGCGGAACGGCCGGGCCAGATTCACAGCCTGTACGCGCAGGATCAATCGGGCTGGATGTGGAACCCCGCAGCGGGCGACTACGTCCTGCGCTGGCTGCATATGATGCTCGGCGCGGTCACCGTCGGCGGGTTCTTCGTGGGCCTGATTGGACGCGATCAGCCGGAGGCGTTTGCCCTGGGCAAACAATTCTTTGTTGGCGGCATGGTGCTGGCGATGTTGGCCGGGATGGCCTACCTGCTATCGTTGCTGCCGTATCTGGAGGCGTTCATGCACACGCCGGCGATCTGGGGACTGACCGTGGGCGTGCTGCTCTCGTTC
This sequence comes from Verrucomicrobiia bacterium, assembly GCA_050015495.1. Taxonomy (GTDB): domain Bacteria; phylum Verrucomicrobiota; class Verrucomicrobiia; order Palsa-1439; family Palsa-1439; genus Palsa-1439. The sequence continues at coordinate 45,291 of JBEKBH010000015.1, forward strand.
GGGTCCCTCCATTTCTTCTTCAAACGGAGATTCTGCGAGTCGGGCCTGATGTTGTTCGTGTCGATGTTGACGATGGTCTATGCCCGGCACACCGTCCGGTTGTTGAAACTGGCGGGCCGGTTCGACCCCGTGTCCTGGCGCGTCGCCCCGCAATGGTCCGTGTTTATCCTGTTTCTGGTTTGCTTTGTCGTGATGCTGGCCGTCGTCGGCTACATGGTCCGATTGGTCTTCGCCGCGAAACGCCGCGCATCGTAGCGCGGGTGGCGAAGGATTGCGGAGAAGGGACGGATGGACGCTCTACTCGGCGAGTTGGGCATGCACGAGTTCGCACAGCTTCACGGCCAGTTTGTCTTTCACGGCATAGTACACGCACTGCCCGTTTTTGCGGCGGGCCAGAACGCCGCCGGCGGCCAGCAACGCCAGATGCTTCGAAACATTGGCCTGGGTGGACCCGACGGCCGCCACAATCTCGTTCACGCTGTGGGGTTCCTGGCAAACGGCCTGCAGAATCCGCAGTCGCATCGGCTCCCCCAACACCTTGAATCGGCTGGCAACCCGCTCCAGCTCCTCCGCGGTGAGAAGACGCGTGTGTTTTTCCTTTGACATATAGCTATATGGTTATATAATTATAGCATGAACTCGACGATTGTCCATTCCAAAAAGTCCATTACCCCGCGGGAACTGCACCGGCGGGCGACCGAACGGCTCCCCATCGAATTGATTGATGTCCGTACCCCCACCGAATACGCCGCTATCCACGTCCCGGGAGCGCGTCCGCTGCCGCTCGACAAGCTCGACGTGGCCGCGTTCCTGAGGGATCGGGGGACGGGCGACGCGCCGCTGTATGTCATCTGCCAGTCCGGAACCCGGGCGGCGAAAGCGATTGAGAAATTCCGGCGAGCGGGTTCTGAATGTTGCGTGTTGGTCGAAGGCGGAATCGAAGCGTGGGTGCAAGCCAGTCTGCCGGTGGAGCGCGGCGAAAGCAAGGTATTGCCCCTGATGCGCCAGGTGCAGATTACCGTGGGCCTTGTGTCAGCCGTGGGCGCGGCGCTGGCGTTGACCGTGAATGTCTGGTTTGCCCTCATCCCGCTCGTCACGGGTTGCGGTTTGTTGTTTGCGGGACTCACCGGCACGTGCGGCCTGGCGTTGCTCCTCGCCAAGATGCCGTGGAATCGTCAAGCCAACTGTTCTTCAAGCTGCGGTTGTGAAGTGAACCATTGATTTGCGTGCATTATGAATACTCCCCGTCGAATCGTAATCATCGGTGGCGTCGCCGGAGGCGCTTCGGCCGCCGCCCGGGCCCGCCGTGTGGATGAAACCGCGGACATCGATGTTTTTGAACGCGGCCCGTATATTTCCTTCGCGAATTGCGGTCTGCCGTATTACATCGCCGGCGAGATTGATGGCCGGGAGAAGCTGATCGTCATGACGCCCGAAACGTTTTGGGCGCGGTCGCGCGTGCGGGCGCACGTGAACCATGAAGTGTTGTCGATCGACCGCGTGGCGAAGACGATACGGGTCAAGGGACCGGATGGCAGCCAGCGCGACGTGCCCTATGACAAGCTGATTCTCAGCCAGGGAGCGAAACCGATTGTCCCGTCCATCCCCGGCGTCGACCTGCCGCACGTGTTTACGTTGCGCGACATTCCGGATATGGACCGCATTGCGGCATTCCTCGACGAGCGCAAGCCGCAACGCGCGGTGGTGATCGGCGGCGGGTTCATCGGCCTGGAAATGGCCGAGGCGTTCCACCGGCGCGGTCTGCACGTGACCATTGTGGAACGGAACCCGCAAGTCCTGCCCTTGCTGGATCGTGACATGGCCCGCCATCTGCAGGATAAAATCCGGCGACCGGAATTCGATTTCAAACTCGATGTCGAAGCATCGGCATTCACGCCGGAAGGAGTGGAATTTGCCGACGGGAGCAGGCTGCCGGCGGACTTGATCCTGCTCAGTGTGGGCATAAAGGCCGAAGTTGAACTGGCCCGGGCGGCCGGGTTGGAGATCGGTGTAACGGGCGGCGTGAAAACCAACGGCCGCATGGAGTCGTCCGACCCGAACGTTTACGCCGTGGGGGATGCGGCGGAAACGATGCACGCGCTCACCGGCGCGCGGGCGCGGATTGCGCTGGCTGGACCGGCCAATCGGCAGGGACGGATCGCCGGAGCCAACGCGGCCGGTGCGCGAATGACCTATCCGGGCGCGCTCGGGACCTCGATTGTGCGGGTGCTGAACATGACGGTCGGTTTCACGGGGATCAACAGCGCACAAGCCGCCAGGGCCGGGTTCAGTGTGTTCACCAGTCTCACGCGCGACCACAGCCACGCGCATTACTACCCGGGCGCGACCCCCGTGCTGATCAAGTTGATCGCGGAGGAAGGCACCGGCAGGCTTCTCGGCGCACAGGTGCTCGGCGAGAACGGCATCGACAAGCGGGTGGACGTGCTGGCGACGGCCATTGCCGGCAAGATGAGCGTGTTCGATTTGGAAAACCTCGACCTCGCCTATTCGCCGCCGTTCGGCTCGGCCAACGACCCGGTAAACGTGGCCGGGTTTGTGGCGGGACACATCGCTCGTGGTGATATCGCCACGGTCGCGCCGGAAACGTGGCACCCCAACGGCGACTTCCTGCTCGATGTTCGCGACCCCGATGAACTGGCGGATTTTGGCCGCCTGGCCAACGCGGTGAACATTCCGCTGACGCAACTGCGGGACCGGCTGGACGAACTGCCGCGCGGTCGGCGCATCGTGACGTATTGCCAGAAAGGCCAACGCGGCTACCTCGCCGCGTGTTTGCTGCACGGGCGCGGTTTTGAAAACGTGGCCAATTTGCGCGGCGGGTTCCTGCAGGCGGCGCTCTGGGACCACGCGATTCTGAGGTGAACAGACCTCCGTACCCTGACGGCTCGGGCCTCCTTCAGAGAATGCGCGAACTTTGATCGCCAGACACGGCCAATTGCCGACCCGACGCAACTGGGGAACTGCTGCTGAGGGCGTGGGCTGTCGAGGCCCACTCGGAGTGATCAGAGCTGAAAGACGGATTTGGTATCCTCAGCATGTTTGACATACGCCTGGGCGTTCCTGAGTCTATCGCTCATCTTGGTGACTAACTTGCTCGGATTGGATAATATATCCTCAAAAACAGGGAACTGTGTCACCAGGTCCTTTAGCGATAGAACAACAAACTGGGCTGTTGGGGCCTCGCTAGGTTGTGCAAACAGTGTTGAAGTACATACGTCGGTAAGTGATTTTGCGGATACGTGATAAGGATTATAATGGCTTTGGTCCCGTACTGGCCATTTGCCAACCGAACGTATCGTGATCGAGTTGAATCCGGTGTGTCGGTTAAAAGTAAATTGATCCTCTCCGAAGATTTGCAGGATCAGTTCACGAGTGGGCGTCCAGTCGTTCGGGACGGGTCCGTCGATTCCTAAGATGCTTTGCAACTGGGGTATTGCAAAGTGCTTTATAAACCTGAGCTTGTCGATTGACTCTAGAAAGAGCAGTTCCTGTTGCCAGAGACCCCACTTGGACTGCACTGCTTGATAAAATGCCAAAGCGGATTCGTCAGGATGCGTGCTGACGAATAACGCGGAGTGGTATTCTTGGACGCTCTTGTGAACAAATGTGCAATTGTCACCCTCGGTCAGGATTAGGCATGTGATATGTATTATGTCATCTAGGACTTTGTCGACGTCACAGGGCTGGCCTACGATGCGAATCGCTTCTTTAGCGTGTGTGTTGAGCTGCTGCATTGTTAACGCACTGAGCCCGTTCTTTCGAGTGGTGAAGCAAATGGCATTGAAAATGTCTTGCAGGACAGAGTCACCTACGCCGGACTTCCTGGGACGGACGTACCCTCCTTTCGATTTATCGTGACGTTGGAGAAGGAGGGTGAAAAGAGCTTCGTAAAACGCGACCGCTGTTTCAGGTATACTTTGATCGACGCGATAGCGCACAACCAAAAGGGCGACCATGAGCGGCGTCGTGAGAAGGTGGGCCACATTCGATTTGCCCCCTTTAATACCGCTGATAATACTAGCAGCTGTGGGGTCATCATTCGTGAGTTTGGTTACGACCGCTTCATACTCACCGGGTTGTAGAGGGGCCATATTGAAGACACGGAAAAACGCTGAAGAGGAGATGCCGCTGTCAGGACGCGATGTAATTACAACTCGAAGCTTGTCGTGCTTCTTAATCAGGTTTTCAATCTCTGCAATCAGGCTGGTCCTCTGCTCCTCGTTCACCTCGTCGAATGCATCGAGAAAGAGGGTGATCCTGCCGTTCTCTGCGAAGAAGTCAAAGGTTTGCTGATCCATTTCCAAGCCAAGGCAGGTTAACTCTTCAAGCACGCTGGACACAAAGCTTTGGCCTGTCTTCAGTCGGCGAAGTTCGAGGAACACAGGTATGCCAACACCTTTCAAGAGTTCACGGGAGGCGAGGAATCGCAAGAAGATGGACTTGCCTTGGCCAACTGTTCCTTGAAGAAGAATGTTACCGTCATAACCGAGACTTGCCAGGTCGCTGATCTCCTTAGGCTGATTTCCGAGTATCACCTTTGATGGGTAATAGAACGAAAGGAGGTCAACAGCTCTTTCGGGTTGTAGGATCGTCTTAACAGTTCTGATATTCTTGAGCTTTTTATAGAGGGAATCGATTTTCGCGGTGGTCTTCCATCGTTTAACCCGCTTGCCGAATTGAGACCTTGCAAGGTCGTACATATCTGGGACAACCTTTTCCAAAGCTCGTTTAGCTGCGAGTCCTGAGGCTAAAGCGGTAGTAGGCATGGGGCTTCCTTTGGTCGTAGAAGACTGAGGGTTGTGGTGTTTCGCCTCAGCAACTGCGGCGGTTTGAACAATTGAGCCGGCTTTGTCGAGAATCATTTCGGACTTGTAAAGACTGTCCGATGTGTGTGTTAAGGTCAATCCAATTCAAGGAGCGAACCGACCGGTGCGAGAGGTGCGACGCAGTTGGTCGACATGGGCGAAATGCGGCGGGCGTAGCGGTGGCACGAGCCTTCGGTTGCCAGACACGGCCAATTGCCGTGCTACGCCACCCCGAACACCCGCAGACCTTGGAAGACGATCAGCGAAGCGACGTAGGCCAGTACCGTCATGTACCCGAGTTGAAAGACGGGCCATTTGAGGCTGTTGGTTTCACGGCGCGTGATGGCTTGCGTCGCGAGACATTGCATCGCGAGGACGTAAAAAATCAACAGGCTCGCGCAGGTGGCGGTCGTGAACACTTTGGTGCCATTCGATCGTTGCGCGCGGCGCAGGGAATCGTAGAGTGATTCCGGGTTCTTCTCGGCGGCATCTTCACCCACTCCGTACACGACGGCCAGCGTCGAGACCACGACTTCGCGCGCGGCGAACGAACTGACGATGCCGATCCCGATTTGCCAATCGAACCCCAGCGGGCGAATGGCAGGCTCGATCCAACGACCGAGACGGCCCGCCGCCGAGTTCGCCAACGCGGAATGACTGATGAGCCGGCCCGCTTGTTCCTGCAATTCGTCGGCGGACGGCCCGGTCAACTTCGAGGCCTGTTCCTGCAACGCGATGGCTTCGGGAGGCGGCGCGCTCTTGGGATAGGTCGCCAGCGCCCATAACGCGATGGAAATGAACAAAATCACCGTCCCGGCTTTCCGGATGAAAACCCACGCGCGATCCAGCATCATCAGCATCGCCGTCCGCAAGCTCGGCAACTTGTAACTCGGCAACTCCAGCACCAGGGGATGCGTTTCGCCTTTCAAGATCGTGTGTTTCAACGCCAACGCCGCGACAATCGCCGCCACCAGACCCAGGACGTACGCACCGCTAAACACGAGCGCCGCCTTCCACGCGTCGTGGGCGAACAACAGCGCCGCGAGCATGCTGTACACAGGGATTCGCGCGGAGCAGGACACGAGCGGCAGGACGAGAATCGTCACCAACCGGTCCCGTTTGTCTTCGATGACGCGGCTGGCCATGATTGCCGGAATGGCGCAGGCATGCGCCGAGAGCAACGGCACAAACGCCTTGCCGGGCAGGCCGACGCGGCGCATGAGCCGGTCCATCACGAAGGCCGCGCGCGCCAGATAACCCGTATCCTCCAGCAGCGACAGGCAGAAGAACAGAATGCAAATCTGCGGCAGAAACACCAGCATCCCGCCCAAGCCGCCAATGCCTCCCTTGACGAGCAGGCTGCGCAAATCGCCCGCCGGCATCCGTTGTTCGATCCACGAGCCGAGACCGCTGAACATCGCGTCGATCAAATGCATGGGAATCTGCGCGATGCGGAAAATCAGGAAGAACACCCCGAGCATCACCCCGAAAAACACGAGCACCCCGATCACGGGATGGGTCAACACGGCGTCCAGGCGCTCCGTCCACGGATGTGTCGCCTGCGGGGAACGCTCGACGCAGTGGGCGGCGATCGCGTCCGTCCACGCATAGCGGGTCTTGAACCGGCACCCACCGCACGCGGCGCACATCGCCGACGCCGGCACGGGCGGCGGCGACGTCTTCATGCGTTCGATGGCGCGGCGCAGTTCGCCAAGCCCGCGGCCGGTGCGCGCGACCAGCGGGATGACCGGGCAACCGAGTGCCCGCGTCAGTTTCGCGGCGTCGATGCGGACGCCGGCCGCCTCGGCGAGATCCATCATGTTGAGGGCGACCACGACCGGAAGTTTCATCTCGATAATCTGACTGACGAGGAACAGGCTCCGACTCAGGTTCATCGCGTCGGCCACGACAATCGCCGCGTCCGGCTTCCCCGTCTTCGGAGATCGGCCGGTGATCACGTCCACGGCGACGCGCTCTTCCTCCGAGATCGCCTGCAGATCGTAGCACCCCGGCAAATCAATGATCTCGACGGTCTCATCCTGCATCGAAAAGCGGCCGACGCGCCGCTCGACCGTGGTGCCGGGATAATTCGCCGTCTGCGCCCGCAATCCTGTCAGAGCATTGAACAGCGTCGTCTTCCCGCCGTTCGGGTTGCCCGCCAGGACGAGCCGGTACATCTCCTGCGACACGGCTTCCGCCGGCGAACAACAGGTCGCGGTGGCACTCATGCGCACCGGTCCACGACCACGTGACGCGCCAGCCGACTCGACACACCGATGCGCGCCCCCAGCAGCCGGAGAATGAGTGGGTTGCCCTGGCGGACAACTTCGACTTCACGTCCGACACACAACCCCATCGCCATCAGCCGTTGCATCGCCTCACCGGCGGGTTCGATGTGCTGGACAACGGCCCGCGAGCCGGACGGCAGTTCGTTCAAACCGCACCGGCCCCGGGCGGTCTCGGTGGCTGGTTTGGCCGGTGTGGTTGATTTTGTCGTCATGGTCGCCATCGTGTCACAATCGAGCCCGAGCGTCATCGCCACACCGCCTTGCCGGTCACGCCGTACCGGCCTGCCAGGAAATCGTGCGCCAACCTGCTCATTTGGGTCCACCCCCCAGGCGTTGCGCCCGGGGCAAGCAAATAGGTTGGCGCGAGGACCGTTCGTTGACTCTCCGCGATCGTAATGTCACACGCGGGAGCGAGCGGGATCTGAAATTTGTATGTGGTGCCGACCGAGCGGTCTTCGGTAGTGGCACAGTTATTTTCGTGGCCGTGCATCGTGGTCAATAGGCGAAGGTTTCCAGTTCATAACGGCTGATGTGCGGCCGACCGCGTCGGTCGTCGAATCGCAGGGCGTCGCGGATGGCCAGTTCCTGTTCGCGCATCTGCGCCGCCGATAACGGCGCGATCTGCAGCGCGCTGGTCTGTTCCGTGTACCGGCTGTTCGGGTACATCACCAGGGGCGAGAAGTAGATGAAATCGTCGCGGCCCAGCGGCAGGTTGTTGATCAACCGCGCCGTCTGCCGCACGTGGGCGTCGGCAAACTCGTGGCCGCCGGCGCCCAACAGCGCGATCACTCCCACCGTCAGCCCGGCTCGTTTCAGGTCCGTCACGCATTGCGCGATGCCCGCGCTCGTGGACGGTTTGCACAACCACTTTAACAGCTTGTCGTCGCCCGTTTCCAGGCCGACATAGACGCGGCGCAAACCGAGCTCGCGTAACTCCTCAAAATCGGCCGTGGTGCGCCGGGGCCCTAGGAACGCGTCGAGGAACGTGCTCACGCCGTCGAAGCGCGTCGCGTGACCCAACCACCAACTGGCGGGAACATGCTCTTTGGTGTCCGGTGGAAGCTCGAAACAGTCGCGGAGCACGCGAAATATTTTTACCAAATCCTCGTGCGGCAGGGTCAGCGCATTGGCTTCGCCAAGAAAAATGGAACGGCGTCCCCGCAACGCTTTCCCATGGTACGCAATCGCGTCGTTGACGTGCTCGGCAAACTGGGCGGGGGTCTTGCGTCCATAGAACACGCCGCGATACAACTCGCAGAACAGGCAGCACGAATACGCGCACCCTTCCGTCGCCTGGAGCACGAGCGCGTTGTACTGGTCGGGCGGAAGCACGGCGACGCGCCCGTAAATCGAGTGAAACCGTTCCGCGTCGCGTCGCGCGGCCCGCTGGTCAAATGTCGCGGCGTGTTCCAACGACGGCAGGATCTCCGCGAGCGCCTGTCCGGGGCCCGGTTTCGCGTATTCCAATGCAATCGAGTTCCCATGTAATTCGTTCATCACACGGACAACCTTCTCGTGGGCTTCCGTCACCAGCGCATCGGCGTCTTCGACGGGGAGGACGTGGCGTTCGATGCCGCCTCCCTGCTCGACGGAACGCCGGTGCGTCACGAGCAATTGATGCGACAGGCCGCGGCGACGATACTGATCGGGTTTTGCGACCTTCGTCAGTCGTCCCTCGAGGTCGTAGTGCAACGCCAGGTCATTCTCGAAGTACAACGCCAGCTCAAACGCCGAGAGGGCGACGTAGACCCGTTCGCCGCTCGACAAGCGCGCCTGCAAACCCGCGGTGTAGCGCGGCACTTCCCCGAACGCCAGCGCCTGCTGGTACTGCAACAGGTTTGTCTTTTTTTCTGTTCCGACTTTCATGGCAAAATCTCCTCGTCGCTCCGTCAGGCGGTCAACGCTGTCGCCTCGGCAAACCCGATTTCCTCATTGGTCAGATAGCACCCCGGATCGGACGCCCACGGATCGCCGTGAACCTGCGCCGCCCGGACGCGGAAACTCCCACCACAAATCTCCTGAAACCGGCATTGCCCGCATCGCCCCTTGAGCAGCGGCAGACGATTACGCAATCCCGCCAGGAGCGGGATCGAGTTGTCGGACCAAATCTGGCTGAATGGCCGCTGCTTCACATTGCCCAGCGTGGCCGCCTGCCAGAACTGGTCCGGATGCACGTTGCCCTGCGTGTCGATATTGCCGATCCCGATGCCCGAGGAATTGGCGCCGCCGCCGTTCCACTTCATCAACTGGTAAACCTGCTCGGCGCGTTCGGGTTCGCGCTCACCCAGCTTTAGGTAGACGTAGGCGTTGTCCGCGTGGTTGTCGACCGTCAGGATTTCCTTTTTCAATCCGCGCTGGTGAAACGACAGGGTGCGGTCGAGGATGATGTCCATCGCGCGGCGAATCTCCGCCGTTGTCAACTCGTCGGCGGCGTTGCCGCGGCCCGAATACACAAGATGATAAAAGCAGGCGCGCTGAATGCCCTCGGCCTCGATGAAATTGAAGATGTCGTGCAAATCCATGCAATTGCGGCGGGTGAGCGTCAGACGCAAGCCGACCTTCTGGCTGACCGCGCGGCAGTTGCGCATCCCGCGCACCGCCCCGTCGAATGCGCCCTTCTTGCCGCGGAAAATATCGTTGGTCTCGCCAATGCCATCCAGCGAAATGCCGACGTAGGTGGTGCCGAGTTCCTTGAGCTTCTTCGCCGCGGCTTCATCCAGCAGCGTGCCGTTCGTCGACAGCGTGAGGCGGAGTCCCTTGCCGACGGCGTAGCCCATCAAATCGAATAAATCGGGTCGGGTGAGCGGTTCGCCGCCGGAAAACAAGACGGCCGGCACCTGGAACGCCGCGAGGTCGTCGATCACTCGCAATGCTTCGTCGTGAGTCAGTTCACCGGGATACTTCTGGGCGTAACTGTCCGAGTAACAGTGCACGCAACGCAGGTTGCAGGTGCGGGTGACGTTCCACACGACGATCGGCCGACGTTCCGCGGCGGATTTCGGGGCGCCGTGGCCATGGCCATATCGCAGCCCATCGGCGGGCTGCTCTTCACCACAGTAGAGCTTGGTAATGTTGACCATGACGCATCCTCCTGACGTTACCGGGCTACAGCGCTTCCTCCAAAATCTGTTGTTTCCTCATTCGTCGCGGCTCGTAAATGCAGTGGGGCTCCTCCGCCATGTAATTGCCACGTGTCGCGTAAAACGCCCGGGCGCGACAGCCGAGGCAGACCTTCTTGAATTCGCAGAGCCCGCACTTGCCTTCGAGTTGTTCGACATCGCGCAAGCGACCGAACACCTCCGAGTCCTCCCAAATCTCGCGCATCGTCTGGCGCTTCACGTTACCGGCGCTGACGGGCAGATAACCGCACGGGAAAACCTCGCCCGTATGCGACACGAAACAAATGGCGCTGCCGGCCAGGCAACCCTTCGTCATCGCGGCCATGTTCGGACCGCCGCCATGGCCCGCGCTTCCCGGATGACCGTGACCATTGCCGTGAGCCTGCCCGTGCTCGGGTTTGCCATGGCTGTGCGAGGCCTCGATGTGCACGTGATCCGCCGCAGCACGCTGGCGCATCACGCGGAAGTAATGGGGTGCGCACGTCGCCTTGAGATGAAGAGCGCGCTCCTTGCTCTTGTCGTACATCCAGTTGAGCACCCGCTCGTATTCCTCGGCGGGCAGCATGTTCGACTCGGCAATCTGCACCCCGCAGCCGACGGGAACCAGCATGAACAGGTGCAACGCGTCCGCGCCGAGTTCCTGGGCCGTGGCGTAGAGCGTCTCGATCTGGTGCACATTGTGCCGGGTGACCGTGCAGTTGATCTGCATGCTCATCCCGAGGCGGCGCAGGTGACGAAAGCCCTTCAACGCCGCCGCCAGCGAGCCGGGTTGGCGGCGAAAACTGTCGTGCGTGGCCTCATCGGCGCCATCGATGCTGATCGCGACGCGCTGGATGCCGCTCTCGACAATCGCGTGGGCGACGCGCTCGTCGATCAATGTGCCGTTGGTCGCCAGCGCGACCGTCAATCCCTGGTCGCGCGCGTGCATCGCGATTTGGAAAATGTCGGGGCGGAACAACGGTTCGCCACCGGACAGGACGAGGATGGGTTTGGCAAACGCCGCCAGTGCGCGGACAAACAGCAGCGCCTCCTCGGTGGTCAGGTCGTTCTTCATGAGCTGCCGGCTCACGTCGAGACGGCGGCAATGAATGCACTCCAGGTTGCAACCCGCAGTTGTCTCCCAGAAAAGGAGCCTGAGCTCGTTGTGGTTTTTGGTTTCTGCGACCATAGCCGCAGAATGGTTTAGCACTGGCGGTGCCAGCGCAAAGAGGTAAATTCCAACCATCTGTGCTACAATATGATACGGAGGAACGCCCGGTTGATCTCTGACCCAAGAACCTGACATTTTGGCAAGGCGGCGCGGGCCGTGTCGACAAGTTGTCGGCTTGGTCCGCTCACTTCCCTTTGCACCACGCCCGGATGTCGTCCGCAGCCTGATGCGCGAGCGATGGGGTGCTCCGAATCGCCTCGCGCAATTCCGGGAAATAATGGACGGCCAGCCAGAGGAGGGCGGCGACAACCGCCAGCCAGACCACCGCATCCAGAAGAAACACGAAGGACCAGGCCCATCTCGGCCGGCCAAAACCCCAATAGCACGCGCGTCGGGCCGCTTTCAGCGGCGACACGAGAATGCCGTAGGCGATGAACAACAGCAGCGCCGCTGCCCACACCGGCACGTTCGCTGGCAGCGCCAGCCCAAACACGGTGCCGGTCGCCAGCAGCGAGATCAAGGCACAGATCCACAGGATCGTCGCCGCGCCGTGCAGCAACGAGAGCACGGGCAGTGCGACGCCCATCCCGGGATGAACGGGGGCATGCTCCGCCCAATAGCGATACCAATTATGCCGCCACTGATCCGCGTTCGCGCGCATTTCCCGGTCAAACGACAGGCGCCACCCGCGCATTTCCCGCCTGAACCGGCGCTTCCATTCGCGGCGCGCCTTGCGGTCCGGGAAGCCCTTCATCGCCTCGTAATATCCTTCTTTCGCGCGCCGGATGAATTCCTGCGCCGTCGATGGGGCGCCGGACGCCGCCGCTTTTTCTTCCGGTGAACGCGCCTCGGGCACCACGATCGCCATCACCACATAGACGAGCACCCCGGTGCCCCAAAACACCGTCAAAAGAACGAAGGCGAGCCGCACGAGGGTCGGATCGACATTCACATAGGCGGCGATCCCGTTGCAGACGCCGGCGATCATCGCGCCGTCGTGGATCCTATAGAGCCGCCTTGGCGTACCGCCGCGCCACGCCGCTCGTTCTTCTTCCGCTGTCCCGGGTCCGCACGCGCCGCCCGTGGTGCCGGGGTCGCTTGCGCCCGGGTCCACGGCTTCGCCCGAGTCCGCCTCGATCGGCCCCATCTCCGCAAGGACAGCGGCAACCTCCTTCGTCACGACCACCGTCTTGTGACTCCCCAAAAACCCGCGGAACTTCTCCGCGATCGCCCGCTCGATGTCCGAGAGGATTTCATCCCGGTCCGGGTTGCCCTTCAGCCGCGCGGTCGCGGTCTCCAGATAGGCGCGCAGGGCATCATAGCCGCCTTCTTCGAGCTGATACGCGGTGCCCCCCAGATTGATCGTGATAACCTTGTTCATGGTAGGGATTACCTCCGGTTTATTTTTGTCCCAGTTTTTTCACCGTCCCGTTGATCTTGCCCCAATACTCGAGCGTTTCGCGCAACTGCTCCCGGCCTTTTGCGGTAAGCTCGTAATATTTGCGGGGCGGCCCGGCCTCGGATTCCTTCCATTCGTAATCCAGGAGCCCATCGCGGCGCATCTTGCTCAACAACGGATACAGCGTGCCTTCCTGGGTTGCGAATTCGGTCGCGCTCAACTGTTTCAATATGTCCGCCGCGTAGACCTTTTCCGTCGCAATGATCTGCAGCAAAAGGAACTCGAGGAGGCCCTTGCGGATCGCGGAAAATTTTTCGTTCACGCTCATCGTCAAATACCGAGCAAGCTACCTTGCTATAAAAAGGTAGCTGGTCGTCCAAAAGAAATCAAGAGAAGAATTTGCCCGCAAACAGATGGGGAAGAATCGCGAATGATGGGGCTGGCGTTGGCCAGACGGAGGCCCGTCAGCCGATGCTAGAAGCGGACGTTGCAACTGGCGGTGACAAGATTCGCCATGTAGTTGTTGAAGCCGCCGGTGCTGGACTCGTCGTAGGAGTAGAACGCGTAGCGCAGGCGGGCAACCACATTCGTACTGATCTTGCGGCTGACGCCTGCCTGAACCGCGTGGCGCTGGAAATTCAATCCGAGCGGCAGACCGTTGGCGTCGTTGTTGTTGAAATTGTCCGCACACGAGTAGCTGTATTCGAGCGTGAGATCGGTCTTCTTATCGATCGCGTAGCCGGTCGTGGCCATAACCGTGTACACGTTGCCCCGGTACGGCTGGACGGCGGGGTTTTGATTGGCGGACGAGGTCGTCCGCGTGTCCTGCAACGAGAAGTAGCCGGTCAGATACCATCGGGACAGCGGCGTGACCGTGGCACTGACGCTGTAGATATTCAAATCGTAATCGCCCGACTGGAGCGTGCCGCCGGGCGTGATCACCGGAATCGCTTCCGTGCTGGTGCGGATATCGGTGGAGACGAGTTGGTAGGTGAACGCCACGTTGAAGCGCGAACACGGGCGCAAGGTCAGTTTGGCCATGACCTCGTCGGTGGTGAAATCCTGCGCGGTGATGAATCCGGGATAGCCCACCACCGTGTCGGTGGGGTAGTCGTAGTCATCGTGATCGATGTAATGCCGATAGCTGCCCGCCAGCGTCACGCGGGAGAGCGGCGCGGTGTTGAAGCCCACACGGTAATCCTGTCGCAAGGTCGTCTCGTCCGAGTCGAGGGCAAGGCTGGACGCGCCATCCTGCGTCTCCGTCTGATCCAAATCGATTTGCTCCTCGTTCCATCGGCCCTCGGCGTAGAGGGTGGTATACGGAATCTTCGTATAGCGCATGCCGAGAGTTTCCGAAAGGCTCTTGGTGTCTTCAAACGAACGAATCAAGTTGGTCGTGGCCGCGGGGGTGCTTTGCGTGAGAAGCGCGTCGGTCGAGCCGTGCGTGTCGGTTTTTTCCGCCTGCAATCCGCCGTAGAGAACGAGGCCCTTGAACGGCCCCAACATGCCATTCAGGTTGACCACGTCCGAATCCAACTCGACCCCGATCGCATTGGCCGTCCCGCTGATATCGAACGGCCCGAGCGGCGGCGGCGTATTCACCTGCATGTCCCCGTTACCGGACAGCGAGTTGTGCAGATAGCCGAGCGACCAATACACCTTGTCATTTACGTGACAATCCATGTGAAACGTGTTGTAGAACGCGTCATGGTGGTAATCCTCGTGAACTGTTACCGTTTGACTGGAATCGGTATTCAGGTTTACCGACGTGTCGTCCCGCGTATCATCGCTGCTGAAATGTTCATAGCGGAAGTCGTCCAAGAGGTGGACTTTGCTGATATCGTAGTCCACGTTCAATTTGACGATGTCAGTGTGCTCTTTGATGCCATCGGACGAGGGATAAATCTTGCGCGTGTTCGCGCCCTGCGTGACGCCCCCCCACTCGACCAATGATTCGTCGCCATCCTGTGCTTGTCGCTCATAGCCGACGGTGACCTTGGGGAGATTGGGCAGGGTCAGTCCGGCTTCGAAGAAGATATCGCTATTATCGACCCGCAGATCTTGATCCAGCCGAAATGACGACGGCGTGAACGGGCCGTAGAATCCCCCCTGGCCGTCGTAGTACTCGCGATACTCGGTGTACCCGGCCCGAACAAAACCGAAGTCCCGCTTCGTCAATTGCAGCTGGAACTTGTAGTCGTGCTCATCAATGATAAACCGGCCTTCGCCATCGAGCGTTGTGTCCTTGTTGAGAACGTAATGCAGCGTCCCATCCTCGACGCCGCCGTTCCAGCCGGGCTGGATCCCCAGGTCTTCGCGGAATTTCTGGATATTGCCGGACACCTTCGCATACGTCACTTCCGGCGTGCCGGATAACTGGATCGGCGAATTGGTTTGCGAATCATCGCCCCGGGTGGTGGCGAGCGTCATCAGTCCCAAGGGGAGAGCGACGAGCAAAGCTTTGAAAACGGTGTGTTTCATCACCATGGCTTCGTCAATACCGCAGGTGCGAGTTGATGTCCGAACCGTGAACGGCGGTGTGGCAACCCGCGCTGAAGCAGGTGCCCTGTTCCAGGAAGCTGGTGGGCGCAAACCCGGCGTGCGGCATGTTCCCGATCGACACGACGCCGGGCAGGGTCGGCGAGGCTACCTGTGCGTGGCACTTCAGACACAGATTGTTGTCGCGCTCGGTCAACATCTTGGGGTTCATCGAGCCGTGCACGTTGTGGCAGGAGGTGCACCCTTCGCGCATCGCCTCATGCTCGTACACGTGCGGCCGGGCCTGTTCGCGATGGCATTGCGCGCACTCCTCGTTCACGCGACCGACCAGCATGCCCTTCGGCTTGAGAATGTCTTCGCCATGCGGATCGTGACAGGAGATACAACTCATCCGCCCTTCCTTGACCGGATGATGGTATTGGAGGCTGAACTCGGCGTTCTTATCGAGATGGCACTGGAAACACGCGTCGGGACTCTTGCCGGGATTGACGATCAGCTTGGGATCCCCGCCCGAATCCACGTGCAAACTGCCGGGACCGTGGCAACTCTCGCACCCTTCACCTTCGACCCGCGGCCCTTCGCCGGGAATCTGGATGCGCGCGTGCTCCGTGAGTTTGAAGTTCTTCGCTTCCTTCTCGTGACACAACGCGCATTGGTCCATGCCGACGTACTTGGCACCCGGAATCATCGGCGGGGCGAGGACCACCCGATCCACCGTGGCACAGGAGATGATCAATGCGGCCAACGCGGCGCCGCCGATGGCTGCGACTGTTACCGCGGTTGAGGATTGTGGTCTCTTCACAGATTTCCTCCGCTACCAATCTCCGCCGTCTGCCTGGAAAAAAACGGGCGACAGCACCCAACAACCTGCTTCCTCTGCGCTGCCGCCCGTGTCGAAACCGGCGCCATCGCGCCCACTCCTACCGGAGCACGGCGTGCGGATAGGCGTTCAGGAACGTCCTGGTCGGGTCACCGTAATAGTTCGTGCTCAGGTCGGTGTAGGTCGATTGCAGCAGGCGGATGGTGAACTGCGTGTTGTGCACGCCAAAGCTGCCTTCGAAATTCTCCAGATTCCAATTCCAAGCGGCCTGGCGTTGCGCTGCCGCCAACGTCGCATTGGTGGAATAGCCGCCGCCGAAATAAATAGTGTCTCCATGGGCGATGGTATTGGAGAGACCCGTCGCGTACATCAGGGTCGCCAGATTACTCATCAATGTGTGCGTTTGCGTCTGGACGCCTTCGATCGCCCCATTCGTATTGCCGTCATAATTCTGGAAGTTCGCCGGCGCGTAGTCGAAGGAACTGACCGTTGGCGCGAAGCTCGCGTGGCACTGGTTGCACGCGGCAATGTTCTGCACGTCGTTGGTGACGCCATTCGCGCCCACGGATTGGTAGTCCACCTCGAACGTGTGGGAGCCCAACAAGTTCGCGTATTGGTCATACAGGGCCGTTGTGACGTTCGTCACAACACCATTAATCGAGATCGCGGCCTGCGGGACGCCGGTGCTGCTGGGCGCGGGCAGTACATACATGTGGCACGTCTGGCAATCCGCCAGGTACGTGTGGAAGGAATTCCCCATTGTCTGACCATAATCGTAGGCGCCCAGACCCGCGAAGATTTCGCCGGCGGTGCTCATGTCCGGTGTCGTCGTCATATAGTACATCTTGTTGATGCTGCTGCCGCTGACCTGGATTTGCGTCGGCCATTCGCGCGCATTGTGGCAGACCATACAAGCCGCGGATAGACCGGCGTTGGTCACGGTGATGGTGCTGTTGGTCAACTGCAGATTCGCCGTGGTCAGGTCGTCGCCGAGGCCAACGTAGACCGTCGGGCTGTTCGTCAACAGCGGGTTGCCCAGTTGGACGGTGTCATAGACCCGCAACTGATGACGGTTTCCCGTGGTGTCCCCAAATGTGTTGTGTGGCTCGTGGCAGACCTGGCAGGTCAACGGCCCGGAGCCCATGGCCACTGCGGTCAAGCCCGCCGCGTTGGTGATGGCTGCGGCGACTGCGGGGAACCGGTTCGTCACGACGCTGATAAAACCCGCGGGCGAATGGCACCGCGCGCAGCTTGCACTGAAACCCTCTGAATCGGAGATGCTTTCATACCCACCCGAGTGCGGGGAAACCTCCCACTGCTCGGGATACACATGGTGGGTGCCGTCCTGGTGGCAACTGGCGCAGACTTTCGCATCCAAGCTGACGGAGGGCGAACCCGGATGCCGGCTGCCGGGCCCGTGGCAGTTTTCGCACTGGATGTTGGCCAGATTCTGGAGCTGAGCGGGCATCGCCGCGTAGTTGCCTGCCTGCAAGACCTTGGGGAACGCCCAGCCGAGTTGTTGTTGGACAGCATAGAAGTTGTTGTTGGTCGCCGCCGGCGATTGGTTGAAGCCGACGGTATGGCATTGGAAGCAGGACTCGTTGTAAAACGAGCCGAGGACTCCATCCACCCCGCGTTCGGCCATTGTCGAATGCTCCGTCTGGCTCCACGGGGTAACAATATCGGGCTGATTGACGTTGTTGCCGGGGCCGTGACAGATCATGCAGAACTGCACACCGGTCCAGCTGGCCGCCGTGTTGGTGACAGTTTTGCCCGTGACATTGTCCTGAATCACGTACACGCCTTCGACATCAGGCCGCAACGCTGCGATCAAACCATTGGTGTGTGTAAGGGTGGTGACGGAACCAGCGGGCTGGGACACGAGTGACCAGTTCGTGCTACTGGTCGTCCCCTTGTAAAAGGCGGTTACGCCCACCGGAATGTTCGGTTGCGCGGGCGTCTGGAGGGAACACGCCACGGTGAAAACTCCGGTGCGTGTGACCGAGCCGTTGCTGACGAGAACTTTGAAGCCGTACGTGGCCTCGCTCGCCTGTTGGTTGTCGAGGGAAATACCGGCGAGACGACCAAAGCGGTGCTCGGGTTCGACGTATTGCTGATTCGTCACCCCGCCGGCGACGTACGAATAATAAATCGAGTTCGAAGAGCCGGTCATCGTGACGAAGTTCGTCAGCGCATCGGTGACAAAACTGGTGGCGACAACGCCGTTGGTGCTGAGCGCGACGGTGTTGCCGCTGGTCTGGCTCCAGACATACGTCAGCGTCCCAGCCAGGCCGCTGGTGGGGACGATCGAGCCGTCCAGTGTCACCGAGTTTTCGAATCCCACATCGTAGAGGTTCGTCGAGACCGTGAGCGACGACGGGTTGGAGTTCGAGCTGGGGGCGGTGATGGCAACGTCAAGTATTTGCGAGCCGATCTTCTTCTTGCTGAACGTCGCTGTCACGTGCATCACGGCGGCGCCGGTGAAGGTACTGGGGATCTGAACGGATGTGCCGGACACGTCGTTGCTGCCAACCAGCAGGGTGCTATTGGTGAGCACGGGGAACGTCGCCTTGAACTTCTTACCAACGATCGTGGCCTTCACGACCAGCGAACCCGCGTTGGTCAGAACATTCAAATCGAACTTGTAGCTGAGTTCGCTTCCAGACGTCAGGCTGCCGACAGCTTCGACAGTCCCAAGCTGTGCGCCAGCAGGCGCGGCGTGTGTTGGTAGTGCGATCAAGGTAGCCAGTGCGACGACCACCGCACCGACTCGTTTCAGAAGATGTGTTCCCGTCATATTCGTTGTCCTCCACCCCTCTGCTATGGCAGTGGACGTGCCAAGACCATCATCCCGTTCTGTAAGCCACGCCTGGGCAGTTACTTACCTGAAACAATACGCCAACACAAGACAATAAATCGTTGGAAGCTGCGCGGATTCGCTCAAAGAAATGCGTGCTTCCGCGCAAGAGGACGTGGACAAGCCAACCCAATGCCGCTGCTTTCAAGGGTTTTGGGGGCAGAATCGCTGTACGGCACAAGCAGTGCTAGGCACGATAGCGGTATGCTCTCCGGTAAAATGCTGGGAATTGTGCTCGCACTGATCGGGCTGATTGTCATCACCCTGTCAGCCGCCGTGATCTACTTCAGCACTTCACCGCGCTGACTTCGCCAGCCGTCGCCGCAAGATATCCATACTTGATCAATCGTCGGCGTAGCGCGTCTCTCTCGATCCCGAGCAATTCTGCCGCGTGACACTGGTTGCCACCGGCGCGTTCCATCGCCTGGTACACCAACTCGCGTTCCACCTCCGTCAGCGCCACGCCACCGGGAGGCAACTGAATGAGGGAGTGTCCATTCGATCGCGTGCCCAGCCGCAGTTCGGTTGGCAGGTGTTCGGGCATCACCACCTCGGCGTGTTCGAGGATGACCAGCCGCTCGATGACGTTGCGCAACTCGCGGACGTTGCCCGGCCACGCGTATTGCTGCAAGGCCTTCGCAGCCTCCGGGGAAAGCTTCTTGAGCGGCTTGTTGAACTCCTCGGCAAAACGAGCGAGGTAATGTTCCGCCAGCAACGGAATGTCTTCGGCTTGCTCGCGCAGGGCCGGCATCCGCAGAGAAATCACCTTGAGCCGATAGTACAAATCCTGCCGGAATTCGCCGTTGGCCACGGCCTCCTCCAGGTTTTTGTTGGTCGCGGCGATCACGCGCACGTCCACGGTGATGGATTGTGTGCCGCCGACGCGCTGAAACTCGCGCGATTCCAGGACCCGCAACAATTTCGCCTGCAGCGCGGGTTTCATGTCGCCGACCTCATCGAGCAACACCGTGCCGCCATCGGCGAGTTCGAACAGCCCCTTCTTCGTGGTCTTCGCGTCGGTGAACGCGCCGCGCTCGTGCCCGAACAATTCGCTTTCGATGAGCGCGTCGGGAATCGCCGAGCAATTGATGCCCATAAACGGCTGGTTCGCCCGCGCGCTGCCCAAATGGATTGCGCGCGCCGCCAGTTCCTTGCCCGTCCCGTTTTCGCCATCGATCAGCACCGTCGTGGCATCGCTCTCGCCGACCCGCGAGATCAATTCGCGCAACTGCCGCATCTGCGGACTCTGGCCGACAAGGTTCTCCAGCCCGAACTTGCGGCGTTGCGCCCGGCGAATCCGCGTGACTTCCCGGCGCAGCTTCAAGTCCTCCCGCGCTTTCTCCAGGGCCACGCGCACTTCCTCGAAGTCGAACGGCTTGCACAGGTAGTTGTGCGCCCCCAGCCTCACGCACTCGACCGCGCGGGAAATCGCCGTCTCCGCCGTCAGCATGATCACCGCGACCTCCTTTTCGAGCTTCCGGATCTCCTGCAATACCTGCACGCCGTCCATCCCCGGCAACCGCAGGTCGAGCAGCACGAGATCGTAGCCGTCCTCGCGAATCAGGTTGATTCCCTCCTCGCCCGTCGGCGCCGATTCGACTTCGTAGCCTTCCTTCGAGAGTTTCTGCTGCAGCGACCAACGGACGAGTTTCTCGTCGTCAATGATTAAAACTTTAATTCGTGCCATGATGTGTGACCTCCCGCGGCGTGCCAGCCTCCGGCGTCGTACAGGCCGTAAATTGCAACGTAAACGTGGTTCCGCGCCCGGATTCGCTGTCGACGGTGATGGTCCCGGCGTGCTTGTCCACGATGCTGCGCGTGATCGCCAGCCCCAACCCGGTGCCGCGATGTTTGGTGGTGAAAAACGGCGAGAAAATCTTGTGGAGATTGTCGTGCGGAATGCCCCCGCCCGTGTCCGAAATGGCGACGCGCACGGCGCCGTCCACCGGCGTGGTTCGCAGGGTCAACGTACCCCCGTCGGGCATGGCCTGGATGGCATTGAGCAACACGTTCAGCAACGCCTGTTGCAGCTGGCCCGGGTCGGCGAGGATCGGCGGCAATTCGCCCGCGCATTCCTCCACGATCGTAACATGGTATTTCTGCGCGTCGGGCCGCACGAGCGCCAGCATCGGCTTGATCAAATCGGCCACGTGGCACGGAGCAATCTCCGGTTCGCGCACGCGGGCGAAGTCGAGCAGATCCCGCAGCGTTGTGTTCAGGCGCTTGATCTGGCGACGGACTTCGCCGACGATCTCCGCGCGCTGGCCGTTGAGGTTGTTCTCCTCGGAAAGTACTTCGACGGCCGCGCCAATACCGGCCAGCGGATTCCGAATCTCGTGGGCGATTCCCGAGGCCAGTTCGCCGATCGAAGCGAGCTTGCCCGCCTGCTGGATCTGTTTTTCATGCGATGCCTCGAGTTCGTGGGTCGCGTCATCGAGGCTTTGCACCATGGCGTTGAATCCGCCGGCGAGTTCGCCGATCTCGTCCCGGGTTTCCGTTGAGGCCCGCGCCTTGAGGTTGCCTGCTTGCACGCGACGCATTTGCTCGAGCAGGTTGCTGACGGGTTGTGTCACGAACCGGACAATGAGCAGCCACAACACCACGCTCACCAGGATGAGGATCACGAACCCGTACACGATCAGCAGGTTGCGATTGCTCGCCACGCTGGCCTCGGCGGGGGCGAGCGATTTCTCGACGATGATGGCGCCGATGACGGCGGATTTCGGATCGTGGCAACGCTGGCAACTCTCGCTATTAAACACCGGCCGCATCACCACGGAGAGCCGCTGGCCGTCCTCGACGCGGGTGCCCTGCAGCACCCGGTTTTCGGTGAACAACTCCGGCGGCACCGCCATCACCGCGCGCCGCACTTCCTGCGTGTCGGTCGAGAACACCACCGCGCCGTCGGGTTTGATGAGGCGTCCGCGCCAGATTTCGTCCGAGTTCTTCAGTTTTTGCAGGAACCCCTGGACCTCGTCATGGCGGTCGCTGAGCATGACGCCGTTGAGATATTCGTGAATCAGCGACGCGGCGATCAGGTTTTGCGCCTGCGTGCGCTCGTGCCACCACGCGCTTTGCACGCGGATGACAAAGTACGTGTAGATCGCAATTACCACGGCAACCGTCACGCCGACGGCGACCAGCATCTTCGCGGTAAGGTTGCGGCTAAACATGGCCGCTCGCCTCCAGCGGGCTGATCGCCCTCACGTGGTCCATCCCCGCGGCGGCGCGTGAATGGCCGCTGATATCCGGATGCTCGAACAACGGCAGGTAGCGCGCCGCAATCCCGAAGAGCACGACGCCAAACGAAACCAGGTTCAGCACGACGGTGATTTCAATCCACGACGGGAAGTAGTTCGAGTGGGTGGCCGGCAACAGTCCGATCCAGGCGACGTTGAGCCGGTTGAGGATGATTCCCAGGATGACGGGAATCGCCGCGGCAAACGCCCAGCGCCGCCGGCCCGACCATCGCGTCTTCAGCACCACAAACAATGGCAGCGTCAAGAGAAGCATCTCCAGCGTGAACGTGAAGCCCTGGAGCGGACAACGGAATATGTACATCCACGCATTCCGCGCCGTGAGATCGGCGATGCGGAGAAAGAGATAGAGAAACAACAGCGGCGTCATCCCCTTGGCCAGCGACGTGAGCACGCGCGGCTCCAACGGTTTGTGGAATACCCAGAACGACAGGGCGGACACGAAGATCGCCATGGCAAATCCCGACACGAGTGCGCTCAGGAAAAACAGGATCGGCAACAATGGCGTATACCAGAGCGGCAGGAGTTTGGTGGGTACGATGAGAAACAGCGAACCCAGCGACGATTGATGCAACGTCGAGAGAATCACGCCGCAAATCACAAACGGGACCGTGATCGTGTGCACCACGCGGGACAGTCGCAACCAGCCCAGTTTATCGAGCAGGATTGGCGCGAATTCCACGGACAGGACGCCCGTGTAGAGCATGACACACCAGGACACTTCAAACAGCACCGAGTGATGTTGCCAGTAGAAAATCGGCCGCCAGATTTGGTGGTACCGGCCGAGATCGACGAGCAGAGCACCGGAGGCCGACAGCATGTACCCGAGATAGGCAGCCAGGACAACGGGACGCAGAATCGGGTAGAACCTGCGGATGCGAAAAATATAGACCATGCACGCCGTGAGAAATCCGCCCGCGGCAAAGGCGATTCCACAAACGACCAGCGCCTTCCAGATGCCCCAGGGAAATTGATCCGAAAGATTCGTCACCGCGCCGAGACCCAGGGCATACCGCGAGGTGAACGCGTAGCCTCCCAAGCCCCACAACACGATCAGCAGCAACCAGCCGAATATCCCCGACGTGTGTTTTGGCAATTGCCGGCCCGAGAGCACCCAGCACGCAAACACCGCCGCGCTCATCATGACGAGAACCCCGATGACGCGAAACAATGCCAGGATCCAGTTGAAATCGTTCATGGCCGCTCCGTCGCGTCACGCGTCCGCCAGCGAACCACCGCTGCCAGAACCAACCCAACGCCGATGACCACAAACGGCACCTTCGATATCGCCCGCCACGTCAACGACGGCAGCGGCTCCTTCGGCAGTCCCTGCGGAAAACCGAGTTCCTCCGGTGGCCGGTCTGCGAGATAGATCCACGACGTGCCGCCCACAACGTCTTCGCCGTAGATGTACCGATAGCGGTCCGGCTGCGCGTCCATGCGTTCCCGCGCTTCCTGCAACAAGTCCGGCCGTTTGCCGAATTTCAGCGTCCCCGTCGGACACGCCGCGACGCACGCGGGCGACTGGCCTTTGGCCTGGCGATCGGCGCAGAAATCACACTTGCCGACACGCGGCATCAGCGCATTGTCCCATTCGTACTTCGGCACGCTGAAGGGACACGCCAGGAGACAGTAACGGCAACCAATACAGATATTCTCGTGGTACACGACCGGGCCGGTCTTCGTCTTTTCCAGCGCCGCCACGGGACACACCGAGACGCACGCGGGATCCATGCAGTGCATGCACTGGCGCTTCACCGGTTGTTTCGGTTTCGAGTCTCCGTCGCGAAAATCGATAAACGTTCGCGTGCGAAAGCTGAGTTTGCCTTCGCCCGCGCCATACCCGATCGTCGCCACGGGGAGCGGCCCGAATCCGGCGCGCACCCGGCAGGCGTTCTCGCAGGCCCGGCAACCGATGCACCGCGTGAGATCCACCAGGACGCCGACGGATTCGGCCGGGTCCGCAGGCGATTCCGCGAACAGGCTGCGGGCCGTGAGAACGGTCAGGGCACCGGTCGCCGCGGATTGGAAGAATCGTCGCCGGGAAATCATTTTGGCGGCCCTCCCTGTTTCTTGCGGCGGAAATGCGGCAGCGCCACGCCGAGGAAGATTCCCAGCAGGAACGACAACCCGACGACCGGCGGGAACACGCGGCGATTGGCCTGCAGTTCCTCCTTCATCTTGGCGCCTTCCGTTTCCAATTGATCGAGTTGTTCCTTCAGTTTCTCGGGAGTCGCCGCTTTTAATTGCTTCACTTCTTCATTCAGCGTGGCCCGTTCGTGACTGGCATGAACCATGTCGCGATGGCAATTGGCGCACGTCTCCGCGCCAACGCCGAACGTGTGTCCCCGCACCCCCAGACCGCGAATCTTCATACCCACGCCCTTCACCTCGGGCATGTGACAACTCAGGCAGTGCAGGCCTTCAATCGAATGGGTCGCGTGCGAGAAGTCCTTGAGGCGTTCCGTGTGGCAGGTGCCGCACATCTGGTCGGGATCGTCCTTGCGCAACTTCATCTCATGCATCTTGTGACAGTCAAAACAGCGGATGTTCTTCTGTCCGTGAGCGCTGACTCGCCACTCGCCATAGGTGATCGCGTGGCAGCCCTGGCAAACTTCGGAAGTGACCGGCAGCGCCATCTTCGATTTGTCGGGGTGATCTTCCTTCATCGTGCCATGGCAGGATTGGCAACTGATCCCGTCATGCGAGAATTTGCCTGTCTGCCGATCAAACTGGCTGGTATGGCACACGAGGCATTCCCATTTCTTGCCTTCGTTGGTCCACTCGTTGAGGAAGATGTCATTCATCGTCTGCGAATGCGGCGATGCCTGCCAATCTTTTGTTTCCTGTTCATGGCACAGCACGCAACGGTCGGACTCTTTGTCCTCGTCGTCGGCACGGGCGACCGTCGCCACCGTGCAGGCAGCGGCGAGTACCAAACAAATCATCATCCTAGGCGGCAGCATTCGGTTTGTTCTCCTGTGAACCCGGGCCACCATCAGTTTCGGGTTTTTTCGTTGCGGTCGGTTCGGCGGGCGCACCGGCGTTGTCGGCGTGAACCTTACCCGGCGAATCCTGATGCGGGGCTTTCTTGCCAATGAGCCACGACGGATTCATCGGGTACTCCTTCGGATCGAAGATGACCCAATAGAAGTGCCACACCAGGATCGCCAGCGTCGCCAGCAGCGCCTCGTAGTAATGGATCACCTGAGCCACGTCATTCCAGACCTTCGGCCACAAGCGCAACACGGTCTCGGTGAACACCAGCATCGCGCCGGTGACGATCATCACCACCGAACCCCAGACCAGTGCCCAATACTCGGCCTTCTCGGCGTAGTTCCAGCGACGGTGCGGCGGCGGCGTCTGGCGCAGTCCGAGGTTGAACGCCAACTGGGCCACGGCATCCTTGAAATCGTCCCACACAAACCACAGGGACCGCACGCTCGCCCGCCCGCGCCTTGTACCAGCCAGGGTGGTCACATGAACCACGAAGAACACGGCAAACGTCCACCCGCAGATGCGATGGATCATCCCGCGCACGTACCCGCCGTTGGGCAACACGCGGAACGGCCAGCTCCACATCGCGTCGGGGAACTTGTGGACGAACCCCGTGTACGCCAGCGTGACGAACAACGCCATCAGCACGAAATGCTGGATGCGCGCCAGCCGGGTCAGCCGCAGTTCCGCGTTCTCGTCGGCCCGCACGGCGCGCATGTGCATCCGTGTCTTGCGCAGGTAGTCCAGGCCGTTGAACACCGCCATCCCGCCGATCGTCATCACAATCAGCGCGATGTAGAGACGGGAAATGAAATTCACGACCCACGGTTTGCCCTCCGCGGCGCCCGGTGGCGCGTGAATCCGGAAAAATTCGGCGCTCAACCGCGTGCCGATGCCGGGATGACACTTGCCGCAGGTCTCCGGCAGGTTCTTCGGATTGATGGTCGAGAGCGGATCGCTCGCGGGCAGGATGTCGTGGACTCCGTGACAGGACGCGCAATTGGCCGCGGTCAGGTTTCCCCCCTGCAGCGCCAAGCCGTGGAAGCTTTGGATATAGGTGGTGAAAACATTCGGCGGCAACCGGTATTGCGTGACGATGCGTTGCGCGGCATGACACTGGCCGCACGTCTCGGGAATGTTCGCCGGCGAAACCCGGGACGACGCCAGCTTCACCGCCTGAATCGTATGTTCGCCGTGGCAATCGGTGCAGACCGGCGCGTCGCGCACGCCGCTCTTGACCGCCTGACCGTGAATGCTGCGGTTGTAGGTTGCCTCGACGTTTTCATGGCACTTCCCGCAGGTCGCGGGAATGTTCTGCCAGTACAACTTCGATTCCGGATTCGTGGACCGGTGCAGATCGTGCGTCCCGTGGCAATCCGAGCAGACCGCCGCGTTGGCGACGCCATTGGAATGGGCCAGACCATGCACGCTGTTTTCATAGCTGACGACGACCGCGCGCTGCCGCAAGTTGAACTTCTCCATCGCTTCCACGTTCGCGTGGCAGCGCCCGCAGGTCTCGGGAATGTGCGCGCGATTCACCGGTGAGGCGGGATTGCGGTAATCGAGCAACTGGTGCGCGTTGCCGTGGCAGTCCTGACACGATGCGGCTTCCGCGACTCCCTTGTGGACCGCCAGGCCGTGATCGCTTTTCAGGTAGATGTCCGTCTCGATCCGGTGACACTGGCTGCAACTGACCGGCTTGAGGGTCTCGGCATGAGGCAAATCGGTGATGTCCGAGTGGCAACTCGTGCACAGGTTCTTGGCGTGGATCGATGCGTTGAACTTCTGCTCATCCACAAACAGCGAAACCGCCTGCCCGGCGGCGTTGGTCATGACCAGCGACTTGTCCGAGTGGCAGGCGAAGCAATCCGCGTTGTCGATGGCGCGGACGCGCGTCGCCGGCCAGAAACACAGACCCAGCAGGCACGCGCACACCGTCCGCCATTTGTCAGGACCTCGCATAACTGTGCAGACCACTCAGCAGGAAGTTCACGCCGTAATAAGTGAAGATGACCGAGGCAAACCCGAGGATCGAAATCCAGGCGGCGCGTTTGCCTTTCCAGCCCCGCATGAAGCGGCAGTGCAGGAATACGGCGTAGATAAACCACGTGATCAACGACCAGGTTTCCTTCGGGTCCCAACTCCAGTAGGTGCCCCACGCGGAATTCGCCCAGACCGCGCCCGAGATGATCCCGACCGTGAGAAACAGAAAACCGAACGAGATGGTCTTGGCCGTGGCGTCATCCAGCGCCGCGGTTACGTCGGCTTGCACCCGGCTGTTCGTGCGCGAGGCGATCAAATAGCCGGTGCCCGTCAGCGCCGCGACCGCAAACCCGCCGTAGCCGAGGAAGGCGGTAAACACGTGGAACGTCAGCCAGTTACTGCGCAACGCCGGCATCAGGGGCTGGATCTTCGTCTCGAACGTGCTGGCGTACGCCAGCGTGACCACCGCCAGCAACGCGGTCGCCGCCCCGAGCACGGGGACATGATGGCGAATCCGCAACGCGAGATACACGACCACGATCGCCCACGTGAACAGCACCATCGATTCAAACATGTTGCTGAACGGCGCCCGCCCGGCGATAAACCAGCGCAGGGCCATGTACGCCGTTTGCGCCGCCACCCCTGCCGCGAGAAACACGGTCGCGGTCGAGGCGAACCACCCTTTTTTCGAGAACAGGTTAGCTGCCGAGAACAGCAGCGCCGTGAGATACCCAGCGAGGCTGAGATTGAATGCCCACGTCATAAAGCCGCTCCTTTTCGAGGTTGAGTTTGGTCATCAAGGCCATCGCCCGCGCCTCGACGATCTGGTCGCAGGCGGCCAGTTCCTGCTCGCGCGAGCGCACGTTTTCACGCACGAGCGCTTCGAGATCGTCGATGTTGTAGAGGTATGCGCCGTCGATCCGTTGCACGTCGGGGTCGATGTTGCGCGGGACGGAAATATCGATGAGGAACAGCGGGCGGTTGCGCCGGTGTTTCATCAGCGCCTCGACGTCGGCCCGGTGCAACAGCGTCTTCGGGCAGCCCGTCGAGGCGACGACGATGTCGGCATCGGCCATCGCGGCCAGGCAGGACTCGAACCGCACCGCCTGTCCGCCGAATTCGTTCGCCAGTTCGACGGCGCGGTCGAACGAACGATTGGAGACGAGAATGGATCGGGCGCCCTTCTTGGCGAGGTGGCGAACACACGCTTCGCCCATCTGGCCCGCGCCGATGATGATGACCGTTTGCTTCGACAGGTCGCTACGGAAAATCTTTTCAGCCAATTCGACCGCCACGCTGCCGACGGAGGTTGCGCCGCGTCCGATGCTCGTGCGAGCGCGGATTTCCTTGACGGCCTGAAATGTTTTCTGGAAGACGCGGTTGAGCACGCGGCCCGTGAGCCGGGCGGCCTGGGCGGTGTCATAAGCCTTCTTCACCTGGCCGGTGATTTCCGTCTCACCGATCACCATCGAGTCGAGCCCGCCCGCCACGCGAAACAGATGGCGCAACGCCCCGACGTCTTCGTGCACATACACGTGCGAGCCGTAATCACGCGGTTCCGCGCTGAGCAATCGGAACAGTGAATCGATGCGGCCGGTCACCCGCGCCGTTGTGCCGTAGATCTCCACGCGGTTGCAGGTCGAGAGCAGGACGATTTCATCGAGGTCGCCGCAAATCTTCAGCCGGCACGCCTGGCAGACCAACTGGGACGGTTTGACGGCGAGTTGCTCGCGCAATTCGACCGGCGCCGTCTTGTAGCTCACGCCCGCCACGAACAGTGTCATGCCGCTTTCCTCCGGGCGTCGAGCCAGGGATTGAGGTAGAAGACGATGAACAATCCGGCGATCATGAACGCGAACCCGGAGTAGACGACCGCGACGCCGGGATCTTTCACCACTTGCAGCGACGTGTAGGACAAATCCTCGGGATTGTAGCCGGACTGGTAGAACGTGTAGCCCTTGTAGGAGAACGGGCTGTTGACCTCGACAACCCGCCGGCCGACGACCGACCCGCCGTCGATCAATTCCAGCGTGCTTTTGAACGATTTGATCGGTCCCGTGGGCATTGTCTTTGGCGCGGTCGCGCCGCGACTCTCGTACACCATTTGCAACGGGCTGGGACCGGAGGACTGGCTGTCCTTCGTGTGCATGTCGAAGTCCGGGAACCTGGCAAACAACCAGCGATGGTTCTGATAAGTCGGACCGTTGACCGCCACGAGGACCGCGGGGTTGCGGGGTTCGTTGGACCGGCTGGTGACCTCGCGCGTCTGCATATCGACGACGAAATCGGGCAAATACTTCAGGATGGTGATCTTGAATTCGCCGAACGCCTGTTCGACGCCCACTGTGACCGGCAACGCGGCCTTGAGATTTTTCTCCGGCCACGAAACCAGCACTTTGTCCCCGCCGTTGTCATTTCCCGCTGGCGCGTTGCGTCCAGCGACGGCGCCCGGTTGGTCGTAGGTCTCGATTTCAAATTTCGTCAGGTGAATCGCAAACGGCAGTGGCTTGATACTATTTTCCGTTACGACCTGCGCGTTCGTCTCGCCTTCGCGAAGTTCGATGTAGCCCTTTTCGCCCCAGACGCCCCGGATCACGCCGCCCGTCAGTATGAGGAGTATGCTGATATGCGTGAGCATCGAGCCGAAGGCGCGGTATCGCGCGTAGCCGCTGGTGCGCCGCACGGTGGCAAACCGCCGCGTACTGCATACCGCCACACTCGCGGCAAGCGTCCCGAGCAAGCCGATAAACCAAACGGAATAGAAGACGTGGGTCAGGCCCAGTTTGCCGAACAAGTCCATGCGGCCCGCCCCGTCCGGATAGTGGCGAAGATATTTCGCCACGTCGGCTCCCTGTGGAATCAGCGTGCCGGCGATGCAGGCGACCGCGATGACGATCACCACGGTCACCGCGAATTTTACTGAAGCCAATCGATCAACGACCCGTGCGGTAAAAGGCTTCATCGGTGCATTCAACTTGTCTTTGGCTCTGACCATCGCGACACTTTTGGTACGGCCTGTCGGTTAGCAGTGGCCTTGCCAGTGAGAGATGACGAACGATCCGATAGTTTGCAACGAATTGATTGACAGGGTCTTGCACTGCGCGAAATCACGCAGGTCATGAATTGGGCAAACCTGATGTCGAGCGACAGATTGGCGGGAAGCAACCGTTTCCTCGACAGCTTGTCACCGTCACAGGAAACGAAAACGCCGCGCGAAGCTGTTGGCCTCACGCGGCGTCGGTGATTGAACCTGCAGTGACCTAGTGCTTCACCTTGGGATCCGGATGCGCGATCTTCGCGAAGGCTTGCTCGTAATCGAAGCCGACCTTCTTACCGTCCTTGGTTGTGTAGAGATCCGGTTTCCAAGCCGGGTTCTGATCGTTGTGACACATCTCGCAGCTCTTTGACGCGGGATAAACCAATCCGGCGTCGATGGCTTTCGCATGGTCTTCCATCGTGCTCTTCGCCATGTATTTCTTCCCCGGGCCGTGGCACGATTCGCAGGTGACGCCATCTTCGGGTTTGATCTTTTCGGTGGCGACTGATTCGGTGAAGTTGTACGCGGTCGAGTGACATTTCAGGCATTTCCCGCTGGTCTGGGGATTGTCAACGCCGACTTTGGCGCCGACAGCCTTGGCCTCGGGCGTGCCAAGCAATTCGAATGCTTTCGCGTGAGGGCTGGCCTGCCATTTGCCGTACGCGTTGCCGCTGTCATCGGACTTGTGGCAGATGCTGCACATTTTGGGGCCAATGTAGTTGGCCGGGTCGCGGTCGGCCGCGAACGAGCTGCGCGCGCTCACCAATGCTGCGGCGAACATGAATCCCGCCGCTAAAATGAATCGTTGTCTGATCATCGTATCCCCCCTAGATTGTTGCACACTTGTTGCGCAGATACATGTTAACAACTTACGTGCCATTCATTGTGACCACAATCGCAACAATCTTCAACCAAGAATGTTCGGTCACGCGCCGAACCGGGTCAGGGCTCGTGTCCCATCCATGGATGCGCGATTTCGCGCCCCGCCGGTGCGCGATTTGGCGCAGCGATCGTCGTTAGAAATCCTCCTGCCATTGCCCCACGCCACGTCAAGGCCGCGTCTGCGCCGGGAGTTCGTGTGGCGCGCCGTAAACGTCGAAGTGGTACTGACGACCGTGAAACGTGATGGTGCTCTCCGAGAGATGACCGACGACGCCAAACGCCACCGCCAACACCACGGCGACCACGCCAATCGTCACGGCGATGCGCCGCTTCTTCGGATGGCGCTCGGGGCTGCGGTCGAGGAACGGCCAGAGCAGCAGCAACACCTGGGGAATCAACGAGACAAACAACCCGAGCGTCTTCGGGAAGTATTTCAACAACTGGTACGTCGGGAGAAAATACCATTCCGGCTTGATGCCTTCCGGTGTCGTGAATGGGTCGGCTTTCTCGCCGAGTTCGACGGGCCAAAGCACGACGAGCGTCACGAGGACGCCGATCAACGCGCAGAATACCACGCCCTCTTTGAGGACGTGGTTGGGGAAGAACGGGATGCCGTTCGATTGGTCGATGGGTTTTTCTTCGCCCACACGCTCCAGCGTGGCCAATCCCTGCGCCCGCATCAGAACCAGGTGCGTCGCCAGCAGCATCGTCAACACCCACGGCAGCACGACAACGTGCAACACGTAAAACCGCGCCAGCGTTTCACCGGTCACTCCTTCGCCGCCCCGCAACAGCGTCCGCAAGTACTGCCCGGCCACCGGAATCGCCCCGGTGATCTCGGTGCCGACGGTCGTGGCCCAGTAGGAGAGCTGGTTCCACGGCAGCAAGTAGCCGGTGAAGCCGAACGTCACCGTGCAGCCGATGATGAACACGCCGAGCACCCACGTCAGCTCCCGCGGCTTCTTGTACGCTCCCATGAAGAACGTGCGCATCATGTGCACCAGCACGCAGAGAATCATCAACGTGGCGCCCCAGGCGTGCAGTCCGCGGATCAGCCAGCCGAAGTGGGCCTTGGTCATGATGTAGCGCACGCTCTCGAACGCCGTGTTCGTGGTCGGCCGGTAATAAATCATCAGCAAAATGCCGGTGACCACCTGATTGAGGAACAGGAACAACGACAGACTGCCGAAAGTGTGCCAGAAACCGACGTGCCCGGGCAACGGCTTGTGCGCCTGTTTGTCCGCGAAATGCTCGATGTCGTCCACGTCGTAGCGCGCGGCCAACCAGGGACGAAGTTTGTGGTACAGGCTCATGCCGATTTCACCAATACTTCGCCGTTCACCACGGCCACGTCATGTTCGGTCAACGGGCGCGGCGGCGGTCCGGAAACCACCCGCCCGCTGGTGTCGAATACGCCGGCGTGGCACGGGCACTCGATCTGGTGCCGTTGGGCGTTCCATTGGACGATGCAACCCAGGTGCGTGCAAATCGCCGAGTAGGCCCGGAACCCCTGCGGCGTGCGAAAGACGACGACCGGCTGACCACCGATTGCCACCATCTTGTGGTCCCATTCCTTGAAATCGTCCACCTTGCCCGCGGACACGGTTTGCACGCTCGGCCCGCGTCGCTGCGCCGGCCAGACGTAGCTGAGCACGGGGGCGACAAAGGCGATTCCCCACGCGATCAGGCCGCCCGCGAGCAGCCAATCCAAAAACGTGCGACGCGATACTTTCTGGTCGCCGTTCATCGTCCGCCCCGTTTCTCGATTTGCTGCCGCTTGAGCCAGAACAACACCCCCATCAACGCGAGGAAAATCCAGATCGGCGTCAACGCCAGCCGCTTCCAACGCTCCACCTGCTCCAGGCCCGCGATATTCGATTGCGTCAGCTTCACAATTTCCGCTGACTGCGCGGCAACGGGCTTCAATTGATCGAGTGCGAGCGTATG
Organism: Verrucomicrobiia bacterium; assembly: GCA_050015495.1. Classification (GTDB taxonomy): domain Bacteria; phylum Verrucomicrobiota; class Verrucomicrobiia; order Palsa-1439; family Palsa-1439; genus Palsa-1439. The sequence continues at coordinate 78,352 of JBEKBH010000015.1, forward strand.
CTGCAACGCTTCCAACTGGGTGACCTGCGTATTCGCCTCCTGTAACAGCAGTTGCTCATCATCGGTCGCCAGGCCGCGCACGGTCGCTTCGTGCACGCGGGTTTCAGCGCGGTCATAATCCCTCCGGCTGTCGCGAATGAGCGTGGCGACGGCGTCGCGGACACCGAGTTCCTTCGGATCGTTGGCGTGGCACTGCACGCAGGATTTCGCAAACAACTCGACCGACGCCTTCTGGATCGCGTGATTGCCGTGGCAGCTCACACATTCACTGAACAAACCCGCCGCGGCTGCCTCGGCGTGGGGGCTTTTGGCAAACAGCTCGCGCTGGCGGACGTGACACTTCCCGCACACTTCGCCGACCTGCGCCGTTCCCGGCGGACTGGCTCCGTGACTGCCGTGGCAGGTCACGCAGGTGGGCGCGCTCAAATCGCCCTTCTCGAACAGCATCGTCGCGTGGTAGCTCGTCTTGTACTGGGCGACGATGTCGCTGGGAAGTTTGTATTGATCCATCAGCGTCGCGTTGCCGTGGCAGTGGCCGCACGTTTCGGGAATGTTGGTTGGATAGACGCGGCTGCCCGGTGTCTTGGGAGAAAGGATGTCGTGAACGCCGTGGCAATCAATGCAGACGGCCACGTGTTGGTCGTTGTGCTCGAACAACTGTTCGCCGTGCTTGCTGGTCTTGTAGCGCGCGAACTGGTCCGTGGACAACCCGTAGGGGTTCATGCGTCGCACGTCGCTGTGGCAGGAGGCGCAGAGTTCCGCGATTCCCTGCTTGGTGTTCGGACTGCGAAAATTATCGGTGACGTGGGCGGTCTCGTCAGTGATTTTGGGATCGCCACCGTGACAATCCACGCAATTCAGTCCCGCCTGCGCATGCACGCTGGCGGAGAATTGGTGCGTCTCGTTGGTGTGGCAGTTGAGACACGAGATGCCGGCCGCGCGGACAGCGCCGCTCGTCATCACCAGGCAACACCCGATGGCGATTACATGGGTCCGCCGTTGTGGCAGTCGCTGCATTTCATACCTTTCCAAGAATCACCGAGGTCGGGCGCGGGATGCTGGAATTCCAGTCCCTGGGCGCTCACGGTCGTCAACTCGGTGCCCCCGCCCTGGGCAATGATAGTGTGGCAACTGTTGCAGTTTGCCGAGATCTTTTTGCCGTCAGCGCTGACGTGTTGATCGTCGTGGCAGCGGAAACAGCCGGCCGATTTGAGATGACCGATGTTGTCCGGATACACTTTCCAACTCGATTTCATCTCCGGGAAGAAATTCTCGTCGTAAATTCGCTGGACCTCCTGGATGGCGGAATCGACTCTGGCCCGCTCGTTGTCGTTCGTGTAGCCGGCCCGCAGCGCCGCGGCGATCTTTGTTTCCGCTTCCGCCGTGGTCGCATAATCGCCCGCGAGCGCCGCCACCGCGTTCTTCTTGATCGACGGCAACGATGGATCGATGCGGCCGAGCGCCAGTGACGTGTCCACCGCGTCGTCGGGCGCCCGGAAGACGTGCGTGGGTCGATTATGGCAATCGATGCAATCCATGCGGCGCGGCGCGGCCTTGGCCAGTTGATCGGGCGTCAGTTTTCCGTCCTTGGATTCGTACACGGTGACGTGGCCCTGGCGGTCCGTGATGCGCACCCACGGGATGACCTGTCGCGCTTCGTCCGTCGCGATGTACTCGACCTTGTTGGCGACGTTCATGTGCCAGTGGATCCCGCCCACGGGGCCGTGCGTCGGGTCGCCGCCGCCAACTTTCAGCAGCATCTCGATCGTCCACGGGCTGTTCTTTTCGTCCGACATGAAATGCGTGCGCACTTTCTCGACGGCGCCATAAAATTTCTGGGGCCAATGGCACTGTTCGCACGTCTCCTGCGCCGGACGCAGGTTCTTAACGGGTGTCGGAATCGGACGCGGGTACTTGTGAAAGAGCGTGGCGTACACCTGATAGCTGCCCGAGAGCTTGGATTTCACAAACCACGTCGCCCCCGGCCCGATGTGGCACTGGACACAGGCGACCCGCGCATGGGACGAATTGTGGTAGGCCGTGTACTCGGGCTTCATCACGGCGTGACAGGTCTGTCCGCAGAACTGGACCGACTCGGTGAACTCGTACGTGCGATAACTGCCGAGCGCCGTAAACATCAGAAACACGAACGTGACGACCGCAACCGCGAGGAACGCATTGCGCTGGCGTGGCACGTTGAAATCAATGCGCGGGTGTCTCGGGATTTCCCCCGGAGCAAGCCGGCGGCGATGGCGTCGTTCCCGCAGCACGCCGAAAAGGACCAACAACAAGCCCGCCGAGAGGAACGACGGGGCGACGATGTACGTCAGGATCCCCATGTAGGGGCTGCTGAAACCGGCGTAGAAATCGATGCCGATCAGGCAGACGACCGCGAAAAAACTGCATGAGGCAAGGATAATGCCGATCAAGCTGATCCAGTTTTGGATCAGCGATGGCATCTTCTCGGGCGCGTCAGCTCGTTGGCGAGAGTCGTCCACTTCGATAGCCGTGCAGTCCTAGCAGCGTTGGTGCCATGACATCAAGCTTGTTCGTCAACCGGTTCGCCGGCAACGGGTTCCCCGCGAACCTCCAGCATCGTCGAGTGCACGTCTCGCGGACAAACTGACGGGAATCCGGGCCCTTGCGCTGACAACTCGTCAGCCGTCGATGACTCGACAGATTCAACTCCCGCATGTATAGACATTGCGCAACGCGGAACCTCGGATGAAGTGATGAGCACGATCTCCAACGCCACCGACCTCAAGCTTCTGGAGCTGCTTCAGGTCGCCGTCCCCGTCACGGAACGCCCTTTTGGCGAACTGGCCAGGCATCTCGGCGTCAGCGAGCAGGAGGTTCTCGACCGCATTCGGAACCTCAAGGCCGCCAAGGTGATCCGCCAGATCAGCGCCATCTTCGACACGCGCAGCCTCAGCTACGAATCCAGCCTCGTCGCCGCTCGCGTGAACGCTTCCCGCGTGGACGAAGCCGCCGCGATCATCAGCCAACATCCCGGCGTCAGCCACAATTACCTGCGCAGTCATTCCTTCAACCTCTGGTACACCATCGCCGTCTCGCCCTTGAGCCAGTTGGGATTGGAGAAGACCGTCTCCTTGCTGCACCGGCAATCCGGCGCCGAATCCACCCGTCTCCTGCCGACTCTGAAACTCTTCAAGATCGGCGTGAAGTTCGATGTCGGCGGCGAATCCCGCCCGGACGACCTCGACACGGTCGTGTACACCGAAAAGAACCGCGCGAGCGATGCCGCGCTCACGCCGGCGGAAATCGACTTCGTCCGCGTCATGCAACGCGATTTGCCCATCGCCCCGACGCCATTTGTCGATTATGCGAAGGAACTGGGCATGACGTTGCCGGCACTGCAGGCTTTGCACCGCCGATTTCTCGATTCGGGCAAGATGCGCCGCTTCGCCGCCGTGCTCCATCATCGCCAGGCTGGTTTCAGCGTGAACGCGATGGGCGTATGGGCCGTGCCCGGTGACGATGCCGAGGTGGATCGCGTCGGCGAACTGATGGCGGGCTTTCGCGCGGTCAGCCATTGTTATCGGCGACCCTCCTACCCCGATTGGCCGTACAACATCTTCACCATGATCCACGGCAAGTCCCGCGCGGAATGCGAACAGTCCCTCGCTGCCATCGCCGCGAAGACCGGCATCGGCGACCACCGCGCCCTGTACTCCACCAAGGAATACAAAAAAGTACGTGTCCGCTATTTCACCGCCGACGAGCAAGCATGGGAAACCGCGCATCGCTGACCGAAACCCGACCCAAAAAGGCGGCCCGGACAGGCCATCCATGGCCGAATTTGCCGGGTTCCACCCCTCAACCGAACCCAAAACAACCCAAACGAACCCAACCGTTTTCGCCGATTCCGATTTGCCGAACTCCTTGTCGCCCTGACCAATAGACACGCAATTTAGCGCGCACCTCGTTGGGTTCGTTTCGCAAAAAACACGTTTTTGCGGCCTCGCCTTCCCCTGATGCCCCCGTAGGACGTTCGCGCCGCGAGCGCCGCCTGCCTTGTTTACCCTGCCCGCCCTGAGCCAGTCGAAGGGCCTGCCCCGACAACCGATGTCGGGGTGAATCTCTGTGGCTCAATCCCCATCGCCTCTTATGTCAAAGAACGACTGCGATCCTCACACCGAACAAGACTGCTTTCACGACACCAAGCAGCTTATCGTAACACGATATGGGAGTCAACTTCAACATGCGATAATAAGTGTGCCACCACACGCAGATGAGTCGCGTGCCGACGGAATGCGACCATCGCATTCTCGCTTACGAGGCCGAATGGCCACACTGGACGCGCGAAACGCCACGGCTTCCACGACTTCACGCCAGTGATCGTCACGGTACTTGAGTCAACAGCTACTTCACGGCAAATACGTAGCGGTGCCTGAAGTGCCTGATTTGTTGTTGTAACTCAGCGGTAGTTCGGCAGCGAATATTTCGGGTGTGCCTGAATGGACCGTTAACAGAACAGGGAAACTGACATCGCTGTTAATTGCAGTGCCGCTTGTCACCCCATAGGTCGCCCATGGCCCCTTCAGGTCTCCCTTTAACGTGCCGGCAAATGTCCAGGTCCCCGTCCTCTTATTGCGGGAGAACTTAATATTCCCATTCTTGTTTGCTGCGCTTCCTTTGGGGTTCAGCTGAAAGGCTACGGTCGAGTCGCCAACATCAAGGGTGACTGCCGCATTCGCGATCACGAAACCTGTGGGAAGATTGGTGAGTGTACCTTTAATTGTGCAGGTGTCGGAGCCGGCCTTCTTAAACTTCGCCTGGAGCTTGAGGCTATTGATGGTCAATGGCAGCGTCGTAATGGCCGATTGCGGCATATTCGACTGCAACCTTACTGCTGTCCCGGACGTCGGCTCCACAAAGGTCATTGTTCCTGGCAACCAGACAGGCCGTCCGTTGATCGTCGTGGACGGCACGAATTGAGCCGACACGCTCGTTATGTCAGCTGCCTCCACATGCTTCGTCCACGTTATGGCCGATCCCGTGTTGTTTCCGTCAGTGGCCAACACAGTAATGCCGGAGGGCAAGGGTTGCGTCAACTGCACGTCGATCGGACCCGCAAACGGATTGCTAATGAAGATGCGCGCCTCGTAGACCCCACCGGAAAGACTCGACACGCTGACAAACACCGGGTTGTCAATAGTGACGGCATTTGTTACGGCAGCCGTGGCTGACCTCGTCGCCATCCTTGTCCCTATGGATGCGATGGCGGCTGAAGACTCCTGCCGCGTCGGATTCCACGTTTCGAGGGTGCTTCCGACATAAAACGTCCCCTTCTCGTTTGTCGCCAACACATCGAATGTGATATCGCTTCCCCCTTTGGGCGAGAGACCACTCTGATATTGATTCTTGTAATAGACCCTTACGGTCGCCGTTTGGCTTGGCGGGACTCCTGTAGCTGCCGCCTGACTGACGAGGGGCAAGTACCTATTTTCGATGCCGTATAACCACGCATCACCGCCGTATCGCGCGATCACCAAATACGTGATCGGATCCGCACTTGTGTTCCTCACCTGGACATCAGAGTATGAAGTAAGTTCGTTCCACCACAACGCAAGAATGTAGCCGCCTGCGGAGATGTCTGTCACGCTCACGACTTGGCCCACGGTCGTCTGTGGATAGAGTGAGTTCAGGATTCTGCTGTAACCACTCAACTCGTTCGCCACCACTGTGCGCTCGGCGTCGACTAACCCGTTCATTGTCCCCAATCCGATTTGGTAGCCCCATCCGTCATCCTTGACTGTCGCAACATCAATCCAGGCATCAATGGCCGTGCTCGCTGCAGCAGCGCCGACCGCTCCGGGGCCATCCAAGGCGATGGTCGCGCCCACGTCCATCCCGACCTTTGCGAACAGAAGCAGCCAAGCATCACTCTCTTCAGACTCCTTCGCGCTCCACATCACGCTCAAAAGCGATTGTTCCTGCCCAACCTCAGTGTTCAAGACGGAAGGTACCCATGACCTCAGCGTGAGGTCTGTTACGTACAATTGTTGCGTGCTTGGGCTTATCGACGGGATACCCGATTCCGTACCGGTGTACGCGTCGTTAAGAGTCGATTCCCAAGTGGAGACGTCTGATGTGAATGCGCCTGCCAGTGAGGCGAGAGAATCCGTGGATTTCAAAAGGGGTCCAAGAACATTCGCCACACCGTCGTCAACCACTGTTTCAACAGAATCTCCGGCCAGTTCCGCGGCATACTGGTCGAGGCCATCGAGCAGGGCTGACTTCGCCACGGCGGAAACCGCCTCTCCATCTATGCCGACACTAATTGCGACATTGAAAAGTCTTCCCTCGCCTGCTTCAAGAAGCGGCGTTGCAACTTTTGAATCAACAAGCCCTGAAATCGTCAAATCTGCGACCGGCTTTCCTGCCTGCACGGCCGCGCTGGCGAGCCCAAGGCTAACTCCGTTAACTACGGCATCCAGGATTCCGCTTACTTCATCGGGGCCGATGGCAGCCGCAAACGAATCCCCTGTATCAGCGATGTTTGGTGCGACGGTCGCCAGATTATCGAGCGCCAATTTGGTGTTGAAATGAAGAGTGTCGATTGCTGATGTGAGCGGCGCCCCCGGTGGCGTGCCCGCGCTAAACTCCACCGTCACGCCCTGGGTGAGCGTAATGTTGTCGCTTACATCCACTGCGTGTACGACGGAATTACCACTCAGACTCGATACCAAAGTCGCGACTGCAGTGCCGCTGCTGCCAGTACGACAGCAGGGCTGGGTCACACTATCAACGATTCCCCTGCTTGTATAAACGAGTACCTGCTTACCCGATACCGGGTTGCCATCCGTATCCGAAAGCGTGACTGTGATTGCAACCGGAGTTCTTCCATCCGCTGGCGCTGAAGCGGGACTGACGGCAATGGTGGACAGGTCCGCGCTTACAGGTTTGATCCCACCCAGCGCGGCGATGATGGCCTCCGCGACTTGTTCCCCTGAAGTGCCGGTATCTTGCACGCTGCCCCCAGTCACTTGCGCAAGGTCGTCCACTTCAGGAATGGCCCCGGCTCCTCCGGGAACCAAGCCAATCACAATTGCGCGTGCGGCCAGGACGTCACTCACCACAGTGTCTCGGCTCGGCCCCGGATACCCCGGTGTGTTGGCGGGACTGTGGAAGTCCGCATCAGTTGTCAGGAGAATTACCTTCTGGGCACCGGACCGAAAATGCGGTTCTTGGCCGACCGGAGTGTCGTTGGGATCCGAACAGCTACCGTTTCCATCGCTGTCGATGCAAGGATGGTTGGGCACCACAAGATAGTCTAGCGCCGCGTACTGGCCCTCGGGTGTGTCATTCCCACCGTCGGCCGTCAGGGCATTGATTGCTGTCGCGAATTCGTCGCGGTTCGTTGTAAAGTCGCTGACAAGACGGTAAACCCAGTCACCAGAATCACCCCAGTCACTCTGTGCGAAATCCCTGAAACCAACCACGCTCATGCGGAATCCCGCGTGCGCAATGGCACCCACGCTATCCCAGATTTGTGGGGCGAGGGCTTGCAACTCTGGTAGGTCGTCCGAGAAACTCCCAGTTTCATCCTGCACCAGTACAATATCAAGTGGTACGTCGATGGAAGACGAACTTGCCAAAGCCTCCAATCTCGCGAGATCGAGCGGCATAGCTTGTCGTACAGTTGCAGGGACCGTTGGTGAATGTTGGTTTGGTCTTGGGGCCCGATGCTGGCTTTCCGACGCCTGCTGCCCGTAACCATGACGACCAGCGCACAAGACGAAGACCGTCAACACGAATATTGAAATTCTCCAGTGGATTTTGCTGTGACTTCTTGTCCTCATTGGCTGCTCTCCTTTCTTGGTGAAACGTGATTCCGTCTTATCCCACCGTGCCCGCGACGTTAACCCGGAAAACCTAAGGGTGCTGAAATGCAGTCGCAGCGATTCACACGGCAGTTCAATGGTCATGGTATGTCTACTTAAGTTCAGTTGCTCGTTATGAACTGCTGAACAACTACGGGCGTAGCTCAGCCGCGACCGTGCAGGGAATCCGAATAACTCCATTAGACGCCGCCTCGCATTCCAATCCTCCGGCTACTTCTAGCCTGTGCGCAGACATGACGCATCTTTGGGCCGTAGATAACAGGCCCTAAACAGGGTGACGTTGCGCTTGTACGCCTATGAGCATCGAGGCGTCAAGATGTTTTCTGTTACGATTTCCCTGCCTGCCGGCGGCGACGCAACTCGGCCTTCACCGTTTTCGGAATTTCGCGGCAACCACACGCTTTCGCGTGGGCGAGATGCCAGTTCACGCGCTGCTCCAGGGTCGGCTTCTTCGGCATGGGATGCCGCTGATGCCATGAACCATTCATAAGTGAACCCATCGTCAGTGGCGACGGAGGAATGCGCCAACCGGCGTTGGCTCCAGTGGCTGGTCAGGCACGTTGTAGCAGTCAATCCACATTGTCGCCCTTCCGATACAACCACCGAGCCACCAGTTGCCATTGCCCGAAATAGCAAATCATGATCGGGAGCGCATAAAACCACAGCCCCTTGCCCGCCATGAGAAGTATCCCGCCGACCATGTTCCCGATAAATGTCAGTGGAAGCCCAAGGAAGAACAGGGGCGCGATCAACAATGAACGGTCTGGACTGTCTGACTGCCCAAACTGCACAACCCAATAAATGCCGAATGCAATACTGCCCAGGGAAACCAAGAGGCCGCTCACTTTAAGAATTCTTGCTTTCATGCGAGCCGGTAAACAGGCCTAACGTCCAGAGCTCGGCCGCGTGGGGCCATCCGACGTGAACCGCGAGGGCGGAACAGGCTTGTCCTCCATAGCCCCGGCGACGGAGGAACGTGGAACCGGCATTGGCGGCAGCGATTAGACCGGACATTCATAAGACATCACAGCTACGTCTGCTCCTCGGTAGCTCGTGCGCTCGACGAGCGACCAGCCGAGGCGTGAGTAAAAGTGCTCTGTGCTCGGAGTGTAGAGGTAAAGCCGCTGCACGCCAAGCGCAGTCGCGTCCTCAATGACCCGCTGAACCAGCGCAGCGCCGACACCATGCCGCCGCTGGACGGGAGCGACGAAAACCCCGGCCAACCATGGCGACAGGTCCATGCGCGTGTCCATGTCGTGCTCGACCAGCATAGCCGAACCAGCCAGTGTGCGCTCAGTGAACGCGATCACGACTGTCGGTATCTCGCGATGGCCGCAACACTCTCGAAGCCTCGTAATGCGCGCCTCGACCGAATCACCCGGGCGTAGATATGCCCACGCACGGTGATGCCACTGCGCAAGAGTCGGAATGAAACCTTGGTGGTCTGCAAGATAGTCGATTTGCATGGGCGCACCCATGCGGTCTAACATTCAAAGCTCACCCACGCGGGACCAAACGACGTGGACCGCGTAGCGGCCGTCCATTTGCTCGACCGAATTGTCAGAGTCCGTGCTCCTTGGGTGTTAACCGTGTCCACAGCCAGCACAGAAGAAACAAGAAACCCGGTGCGGCGAACGCGACTAAAGCGAAGCCCCTTGGAAAACTCGACGACGTGAGGCGATCCACCAGATAAAACGCGGCGAGGCTCGCCACCGTGATGCCTCCGCCCAAGCCTTCCCACCGCCAAGCCACAGCCATCCCCAGGCAAACCCCCACTGGAAAGAACACAAACAATACCAACTCTTGTGGAGTGAACCGCGACGGGTTCAATCCTTCCCCGAAGGCAAACAACAGCACGATACCGACAGCGAGGATGCTCCATAACCTTGCCGACCACCGCAAAGCGCCAAGTGAGACGGATCTGTTCGTCATCGAGTCATTCATATCTTTCCTCCACGTCGGTCAAGCGTGCAAACCCCATTACACCGCTGATGGACGCGCGAAGAAAGCACAAAAAGTCATCGCCGCAACCCACTGCGAAACGATCACAGCAGCTTGAGGTGCCGGTTCAAAGCATTGCACGGAAGCTTGCCGCGATGGCGCCGACGTTGCTAAACTAATCCTTGGGTATGGTTTATCTGGATTACAACGCGACGACGCCTGTTGACCCGCGAGTGGCGGAGGCGATGGGACCATTCCTGCACGAGGAGTTTGGCAATCCGTCCAGCCTGCACGCCTACGGCGAGCACGCCAAAGCCGCCGTCGAAAACGCCCGCGAACAGGTCGCCGCCCTCCTCGGCTGTCACGCCGACGAGGTGGTTTTCACCAGCGGCGGCAGTGAATCCAACAACGCCGCGATTAAGGGCGTGGCGTTCACACTGCGCCAACAGGGCTACCACATCATCACGACGCAGATCGAGCACTCCGCCATCCACAGTCCCTGCAAGTTTCTCGAGCGGCTCGGCTTCTTCGTCACCTACCTGCCCGTGGATCGTTACGGAATGGTGAAAGTGGCCGATGTCGAAGCCGCGATTCGTCCGACCACGATCCTCATCTCGGTCATGCACGCCAATAACGAGGTCGGCACCATCGAGCCGATCCAGGCCATCGGTCAACTGGCCCGTTCTCGCGGCATCCTGATGCACACCGACGCCGCGCAATCCGTTGGTAAAATTCCGACGCTCGTGGACGACCTGAAAGTCGACCTGTTGAGCATTGCCGGGCACAAGTTTTACGCGCCCAAGGGCGTTGGCGCGCTCTACATCCGTGGCGGGGTGCAACTCGAACCGCTGGTCCACGGCGCCGGTCATGAGTCCGGCCGCCGCGCCGGCACGGAAAACGTCCCGCTCATCGTCGCCCTCGGCAAAGCCTGCGAACTGGCCGCCAAGGAACTGGATTCGCGCTGGGGTCATTCCCTCGCGATGCGCGATCATCTTTACGACAATCTGAAGAAAATGTTTGGACGCCGCCTGCACCTCAATGGGCATCCCACCGAACGCGTGCCCAACACGCTCAACGTCAGCATCGAAGGCCAGTTCGGCCAGGAACTGCTCAAAAAAATCCCCGAAGTCGCCGCATCCACCGGGTCCGCCTGCCACGCGCGCAGCCACGAAATGTCGCACGTGCTGCGGGCAATGGGTGTGCCGGAAAAAGTCGGCTGCGGCGCGGTGCGGTTCAGCGTCGGGCAATGGACAACCGTCGGGGATATCGAAACCGTCTCGGAACTTCTTCAACTGCGCGTTCTGCACTCGAACGCGAGATCCTGATCGGCGATGGGTTCTCCTCTCCCCTCGGGGGAGAGGATCAAGGTGAGGGGAAGCCGTCGCTTGAAGTTTGACAAGCCACCGGCGCTACACCCGCGCTTCGGGTGTGCCGGCCTTCAGCGCCCGTCGCACGGCCGAAAGAAGTTCACTCTTGTCGAGCGGCTTGTTGAGGTATTCACAGGCGCCATTGCGGATCGTTTCCATGTACTGACCCCAGTCGCCAAAGGCGGTGATAATGATCACTGGCACCTTGGGAAACGCCGCCTTGACAGCGTTGAGGAACGCCGTGCCGGTCATCCCGGGCATGGACACGTCGGTGATGACGAGGTCGAACGGCTTCTTCGTGTCGTTGATAAACTGCATGGCGCTGGGCGCGTCAGCATGCGGGAGGACCTCGAAGCCGTCTTTCTCCAGCACCTTCTTGAGCGCCTTCAGCACTTCGACATCGTCATCCACCAATAAAATCGCTGTTTGTCGGTCGGTTTCCCTCACGCTCGACGGAATAGCACTGTGAATGCCACAAGGAGCGCCGTTTGCGCAACCCATTGACGCCAAGCTTGTTGGAAATCCACTCGCAAAACCAGAGGATGCCGTCCTATCTGCCAGCTTGTCAGCCACGACGCCGCTTGGCGACAACTTGACACATACGCGCCCTTTAGTTTTCTGGCTTCGAGAACCGCCGATAAAGCGTCCGTGACGATATCCCAAGGAGCTTGGCGGCCTTCTCTTTGTCGCCGCCACATTGATTGAGTGCGGCGGCAATGATCCGATCCTCGGCTTCCGCCATCGGCAAACCAATGGGAATGGTGATCGATGGCCCCAGAGATTCTCCACCGGCGCTGACCGAGGGCGGAGGGTTCAACTGAAACATCTGGATGGTGTCGCCCGACGCGACGACAATGGCGCGTTGCATCGAGTTTTCCAGCTCGCGAACGTTGCCGGGCCACGGGTGACCGGCCAATTGTTCCAGGGCCGCCGGCGCGAACCCGTGCACGTTTTTCTGCATCCGTGTCGCGTACTTCTTCAGAAAATGCTCCGCCAACAAGGGAATATCCTCGACGCGCTGCCGCAGCGAGGGTAACTGGACATTCACCACGTTGAGACGGTAGAACAGGTCCTCGCGAAATTCCCCGTCGGCAATCGCCTGGCGAATGTCCACGTGCGTCGCGCTGATCACGCGGACGTCCACCTGCACATCCTTGACGCTGCCGAGACGCTGAAAACGGCCGTCCTGCAACACGCGCAGCAGCTTCGCCTGCAATTGCGGGCTCATCTCCGCGATCTCGTCGAGAAACAGCGTGCCGCCATCGGCCAGCTCGAACTTCCCGGGCTTGGAACCCGCCGCGCCGGTGAACGCCCCGCGTTCGTAGCCGAACAACTCGCTTTCCAGCAGCGTTTCGGGAATCGCCGCGCAACTGATCTTCACAATCGCATGATCGCGCCGCTGGCTCAGGTTGTGGATCACGTCGGCCACGACTTCCTTGCCCGTGCCGCTCTCGCCCTGGATGAGCACGCTGACGTCCGTCGGCGCGATTTGGCGGATGAGTTTCTTGACCGCCACCATCGGATCGCTGTTGCCAATCAGCGCGTCTTCGCTGCGTTGCTGCTGCAATTCCTCGCGCAACCGCCGGTTCTCTTCCGCGAGCCGCTGCTTCTCGACGGCCTTGCTCACGGCCTTGACCAGCGCCATGCGGTCGAGCGGTTTCTCGATGAAATCGTACGCACCGAGCCGCATCGCCTCGACCGCCTTCTCGACCGTGGCATGCCCGGTGATGACGATGACCTCGACCGTCGGGCGGATCTCCTTGGCGCGTTTCAGCACCTGGATGCCCTCCAGGTCCGGCAGCATCAGGTCGGTGATCAACAGGTCGGCGCCATCGCTTTCGAATTTCGCCAGGCCATCGGTCGCGGTGTTGAGCGATGTGACATGGTAGCCTTCCTTGGCGAGAATCTTCTCCGCCGCCGTGCACAGCGCTTCTTCATCGTCAATCAACAGGATCTCAGCTCTTCGGGGCATGGATGGACTCCTCGGCGCACGGTAGTTCGATGATGAACGTGGTGCCCTGGCCGGGCGCACTCTCGCAACGAATCGTCCCGCCGTGTTCGGCGACGACTTGTTGCACCAACGGCAATCCCAGGCCCGTGCCGCTCGGTTTCGTGCTGAAAAACGGCTTGAAGATCTGCTGGCGCTCTTCTTCCGTCATTCCTTTGCCGGTATCGGAAATCGTCAGCACGATGACGGACCGCACCCGCGCCGTGCGCAGGGTGAGCGTCCCGCCATTGGGCATCGCTTCAATCGAGTTGCGCACGAGATTCAGGACCGCCTGCCACAACTGGCTTTCGTCACCGTCGATGGCCGGGAGCGGTTCAAACAAATCGGTTTCGACATTTACCCCGGTCGCGGCGAACAGGGATTCCATAAACGAAATTCCCTGGGAGATCGCTTCATTCAGCGAGATGCGCGACCGCCGCGGCTTGGGCATGCGCGCGAACTGCAAATAATCCTCCGTCACTCGCTGGATGCGCCGCACCTCCGAGTCGATCGACCGCAACAGGGACCGCGCTTCGTCGCCGGCCCCGGCCCGCTCCTTCGCCAGCATCTCGATCTCATCCCCCACCAGGTCGATGTTCAGCGTGATCGAACTGAGCGGATTGCGGATTTCGTGCGCCAGTCGCGCCGACATCGCGCCAATGACCGCCAGCCGCTCCGCCCGCAGCTTGTCTTCCTCAAGCCGCTTGCGCTCGGTAATGTCACGCAGGATCGCCGACCGGCCAATCGGGTGTCCCTGCGGATCGCGCAGCAGGGAAACGCTGACCTCCACGGGCACTCGCCGGCCGTCCTTGGCCAGCCGGACCGTTTCCAGGTGACAGTGCCCGTCACGGGCGATCTCGCGTTCAATGCGCTGTAATTCGCCCATCTTGAGCACCTCGGGTGGCACGAGCATCGCCAGCGGGTTGCCGACAATCTCCTCGGCGCGCCAGCCAAATACGCCCTCGGCGGCCCGGTTCCATGAGCGGATATGGTTTTCCGCGTCGAGTGCGAAAATCACATCGGCGGAATCGTTGACGATGCTTTCCAACTGCTGCAAATGGCGGTACCGGTCGCTGACGATGTACGCATCCATCGCCAGCGACGCATCGAGCATGAACACCTTCTCCAACGCAAGGATCGATTCGTACGCGCGATCCGGATCGTTGGCGAAGAATTCGCGAATGAGCGGGACGAACAACCGGAAGTAGATGTTGTACCCCAACAGATACCACCGGGGACTCAGCCCCACGCGCTCATGCGTCTTCCCAACGCGCAGCCGGTCCTCGAAATACGCGTCGTCAAACACGCCATCCGTAATCCGCAGGAGGTAATCGCGCTGGAGCTTTTTCAGACGCTCGACGGTCGTGCGGTCGCGCAGCAATTGCGCGGCTTCGGGAAACGCGAGCAATTGCACGTAGAACGCATCTTCAACCGCCACGACGTGCTTTTCGAACAACGGGCGCAACGCCCGGAGCGATTCAGCATCGCGTGGCGTCAACCCGAGAAACATCAGCCGTTGCTCTCGTTCCGTGGGGGACATTCCAAGCCAAGCCTACGAACGCACTGACAGGATGTCAACGCGTAAGCGCCTGCATCGCGCTGGCTTGAGTTGGGGCGCGCCGATAGCGGCGGGGACGGGAGGGTGTGCTCGTTCCACATCCCCCAAGACTGGCTTTCGACCGGGTGAGCGGATTCACGAGGTGACGATCGCTTGGGAGAGCCTCGTGCGCGAAGCAGCGGCAACATTGGGGGAGACGCTGTTTGATGCGCGGGATCGGGATGTCGTGGGGGTGTTCTGATGAATGTCGAGGAAGCAATCGTTGCTCTCGGTGAAACCGCGCTGTGGGTCGAGTGCGACGTGTACGGACCGCGCCTACGGCGGGCCGGGCGTGAACGAGGCGATTGTCGCGGTAGGTAAGTAAATGTGTGCGTCAATTGCCTGCGGAAGAATAGGAGCAAATGGGGGACCCCTGCTGAGGGTGTGGGCTCTCGAGTCCAAGGCGTTCCAAGGGGTGGGATGTCCGGCGGCGTCGCGCAACGCGCGTGTAGACAGCGGACAAGTTCCTACGCTTCCTCGCTCCACAAAGTTCGTGTGTTCGGCTGGAGAAGTGCCTAACATGTCCATCAGGCAGACGATGTTCTTGCGACAACATTACCAGGGGCTGGCTGGTGTGGCACAATGAAAAAGGCTTGGATCTCACTGACCGCAGTGTGCGCATTGGTCATCGGGGTGTACGTATGTGTGGTCCAACCGGGTGTGTTCGAACTCGGGGGTCCGAATACGGCGGACGCGTACTACAATTTGTTGGTGCAGGGGTTTCGCGCCGGCCAGCTCAGCCTGAAGAAAGATGTGCCGTCCGAGTTCGCACAACTCGCCGACCCGTATGATCCGACCACCAATGAACGCTATCGGCATGGCCCTGCCCGGTTACACGACCTGAGTTATTACAAGGGGAAGTTCTACCTCTATTTTGGGGTGACGCCCGCCGTGCTCTTGTTCTGGCCCTATGCGGCGCTGACCGGCCACTATCTGTCACAAAAAGACGGCGGGGTGATTTTTTGTGTGGTCGGCTT